>CAYOWK010000016.1:0-77287 GCA_964407665.1 uncultured Rhizobium sp. | reverse complement strand
GGCACTGGTGCAGGGATGAGCCCATCTCCTTGCCTTCATTGCCCGCCATGCGGCGCGCGTTGAAGTGCAGGAAGAGGCGCGAGAGATCGGTGTGCTGCCCGTAGAGGCGGCGCTGGTGGTACTCGAGGGCGGCGACCACAGCCTGCGACGTGCAGCTGCCGATGTTGTACTGGTGCTCGATCGGGGAACACATGTCACGCAGATCGACCTCGCTGGGCGGCTGGGCGGCGGCCAGCACCTGCATCTGGGGCGCCGGAGCGGGCGTCGTCTCCGGGATGCACCCGCCGAGAAGCTTCCTGCTGCGCGACATGACGTTCGGACTCCCCAGGCCCCCAACCGGGACCTATTTCGGCGTGAGGTCCACAGGACCCCTCTCATCAGCTAATGGCGTCGTTTCTCCGGAAACCGGATCACGCGGGCCCGACAAATCGGCGTTGACGGCGCCGTCGAGCGGCGTTTCGGCGGAACCTTGCCATGTACCGTCGCAGTTCTGGCCAGGTGCGTGGTTGATGTGCAGAGCGCCGCCGTTTTCGAGCAGGGGCGTTTCAGCGAGGGTGCGCCAGGAGACATGGCATCCGCCGTCCCACTCGCCGCCGCCGGCCATCGACGATCCGTCCGGCCCGGTTGCGACGTAGGTCAGCTTGCCCCCTGCCAGCGAGCCCTCGAACTTGCCGCCGATCACAGCGCCGCTCGCGCCGACGCCGAGAAGCTTGCCGTCACGGTCGATGGAGACCGCCCAGACATTGCCGCCATCGTCCATCCACGCGCCCGAGAGGTCCGAGACCTGCGGCATGGGTTGGCCGCCAGCCGCTTCCAGCATCGTGGAGATCGTGGCTGCGTGATTGAAGTGCAGCAGCCCGTGGGCGTTGGTCTCGCCATTGATCAGGCGGGTTGCAAAGAGGGCATGACTCTCGTCGACGAGCTTCGCCTCGCCTTCTGCGATCACCGAGCCATCCGGCAGCGCGATCGTGTAGGGCAAGCCCTCTGCCGTGAATGCGCCGCTGAGCGTCAGGCCCTGCGAGGCGCCGGCGACGCCTCTGGCCGTCACCTTGCCGCCCTCGACAGTGGCCTGCCAGATATTGCCGATGTCGTCCCGCCACTCTGCGGAGGACCATTTTGCCGCCTGCTCTTCCGCAGTGCGTCCCGGAATGGGCGCCTTGCAGGCGGAAACGCCCGCCAGAAGAGTCGCAGCCAGTCCAGCGATCAGGGTGCGAGAGATCAGCATGAGGTATTGGCCCCGTGGTTGAAGTGGATCTCGCGAGGACCAACGTTGCCCATCGCGTCCGGCGCGCTGTAGTAGATGTGGCACTGGTCGAACGTGCCTGAGACGCTCGCCACCGGGTTGCCAGGTTGGCCGATGGTCAGCTGGGCGTAGCCGTTGGAGAAGCCGCCCTCCATGATCCACCCGCGCAGGTCCCCGCTGGTGGCGCGCCCTGAAAATCCGCCATTGCCATTGACCTGGACGCTCCAGGCATTGCCGAAATCGTCATACCAGCGGCCACTCAGCTGTGTGAACGAAGGCTGGGCCGGAGGCGGCGTGGGGCCGATGACGGGCCCGACCGGGTCTTCGCGCTGCACCCAGTCAGGCTCGGGAGTGGGGCCCGTGCCGGGATCGATGTCCATCTCGCTCATCGCGAAGGCGGCGACCGCAACCGCGGCGGCGGCGCCCCACCAGATCCACTGTTTCCCTTTTGGCGGCCAGATGTTGGCGAACGGATTCGGAACCGGCTTCGGATCGGGCTTGGGTTCTGGCTTGGGTTCTGGCTTGGGAGCCTTCCCGCCCTTGAGCACGGTTTCCAGCAGGCCGCGGTACTCGGCGGCGGACTGCGGGCGCGACCGGGGCGCATTCGAGAGGCCGCGCTGGATGAGGTCGTCGATGCCCTGGGGCACATCGGACCGGCCGCCGCTCGGCGGCTGCCAGTGGCCTTGCGGGACCACGCCTACAAGCAGCTCGTAGAACATGACCGACAGCGAATAGAGATCGGCGGAGGGCTGCACGGCGTCCGGGGCCGTCGCCTGCTCCGGCGCCATGTAGCGGGCGGTGCCGGTCGAGGTCATGCCAGTGTCGGTGGCGCCGCCGGCGCGGGCGATCCCGAAATCCAGCAACTTCAGTTTCACGGCGTCGTCCGTCGGCTGCGACAGCAGCATGACGTTTTCGGGCTTGAGGTCGCGATGGACGACACCTGCTGCATGCGCGGCTTCGAGGCCTGCAAGGATTTCGAGAACGATGCGGGATGCCGCCTTCATCGAGCAGTCGGTTCCGGCGGCCATCTGCTGGCGGGTCCACGACCGCAGCGAGAGGCCGTTGAGATGCTCCATCGAGAGGTAGGGCTGGCCGCTGGCCTCGCCCACGTCGTAGACGGCGACGACGTTCGGATGGCGGATGTCGCGGGAGGTGATGCCTTCCTGGATCATGCGCTGGACAGCGCCTGTGCCTGCGAGGCGGTCGGCGCGAACGAGCTTTAGCGCCACGCTCTGTCCGGTGACGCGGTCGTCGGCCCGGTAGACGGTGCCCATGCCGCCCTCGCCAATGACGGCGGCGATGGTGTAGCGGCCTGCGAACACCTCGCCCGGCGCCAGTATGTGACGGTTGCCATCGGACGGGCGGCGAGTCGATTCATTGGCGAAGGCGCTGGCGTCCGTTTCCTGGAAGGCCAGTTTCTCAACGATCCGCTTGCCGCACTCGCCACAGTAGATGGCGTCGGCGGGGTTTGCGGCCTGACAGAATGGGCACTTCATCTGCGTGTGGCTTCCCTGAATGCCGGTGCGCGCTGGATCGTGATGTCTTCCACGATCCGGTGGTGCGCCTTGAAGCTGAACGTGAGGGAGATGGCGGACTTCGCCATCGGCAGGACGCTGAGGGTGTCGCCGTCCTGGATTGGTGCGATCGACCCGCGCCCAAGGGAGCGGTCGTTCAGGAGGAGGCCCGTACCGCCGGCGGCGTGAACATAGAGGCGGCCATCCTGGATGAAGAGATCGAGGTGACGGCGTGAGATGGCGGCGGACAGGCCGTCGTCGATGACGCCGTCCGCGTCGCGCACGAGCAGGCGGACATCGCCCTCGCCGCCGCTGCGGCGGGTCAGTGCGCGTCCAAAGCCCAGAAGGCTGTCTGGCGCAGTAATCGGCCCGTCCATCGGGGCTTCGCTGGAGGCAAAGCCCTTCCAGTGCAGCCGGGCGCCGCGCTGGATGGCGCCGTCGTCAGGATATCCGCGGATCGCCTCGGCCCGTTCAAGCCTCTCACCGCGCACCAGGGCGAGTTGCGCTGGCTGGATCGCTGCAGCAGCCTTGGCCATTCGCGACGGATCGATGCGGATCGGCGCGTAGGCGGTGGCGGCGTCCGAGGCGTGGATTGTCTGGTTGATGACCAGCTCGCCGCCGCCTTCGGCCTCCATGTCGAGTTCGGCGACAAAGAGGAACGTCTCCTGCCTCCAGCGATAGCGCGTGGCCACTGCAAAGCTGATCTCGATGCGAACCCGGCCTGCCACATCGAGCGGGCTGGTCTGCAGCGACCACGGCAGCGCCATGCCGCCATCCAGACGCTCCCAGGCCAGCTCCTGCTGGACACGCTCGCCATTGCCCTCCTTCACCCATACGCGGGTTACGAACAGCGGACGGCCCACAGCTGCATCGTTCCGGAACAGGAGCGGCAGGACCATGCGTCCGCCGACCTTCACCTCCCGCACGGCGCCCTTGTCGAGAAAGAGTTGGGGCCGGACGCAGACCGTGCAGCGCCCGTCGTCGCCGACCAGGCCGCCGCACTCCGCCCACGCCATGCAGCGCAGGACGGGCTTGCCGCAGTCGCCGCAGAAGGAGGCCGACGCGTCAGCCGCCGTCTTAAAACAGCAGGAGCTGACTGTTGTGGCGTTGACGGGGTCCGTCATCATCTCAGTTGGTCCGGAGCTGGGTTCCGCAATTGCGGCAGAAGCGGATGTCGAGCGCATTCACGTGATGGCATTTCGGGCACTCGGACCCGGCAGCCTTCGGGGGCTCCTCGCCCATGGCGGCGGACGCGGCGCCTGCGGACTTGCCGCCAGCGCCGTGGGAGACGCCGACCGCGCCCTTCATGCCCATCTCGAACATGGCGCGGGCCTGCTGCTCGGACTGGACGTGCGCGCGGTTAGCTTGATCGACCATCTGCTGCATGATCGCCATGGTCTGGGCGTTGCCCTGTCCCGACGCCTTGGCCTGCTCGGCCAGCACCGCCGCGACAGCCGGGCTGAGACCAGCGCTCACGGCGAGGATCTGCTCGGGCGACATGCCCGCGTAAATGCCGAGCTCGCCCTGCTTGACCGCCGCGTTGGCGTTGATGACATTGATCTCGCGCTGGGTCTGGTTGTTCGCCGAGTTGTCCTTGATGACAGTCTCCTCGGCGAAGCCTTTCAGCTCGACCTCCTGAAGCGCGGCGATCTTCGCAACGGCGGCGGCGTCCTGAGCTTTCTGGATGGCGATCTTCGCCATCGCCTCGGCGCTCTCCAGCTGGATCTTCAGCTCGACGTCGAGCTTCTTGATGTCCCGCTCGAGCGCGCTGAGCTTCGCCTGGCGTTCCGTCAGGTTGACGACGTGGTCGGCGTCTTCCAGCGCGTTCTTCATCTGAACAGCGCGTTCGCGCTCCAGAACCTCGATCTCGTGCTGGAGCGCCTTCAGCTCCTGGACGCGCTGGCCGGTTTCGCGGGCGTCGACGAAGGACAGCTCGTTGTCGAGCACCATCTTCGCGATTTCGGCCTCGCTGGCGCCCTGGAGCTTCGCAAGATCGACATTGGCCTGGATCTGGACGGTCTCGGATTCCATCGTCCTCGCGAGCTCGCGCTTGATGGTGGCGAGCCGGTAGTCCATCTGCTCCTGCTGCCGCTCGGCGACAGCGCGGTCCATCGCCTCGCGCTCGATCTCGTTGACCGCCCATTCGACCGACACGGCGCGGATCAGCACGCCAAGGTCGCCGACGACCCGCTCGACTTCCGTGATCAGGTCGGCCTGGATCTTGTCCTGCAAGCCGATATTGCCGCGCAGCTCTTCCGCCTTCATGCGGCCAACGGCGGCTTCAACGACGCGGTCGGAGATGTGCGACTTGATGCGTTCGAGAATGTCGGACTTCAGCAGGAACTTCCGCGCCTGCATGATGCCGATGATGTTTTGCGGCTTCTCCGGATTGATCTGGAGGTCGATGGACGCCGTTCCGACGATCTCGACATTGTCCGCGCTTGTGGCCCGCAGGGGCATCTTGAGCTGGAAGGTCTTGAGATCGGCAATCAGCAGGCTGATCTGGTGCGAGCCGCCAACGATACCGCGCATCCGGTGGATGATGCCGCCAGCCGAGAAGTGGGCGCCAATGTAAGCGTCGACGAACTCGCCATTGCGCATCAGCAGAGCCATGTGGTCCGGCGGGACGCCGATCCGCTTCTCGAAGATGCCCTTGAAGCGGTCCTGCTTGATGAATTCGGCGAGGATCCGGGGATCGCTGACTGTGATTGTTTCGGTGACCATGGGATCAGTTCCTGGAGATGTTTGGCGGGCGCTGGCGATCAGGTTTCAGACGATCAGACTGGCGATCAGGCCGGGCGCCACTTCTTGCCGGCGATGTAGCTGTAGATGTGGTAGCCGATGACGATCACGGCGACGGACGTGGCGATCGGATGGTTGGTGATGACCGACATGAAGCGGTCGCCAGCCGAGTAGGTCTGCAGCATCCCGCCGATGTAGTTCACGTTGAAGATGACCGAGCCGATCATCGTGGCGAGCGTGAAGATCGACATCAGCAGCGCAATCAGGCGGGCGATGCGGGACATGGCCGTCTCGGGCCCGCGGCGCGTTTCGCGATCCGCCTTCTCCTGGTTCGCGTCGCGGCGGTCGAGTTCGGCGTCGTAGGTCGCGCCGTCCTTCAGCATCTGCTTCTGCTTCTTGTGGTCGACCGACAGGAAGTCAGGCGTCGCGTTGCGGTTGACCTTGGCGGCATGGATCGGCGTGAGGTTCGAGGCGCGGCGGCGCAGGATGATCAGCAGGACCAGCAGCAGCCAGACCGCTGTGAAGACAATCGTGCCGGTGTAGATGGCGTCGATGATGGGCAGGTATTCCGCCGGAATCTGGATCGGGTCGTTCATGTCGCTTCATCCCCTTCAGGACCTTCTACTGATTAAGGCGGAGAAGCCGGGGAAACCGGATCACGCGGGAACCTGAACCCGCCGATTTTTTTTGGGGGATGCCTGGACCGCGTCCGGGGCACGCGCCTGCGCCGCCGGCGCAAAGGTCCGGAGCGGCGAGGCGCGGGCAGACGTCTGCGATTAACGTACGGGCTGGAAAGCCGAGAGGGGCTCGCCGTTGCGGCACCGGTCCACGTTGGCGCGAATGCCCGGCAGGAAGGCAGCCTGGAAGGCAATAAGGTTGCCGGCCTTGTCGATGGGCGTGAAGATCGCGTCGGCGCTGGTGTACATCTCGCAGGTCAGCGCCCGGTCTCCCGCCTTCCGGGCAATGGTTCCAAGGATCATCTGGCTGAAGGCGAGATCGGTCCCGATACGCTCGTTGGTCACGCCGCCGATCCGGCGCTTGCGCTCGTCGATGATGCGGCGCTGCTCGGCAATCGCCTCCTCATAGCGCCCAACGTTCGAGAGGTGCTGGGCGTAAAGCTCGCCCGACATCATGTTCAGCGCGTAAGCCGACTCGTCCTTGTCCTCGATGGCCGCCAAACGTCTGGAGGCCTCGGAGGAGGACGTCAGAAAGCGCTCGAACTTGGAGGCGTCATCCTGCCGGACCCCTGCGGCGTAGGCTTCGGCGCCCGCCCACCCGATCCAGTACAGCAGGTTGGCATCGCCCGGGGATGCGGCCTCAAGCGCAACGAGAGCATCGTGCGAAGCCGCGAAATGCGGTAAGGCAGAGGCGTCGTCCCTCGTCAGCTGGAACGCCGCGCCTAGGTTATAGCGCGCTGTGGCGATCAGGAATTCGTCATCCGTCCCCGCCTTTGCGGCCTCGGGCCATGCCTGGATGCGGGCGATCTGGGCCTCCGCCGCCGCCTTGAGTTCGTCGGGCTGTTCGTTGCTGGCCATGTATTCCAGATCGGACTCGGCGACATTGGCGCGCGCGACATGCCACTCTGGCCCGCGATCCGTCTCGGGGACCTGCTCGATCAGCGCCAGCGCCCGGTCCAGCAGCTTGCGGGCACTGTCGGCGTCCGCGTCGCCATAGAGAGCGGCCATTCCCGCGTTCGTCTCGAGCCGGGACTCCGGCAGCAGAATATCGGTCGCGTCGCCATAATCCATGCGCAGGGCTGCGAACAGAGCCCGCGCCTTGTCGAAGTTGGCGCGGGCGGCTTCGCGCTCGCCCAGATTTCGCTCCAGGGGCGATCCCTGGATCTCCGCCAGTCTCAGAAAGCCGGTAGCCGTCTCCAGCCTGACGGCGCGGTCGGCCAGCGGCGATTTTTCCAGCGCCTCCAGATAGCCCTGCGCCTTCTGCGCGAGGTCGGCGCGGGCCGCCGTGTTGCCAGGCGTGCGGCGAAGCTGCTCGTTCAGGTCGAACAGCAGGTAGTTGGCCAGCTGGCGCACCTCGCCGAACCTTTGCGCCTCGGCCGCCCGGGCGTTCTCGGCGTTCACGTATGAGACGGCGGTTGCGCCAAAGGCGCTCAGAAGAATGGCGGTCGCCGACACCACGGCGATGCTGGCGAAGCGATGCCGGCGGATGAACTTGCGGAAGCGATAGGCGCCGCCGCCGGGCATGGCTGCTACCGGACGGTTCTGAAGGTAGGCGTCGAGGTCCGCCGAGAGCTCCTCGACCGTCGGATAGCGGTCCGCCGGAACAGCTGCGGACGCCCGCGCGACGATGGCCGCGAATTCGGGGTTGACCTCCTCGCTGGCGAGCAGCTTCTCCAGCAGCTTGCCCAGCGAATAGATGTCGGCGGACGTCGACACGTCGGCCCCGATGAGGCGCTCGGGCGCTGCGTAGCCCGGCGTCAGGCTGAGGCTCTGCAGCGAGGCCTGACCGGCCGGGCGACTGGCCGCGATGGCTTCATCCACGGGCCGCGAGATGCCAAAATCGATCAGCTTCACAACGCCGTCAGGCGTGACGAGGACGTTGGACGGCGTGATGTCGCGGTGCACCACGAGATTGCGGTGGGCGAACGCCACCGCCGTGCAGATCTGGCGGAACTTCTCGACGCGTTCCTCGCGCGAGGCATCGTGCGCCTCGGCCCACTGGAGGATCGGCAGGCCGCCGACATACTCCATGATGATGTAGGGCGAGCCCTCCTCGGTCTCGCCGCCATCGTAGAGCTGGGCGATGTTGGGATGCTTGAGGCCCGCGAGGATCTGCCGCTCGCGCCGGAACCGCTCGACCAGCCGCTCGGACAGGAGACCCGGCTTGATGATCTTGACGGCTGCGTTGTGGGCAAAGTCGCCCTTGTCGCGCTCGGCATGAAAGACAGAGCCCATGCCGCCCTGTCCTATCGGCGCGCCGATGCGATAGGCGCCCAGGCGCTCGGGCGGATCGAAGCTCTCGAACGACTCCACCGCGCCGCCCGTCGCCATCGTGGCGCGCATGTCCGCCGACAGCAGCGTACGCATGCGGCTGAGAAGATCGGGACGGTCCGCCGTCCGTTCCGCCAGCCAGCCTTCGATGTCGCCGGGCGCCGTTTCCAGCAGGGTCTCGAACAGACGGAGCGCTTCCCGGTCGAGGGAAACCTCAGTCATCGGTCACCTGATTTTCAAGGCAGTCCAGCAGCCAGGCCCGGGCCACCATCCAGCGGCGCTTGACCGTAGGTTCGGACCAGCCCGTCACTTCCGCAACGTCAGTGATGGTCATGCCGCCAAAATACCGCATCTCGACAAGCTCCGCGAGGTCGCTGTCGACGACCTTCAATCTGACAAGCGCGGAATCGAGCCCGATCAGATCAAACCGTTGTTCGCCTTCGATGCGGGTGCAGAGTTCGACCTTCTGGTGCTTGCGCTTGTTGGACGATTTGGAGCGGGCGTGATCGACCAGGATGTTGCGCATGACCCGGGAGGCAAGCGCCAGCATGTGGGCGCGGTCCGACACCGACAGTCCCTCGGCGGTGGCGATGCGCAGGACAGCCTCGTTGATGAGATCGCCGGTGGACAGGGACGAGTTGCGGTCCTTGCGCAGGCGCGCCGCAGCGATAACCGACAGTTCCGGATGCAGGCGCGCGATCAGGGCGTTGCGGGCGTCCACCGCCCCGCCCTGCCATTCCATCAGCAGCTGCGCCGTCTTGGGCTCTGCACTCATGGCTTCGGCTCCCCCCTCGGGGATCGCCCCCCAGGCTCCTGCTTCCCCGCCCCGGATGAAGGATGCCCAGCCCCCGGTCCCGCCTAACATTGTTTTTAAATGCAACATTCGTGCAAGGGCCGATTTGTATCTGCCGGCGGAAGACGCAGCCTGGCGGGGCCCGGAAGACAGCCTGACCGGCCAGACGGGCTGCCCCGTCGCCCGAAGAGGCGCCGCGGGCAGATCCGCGCCGAACGCGCCGTCCCCCTGACAACGAAGGAAAATTTCAGTCGCCGCGTCCCCCTTGCGCATCGGGGGCCTCGACGCTACAACCCGCCCTCCCAAGTGCGCGCCCGTAGCTCAGCTGGATAGAGCACCAGACTACGAATCTGGGGGTCGGACGTTCGAATCGTTCCGGGCGCGCCAATAAACAGTCTTCGGTGCTATTGGGCGTTTCAACATCGGAAGCTTCCAGGAGCGAAGTTGTCCTCAGATGCTCTGAGTCTCGAGCTGCTTCTGGTACTCCATGACACGTGCGCGAGCCACGTCGACGCCTCCAATCGTCGCCACCAGGAGTGCAGCGGCGGGGTATGGGCCACGTGGGGGCCTCAAATCGACATCAAATCCGTGGCTCCACCCGCTCTGTCTCTCACACGGCCCCAGCGTGGCATTCAACCGGGCGCCGTGCTTCGGATCATTTCTGTCGGGGATAACCCAGGCGTCATCCGACAGATGGCATCGGCAAACTTTGTAGACCCATCCCGGTAGTAGCTCTTCAAAAATCGCGATCGCGGCCTGCAGGTCACCGGACAAAGCCTTCGCTACGATGATTACACGGTTAAGATCATCGAACAGGAAGACTGCGATTTCTCGGCCGAGTTCGAGGGTCTGATCGGCACGCTGGATCCGGCGCATCAGCGCCTTTGCGACCTTGGTCTTCGCTTCCGTTTCGAAGGGATACTTTGGGTAGTCTGTCATTTTGTTATTCCGATGACGATTGAACTGACTGAGTTGGCGACCTGACTTTTTGTGCGAGCGAGAATATGCGCGTAGCGGCGCGTGGTCGTGGGATCCCGGTGGCCGATGGTTTCTCCGATCTCGTCGAGCGAGTGACCATTGAAGATCGCTAGCGTCGCAAACATGTGGCGGAGGTCGTGGATACGCAGCTCCGGGCGACCTGCAGCCCTGCGAATGCGATCCCACGGATCTCGGATATCGTACCGAGCGGCCCCTTCGCCTTTGACACTCGGAAACAGCAGATCGTCTGATCCTGCTTCGCCCTTCCAAGACCGGAGGAGCGCCACGGTGTCCGCGCTGAGATTTCGGGTGATGTTGATGCCGCGGCGTTCCCCGCCCTTTATGTGCTCGGTCGGCACGCGCCACAGCGGCATGGACGAAGAGAGATCAAAGTCCCGCCAACGCGCCTGCAGGACCTCCCCGCGCCGCGCGCCGGTCAGCATGATGAGCATCATCACACGAGCTGCGCCGGCGTCCCCTTTCCGCTCCTCAATTTGGGCCAGCCCCCAGAGCTTTACCGCAAGTTCCGGATCAACGTTCGGGTCACGCCTGTTCTCGGGATAGCGCTGGATGTGCTTGCACGGGTTGGTGGGGCGAAGCTCATTGGCGACTGCGAGGCTCATCATCTTGGACAGCAGGGCCAGCGCACGGTTTGCCGCTCCGGGCGTGCCCTTCCTGTCCGCATGCCACTTGCGCACGGTCTTCGCGTCGATCTGATCGATGAACAGATCGCCCAAAGCCGGCTTCAGATGGATGCGCCAGAGCCGCAGATCCTCATGCGCCGACCGGGCAGCCTTCTTGGGTACCGCGTGCTCGGCCCAGTAAGTGTCCCAGAAGGCGTTCAGCTTGGGGACAGCCTTCAGGGCGTCCTGCTTGCCGAACGGGTCCTCACCCCGTTTGGACGCAGCGATCAGCTGCCTCGCCTCTTGGCGTGTTTCCTCGACACCGACGGTCGGGAAACGCCCCAGAGACCGGCGACGGGCTTGGTTCCTCTTCGACCGGTAGAAGACGCATAGTGTCTTCAGGCCCGCAGGCGACACCCGCACGTGAAAGCCCTCCACTTGGGTATCCCAAACCGCATATTCGGAGCGGGCCGGCGACAGTCCATCGACCAGGGTCTTGGTCAGCTTTTCCTTGCGTTTGGCGTTGGGCATCGGTCCCGAACTTGGAAGCATATTGGAAGCAGGCGGGAGCGAACGGCTGCGCTGCTCTCGGTAGCCAAGATGACCAAGTGGACCGGAAATATCTATATATGTCAGGGCTCTAGCGTAGTCGCCAGCATCAGGGCGTAATTGCGCGTATCCCTTGGGAGCGGACTACGAATCTGGGGGGGGCGGACGTTCGAATCGTTCCGGGCGCGCCGGGGAAATTCATTCCTCCACAGACTCGGTCTTAGTCGATGGCGCCGGTGGGTGGCAGGTTTGGCGAACGAGTATCGCTGCGTCGGCTGCGGCGAACAGCCCTAAAGGCATCCCGGCGCCTAGAATGGCCGGCCCACGAACAGATAGACGGACTGCCGGCCGCCTTCGGAGCTGCCATAGGCCAGGTAGACCGGGCCGATCTGGGTGTCGGCCGACAGGAACACGCTGCCGCCCAGCGCAAGATCGTCAATGTCGGCATCCCGGCGGTCCGCCCATGCGGCGCCGGCCTCGAGCGAACCGCCCCAGTAGATGGGTACGCCGAAGAAGAGAGGCTCGGCCTCGTTCAGCCGCCTCCGGTAGATGGCGCGGGCGACGCCGTAGGCCTCGCCGGTCAGCTCCTCGGACCTGTATCCCGACAGGCTGAACAGTCCCCCGACCCGGAACAGGGATTCGATCGGCAGGTCGCCCGTCACCGTCGCCCCGCCCTCAGCCTGCAGGATCAGGGCGTCGGCGCCGCGTGACCCGACAAACGTCGTATCGATCTCGACCGTCTGGAACGACGAACGGGCGCCAAGGGCAGGATCCCCCGCGATCCACCGCGTCGACAGCCGGACGCCCTCCGAAGGGAAGTAAGGGTTGTCCAGCGTGTCGACCCCTGCGGATGCCACAAGCTGGCCGATCTCGATTGGCGCCGAGGGCGGATCGGCGGAGCCTTCCCGCAGTTCGGCCTCGCCGGTTCCCCGCTGCACGCCAAGCCGCGCCTCGCCCCAGCCTCCGAACTGCACGCCCACGTCGAGCTGGGCTTCGGCGTAGGAGGCGCGGTAGGAACCGGTCTTGAATCCGTCCGCCCGGTAGAGCGGAACGTTGCGGACCGCGATGTTGGCGCGCGGCGCCAGAAAGAGCGCCTGGTCCGGGGCAAAGAGCTGGAAGAGTTCGGCAGATGTCCTGAACCGGTCGCCGAACACAGCTTCGATCCTGATCTCGGAGCCGTAGCGGTCGATCGGCGGCGACCTGTATTCAAGGGAAGCGCGATAGTCGCCCGCACCCTGGAAGTCGTTGTCGAGCGTGAGCCCCAGGCGCATGTTCGCCACGTCTGCGGGTCGGGGCGCCCCTTCGACAACCAGGCCGACCGTGTCGCCCTCTGTCGCAAGCCGGTACGACACCCGCTCGAAGTGGCCCAGCGCCGCAATGGTCTCCACATCGCGTGACAGCGCCTCGGTGTCGAGCGGGGCGCCGATCTCCTGGGACAGGCGTGTGCCTATCACGGCGTCGTCGAGCGTGGTGCCATTCTCGATCCGGATGAAGTCGACCTGCGGCGTTTCCGGCTTCCGCCTTGTGGCTCCGCTGCGCGCATACGGAGCGATCCGGCCAAGCTCGGCGTCGGCGGCGGCGCGACCCATCGCGATCAGGTCCCGGCCCCTGTCGAAGTCCGTCGTCGACAGGCCGCCATAGTCGATCGCGATGCGAATATCGTCTTCTTCGAGCAGAGCCAGCTGGGCGGCTTCGTTTGTCCTCACCAGAAGCGTCATGGACTGCTCCAGGACATCGACCGCTGACCGCAGCTCCGTCGCCGGACGAAGCGGTCCCTGCAGCGTCGCGACGATGATGATGTCGGCTCCGAGGTCGCGCGCGACATCTATCGGGATGTTCTTGCTCAGTCCGCCATCCACCAGAACGCGATCGCCGATCCGCTCCGGCGCAAAGACCCCCGGCGCCGACATCGATGCACGCATGGCCGCCGCAAGGTCTCCGCTGTCGAGAACCACGGGCTCGCCGCTGGCGATGTCGGTCGCCACAGCGCGGAACTGGACGGACAGGTCGTCGAACGAAGTCAGCGGCGGCGTGGACACAAGGTTTCGCAGGGCCAGATTGAGCATCTGGTCCTTGACCACCGAGCGCGGCAGACGAAGTCCCTTGCGGTCGACACTGAACGCCAGCTCGGCCGGAAATGTCTCCTCCTCGCGCCGCCGGCGGTAGGAGAGTGCGTCGCGAGGCGGTTTTCCCGCAAAGACAGCCGGCCAGTCGAGCGTCGTGACGGCGTCCTCCAGTTCGGCAGGCGAATAGCCCAGCGCATAGAGACCGCCGACAACAGCCCCCATTGAGGTGCCAACCACAATATCGGGCTGGACGCCCGCCTGCTCCAGCGTCTTCAGAACGCCGATGTGGGCGATGCCGAGCGCGCCGCCGCCCGAGAGCACAAGCGCAACGCGGGGGCGCGCGCACAGGGCTGGCGCAGGCGGGCACGCATCGCCGCCCACGGAGGCAGGCACAGCCGGAACCTCCTGGCCCAAGCCGGACGGAGCGACCAGCAGTGCAAGGGTTGTGGCGAGCGCGGTTGTGCGGAGCGACCCGAGCATGATCCGTCCTGCATCCATTGTCAGTTCGTCGAACGCCGCCCGCCTATGCGCCGACGGCATTGAGCGTGGGGTGTTCCGGGCCAGCCCCCGGCCGTTCGGCCGGCAGGCGGACCAGAGCTATGCCGGTGGCGATCAGCCAGACCGTCAGGCCCAGGAATCCGGCAATCGTGGCGAGGCTGAAAAGGTCGCCGGGCGCGCCGAGGGCGATTGCGAGCCCCTCCCCTGTGCCGGCCAGGATGGCGAGGGCGGCTAGCATGCCGATTGTCGCCGTGATCGGCGACTTCTCGCGCCATTGAAGCCCCGCGACGCAGGCCACGAAAAGCGCGGTCAGGGTTTGCCCGAGATGTTCGCCGATCGCGACGCCGCCAAACCGGTTCATGAGGTCGAGGGCATGCGTGGCGTTGAGCACAGCGTCCGCAGAGGCCGCCGGATCGGTGTAAGTGCGGGCGAGCGCGGGCGTCACGAAAACCCAGCGCCAGAGACCGACCGCCTGCATGACGCCCGCGAGGGCGCCGAGAACAGCCGCCCCGACCGCCAGTCCCGGTTGGCGCCAGAGTCGATCGCGGGTGATCGAAAGGGCAATTGCAAACGGCGCGAGCGCCAGCGCGCTGAGGGCGAACGCATGCCAGGTCAGGATCAGGCCGGCGCCGCCTTGAGCGAAGAACTCGAGGATCTCGCCCGGCGGCCGTCGCAGGATCGCCGGATAGTCGAACGTCACCGCCAGCACGGCGTAAGGGACGTTGAACAGAACCGCGAAGACGATCGAGACCGCGCCGAGAAGCCGCCGCGGACCGGAGGACACGGGGTGATCGTTCACATCGGTCAGCATCGGAGGATCCAGTATGTCACCTTTCAGTGACATACGCATAACCCGAGCCGGACGCAGCGACAAGCGAAAAGTCACCATACGGTGACTTTGTGATCGACGTCTGGCGTTTTCTTGCCTATCAGTCGCTGTCGGCGGCGCGCTTTTGCTCTGGCGACGGGGAGACCAGGATGACAGGTTCATCCACACCAAGGCGCCAGAGGGACCGGGAAGCGACTGGGCGGGCGATTGTCGAAGCGGCCAAACAGGTGCTCGCCGAGAACGGCTTCGGCGGATTTGGCGTCAACGCCGTTGCGCGGCTCGCCGGGTGCGACAAGCAGCTCGTCTACAGGTATTTTGGCGGCATGGACGGCGTTGTCGAAGCCATCGGCGCCGATCTCGCCGACTGGGTGAAATCCAGCCTCGCGCCTCTCGAGCATCTCGAACCAGCGAGGACTTACGCCGAGCTGATGGCGCGCCTCGCTGTCGGATTTCTTGACGCCCTCCGGGAAGATGCGCTGGTCCAGAAGCTCGTCGCCTGGGAGATATCGGACGCGTCCCCACATGTCCTGCGGCTCACGGAGGCCCGTTCGCGGGCCTTGATGATCTGGATGGCGGGTCAGAAGGGAGACCTCAAGCCGCCGCCCGGCGTCGACGCCCCGGCCATGAATGCGCTCCTGATCGCATCCATCCAGCATCTTGTGCTGGCGGGCTCCGCGTCGGGCCATTTCGCCGGGATGTCATTGCGCGAACCCGCCGACTGGGAGCGTGTGCGCTCCGCCGTGCGCAGGCTCGTCGCGACCATGTTCGCGGAGGGGTCGTGAAAATCTGTTTGGGGCCGGCGTCCGTTCGGGTCGCCGCGCCGGGATGACGGACCGGATGGTCGAGCAAGGGGACCTGCAAACATGAAACTGTCGACCGGACTCGCGCTTGTAGCCTCCGCAGTGGTCGCCATAGGCCTTGCAGTCGTCATATTCGGCGGTTCGCTGATCTGGTGGATACTCGGGTTCGGCGACGACCTTTCCATCGACGGGAGGGCGGAGATCGTCGCCGAGAGTGATGTCGGCTCTCGCGGGTGGGACGCCTATGGCGGTGATCCTGGCGGAGGACGATTCAGCGGCGCCAGACAGATTGACCGGAGCAATGTCGGAGCCCTTGAACTGGCCTGGGAGTTTCGCACGGGGGCGCTGGACGGACATCCACCCAGCGTCATCCGCAGAACGGCCTTCGAAACCACGCCCATCCTGGTCGGCGACAAGCTGATCGCGTGCACCCCCTTCAATGTCGTGACCGCTCTGCACCCCGGAACGGGAAGGGAGATATGGCGGTACGATCCTGGCGTCGATCCGGACCAGCGGCCAGCCAACCAGTTTGTATGCCGTGGCGTATCGCAATGGCGAGACACGGAAGCGGGCGTGGGAGCAGTCTGTTCCAGGCGCATCTTCATGGGCACGAACGACTCGCGGGTCGTTGCACTCGATGCTTCAACCGGCCAGCCATGCTCCGACTTCGGTCGCAACGGCGAGGTCAAGCTCGAACCCTCGATGGCGCTGCGTTGGCCGGGTGAACAGCAGATCACCTCCGCCCCGGCAATCGTGGGAGACGTTGTGGTCGTCGGCTCTGCAATCTCGGACAATCTACGCGCTGCTGCGCCGGCCGGGGTCGTCCACGCCCTGGACGCCCGCACGGGCGCAGTCCGCTGGACATTCGACCCCATTCCTCGTGAGCGCGCGACGGCGCCCGGCTCGACCTGGACCGAATCTGCGGCGCGCACCACCGGCCACGCCAATGTCTGGTCGACGATGTCGGTCGATGAGGAACGTGGCTGGGTGTTCCTGCCCACATCCAGCCCGAGCCCGGACTTCTTCGGCGGCCTGCGGCCCGGCGACAACAGGCACGCCAATTCCGTTATAGCTCTCGAGGGAGAAAACGGCCGCGTCATCTGGAGTTTCCAGACGGTGCACCACGATGTCTGGGACTACGATCTGCCAGCCCAGCCTGGACTGCATACCGTCACGATCGATGGCCGACCGCGCGATGTGGTGGTCCAGACAGCGAAGACGGGACTTGTGTTTGTGCTGGATCGCGAAACCGGTCAGCCTGTTATCCCGGTGGAGGAACGACCGGTTCCGCAAGGCGCGCCGCCCGGCGAGACCCTCTCGCCGACTCAACCCTTCCCGGTGAGGCCGCCGCCGGTGGTGCCGAACACGGCATCACCGGGTAAAGCGTTCGGGGTCACGATCTTCGACAGGATCGCGTGCGCGAACCTTATCCGGAGTGCACGCGCGGAGGGACTATTCACGCCGCCGAGCGAACAGGGGACGCTGTTCCTGCCCTTCACGGGCGGTGGCGGAAACTGGGGCGGCGCGGCGTTCGACGCGCGCCGTAACCTGCTGGTCGTAAACATGAGCAACATCGCCCAGCTGATCACCCTTATCCCGACGGAACGCGCGGCAGGTCTCGAAGAGACAAGTGAGGCGGCGGAAATCGCCCCGATGGAGGGCGCGCCTTTCGGCGTTAGCCGCGAGACGCTGGTCTCGCCGCTCGGTCTGCCATGCACGCCCCCGCCATGGGGCGTCATTGCAGGTATTGATGTCGCAAAAGGCGAGATCGTCTGGCGGCGCGTCCTCGGTACGACCCGCGATGTCGCCCCGTTCGGGCTCGAGATCGAAACGGGAATGCCTAACCTGGGTGGGCCGCTTGCAACGGCGGGCGACCTCATCTTCATTTCAGCCGCTTTCGACAGCTACCTGCGGGCCCTCGATACGGAAACCGGAAATGAACTCTGGCGCACGCCGCTGCCAGCATCGTCCGCCGCCACCCCGATGACATACGAATGGGAAGGCGTTCAGTATGTGGTGGTCGCGTCCGGGGGGTACGGCAACTTCGACAGCCGGATGGGCGATTTCATCTCCGCCTACGCATTACCCCGCCCACAGGCCGCCTCAGCTGGATGATCGCAGACGGGAGCCTGTTAGCCCAGCCTACCCGCCTCAGACACGCCGCGCGCCACCGCGCGAGCCAGCGTGCTCGCCGCCAGCTCGCCCAGCCGCGCCAGCAGCAGGGGGCGGACGTCTGTGCGCTCGATCTGGGCCGTGGAGAGGCAGAACACCACGTCGCCGTCGAACGGCGCGAACACCGGGCGCAGCGAGCGGGCGAGACCGGCCAGGGCCATCTTGGCGACACGCTGGGCTTCCGGCGGGGTGAGCGCCACGTTGACCGCGATGCAGGCGATGGTGGTGTTGGTGCGGCCCGTCTCCGCGGGCTGGATGTCCATGCCGGGGTTGGCCTTGGCGGCGCCCCAGTCATCCAGGTCGAGCGTGAAATCCGAGGGCGGACGGGCGCCGCCGAACTCGCCGGCCTGCTCAAAGGGCCAGGCCCAGAACGCGCTGGTCCCGGGCATGCGGGCCGACCCGAACGCGTTGACAGCGGCGAGCGCGCCGACGACGAGACCGTCGGAGGTGACCGTGCTGGCCGAGCCCTGCCCGCCCCATTCCTGTCCGCAGCGGGCGCCATGGCCAGCGCCAAAGCGTCCGAGCGGGACACTTTCTGTGGCGGCGTCCAGCGCCTGACGCCCGAGCGCGCGGTAGGGCGGGTCCTCCCCCCACATCTTCTCACCGCCATTGGCCAGATCGTAGAGGATGGCCGAGGGAACGACCGGCGACACCGGCACGCCGGGCAAGGTGCGCATGGCGAAGCCCTTGCCCTGAGCGCCCAGGGCAGCCGCGACCCCGTCGGCGGCTGCAAGCCCGTAGACCGACCCGCCCGAGAGGACGATCGCGTCCACCGCGTCGACCAGCGTGTCAGCCGCCAGCGCGTCGGTCTCGCGTGTGCCGGGCCCGCCTCCGGCGACCGCAACGGCCGTCACAGCGCGCTCGGTCGGCAGGATCACCGTAACGCCGGTGGCGACGGCGGCGTCATGCGCGCAACCGACGAGCAGACCGCCCACGTCAGTGATGAGGTTTCGGGGACCGGGCCGCGCTGACATGAGATGTTCCTGTTTACGGTTCCGTGATCGACCGGCAGGGCCTATATCGACGCCTGCGTTCAGCGTTGCAACACGGGAAGCCAACTCTCATGCGTCCAGCCCATTCCCTGGCCTTCCTTGCGTTTGCAGGCGTGCTCGCCGGGTGCGCAGCCTCGCCCCAGACCACGGAAACGCCAGCAAATACAGGCCCGTGGCGCCTCGAAGGCCGGGCGATGGCCGCAGCCGCCGACCCCCGCGCAGTCGAAGCCGCGCTCGCCGCGATGAAGGCGGGCGGAACGGCCGTTGACGCCGCGATCGCCGCCCACGCCGTGCTGGGGCTGGTCGAGCCTCAGAGTTCCGGCCTCGGCGGCGGCGGCTACATGGTGGTCTACGACCGCAAATCCGGCACGACGACCGTGTTCGACGGGCGCGAAACAGCCCCGGCGGCCGCGACGCCCGACCTGTTCATGAAGGACGGCAAGGTCATGGATTTCGGGTCGTCTATCTGGTCCGGCCGCTCGGTGGGTACGCCGGGCGCCGTGGCGCTCTACAAGGAAGCCCACGACCGGTTCGGCGCGCGCCCCTGGGCCTCGAACTTCGAGGCGGCCATCGGCCTGGCCGACAAGGGTTTCGTGGTCTCGTCCCGGCTGTCGAAATCGCTGGAGAGCGCCCGTTTCAGCAAGGGCCAGCTGTCGAAGGACCCGAAGGCGGGCCCCTACTTCTATCCCAACGGCAAGACGCTGGCGGTGGGCGATGTACGCACCAACGCCGACTATGCCGCCACCCTCAAGCGCGTGGCCAGCGAAGGTCCTTCCGCTTTCTATTCGGGTCCGATCGCGCAGAGCATCGTGGCCGCCACACAGTCAGGCGACAACCCGGGCGTGCTGTCGCTTCAGGATCTGGCCAGCTACAAGGCGCGGGTCGTACCGGCGCTGTGCGGACCGTTCCGCGACTACACCATCTGCTCGGCCCCGCCCTCGTCTTCGGGCGGCGTTGCGATGAACCAGACGATGGGCCTCTATGACGCCCTCACCAAAGCCAGCGGCGCGGCCAGCGAGCCGGACAAGCTGCGTGATTTCGTGCTGGCCAACCAGCTCGCCTACGCCGACCGCGATCACTATGTCGCCGACGCCGCCTTCGTGACGGTCCCGGTCGCCGACCTGATGAACCCGAAATACCTGGCCGCACGCGCCGCCTCGGGCTTCAAGCCGGGCGACGCTCCGCAGCCGGGCGACCCGGGTCAGGTGCTGCACGGCAAGCCGGTGATCGGCATGTGGGGCCGCGAGACCAACGACGCGCAGGCGGGCACCACGCACATGTCGTTCGTAGACTACCAGGGCAACGCCGTCTCGTTCACCGCCACGGTCGAAAGCGGTTTCGGCTCCTCACGCTGGGCCAGCGGCTTCCTGCTCAACAACGAGCTCACCGACTTCTCGCGCGTGGCCGAACTCAACGGCAAGCCGGTCGCGAACGCTCCGGCGCCGGGCAAGCGCCCACGCTCGTCGATGTCCCCCACCATCGTCTTCGACAGCAGGGGCGAGCTGTTCATGGTGACCGGATCGCCGGGCGGCAACTCGATCATCGGCTACACAGCCAAGACCCTCGCGGCCGTCATCGACTGGGGCAAGACCGCCCAGGAGGCCGTCGACCTGCCCAACGTCATCGCGCGCGGCCAGACCGTCCGCGTCGAAACGTCGGACTCCACAGCCGGCCCCAACGCAACCGGCAAGGTGTGGTCGAAGATGCTGTCTGACGCGGGCTTCAAGGTTCAGGAGGTGACAGGCGAAGTCTCCGGCCTGAACGTGATCGTGGCGCGCGACGGCAAGTATGAAGGCGGCTCCGACAAGCGGCGCGAAGGCGTTGCGGTCGAGGCAGTGAAGTAGCCCCTCGCCTACGCCGCCGGTATCGTCAGCGTGAACGTCGCCCCTGTCTCGCAGGAGCGGGTCAGCACGAGATCGCCGTTCATGCCCTGCGCGAGCTCGCGGGAGATGGCGAGACCAAGGCCGGTGCCGTCACGGGCGGCGCTGCCGGAGAAGGGCTGGAACAGCCGCGTGGCGATGCGCGGCGCGATGCCGGGACCATTGTCCGCGATCTCGATGCAGAGGCGGTCGCCCTTGCGCTGGATGCGGCCCGTGATCTCGCCGCCCGCTGCGCCAGATGGCCTGTCCGCCAGCGCCTGGGCGGCGTTGCGCGTGAGGTTGACGATGATGCGGAACAGCTGATCCGGATCGATTGACGCCAGCGCAGACGCCTGCCCTTCCAGTTTCCAGCTTATGCCCGGCCAGCCCTCAATGACTTCTTCGGCGGCCTCGTTGACGATGGCGGCGGCGTCGACCGTCTGGATCTTCGGAGCCTGCGGTTCCGCCCGTCCAAATTTCAGTGTGGCTTCCGCGAGAGCGGCAGCGCGCTGAATGGCCCGTTCCAGCCGCGGCGCGGCGCGGCGCACGCGCGGGTCGTCGGACTGGGAGAGACTCTCCGAGACCAGCTGGGCGGTGGTCAGAGAGTTGCGCAGGTCGTGGTTGATCTTGGCGACGGACTCGCCGAGCTCGGCAAGCCGCTTGCGCTGCCGGAACGAGGTCGAGACGGTTTCCTGCATGGCCTTCAGGGCCTCGCGGGCGCGGCGCATCTCGTCGCTGCCGCCGGGGCTGAAGTCGATGTGCTCGCCCTCGGGCGCCTCTCCGAAGCGGATGACCGAGCGGGTCAGATCCTTCATGGGGCGCACCACGAGGCCATAGATCGCAAAATAGACCAGCGCGCCGACGACAATGGAGGTGATGATCGAGATGACCAGCAAGTTGCGCGAATAGACGGCCAGACGCTCGCGCAGGGCGTCCTCGGGGATGATGACCTCCATCTCCTCGTCGACGGTCATTTCGGGGTCGAACAGGACCTGCAGGAATCGGCCGGGCGGCGAGAACAGGTTCTGGACGGCCTGGGACACCGCGACGAAGCCCTGTTGCTCGCGAAGGTCTATGGTGACGATGGGGCCACTGATCGGAACAGACGGGGCCAGCACCAGTTCGCGGTAGTCCGGCCCCGTGACGGCGACCGCCACGACCTGGGCGCGGGCCAGCAGATCCCTCGACATCTCCTCGCTGACGCGGCCGTCCGGCGCCGCCTTGACCGCCAGCGAGGCGATCTCGGCGGCCTGCCCCCGCTCGCGCAGCCACGTATTGCGGTACCCGGCGGCCAGAAGCGGATAGATCAGGAGTTCGGAGAACAGGACGAAAACAACGGTCAGAAACAGCAGGCGGCCGCGCAGCCCGGTAAAGAACGCAGGCCCGCCGCTGCGGACGGGCCGCGACGCTTCAACCGCATCGTGTGGCGTCTTCCTGAGTATGCGAGTCCCCAGACGTTTCCCTTGCGCGAGTCTCGAGAGCCAGGCTCCGGCCGCGATCTTGTGGCTTTTTGAACTTCCGCTACGACCGATTCCGTCGCGTTTCGTAATGCTCTTTATCGTTTTTCGGTCAGGGCGCCTAATCGTAAGCTCAAACGATCGGGGGCGGTTTTGAATGAACTGCTTGACGGGTGTGACAGGCCGGGTTATCGCGCCCCCCTTCCAAAGGATAAAAGGGGCGTGACCCGTGTCCACAAAACGGACATTTCAGCCGAGCAACCTGAAGCGCAAGCGGCGCCATGGATTTCGCGCGCGCATGGCGACCAAGAACGGCCGGAAGGTGCTGGCTCGCCGCCGCGCCAAGGGCCGCAAGAAGCTCAGCGCCTAGATCCTGCGATCTTGCCTGCCAGTGACAGCGACGGTGCGGGTCTCCGCATCGAACGTCTGCGTGTGCGTCGCGAATTCCTGCATGTAGCGCAGGGGGTCGCTGAACGCAGACGCAACGTCGTTGTTCAGGCCCGTGTGCGTACGCTGCCCCGGCCAGAGGCCGGAGCCGGCTTTACCTCCACCAAGAAGATTGGCGGGGCCGTTGTGCGCAACCGCGCGCGCCGGCGATTGCGCGAGGCCGTGCGAGCCCTGCTGCCCCGGTCCGGGGTGGCCGGCGTCGACTATGTCTTCATTGCACGTCTCGACACGGCCGAGTGCCCGTGGGGGCGTTTGCTTGACGATGTGGAAAGCGCATTGGTAAGCCTCCGCCGCCGGCTCGCTGCTGGCGAAGACAACAATCCGGGCAACCGGGACCGGCCGCGTGGGCCACGTCCAACGAAATCGAAGGCCTGACCTATGGAAAAGAGCGACCAGCGAAACCTCCTGCTGGCGATCGTCCTCGTGGTCGGTCTCATGTTCATCTGGCAGATCTTCGTGCTGGAGCCGCAGCAGCGCGCACAGCAGCAGCTTCGCCAGCGCCAGATCGCCGAACAGCAGGTGGCCAACCCGCAAGCGCCCGTCGTTGCGCTCGCTCCGCGCTCCGCCGAGGAGATCGTGCAGGAAGACCAGGGCGCCGGAGCCCGCGTCGCCATCGACGCCCCCGCCATTGACGGCTCGATCTCCCTGCGCGGCGCGCGCATCGACGACGTGTCGCTGAAGAGCTTCTACGAGACGGTTGAAGACAAGAAGGCCCGCAGCAAGGCCGGCGAAGTCGGCGTGCTGGCTCCCGAGGGCGCATCTGACGCCTTCTATGCGGTGGTCAACTGGCTGGGCGCGCCCGGCCTGCCGACGGAATCGTCGACCTGGACCCAGACCGGCGCCGGAGCGCTGAGCGACACCAATCCGCTGAAGCTGCAGTTCACCGGCACGGACGTCCGCATCGACCGCACCATCGCGATTGACGCCAACTACATGTTTACCGTGACGGACACCGTCACCAACACAGGCGCGGCCTCGCTCAACGTGCAGCCGGTCGCGGTGCTGCGGCAACGCCAGCTTCCCGACCACCTGAAGCCGCCGCCGCAGGCCCACGCCGGCGTCATCGGGGTCTATGGCCCCAAGAAGAACCAGATGACCAAGTACTCGGACCTCTCCAAGGGCAAGGGCGTGCTCGAAGCCGCGTCCGCTGGCTGGATTGGCCTGACCACGAAATACTGGATGGCGGCCGTCATCCCCGAGCAAGGCCAGCCGGTCGACATGCGCGCCTCGGTACTCAACGCCAACGGCCAGTTCACATTCCAGGCCGGGTATTCCGGCTCGACCTTCACGGTCGCTCCGGGCCAGTCCATCACCTCCACCAACCGCATCTTCGCCGGCGCCAAGCGCGTGTCGGTGCTCGACAACTACGAGAAGTCGGGCATCCCCTCCTTCACCGACGCGGTCGACTGGTCGTGGCTGTGGTTCATCACCAAGCCCTTCTTCTGGATGCTGCAGCTGTTCCAGAGCTGGTTCGGCTCGTTCGGCCTCGCCATCCTCGCCACCACTGTCGTTGTGAAGGCCGTCTTCTTCCCCGTGCAGATGAAGATGTACGAGTCGATGTCGAAGATGCGGAAGCTGATCCCGGAGCAGAAGGAAATCCAGGAGCGCTTCGCCGCCGACCGCGCGCGCCAGCAGCAGGAGATCATGAAGCTCTACCAGCGCGAGAAGGTGAACCCGCTCGCCGGCTGCCTTCCGATGATCCCGCAGATCTTCGTGTTCTACGCGCTCTATCACGTGCTGATGGTGGCGCTTGAGATGCGGCACGAGCCGTTCTTCGGCTGGGTGCAGGACATGTCCGCGCGCGACCCCACGACGATCTTCAACCTGTTCGGCCTGATCCCCTGGGATCCCTCGAAGCTGCCGTTTGTCGGCGACTTTCTGATGATCGGCATCTGGCCGATCCTCTACGGAGCCACGATGTGGGCGCTGCAGGGCATGTCGACGCCGCCGACCGATCCGACGCAGAAGATGATCATGCAGTTCCTGCCGCTGGTCTTCCTGCTGCTGTTCGCAGGCGTTGCGGCCGGTCTGGCCATCTACTGGACCTGGTCGAACTTCATCACGATCTTCCAGCAGTACTACATCATGCGGAAGAACGGCGTGGAAACCGAGTTCGACAAGTTCCTGGCCAAACGGTTCGGCAAGAAGGCCGAGGCGGGTTGAGCGGATCGCGATCCGGATCCATGTCCGGATCGCGATAATCGGCCCGGTTCCGCGAGCGTGGACCGGGTCAAATCGGAACTGAACTGCGATGACCGCACCGGCCTACACCCCTGAGGAACTCGAAACCGCGCGCAAGCTGTTCGCGGGGCCGGTGGATTTCGTCAAAGGCGTGGTGGCCCTGCAGCACCTTCCGGACGCCGACCGTCCAGAGATTGCCTTTGCCGGACGCTCCAACGTCGGCAAATCCAGCCTGATCAACGCCCTGACCAACCGGAAGAACCTCGCCCGCACCTCCAACACGCCGGGCCGGACGCAGGAGCTGAACTTCTTCGACCTCGGCGAAGGCAAGTTCTACATCGTCGACCTTCCCGGCTATGGCTTCGCCGAAGCCCCCAAGGCGTCAGTGGACGCCTGGAGCCGCCTGACGCTCGACTACCTGCGCGGCCGCGTGACCCTGAAGCGCGTGTTCCTGCTGATCGACAGCCGCCGTGGCATCACCGATGTCGACCGGGGCATCATGGGCCAGTTCGACAAGTCGGCCGTGACCTATCAGGTCGTGCTGACCAAGATCGACAAGCTGAGGACATCCGAGATCGAACCGCTGAAGGCGGCCACGGTGACGGCCCTGAAGAAGCATCCCGCGGCCCACCCCATCGTGATGACCACATCCTCCGAGAAGGAGATGGGCATCGCCGAGCTGCGCGCGGAAATCCTGAAGCTGGGTTGAATTCTTCCCGCCGCGCCTGTCGGTCTCCCACTTTCTGAACCGTCCTACTGGACACGATGCGGCGCCGCGCCCACATGGCGACAACGCGTGGGGTGCGGCAAACCGGCAGGGGATCAGGGACATGGCGCCAGTTCTATCGGTGCGGGGCCTCACCAAGACCTACAAGGGCGGCCACCAGGCCCTGAAGGACATCAACCTCGATATCGAAAAGGGCGAGATCTTCGCCCTGCTCGGCCCCAATGGCGCGGGCAAATCGACGCTGATCAACGCCATCTGCGGGATCGTCACGCCCTCCTCGGGCACGGTGAGCGTCGCCGGCCATGACATCCACAAGGACTTCCGCACGACCCGCACCCTGATCGGCCTCGTTCCGCAGGAAATGCACATCGACATGTTCGAGACCGTCTGGGACGTCGTCTCGTTCTCGCGTGGCCTGTTCGGCATGGCTCCGAACGCCGCCAAGGTCGAGGAAGTCCTGAAAGACCTCTCCCTTTGGGACAAGCGCAAAGCCAAGCTGATGGCGCTGTCCGGCGGCATGAAGCGGCGTGTGCTGATCGCCAAGGCGCTGATCCACGAGCCCGAGGTTCTGTTCCTTGACGAGCCCACGGCAGGGGTTGACGTGGAGCTGCGGCGGGACATGTGGACGCTGGTGCGCAAGATGCGCGAGCGCGGGGTCACCATCATCCTGACCACCCACTACATCGAGGAGGCTGAAGAGATGGCCGACCGCGTGGGCGTGATCCAGAAGGGCCAGCTGATCCTCGTCGAGGACAAGGCCACGCTGATGAAGAAGCTGGGCAAGAAGCGGCTGGTGCTGTCGCTGACGGCGCCGCTCGCCGCCCTGCCCGATGGGCTTTCGGACTGGGATCTGACGCTGACGGACGACGGCCGGCTGCTGGAGTACACGTTCGACACCCATGCCGAACGCACCGGCGTCACCTCCCTCCTGCGTCGCCTGACGGAGCTGGGCGTCGCCTTCCACGATCTCGACACGCACTCGTCCTCGCTCGAGGAAATCTTCGTCAGCCTCGTCCACGAAGCCGCCTGAGGAGACCACCCATGGCCGATGCATCCTCGACCGCGGCGAAAGCTGACCCCGCCGCCCTCACCCGCCCGATCCCCGCCTTCAACGCCTACGGCGTCTGGGCCATCTACCGCTTCCAGATGGCCCGCTTCTTCCGCACCATCGGCGAGAGCGTTGCGACGCCGGTGATCACCACCGCGCTCTATTTCGTGGTGTTCGGGTCCGCTATCGGCTCGCGCATGCAGGAGGTCGGCGGGGTCGACTACGGCTCGTTCATCGTGCCGGGCCTGATCATGCTGTCGCTGTTCACGCAGTCGATCTTCAACGCCTCGTTCGGCATCTATTTCCCCAAGTTCACCGGCACGATCTATGAGATCCTTTCCGCGCCGGTGTCGTATCTGGAGATCGTGCTGGCCTATGTCGGGGCGGCCGCGACCAAGTCGGTGATCATCGGCCTGATCACGCTGGCGACGGCGACGCTGTTCGTGGACGTGCACATCCAGCATCCGGTGTGGATGGTGGCGTTCCTGATCCTGATCGCCTTCGCCTTCTCGCTGTTCGGGTTCATCATCGGCATCTGGGCGCAGAGCTTCGAGCAGCTGAATTTCATCCCGATGCTGATCGTGACGCCGATGACCTTCCTCGGCGGAGTCTTCTACACGCTCGACATGCTGCCTGCGATGTGGCGCCAGATCGTGCTGTTCAATCCCATCGTCTATCTGGTGTCGGGCTATCGCTGGACCTTCTTCGGAACCGGCGATGTACCCGTGGCCTGGAGCCTTGCGGCGGTCGGCATCTTCATCGCCGTCTGCCTCGTGGTGATCGGCTGGATGTTCCGGACGGGGTACCGGCTGAAGAACTAGTCCGTTTCCAGTCCATCTTGACTTCAGACTGGCGCTGACGCCCCTTGACGGAAACAGAAACGTCTCCGGGGAAACACCATGATCGACCGCCGCAGCCTGCTGGCCGGGAGCATTGCCGGCTCAGCCGCCCTTCTTGCCACGCACTGGATGACCGCGCGGGCCGACGAGGCCAGCCTCTTCCCGGTGGTGGAAACCTCCGAGGGCAAGCTGCGCGGCGTGACGTCCGGCGGAATCGCGGTGTTCAAGGGCGTGCGCTACGCCGCCGACACGTCGGGCAAGAACCGCTTCCTGCCGCCCCAGCCGCTCAAGCCCTGGTCCGGCGTGCGCGATGCGTTCGACTACGGCAACATCGCCCCGCAGATCCCGGCTGACCGGCGTCGCGCCTACGCGGACCTGATCCTCAACGACCTCCAGCCAGGCGGCATGGGCGAGGATTGCCTCGTCCTCAACCTCTGGACGCCGGAGCCGAAAGCCTCCTCCAAGCGCCCGGTGATCGTGCGCTTCCATGGCGGCGGCTTCTATGGCGGCTCCAGCAACTCTCCGGGTGGCGACGGCGAGATGCTGGCGCGGTTCGGCGACTGCGTGGTGATCACGGTGAACCACCGGCTGTCGTCCCTGGGCTATCTCTATCTGGGCGACAGCGGAGCCTATGCCGACAGCGGCGCGGCAGGCATGCAGGATCTGGTGGCATGCCTTCAGTGGGTAAAACGCAATGTCGGCGCGTTCGGCGGCGATCCGTCGCGCGTCATGATCTTCGGACAATCCGGCGGCGGGGCGAAAGTCAGCCACCTGCTGGCGATGCCGGAGGCCAAGGGCCTGTTCCACGCGGCAGGCGTGATGAGCGGCTCGCGCCTGACAGCGATGACGCGTGAGGCAGCGACCGTTCCGGCCGACCAGTTGCTAAAGAAACTGGGCCTGACCGCGAAGGATATCCGCAAGCTGCAGACGATCCCCTTCACCACGCTGCTCAGCGCCCAGGCGGATGTGGAGGCGGCGGAACGGGCGGCCGGAGAGGCGCCGCGATCCTTCTCGCCGGTGATGGGCCAGTCGATCCCGCGTCACCCCTTCTCGCCCGACGCGCCGCAGGAGTCCGCTGGCGTACCGATCATCGTGAGCACGGTGCTGGACGAGCGCAGCTATCGCGAAGCGCGCTTCGACATGACCTGGGCGGATACGAAGAAGGCGCTGACCGGGCTGGCCGGAGCAGAAACCGACCGTCTCGTTCAGATGTACCGGGACGAGGATCCGGCAGCCACGCCCTACCTCGTCCACGCTCGCGCCATCACCGACAACACCTTCCGCCGGTCCGCGATCAGGATGGCGGACCTCAAGGCGCAGGCGGGCGGAGCGAAGGTCTGGACCTATCTCTGGACAGCGCCCGCCACAGCGTTCGGCGGACGCTATGGCGCCACCCATGGCGTGGACGTCTCGCCCTCCATGCACGACAACCGGTTCCCGCTGATGGCGTCGGATACGATGAACGCCAGGCTGTCCGACCAGATCGCCGCAGCCTGGGCGTCCTTTGCCGCAACCGGCGATCCGAACAACGCCCGCACACCCCACTGGCCGGCCTATGACCCCACGAACCGGACAACGATGGTATTCGGCCACCCCAGCAACGCTGTGAACGATCCGCGCCGCGGATTCCGGGAGTTCTGGGAAAAACAGGCGGCTCAGACAGCTGACGATTGAGCCCCCTTCATCCCGTCATGCAAAGGCGCTACACCGCCGCGCATGAACAAGAAGACCCCTGCCCCGATCCAGATCAATCCCGAGGCTCTCGCAACCGCGAAGACGCTTTCGGAAGCGCTGCCGTTCATCCAGCGATATGATCGCGAGACCATCGTCATCAAGTATGGCGGCCACGCCATGGAGAGCGAGGAACTGTCGGCGATCTTCGCCAAGGACGTGGTCCTGCTCAAACTGCTGGGCGTGAACCCGGTCATCGTTCACGGCGGCGGCCCCCAGATCGGGCGCATGCTGGAGAAGCTGGGCATTGTGTCGCGCTTCGAGGACGGCCTGCGCGTCACCGACGCCGCCTCGATGGAGATCGTCGAGATGGTGCTGGCCGGCGGCATCAACAAATCCATCGTGCGGGCCATCAACGCGGCCGGTGGCAAGGCCGTGGGTCTGTCTGGGTCAGACGCGAACCTGCTGACAGCGGTCAAGGCCACCCGCACGCGAAAAGACCCCGACTCCAACATCGAACAGATCCTGGACCTTGGTTTTGTGGGCGAACCTGACAAGGTCGACCCCTCGGTGCTGATGGCGCTCGCGGCTCAGGAGGAGCATGATTTCATCCCCGTCGTCGCGCCCGTAGGCGTGGGGCCGGACGGCCGCAGCTTCAATATCAACGCTGACACGGCAGCAGGGGCCGTCGCGGGCGCCCTGAAAGCCAAGCGAGTCCTGTTCCTGACCGACATTGCCGGCGTGCTCGACAGGAACGGTCAGCTCATCAAGCAGATGACGGTCGGCGAAGCGAAAGGACTTATTGCCGACGGCACTGCACAAGGCGGTATGATACCCAAGCTTGAAACGGCTATCCAAGCAGTGGAAAAGGGCGTTGAGGCCGCAGTCATCCTGGATGGCCGCAAGCCGCACGCCCTTCTAATGGAGCTGTTCACTGAACATGGAGCGGGGACGCTTATCCAGTAGAGCCGGCATCTGGCTGGCGATCCTCGGATCGCTTCTGGCCGCCGCTGTCCTTGCCGCGCCGGTTCAGGCGCAATCGTCATCCGGCTGGCAGATCTGCAACCAGACCAGTTTTGTTCTGGAAGCCGCGACGGGCCGTCCGCAGGGCGACCGGGTGATTGTCGAAGGATGGCGCAGATTACGCCCCGGCGAATGCCGCGTGGCGATCCCGGCGCCGCTGCGGCCCGGCATCTACTTCACCTACGCGCGATCCTCTTCCGCCCACCGCGGCGGTCAACGCGTCTGGAACGGCGACGTGCCGCTCTGTGTTGATCCCAACGGATCGTTCGCGGTCGAAAGCCCGTCCTCCTGCGCCTCCGTGGGCCTCGAACAGCGCATGTTCAGCGCCGTCCGCATCGACAAGTCGTCGGGCGGCCAGATGACGTTCAAGGAGACCGAGCCCTACGACAAGCCCGGCCAGTCGGCGCTGGCAGCTGGCCTGCAGCGCCTTCTCTCGGATGCGGGCGTCGATTCGGACGCCATTGACGGATATCTGCAACGGCGTTCCCGCGCCGCGCTGGCGACCTTCCTGACCGAGCGCAGCCTGCCCGCGAAGACGAGTGATGTGGAACTGGTCGACATCCTCGAAGATGTCGCGCGCAACCGCTCCCTCGCGGTCGGCATGATGCTTTGCAACCGCACGGATGCGAAGATACTGGCCGCGATGGCGCGCCGCCGTCCCGATGGATGGGAATCGCGCGGCTGGTGGTCACTTGAAGCGGGCGGTTGCGTCCGGGTTGTTGACGAAAGCCTGATCGCGGCCCCGCATTACGTCTATGCCGAGCAGGCGACGCCGCAGGGCGTGCGGCGCCTCAAGGCCGCCGCCACCGGCTTCTGCATCTCGCGCTCGAAGTTCGCGATTCTCGGGCAGGAAGAATGCGCCAAGCGGCATTTCCGCCAGGAAAAATTCGCCGAAACGCCAGCGCCCGAAGATGGAAAGCTTGTCTACGAGTTCTTCGACCGCAGCTTCAGCGCACCTGCAACGCCCTGAGGCCGCGCCGGACGCATTCACCTTGGCTTGGCGTCCGGCGTGGGCTAAACGCCCTCACCTTTGATTGAGGGAGGATCGCCCGTTGTCCGACACCGCCAGCCTGTCCACGGCCATCGACGCAGCCTGGGAGGATCGCGCCTCGCTCAACGCCGGCACGCAGGGCGAAGCCCGCAAGGCGGTCGAAACGGCGCTGGCCGATCTGGACGCTGGCCGCCGCCGCGTCGCCGAGCCGGACGGTAACGGCGGCTGGACCGTCAACCAGTGGCTGAAGAAAGCCGTGCTGCTGTCCTTCCGGCTGAACCCGAACGTCCGCGTCTCGAACGGTCCCGGCGACGGCGCCTGGTGGGACAAGGTGCCCTCGAAATTCTCCGGCTGGAGCGACGCCGAATTCTCCGCCGGCGCTTTCCGGGCGGTTCCGGGCGCCGTCGTGCGCCGTGGGTCCTACATCGCGCCGGACGTGGTCCTGATGCCGAGCTTCGTGAACATTGGCGCCTATGTCGGCGAAGGCACGATGGTCGACACCTGGACCACGGTTGGCTCATGCGCCCAGATCGGCAAGCGCTGCCACCTGTCAGGCGGCGTCGGCATCGGCGGCGTGCTGGAGCCGCTGCAGGCCAATCCCGTCATCATCGAGGACGACTGCTTCGTGGGCGCGCGCTCCGAAGTTGCCGAGGGCGTGATCGTACGTCAGGGATCGGTGATCGGCATGGGCGTCTATCTCGGCCAGTCGACGCCAATCATCAACCGCGCCACGGGCGAGACCCTGTATGGCGAGGTGCCGCCCTACTCTGTTGTCGTCGCCGGCAACCGCCCGGCCACTGCCACGATGCCCGGTCAGAACTGGGGACCCAGCCTCTACTGCGCGGTCATCGTGAAGCAGGTCGACGCCGGCACACGCGCGAAGACCAGCGTCAACGACCTTCTGAGGGCCTGAGACATGCCTCGCCAGCCCGAGAGCGACGCCCACGGCTACTCCGGCAAGCCGCTCGCGAAGAAGCTGGGCGTGAAGGCGGAGATGACAGCCATCGCTATCGGTGCGCCTGCCAACTATGGCGCGCTGATGGAAGACCATTCCATCCCCGCCGCACGCAGCGTACCGGCCAGCGGAGAGTTCAACTTCCTCCACCTGTTTGTGCGCGACACCGCCGAACTGCAGGAGCGCCTGCCACAGGCAGAGGCGCATCTTGCAACGGGCGGCATGATCTGGGTCTCGTGGCCCAAGAAGACGTCGCCTCTGCACCGAGACCTGACGGAGGACGGCATTCGCAGTCTCGCCCTCCCGATGGGTCTGGTCGACATCAAGGTGTGCGCGGTGGACGCCGACTGGTCGGGCCTGAAGCTGGTCCGCCGCCGCACCTCCTGACCGACAGACATTATCCGCGCTTTGACGGACGCACGTTGAGCGCGCTGCTTGAACGCGCAACCGCGTCCCTTCGGAATGCAACGCGCTCTACGGACAGATCAGCGCTTCATCTTCCGGCAACGGCGCGCAGGCGCGGTTGGACGGCGGCAGGGATGTCTTCAGGCTGACATCGACGCGGCGCTGGTTGGCGCAGTTCTGCCCCTGCTCCATGTCGGTCAGCTTGCCGACGCCCACCACTTCCGTGACCGTGAGACCGCTGGAGCGCAGCACGCTTGCAACGCTGGCCGCACGCCGCGCCGCCAGCTCGGTGTTGAAGGTCTCGGCGCCGCGCGTATCGGTGAAGCCCCGGACAACCCATTCTCGACCGTCGGTGCAGGATCCCATTTCCTTGATCTGGCGTTCCAGAGCCGCTCGCGATTGCGGCGTGAGATCGGCCTTCGCCGTGCAGAAATAGGCGCGCACCACACGCGACGGATCGCAGGTCGGAGCCGTGCCGGGCGCGGCCGCCGTATCGGGCTGGGGCGCTGCTGCAAGCGCCGTCTGGGGCGATACAGCCTCGGGAACAGGCGAGGGATCTTCGGATGGAACCGCCGGGAGCACTGAGCGAGGCGTCAGGTCGACAGGCGCGCCAGCGAACGGATCGGGCGCAGGCGCCGGTTCCGGATCGATCGCGGCCGACTGGGGCAGCAGGCGGCGATCATCCGTCCCGTCGCTCCGGTGGCCCAGCAGACTCATCGCCCCCCATCCGATTGCGAGGAGGAGCAGGAGAGCCATGATCGCTGCGGCAATATCGTCCTGGTCAAAACGTTTCGGCTTTGGCGGGTCGCCTCCGCCCGAACCGCCCGAACCGCCCCGGCCATAGTAGTCGCGACGGGCGGTGGGTTCGGGCCTCGCTGCAGACGGAGCCGGGGCAGGCGCTTCGGGCGCCAGGGCGGCAGCACTGAGGGGGGCTCCAGAAGGTGTTCCGACAGCGGCGTCCTGATCGAGGAAGACTTCGCCCGGCGGGATCAGCAGCAACGGCGGCGGTACAGCCGGCGCCGCGGGCCCGGACTGCGGTGTGGGAGCTGGCGCTGGCGGTGACGACGGCTTCGCCTCCGCCCGGGGTGGCGGCGCATCCTTGCGGACATTCGGCTTGAACGCATCGGGACGCCGGCGGAACGGGTCCTGTCCGGCCGGGCCCCAGGCCATGGCGCGGGGCCGCTTGCGGCCGCGCAGCTCGGCCAGCTCCTTGAACGGATCGCGAGGGAATACGTGGAGGGACGCAGCCGGGTGTGGCGCGGGTTCGCCTTGCGGCTGCTCCGGTTGTTCAACCGGCGGAGCGCTTGAGGGCGTCTGGCTCTTGCGACGGAGCTCGTTCACCTGCCGCGTGTCCTTCTGTCCCGGCCCCGATGTCCCGGTATGGGACTGGAGCGGGATGCGGGCGTCCCGCAGACAAGTCATACCGGCGCTTGGGAAGGAACAGCAAGAGCAACCGGTAACCTTGATTTTGCCGGGTGAATCCCGGCCTCCATCGCTTTCGTTTCAGGCTCCGAGCGGCTAAAGATGCGACATGAATGATGACCTGAAAGACCCCGTCGCCCTCACTCAGGCGCTGATCCGCAAACCGACCGTTACGCCCTGCGATGACGGCGCCCAGGACGTAATCGCGGAGGCGATGGAGCGACTGGGATTCTGGACGCGCCGCTATCCCATTGAAACGACCAACAATCTCTATGCCCGCCTGGGCAATTCGGGACGCAATTTCTGCTTCTCGGGACACACGGACGTCGTCCCGGTCGGCGATGAGGCGGGCTGGAAGCACGATCCCTTCGGGGCGGAGATAGAGGGCGGTATCATGTATGGCCGCGGAACGGTCGACATGAAGGCCGCGATTGCCGCGTTCATCTCTGCAACCGCGCGCTATCTGGACGATCATGGCGCGCCGGACGGCTCGATTTCGCTGCTGATTTCCGGCGATGAGGAAGGCCCTGGCACCTATGGCATGCGCGTCTTCCTGCCCGCCGTGGCCGCTGATGGCGAGAAGCTGGATGTCTGCATTGTCGGGGAGCCGACCTCCGAAGACCAGCTGGGCGATGTGGTGAAGAATGGGCGCAGGGGCAGCATAAACGGCGTCGTGAAGGCCGTCGGCAAGCAGGGCCATGTCGCCTACCCTCACAAGGCCGCCAACCCGGTGCCCTACCTCCTGGACGCGCTGGAAAAACTCCGCAGTCTGAAGCTCGACGACGGCAGCCCGGGCTTCCAGCCCTCACACCTCGAAATCACCTCGGTCGATGTCGGGAATACAGCCCACAACGTGGTGCCCGCCTCTGCGAAGGCGATGTTCAACATACGCTTCAACCCCAACCATACCGGGGCCGACCTCGCCCGCCGCATCAGGGAAGCCGTGGAGGGCTCGGCTGGCGGCGTATCAGTATCCGTGGAGACGAAGATCTCCGGCGAAGCGTTCTACACCGCCCCTGGCCCGCTGACGGATCTGGTGCTGGACGCCGTGCGGGCGGAAACCGGCCGCACCCCGCAACTGACCACAGGCGGCGGAACATCCGACGCCCGCTGGATCAAGGACTACTGCCCGGTGGCGGAACTCGGACTGCGCAACGAGACCGCCCATTCAGTCGATGAACACACTGCAATCGACGAAATCGAAACACTTTGCCGGATATATTACCGGGTGCTCGCGAAATACTTCGGCGCCGCGCAGTAATCGTCCACGATCCTGCCGCAGTTTTCGGACGTAACAGGGGTTGACGTTACGCTATGGCGCGGCGCGCCGATTGCTTGGCGTACGGAACGCCGTCGGCGCCCCTGCGCTTTGTGTGGAGTTCATGTCGCCCCGTTCTCCCATCCTTCGCCTGCGGGCGGCCGGGCTTTTTGCCACAGCGCTGCTGTTTGCGGCGACCGGAGCGGCGCATGCTCAACAAAGCCGCGTAACAGTTGAGGGATTGCCAGCCGGCCTGCGCGACGAGGCTCGCCGCCTGCTGCCGGAGGAGCCCCGCCCCGACAGCCTGTTCGAGGCGCGCCGCCAGGCCGACCGGGCCGGAGCGCTCGTCGCCCGGCTGATGGAATCGGAAGGCTACTACAAGGCCGAGATCGAGCCTGAAGCGGGCGGAGCCGAGACCTTCACCCGTTCCGTGCGCCTGACGCCCGGACCACTGTTCACCTTCGGGGCGATAGCGGTCGAGTATCTTGGGCCGCCGCCCGACCAGAAGACCCAGGACGCTGTCGATACGATTCGGGACGGGATCGCAATCGGTGAACCTGCGCGCGCGCAACCGGTCATCGAGATCGGCGACGCTATGGTCCGGATCCTGCGCGCATCGGGATATGCGGACGCCGAAGCCGATCCGGTCGATGCACTGGCGGACGGTGCACTCGATACCGTCGACATCACCTTCAGGCTCAAGCCCGGCCTGCGGGCTTCGTTTGGCGAGGTCCTGGTCAGCGGAACGGAGAAGACCGACCCGGCTTATCTCCGCAGGCTGCGCCCCTGGAAAGAGGGCGAGCTGTTCTCGCCCCGGCAGATGGACGAGTACCGTTCGCGTCTTGCAGAGACCGGGCTGTTCGATGCGTCGTCCGCCCAGCTGTCGCCCACGCCCGAAAACGCAACCGGCGCGCCGGCTCGCGACGTCCTGGTCGAGGTGACCGAACGGCCGCGCCACACCATCGCGCTCGGCGGCTCGGCGTCCACCAGCGAAGGGTATGGCGTCGAGGGTGAATGGGATCGACGCAACCTCACGGGCCGCGGCGACACGCTCTCGCTGCGCGCCGGCATCGCCACGTTGAACAGCAGTGTGGAAGCAAAATACGAGCGGCCGAATGTCGGACGTTACGGACGCGACACAAGCATCAGTATCGGGGCGGAAAACGTCGAAACAGACGCCTACGATCTGACAGGCGGCGGCGTCACGGCCATGATCGAGGAACAGTTCACGCCACGCTTCCTCGCCTCCCTCACGGGCGAGGCTGTCTATGCCAGCATCAACGATGAGCGCGCCCGCGCCCTCGGTGCAGGACGGCGCGAGGTCTACCTTCTTTCTGCCGCGGTGGCGGGTGAGTATGTCGGCGTGCGAGATATCCTTGATCCCCAGGATGGCGTCCGGGCGCGGCTGGCCGTCGAGCCGGGCGTGACATTCGGAGACACCAACATCGGCTTCACGCGCATCAGCGGCGAGGCGTCGATCTATGGCGATGCGTTCACCAGCAACGTGACGGCGGCGCTGCGCGGCCGCGTCGGCGCCATTCTTGGCCCGGATGGCGCGCCGCCGGACCGGCTGTTCTTCGCAGGCGGCGGCGGATCCGTTCGCGGCTATGAGTACCAGTCGCTGTCGCCGCGGAATGCCGCCGGCGAACTGAGCGGCGGACGCTCTATCGTCGAGACCAGCGCCGAGCTGCGCTGGCGCTTCAGCGAGAGCCTCGGCTTTGTTGGCTTCCTCGATGCGGGTGCGGCTGGCGAAGGCATCGAACCGCCCTTCGAAGACATGCGAATGGGCGCGGGTTTGGGGGTCCGCTACTATGCAGGATTTGGCCCCATCCGCGCCGACATCGCCATCCCGCTCGACAAGCGTGAGGGCGACGGCGACTTCCAGATCTATCTCTCCATCGGGCAGGCGTTCTGATGGCTGGAAAACGCACCTACCCTCTCTGGGCCTGGATCGTCACCGGCACGGGTGTCGTCCTCACCCTGACCGCTGCCGGGCTGGTGGGCCTGCGCGCATGGATCAATACGGACAGCGGCCGCAGCATGCTGGTCGAGTTCGTCGATGGACGGCAAGTCGGGCCGCTCGGCACCATCCGCATCAGCGGCCTGAAGGGCGACCCGCTCTCCTCAATGACGCTCGACGAGCTGGTCTTCGTCGACGTGAAGGGCGAGTGGCTGCGGGCCCGCAACATCACGCTCACCTGGTCGCCAGAGCGCCTGTTCTCGCGTGAACTCGCCATCGGTCTGGCCGATATCGAGCGCGTCGAGATGCGGCGCACGCCTGAACCCGTGGACCGCCCGGACGACGGCGGCGGTCTGCCCGACTTCGGCTTCCGGCTCGACGCAGCAAGCATTGGCGACTTCCGCGTGTCCGACGGCGTGTTCGGCCCCGCCGCATCCTACCGCATTGCGGGCGGCCTCACGCGCAGCCGCTCCAACGACGGTAGGGTCGACCTCGACGTGATGCCGCTGTCGGGGCCCGGCGACCGGCTGACGGCCGCCGCGACATGGACCGGTATCGGCGCGTTCAACGCCTCCGCCTCAGCCGAGGGGCCGCAGGGCGGCGCCCTGGCCGCGCTGATCCAGTCGCCGGATGGCGCCGCCGTGAAGCTGGATGCCGACCTGTCCGGCGAGCTGCCCCAGATCGCGGGCAAAGCGCGCCTGCTGTTCGGCGATCGCCCCATCATTGTGATCGACGGCGATCGCGAAGCCGACATCGCGACAGTATCCGGACGTCTCTCCCTCGCAGGCTGGCCGCTGGCCGAGCCAGTCGCGGAGCTGGCTGGCGAGGACATTTCCTTCGACGCCCGCACGACCTTCTCCAACGGCGACGCACTCTCGGTCATCACCGTTGACGCCCCCGCCGGCCACGTCGAGCTGCGCGGAGAAGCGGACATCGGCGACCGCCGCCTGACGGCGCCGCTGGAAGTCACAGCCGAACGTATCGATCTTGCACGCTTCATCCCGAACCATACCGGCCTTGCGAACGCCAACGGGCGCGTTTCCTTTACCGGCCTGACCGGCTGGACATTCGACGGGCTTGCAGCTGTCGCGGATTTCGATTTTCCAGGCGGTCTGGCTTCGGACGTCTCCGGTCCGGTCACGGTCGCACAGGACGGCAGCGCGATCTCGTGGACTATCGAGAAGGCCGAGGCCAAAGGCGTTGCCATCGACGCCCTTCCTCGCCTCGATCCCGCCGCATACGCCGTCTCGACGCGCGGAGCCTACAACCTCCGTACGCGCCGGGTCGACATCACGGCGGCGCAGGTGACGGGCGCTGCGGGTTCGGTAACTGCGCGCGGCGAATACGTGGTCGAGACCGGCGCCATGCAGTTTGGCGGCTCGGCTGCGCTGGCCCGGCTCTCGGAGTTCGGCCCCCTCTCGGGTGCAGCGCGTGGAACGTGGTCGATTTCTCAGCGGTCGTCCGGCGCTCCCCTCCGCATGGGGGCGAACGTAAAGGGGTCGGGTATCGCCTCGTCCATCGACATCCTCTCGCAGGTCATGGGCCGGACGCCGAATGTCGTGTTTGCGGGCGTCTGGCGTAACGGCCGCATGCTGATCGAATCCGGCTCCATCGACGGCGGCGCAATCGCGGCGCGCCTGAACGGACGCATCGATGAGAACGGCGCCATTTCGGTCGCAGCCAACGGGCAGGTTCGCCGTCCGCTGAGCTTGCCCGGCGCCCTCGTCTCGCGTGCGACCTTCCAGGGCGCGATGACAGGATCGATCACGCGCCCGGACATCCGCATGACGCTGAGCGATGGCGAACTCATCGTCGCCAGAACGGGCATTCTCGACGTCGCTGGCAGCGCCAGCCTGTCGATGAATGGCGAGACCAACGGCCGGTTCGACCTGACAGGACAATCGCTGGGACAACCGGCCAGCGTATCGGGCCGCATCCGCGGCGATGGCGAAGAATGGCGGGTTCTCGACGGCGCCGTGCAGCTGGCGTCGATTTCGGCCAGCATGCCCGAGCTGACCTGGTCGGAGGCGGAGGGCGCCCGAGGCGAGTTCACCGTGAATGGTTCGCTGGCAGGCCTGGCCGGATTCACACAGGGCGCCATCACGGGCCGGGGATACTTCGATACGGCCGCCGAAAACGGAGTGGCGGCGACCTGGGCCTCGCAGATCAATGACGTTCGGTATGGCGACCTGCGCTTCCGGCAGGTGTCGCTAAGCGCTGGCCTGGATGGGCTCAACGCGACGCTGCAGTCCCGGGTTGTCGGCCTGGCTGCCGAGCAGCTGGACACGACAATCTCGGTCGATGCACGGCGAGAAGACGGGTTGTGGCGCGGCGGAGCAAAGCTGTCCGGACAGTTTGCAGGCGAGCCGGTTTCGACGCCGCAGCCAGTGGCCTGGACATTCGGCGAGCAAGCCTGGTCCGTCGATGGCGCCGTCAACGTGCTCGGCGGCGCTGTGGACGCAGACGCGAAATCGGGACCGGACGCCCATACGGCGCAGGTCAACCTGTCAGGCATCCAGCTCGAGCCGCTCACGACCTTGCTGCGGTTCAATCCGATGACAGGACGCATCTCGGGCGATCTCAGGTTCTCGAATACGGGTGCAGGCGCCACCGGCGACATGACGGCGACACTGACCGACGCCAACCCGGCCGGCGTGACAACAGACGCTGTGTCCGTGGCTCTTTCAGCGCAACTGCGCGGCGAGACCGTCACGGCGCGGGCTTCAGGAAGCGGACAAGGCTTCCTGCTGGAGGCATCCGGCAAGGCGTTCGTGAACGCTGGCGGCGGCTTCAACATCACCCCGGCTCGCGATGAGCCCCTGACAGCCGACGTGAAGCTGAACGGTCGCGCCGAGCAGCTGTGGGCGCTGTTCGGTCCGCAGGGTCAGGCCCTTCGCGGTCAGCTGGCGGCCGAGGTGAGAGTCACTGGAACGCCGTCCTCGCCTGCGCTGGATGGCGGGTTCAGCATGACCGATGGTGTTTACGACCACGGCGAGACCGGGCTGCATCTTGAACGGATCGCCACGACGGGCGAATTCGATACGCGCTCGCTCCGCATTACGCGGTTGTCCGCAGTCGACGGCAAGAGCGGCCGGCTATCCGCTGACGGCCAGTTCGACTGGTCCGGCCCGTTGCTGTCCGGCGGCGTCGCGTTCAGCGCTATCGAACTCCAGGCGCTGGGACGCAGCGACCGTTCGGCCACGATGTCCGGCAACGGCTCTCTGGAACTCGCGCCCGACGCCGTGATGGTCAAGGGCGACTTCACAGTGGCGCAGGCGCGCATCTCGATCGAGCTGCCCGCCTCCGCCTCGGTGCCCACCCTGTCGAACGTGCGCTATATCAACTTCCCGAAGCGCGAGACGGATGATCGTGGGCCGGCCGCTCCGACCCGGCCCGTGCGGCTCGACCTGCAGGTGGATGCGCCCAGACGCATCGTGATCTTCGGACGTGGCCTCGACACGGAATGGGGCGCCGACTTCCACGTGACGGGTCCGATCAGCAACCCCTCTGTCCAGGGCGCGGCAAATCTCGTCCGCGGCGATCTCAGCCTTGGCGGCCGCTCGTTCGACTTCAACACCGGAACCATCCAGCTGAACGGCCCGATCCGGGCCGCCCGGCTGAACATTTCGGCGGTTCGGGACACAGACGATATCGAGGCGCGTGTGACGGTCTCCGGCTCGCCGGTCGATCCGAAGTTCACGCTGACATCCACCCCCTCGCTCCCGCAGGATGAAATCCTCGCGCGCGTGCTGTTCGGCCGGTCCGCCGCCGAGCTGACGGCGCTGGAAGCTGCACAGCTCGCGGCGGCTCTGACCCAACTTGCTGGCGGACAGGCCGGTTTCGATCCCGCCAGCCTTCTGCGCAACGCAACCGGCCTCGACCGCGTCAGCATCGGAGCGTCGGGCGGCGTCGCCGTTGTTTCGGCGGGCAAGTATATCGCCGACGATGTCTATCTTGAAGTCGGCACAGGCGGGACTGGCGGCGTCGGCGCCGAAGTCGAGTGGGAGCCAACCGACGAGGTTTCAGTCATCTCATCCGCCCAGGGCAATGGCGACACCAAGATCCGCCTGCGCTGGAAGAAGGACTACTGAAGCGCGTTGCAGTCCAAGGGACTGCAGTTGCGCGAAAGCCAGGGAGCCCGGCGTTGATCAGCCCTCGCCGATCCGCTCGAGGTCAAACGACGTCGTCTGGTAGACCTGGTTCAGCCAGTTCCCGAACAGCAGGAAAGCGTGACTGCGCCACCGGTTCAGCGGCGGCTGTGATGGATCGTCTTCCGGGAAGTAGTTGCGGGGGATCTCGATCGCCTTGCCCGCGTCGAAATCGCGGAAATACTCCTCGGCAAGCGTCGTTGAATCATACTCGACGTGATTGAGAAGGTGCAGGCGGTTGCCGTCCGCTTCGGACAGCAGGCACAGCCCGGCGTCCTTCGACTCCAGCAGGATATCGAGGCCGCTGTCTGCCGGAATGTCGCGCCGTGAAATATCCGCCCACCTCGACACGCAGATGTTCACCTCATCCGAATAGCCGGCGAGATAGGGCGAAGACGGCTTGAGGTTCAGGTGCGGGAAGACGCCGAACGCCTTCTTCTCCAGCGCCTGCTTCGGCACGCCGTGGAAATGATAGAGCGCGGCCATGGCGCCCCAGCAGATCGAGAACGTGGAGTGCACATTGGTGCGCGTCCACTCGAAGATCCGCGTAATCCCGTCCCAGTAGGTGACGTCCTCGTACGGCATCGTCTCCAGCGGTGCTCCGGTGATGATGAAGCCGTCGAACTTGCGGTGCGCCACCTCCTCCCACGTCTGGTAGAACGAGATGAGGTGCTCCTCAGAGGTATTCTTCGCCGCATGCCCGCCGATGCGGATGAGCGTCAGATCGATCTGGAGCGGCGTCGACCCGAGCAGGCGGGCGAACTGCGTCTCCGTCCGGACCTTGTTGGGCATCAGGTTGAGCAGACCGATCTGCAGCGGCCGGATGTCCTGACGGGCGGCCTGACGCTCGTCCATCACGTTCACGCCCTCGCGCACGAGAACGTCGCGGGCGGGAAGATCTTCGGGAATTCGGATCGGCACGGCGGACTTCCTTGCGCTCGCCCCTCTACAGGGGATGGACCATGACAGGACCGGGCGCAGAAGCAGGTGTCGTCGCCACGGCCTTTTAGCGAGTTGTTTAACGTGGCTGCAATCCGACCGGACAAATCACCACGGGGCCCAGATAGGACCGCCAACCCCCGTCGTCAACGGGAGAGCGGATACCCGACGCTGACCAGATAGAGCCCGTCCGGCGGAGCCACAGGCCCACACTGCGTCCTGTCCGCCGCCGCCAGGATCTCGCCAATCCAGCGTGGCCGTTCCTTCCCCCGTCCGACCTCCACCAGCGATCCGACGATGGAGCGCACCTGCCGGTGCAGGAATGATCGCGCGCTGGTGCGGATCTCGATGTCCTGTCCCAGCCGCGACACGTCCATGACATCGATCGACTTGACCGGGCTGTCGGCCTGGCACTGGCTGTCGCGGAAGGTCGTGAAGTCGTGCCGTCCGACAAGCGCCTGCGCCGCCTCGTGCATGGCTTCGTGATCAAGCTTCACCGGCACCCGCCAGGCCTTGCCGTTCTCCAGCGCCAGATGCGCGCGGCGGTTGACGATGCGGTAGAGATAGCTGCGGCTGATAGCGTCAAAGCGGGCGTGAAAGTCATCCGCCGCCGCCTCTGCCGCGAGGACGGCGATGGGATGCGGCCGCAGGTGGGCGTTCATCGCATCCGCGAGCTTCTCCGCCGGAAACGCCTTGAGCAGATCAAGGTGCGCCACCTGCCCCACTGCATGCACGCCAGCGTCCGTCCGCCCCGCTCCCGTGACATCGGTCCGCTCGCCGCCGTTGAGCACCGCCGCGGCATCTTCCAGCGCGCCCTGGATGGACGGCAGGTCCGCCTGCCGCTGCCAGCCGGAATAGCCTCCGCCGTCATACTCTATGGTGAGCTTGTAACGCGGCACTCAGGCGACCCCGAACGCCCGCGGGAACACCAGCCGACCCGACATCGGCGGCCCGTATCTCAGCCGGATCGCCATGAACTCCGGCTTGCCCGTCCAAGGCGACTCGAAGTCCTTCGCGGCGTCCGCCGAGAAGCCCATCTTGGGATAATAGTCGGCATGGCCGAGCACGAAGATGATCGGCACGCCCGCGCGCTGCGCGGCTTCGATCCCGTACCGGATCAGGCTCATGCCGATGCGCTGGCGCTGCACCCACGGATCGACGCACATCGGGCCGAGGCCCAGTCCGCCCAGCCGGCCATACACGCCCAGCTGGTAGAACACGATCTGACCCACGATCTTGCCGTCGAGTTCGGCGACTGCGTGCAGCCAGATCGCGCCATCCTTCTCGAGATCAGCGATGATGCGCGCCTCATCAGGGCGGCCGAACGCCTGTGTCGCAAGTTCGGCAATCGCCTCGGCGTCCGCAGGCGCGGCCGGGCGCATCGTGATCATCAGGCCCTTGTCGGCGTCCATGCCCGTTTCCTCAACCCAGCCGGTCGCCCTGCGAAATGGGCGTGCCGCGCAGAAAATCTCCGGCGGTCATCGGCCCCTTTCCCGCGCGCTGCAAGCGCGTAAGCTGCACCGATCCTTCGCCGCATCCGATCGTCAGGCGCCCGTCGAGCACGACGCCCGGCGGTCCAGCCTCGGCGGACGTCTGCGCGTGCAGCACCTTGATACGAACCGGACCCTTGTCCGTCGGATACTCGAACCACGCCCCCGGCGCCGGCGACAGTCCGCGAATATGGGCGCTGACCTGAGCTGCAGGACGCGACCAGTCGATGCGGGCTTCCTCCGTCGTGATCTTGGCGGCGTAGGTGACGCCCTCGTCCGGCTGGGGCGTGGCCGGCAGGTCCCCGTCCTCAAGGCGCGCAAGCGCCTCCACCATCAACGCGGCGCCCAGCTGGGCCAACCGGTCATGCACCTCGCGGGTCGTATCGGTCTCTGAAATCGGCGTCCGGGCTGTCAGGAGCACCGGGCCGGTATCCAGTCCCGCCTCCATCTGCATCACCTGAACGCCGGTTTCGGCATCCCCGGCCATGATCGCGCGCTGGATCGGCGCCGCCCCCCGCCAGCGCGGTAGCAGACTACCATGGAGATTGAGGCATCCCAGACGCGGCGCCTCCAGAATGGCTTTCGGCAGAATCAGTCCGTAGGCCACGACCACCGCGACATCGAGACCGAGATCACGGAAGGCCTGGCGGTCCTCCTCGGCTTTGAAGTTCAGGGGTGTGCGGACGTCCAGCCCATGCGAATCAGCCGCCTGGTGCACCGCCGTCCTGCGCAGCTCCTGCCCCCGGCCGGCAGGCCGTGGCGGCTGGGAATAGACGCAGGCGACCTGATGGCCTGCCGCCAGCAAGGCTTCCAGCGCCGGAACAGCGAAATCGGGGGAACCCATGAAGGCTATGCGCATCGTCATGGCGCGTTCCTAATCATTCGGATCGGATCGCGAAAGGGAGGCTGGCAAACTCGCCGCAAGCGATTAGCGTGCGCGGCAACGTGTGGGAGAGTCGTGATGCGCATAGCCTTGGTCAGCCTGTCGGTGCTTGCCCTAGCGGCCTGCGCCACGCCTGCCGGAGACGAGACGGCGGCGCCCGCCCAGCCGGGGACAGCCTTTGGCGGCATGGCCGGCGCAGACAAGTCGATCGAGGCCATCGAGCCCTCGCCCGAAGCCATCCGGGTCGGTCAGGCCGGCGACGACCCGTCCGACATAGCGCGCTATCTGCTGGCCAGCGGCGCCGGCGGCATCGAGCTGTCTCCCGATGGCAGAACGCTCGCCTTCACCTGGTCGATCACCGGAACACCCCAGCTCTGGACGCTGCCGGCCAACGGCGGCCAGCCGATGCAGCTCACCTATGGCAACGGCGTGACGTTCGCACGCTGGGTTCCGGACGGCTCCGGGCTGATGTACGGCGCCGACAATGACGGCAACGAACAGCCCGCGTTCTATGTGATCTCTGCAGACGGCAAGCGCGAACGGGTGGTCCTGCCAGCCGCAAAAGGCGGCTTCCGGGCGTTCGGCGATTTTAGCGGCGACGGCAAGTCGTTCGTCTACTCCTCGACAGAGCGCAACGGCCTCGACTTCGACGTCTGGCGGTCGGATCTCTCCGGCAAGGCGGAGCTGATCTACGAAGGCTCATTCGCCTACATCGCGCAGTCCCTGTCGCCGGATGGATCGAAGGCCATCGTCACGGAATCCGTCGGCGAGGATTCCGACAATCTCTACCTGCTGGACATGACCAGCCGGAAGCTGACCACGCTTGCAAAGCCGGCCCCCCGCGCGAACCATGCCGATGGCGGCTTCGAATGGAAACCGGACGGGTCGGGCTTCTGGTTCGCCTCCAACGAGGGCCGCGAATTCTCAGCCCTGATGTTCCACGACGTCGCCGCCGGCCGGACATCGCTCGTGCAGGAGGCCGCCCGCGACATCGGCGGCGTCTCGCTGTGCGGGACGAACAGCCGCTACCTAGCCTGGACAACCAACGACGACGGCTTCTTCACCCTGCATGCCCGTGACCTGGTGTCCGGCGCTGCGGTCAGCACGCCCAAACTGCCGGAGGGTGTCCTGAGCATCACCTGCGCCCCGGGCTCGGACACCGCCGCCATCCGCGTGAGCGGCTGGAAGACGCCCGGAAGCGTCCTGTCGTGGAACATCGCCACGGGTGAAACCAAGACGATCTTCGAGGGCGCCATGGCTGGGCTCAAACCCGAGCGCCTCGTCCGGCCCCAGTCCATCCGCATGAAGGCGCGTGACGGCGTCGAACTCCAGGGCCTGCTCTATCTGCCCGACGCGGCGTCGCGCAAAGGCAGCGGTCCCCCGCCCGTCCTGTTCGCGGTACATGGAGGACCGACAGGCCAGTCGATGGCCTCATTTGACGCCGTGGCGCAGTATCACGTCGACCGCGGCGTCGCCGTATTCTCGCCGAACGTCCGCGGCTCCACCGGTTTTGGCCGCACCTACGTAACCCTCGACGACCAGACAAAGCGCCTCGATAGCGTGCGTGACCTCGTCGACATGCTGGAATTCCTGAAGACGGACGGCCGGGTCGACGCGGGCCGGGCCGCCGTCATGGGCGGCTCCTATGGCGGCTACATGGTAAATGCCGTGCTGGCGGCCTACCCGGACGCCTTCAAGGCAGGGGTCTCGCTCTACGGCGTTGCGGACTGGGTCACAGCGCTGGAAGTCGCCTCTCCGTCCCTGAAGGCTGCGGACCGCATCGAGTACGGCGACATCACCGAGCAGCGCTGGAAAGACTTCTACGCCGAGAACTCTCCCATCCGGCAGGCGGACCGCATCAAGGTTCCCGTCCTCTACTCGCACGGCGTGATGGACCCGCGCATCGACATCGCCGAGACCGAGACGATGGTGAAGACCCTTCGCAAGAACGGCGTCCGGGCGGACTTCATCCGCATCCCCGACGAGGGCCATGGCTGGCGCAAACTCTCCAACCGCCTGTTCTACTTCCGCCGCCAGGCCGCCTTCATCGAGGAGCAGCTGGGCGTTGCGGACAAGTAACCGTCCGGGTTAGGACGCCTTCATGAAGCCTGCCGAACTCGCCCTGGCCATCGCGGCCTTTGTCATTCCCGTAATCCTGATCGTCCTGCTCCTGCTGCCGGGCGTGTCGGGGCCGCTGATCGCCTTCGCCAGCACGAAGACAGGCTCGTGGATCGTCTTCGGCGGTCTGGCGGTCGCCGCCTTCGGCGTCCTGATCTGGCGGGTCTACCGGCGGCTCACTGGCAAGCTGTAGCCTCGAAAGCCCTTCAGCCGTGAAAGCGTCACGCGCCGCCACAATTGCGTGGCCGCTGCGCCCTACGCCCGCCGCGGATGCTCGCGAGATTGTGTGGTGTCCGGACCAGAAGCCGCCGCAGTGGCGGGCGCTCCGGACAAACGCAGATCGCGCGTTCACAGGCGCGCGGCTGCACGGAGGGACCAATGACCCGTCTTTCGCTGATGCGCGGCGCTTTTGCTGCCGCCACGCTGGCTCTGCTGCCGGCGGGAGCCGCCAGCGCAGAAGTCTACATGAAGGCCGCCAGCGCCCTGGGTGAGGCGACCGCCAAGGGCTTCGAACAGCAGATCGTCTTGCAGGGCGCCAGCCTCAGCATCTCCAACATGCCGACGATGGGCGAGGATGGCGTCACGCCCGAGACCTACCGCATGGTGGGCAACGTGATGGTCAACAAGACGCCTGACCGCGCCTCGCCCCGCCTTGCCCTAGCCGCCGTCGATGGCGAGGAGATCGGTACGGTGGAGATCACCTTCACGGAACCCGCGACCCGCAGCCGTCCCCAGACGGTCAAGGCCCGCTGGATCCTGGAAGGCGCCGAAATCCGGTCGTTCTCGGTCTACCCGGGCGCGACCCCCGCTGACCCGCCGTCCGAGTCGGTGGAGATCGCCTACAAGAGCATGCGTTACCAGGTGATCACGCCCTCGCCGACCGGCCAGTCGGGAACGACCGACGAGGTGCAGTGGAGCACGCCGGATGATCAGGAGCTGGCAGGCTGGCAACCCGGCTGTGGCTAGACGATGAATGAAGCACTGGCCGCCGGCAGGACCTGCCGGCGGCTCAGGCTGCAATCCGGGTTCAGGACGGCCGCCGCGCCAGCACACGCTGCGCCTGCACCAGATGCGGGCGGTCCAGCATCTTGCCGTCCATCGCAAGCGTGGCGGCGTCGGGATTGGCCGAGAACAGGTCGACGACCCGCTGGGCAAATTCGATCTCCGCCTGGCCGGGCGTGAACCCGGCGTTGATCACCGCGACCTGGGTTGGATGGATCGCCATCATCCCAATGAACCCGTCCCGCCGGCCGCGAGCGACATAGCGCTCAAGTCCGGCCAGATCGCGGAAGTCGGGATAGACCGTCTCGATTGCCGGCACGCCTGCAGCGGCAGCGCCTGCGATGCAGAGCGACCGCGCAATCCTGTAAAGATCCGTCAGCTCCCCGGCCTCGTCGCGCGCCGTCACGGCGCCAACGGCGGACGACAAATCCTCCGCGCCCCACGACAGGCCGGCAAGACGCCGCGCGAGGCTCGATCCATCGGACACCGGAGCCCCCCAGGTATGCAGCTGGAACAGCGCCATCGGCGTTTCGGTCGCGATCGGCAGGATGCGGATGCCGCCCCGCTCCAGACCTGCACGAGACTCCAGCCGGTCGAGATCGACCGCAAGCCGGACACCGTCCGCCGAACTGTCCGGCTTGGGCAGGATCACGCCAGCCGGCTTCGCATCAATCACCGCAGCCAGATCGGCGTGCGCATGCGGACCCGACATCGGGTTGATCCGCACCCACAGCTCCGGACCGGCCACGCCGGCCTTCTCGCGAAGAAACTCTGCAACGGCCAGCCGCGCCTCGGCCTTGCGGGCTTCGGCGACGCTATCCTCGATGTCGAGAATGATGGCGTCTGCCCCTGACGCAAACGCCTTGCCCATCTTGGCGGGCGAGTCGGCTGGCGCAAACAGCCAGGAACGCGGGATCATGTGACAATGCTCTCAGCAGGCCGACGACGCATCAGCGCCGTCCGCTTGCAGGCGCAAACGACCTCGCCGCGCTGGTTGATGGCGCGGTGCTCGAACACGACGAGCCCGGCGTCCGCCCTCGACTTCGACACCCGCGTCTCGACGACGCTGGTCTCGCAGCGCAGCGTGTCGCCGATGAAGACCGGCTTCGGCATCCGCACATCGTCATAGCCGAGATTGGCGACCAGCGTTCCCAGCGTCGTGTCCCCGACCGACACGCCCACCATCAGCGCGAACGTGTAGAGGCCGTTGACGACGATCCGCCCGAACTCGGTACCGGCGGCGTACTCTGCGTCGAGGTGCAGCGGCTGCGGGTTGTGGGTCATCGTCGTGAACAGGAGATTGTCGGTCTCGGTCACGGTGCGCGACAGCGCGTGGCGCATCACGGCGCCAGATCCTGATCCGGCCGCCATGGCCTCAAGCTCTTCGAACCAGAGTCCAGCCATCGTTCAGCTCCCTGCTCCTGCCGCGCCGCCATCCGGTGCGATACGCGCCAGCAGCGCGCCCTCCACCGTCTGGTCGCCCTGCACGACCTTCATGTCTTCCACCACGCCATCGAAGGGAGCCGTCATCGTGTGCTCCATCTTCATGGCTTCCAGCGTCAGCAGCGTCTGACCCTTCGCTACGCGCTCGCCCACGCTGGCCAGCACCGCGACGATCCGGCCCGGCATTGGCGACAGGATGGAGCCATCGTTCACCGCGCCCTCGCCTGCCGTTGCAGAAGCAGGCCGGAAGCTCACCTCCATCGGATCGCCGTCGGAGAAAATCAGATAGGGCTCATCCCCCACCACGGTGGCAGTGGCCGAGCCCACGAACGGCTCGCCATCGAGCTCGATTTCCCACTCATAGGGCCGCAGCGGCCCGGGACGCCGCACGCCGACCTCCAGCCGGCGCGCCTCACCGCCCACCGTCAGCGGCAGACGAACAGCCGACGCGTGCGTCTGGTTGAGGCGGAACCCGAACAGCCGGGTCGGAGCAGGCTCCCAGATATCGGGCCGGTAATCTGCCCCCACAAACTCCTCCAGCCGGAGCAAGACTGCAGCCCCCAGCGCATCCCTCGCCGGAGGCGGCGTCACCAGGTCTTCGAGGTTGGCTTCGATGAACCCTGTATCGATGGCTCCGTCCTGGAAATCCGGATGCCACAGGCAGCGCGCCAGAAAGCCCGCATTCGTGCGCACAGGCCAGATCTCCGTCTCGGCGCACGCCTCGGCCAGGATCGCCGCCGCCTGATCGCGCGTCTCGCCATAGGAAATCAGCTTGGCGATCATCGGATCGTAGTGCGGCGAGACCACATCGCCCTCGCCCACGGCGCTGTCGACGCGGATACCTTCCGGCAGCCGCATGTGCTCGATCCGCCCGATGGACGGCAGGAATCCCGTCGCGGGGTTCTCCGCATAGAGCCGCGCCTCGATCGCGTGTCCCTGCAACTTGATGTCATCCTGCAGGCACGGCAGGCGCTCGCCCGAGGCCACCCGCAGCTGCCACTCCACCAGATCGAACCCCGTCACCATCTCGGTCACGGGATGCTCCACCTGCAGGCGCGTGTTCATTTCCATGAACCAGATGCGGTCGGGCCGCAGCCCCTCGCTGGCGTCGGCGATGAATTCCACCGTCCCGGCTCCTTCATAGTTCACGGCCTTCGCCGCCCGCACAGCCGCCTCGCACACCGCCGCCCGAGTCGCCCGGTCCATGCCCGGAGCCGGCGCTTCCTCGATCACTTTCTGGTGGCGGCGCTGCAGCGAACAATCCCGCTCGAACAGGTGCACGACATTGCCGTGTGTGTCCCCGAACACCTGCACCTCGATATGGCGCGGCCGGGTGATGTATTTCTCGATCAGCACGCGATCATCGCCGAAGCTCGCCGCCGCCTCGCGACGGCAGCTCTCCAGCGCCGCGCCAAAAGCGTCCGCACCGTTCACGCGGCGCATCCCCTTGCCGCCGCCTCCAGCAACCGCCTTGATCAGCACCGGATAGCCGATGGCCGCCGCCTCGCGCGCCAGACGCTCCGCGCCCTGATCATCGCCCAGATAGCCCGGCGTCACCGGCACGCCCGCCTCGCTCATCAGGCGCTTGGCTGCATCCTTGAGCCCCATCGCCTCGATGGCCTCGGGCGGCGGCCCCACCCACACATACCCCGCCTGCTTCACGGCCCGCGCAAAGCCCGCATTCTCGGACAAGAATCCGTAGCCGGGATGGATCGCATCCGCCCCGCCGAACTTCGCCGCCACGAGGATTTTCTCCGGCACAAGATAGCTCTCGCGCGTCGGCGCCGGACCGATGGGAATCGCCAGATCCGCCTCCCGCACGAATGGCATGTCCTCGTCGGCGTCCGAATAGACGGCGACGGTGCGCACGCCCATCAGCCGCGCCGTCCGGATGATCCGCCGCGCAATCTCGCCCCGGTTCGCGATGAGAAGAGAGTCAATCATGCCAATCTCAAGCGCTGGAGCCAGTCCTCCCCAGCTTGCTGGGGGGTGGAAGGGTCGCCTTCGCAAGCCTGCCTCGCCGAAGACACCCCATGCGAAGCATGGCGCCGGGGGGAATGCAATGCTCAAGGATGACTCGTCAGGCCACAGCAACCGGGCCGTTGGGCCGACGCGAAAACGGGGCTGGCGCGAGCCCTCACCAGCAGGTCTGCGGGTGCTCAGTTCAGGTAGCCCCCGAACCACGCGGCAAGGACCCGGAACCACCCGCGCAATTTGATCGCCGCATGGTAGACAGGGTCTTCAGCCCTCGGTAGCTAGCAGCAACAGCTGGTCGGATAGCCAGCGACATTGGGGGAAAACGATGTTCCGCATAGCCGTCTGCCTTGCTGCGTCCACATTCGCTGCGGGACTGCAAACAGCAGCCGCCCAGGCCTCCGAGTCCAGCGCCGCTGACACACAGGACGAGCCCGCCTTCCGCAGCTATGCCGGTTTCGCCGCAGGATACGCGGGAGGGATGGAGTTCGAGTACGACACGCCCTCCGGCTGGGCGTCCCAGCAGACGTCCGAAGTTGAGTCCGGGTACGTCCTCGAGGGCGTCTATGGCCTTGCCTTCCGCAACGGTTTCCGGACCGAGGTCGCCCTCAGCTATGCCGTCCACAACCAGGCGGAGACCACTGTGCCGATGGGCTTCATTGCGGACGGTGACGGCATGAAGGCGCTGAAGCTCGCCGTGCTCGGCTACTACGACTTTGCACCTCAGGAGACCGTGTCGCCCTACGTCGGGGCCGGCATAGGGGTCGCCAACATCGAGCTTGACGACGGCTTCATCGACTCGTCGGGCGGCGGCGTTCACCTCCAGGCCGTGGGCGGCGTGGCGTTCGCCGTAACCGACAACGTGCGCCTCTTCGTGGAAGGCCGGGTCCAGACGCTGGGCCTGGCGATCGAGGTAAGCAGCTGGACCGGCTCGGACGAAACCGTCGCGTGGGCTCCAAGCGTATCGGCGCGGGGCGGTCTGCGGGTGCTGTTCTAGCCGCCGACGGCAGCGGATGTCCGCGCCCCGGGTCGCAATGAGAAGGGACTCATCACCGGATCAGCTTTCCGGCATCTTCAATGCGTTCGGCAACATTGGCCAACACTTCGCAGTCGCAGAAACCACCATGAGTCTGCACCCAAGATGTCATCGTTGTCTGATCAATGCCATTGGCTGCGCCCCACCCATGCAGTATGCGTAATGTGTGGTCGCAGGGCGTAGCCAGCAGGCCCTTTTCGAGTTCGACCATCAGCGATTGCGCTTGCCCGATTGTAATCGGCATCGCCCCAATGAATCCCTGCCGCTCCCCGTCGCGAACAAGCTTCCTCAGCGCGCGCTTCCGAGCATCGTCAGCCATATCGCATCCTGAACACGCTACGGCGTGTCTCCTGGATGGGCGCGTTCCGGAGGGACTCAATCATGTGCCGTCCTCGCTCGCCATCACATGGGGGAAGTACTGGCGATCCCACTCATCGGGCCGCAGCATCACCTTCACCTCGTAGGGAAGGACTTCATCCGCTTCGTAGGGGATTGAGGCCAGTACGACCTCCGCCTCCTCATCCTGCAGCATGTGGAAATGATCGGACCGTTCGCTCAGGTTCAGCAGCTCCTTCACCAGCTCGTCCCGGCCTTCCGGATTCAGGTAAAGGAGCACCCCGTCTGGCTCGCCCTGCGCATTCTTCCGGATGGCGACGGTGATCCGGGATCTGGACATGGCCCTACATCCTGAACACGCCAAAGCGTGTCTCCTCGATGGGCGCGTTCAGCGACGCCGAGATCGCCAGCGCCAGCACGTCGCGCGTCTGCGCCGGATCGATCACGCCATCGTCCCACAGCCGCGCCGTCGCAAAGTACGGATTGCCCTCGGTCTCGTAGCGCTCGCGCACCGGCGCCTTGAACGCCTCCGCCTCGGCGGGCGTCCACTTGTCGGCGTCGCGGTGGACGGTAGCCAGCACGCTCGCCGCCTGCTCCCCGCCCATCACCGAGATCCGCGAGTTCGGCCACGAGAACATGAAGCGCGGCGAATACGCCCGGCCGCACATGCCGTAATTTCCCGCCCCGAACGATCCGCCGATCAGCACCGTGAACTTCGGCACGTTGGCCGACGCCACCGCCGTCACCATCTTGGCGCCGTCCTTGGCGATACCTCCCGCCTCGTACTTTCCACCCACCATGAAGCCCGAGATGTTCTGCAGGAACACCAGCGGCGTCTTGCGCTTGCACGCCAACTCGATGAAGTGCGCCGCCTTCAGCGCGCTCTCGGAGAACAGCACGCCATTGTTGGCGAGGATCGCAACCGGATAGCCCCAGATGCGCGCAAAGCACGTCACCAGCGACGTCCCGTAGAGCGGCTTGAACTCGTGAAACTCCGACGCATCCACGATCCGCTTGATCACCTCGCGCACATCGTAGGGCGCCCGAACATCGTCCGGCACGAGGTCGTACAACTCCTCCGGATCGAAGCGCGGCGCGCGCGGCGCCGCCATGTCCAGCTGCACAGGCTTCGTCGTGTTCAGCGTCGCCACGATGGAGCGCACGATCTCCAGCGCATGCTCGTCGTTCACGGCCACATGATCCACCACGCCGGACTTGCGCCCGTGCACCTCGGCGCCGCCCAGATCCGTCGCCGTGATGATCTCGCCCGTCGCCGCTTTCACAAGAGGCGGCCCGGCCAGGAAGATCGTGCCCTGGCTCTCGGCGCCCGCCCCGCGCACGATCACCGTCTCGTCCGACATCGCGGGCACATAGGCGCCTCCCGCCGTGCACGATCCCATCACGCACGCGATCTGCGGAATCCCCTCCGCGCTCATCCGCGCCTGGTTGAAGAAGATGCGGCCGAAATGGTCGCGGTCGGGAAACACCTCCGCCTGGTGCGGCAGGTTCGCCCCGCCCGAATCCACCAGATAGATGCACGGCAGACGGTTCTGCTGCGCGATCTCCTGCGCCCGCAGGTGCTTCTTCACGGTGATCGGATAGTAGGCCCCGCCCTTCACGGTGGAGTCGTTGCACACGATCATGCACTCGCGGCCCGACACGCGCCCGACGCCCGTGATGATCCCCGCCCCCGGCGCCTCGTTGTCGTAGAGATCGAACGCCGCCAGCTGCGACAGCTCCAGAAACGGCGTGCCCGGATCAATCAGCCGCTCGACCCGCTCGCGCGGCAGCAGCTTGCCCCGCGCCACATGCCGGCTCCGCGCCGCTTCGGAGCCGCCGAGGGCCGCCGCCGACACCCGGCTCCGCAACTCATCCGCCAGCGCGCGGTTATGCGCCTCGAACCGACCGGTCATGTGAGCAGCTCCGGCTCTTCCTTGGATGTCGAGTCAAACCGCGACACCACGAACATTGCTACAACGAACACAGCCGCCATCGCCGCAATTTTTGCAGCGTGGTCGGCGAACGCGAGCGAGCCAAAGCTCGCCAATAAGCCTCCACCGAGAACGGCTGGCCAGGCCGCCAGCAGAACCGAATCTCCAATCCCTGGCCTCCAGCCTTTTGACCGTATTGCAGCCAGCAGACTGACAACCATTGCCGCAGGGGTGAGAACCCAGAAAACTTGATCCTGAAACAGCAGGCCGAACAGGCAAGCGAGCAATGCGAAACCACTCAGCATGATGCGCAGCATGAAAACCGTATCGCGACTCATACCGCATGTCCTCCGCCCGCGTGGAGCAAAGTCTCTAGCTGAGAAAAACGGATACCTGCCCGCTGAGCGACAGCAAGGGGATGATCAGTCGGCTCAAGCTGGACAAGCGGCCTCTGCCGATCGTCCTGAGGGAGGATCTCGCACTTGAGATTGAGTGCCCCCCCAAAATCGCCAGCTAACTCATTCGAAAACCAGCCGAACATCGTGCCCAGTTTGGATTGGTCAGTGTCGAGAAAGGCGCCTGCATAACGCAGATAGTTCGCTTCGCTCAACGTCGACCAGACGCCAAAATCCAGGCTCAGGCCATCGCGGTCCGCAATGGGAATGCGCAGTGTGCATCGGATAAAGAAATGACCATCAGGCGTTACGCAGTCGTCAGCTGTCAGCTTCCCTCGCAGACGTTGCTCGTCGGACAGCTGAAACCAGTAATCTGGTGCTGAAAAAGCAAGCGCGGGCAACTCGCCGTGGTGTTCTTCGCCACAAACGGAGCAGACGAAACTCATGCCCCGATGATCTCCCGCCCAATCAGAAAGCGGCGGATCTCGTTGGTCCCCGCGCCGATGTCGTAGAGCTTGGCGTCGCGCACCAGACGCTCCACCGGCCACTCCTTGGTGTATCCCGCGCCGCCCAGCGCCTGCACGGCCTCCAGCGACACCTTCACGGCGTTCTCGCTGGCGAACATGATCGCGCCCGCCGCATCGTGGCGTGTGGTCTTGCCTGCATCGCACGCCTTGGCGACGGCGTAGACGTAGGCGCGCGCCGAATTCAGCGCGACATACATGTCGGCGATCTTGCCCTGCATCAGCTGGAACGAGCCGATGGCGCGTCCGAACTGCTTGCGCTCGCGCACATAGGGCAACACCACATCCAGCGCCGCCTGCATGATCCCAAGCGCCCCGCCCGCCAACACGGCGCGCTCATAGTCCAGCCCGCTCATCAGCACGCCGACGCCGCCATCGACAGTGCCCATCACGTTCTCGACCGGCACTTCGCAATCCTGGAACACCAGCTCGGCGGTGTCGCTCCCACGCATCCCCATCTTGTCCAGCTTGGGCGAGACGGTGAACCCCTTCATCCCCTTCTCGATCAGGAAGGCCGTGATGCCGCCCGAGCCTGCCCCCGGCGACGTCTTGGCGTAGACCACCAGCGTGTCGGCGTGCGGCGCATTGGTGATCCAGAACTTCGTGCCGTTGAGGATGAACCGGTCGCCGACCGCCTCGGCCCGCAGCGACATCGACACCACGTCAGACCCCGCGCCGGCATCCGACATCGCCAGCGCGCCGACATGCTCCCCCGAGATCAGCTTCGGCAGGTATTTCTGCTTCTGCTCCGGCCGACCCCAGCGGCGGATCTGGTTGATGCACAGGTTGGAGTGCGCGCCATAAGACAGGCCGACAGACCCCGAGGCGCGGCTCACCTCCTCCATGGCGATGACGTGTTCCAGATAGCCGAGACCCAGCCCGCCCCACTCCTCTTCCACCGTGATGCCGTGCAGGCCCAGCTCGCCCATCGGAACCCACAGGTCGCGCGGAAAGGCGTTGTCGCGATCGATGTCCGCCGCGCGCGGCTGGATGCGCTGCGCCGCAAACCGGCGGGTCGTCATCTGTATCTGTTCGGCCATCTCGCCGAGATCGAAGTCCAGGTTCGCCATCATGGCCGGGCGCCTCCCCGCATTGTTGCGGACATACCGTCGGCGGCAACCTATCCGGCGGCGCGAACGCGGCAAGGCTGCTTGATGCTCATGCCTGGGGACAGCCTGCACGAAACGCTGCGTCAGGGCCGGGATTTATGGTCGCGTCTTGCGAACGGCCCGCAACCTCGGGCGCCCCCCATCCCCGAGGCCCGGTCTGGTGCGGGCGGCCGGGCTTGAACCGGCACGGATTGCTCCATTCGATTTTAAGTCGAATGCGTCTACCAGTTTCGCCACGCCCGCGTCGGAGGTTTGTAGACCCCCGAACGCCCGTTTAGGCAAGCCGCCAAACCCGCTTCCGGTCTGGCTCCGGTAACGGTATGAGGGGGCATGCGTCTTGCCGCCCGACTTGTCCCCGCCGCCCTCGCCCTGACACTGGCCGGGGGGCTGCTGATCACCCCTGCGGCTCCGGTTGCAGGCGCGCAGGAGGTCGTCGAGACGGAGGCGGCCCCCGCTGGCCCTTCGATAGCCGTCCTCACCGAACTCGCCGCGATTCTCGGCGAGGCCCACGCCGTCCGCGCCGCCTGCAATGGCGAGGGCGACCAGACCTGGCGGAACTACATGCTCGATCTGATCGAGTTCGAGGCCCCCGGCGGCGCCCGGCGCTCGTCTCTCACCAGCGCTTTCAACCGGGGGTATCGGGCCCAGCGCGGACGCATGGACGGTTGCGCGGCCAATTCCAGCGAGGTTGAAGCGGCCATCGCCGCCCGGGGCCGCCAGCTGTCCGACAGTATCGCCCAGACCTATCTGGACTGATCGGGACGGGCGGATTGAGGCCTGCAGGTCTGCGCCGCCTCCGATCCGCACAATCAGCCAGCAGATAAGCGGCTTTTGGGCCCGATTTTCCCGGTTCCTCTGCATGCAGTGCACGATTCCCTTACCCTGATCGGGCATTCTGAACCTCAACCCGTTGCACAATCCGGAGCAGCCCCCCGTCATGGCCATCGGCCGCGACCCCCTTGGCCTGACAACCCCCGGTTCCGGTGACAGGGGCAGGACAGGTGCGGCGGCGGCCCTGCCGGACGTCAGCCAGTCGGTCGTCCGGCGGCTACGGTCACACTTTCAGGCCGAAGTCCACCGGCACGGCAACACCGCAGGCTCGGCCGGCGCCGTCGCCGCCGGCTATGTTGCGGCAGGCTGGTCGATCATGCTCGCGGCAGGCCTCTGCGCCAGCGTCGTCACATATCCCCACCTGACCTTCCTGAACATGCTGATGGCCGCCGGGGCGCTGGTTTCGGCCTTCGCCTTCCTGGACATGCGGCGCGGCGGACGCCCCGGCGTCACAATTGCAGCCCTTCCGCTGGCCGGCCTGGCCCTGCTGCCGGTGGCCGCGGGACCCTCCCTCGCCGGGACACCGGGACTGACGCTGGCCTCGCTCGGGATCGCGATCATGGCCATGGCCGCGTTCGCAATGGTGAGCGCCGTCGCCCGCCGGCACGCAGCGTCCCTGCTGAAACAGGCAGACAGCGAGCTCCATCGCCATGACGAGGAACGCCGCGCCGCCATGGACGCCGCGCGGATCGCCCTGTGGGAAGTTCCCGAGCTGCCGGCCCGCACCCTGATCGCGTCCGAGAGCTTCACCAGTCTCACCGGCTACACAGCCGCGGAGTTTTCGGAGTTCTTCAGCCGGCTGGAGGAGATCATCCACCCAGATGACCTTCCGCGCATGCGCGAAGACCTCGACGGAGCCGCGCGCCGGCTGGGTCGCACCCGGACGGAATTCCGGTTGAAGACACGCATGCTCGGATATCGCTGGTTCATCGCCAAGGCGCGGTTCGCACGCACGCCTTCTGGCTGCGTGAAGGTCACGGGATCGATGCAGGACGTCTCCTTCGCCAAGGCGACCGAAGACAGCCTGCGCGCCAGCCGCGACAGCGCACAGCGCGCAGACAAGGCCAAGACCGATTTCATGGCCGTAATGAGCCACGAGATCCGGACGCCGATGAACGCCATCATGGTCTCTGTCGAACTGCTGCGCCGGCGTCAGCGCGACCCCGAAGCTGCGGTTCTGCTGCGCACGATCGACGAGGCTGGGAACGGTCTGCTCGCCATCGTCAATGACATGCTTGATATCGCCCGGATCGAGGCAGGCCGGGTCGATCTGCGGCTGGCGGACAGCGACATCGCCGGGCTTGTCGAACGGACGGCGGACCTGTGGCGGCCCCAGGCCGCGGCGCGCGGTCTGGACCTGTCTGTCTCGACGGGCGCACTTCAGGATATCAGGCTGGCGGTGGACGAAGCCCGTATCCGGCAGGTGGTGGGAAACCTGCTCTCGAACGCCATCAAGTTCACGCCGGCCGGTCAGGTTTCAGTCGAAGCCTTGGTCGAGGCGGGCGCCGAGGGGCGCATGCGTGTCCGCATCGATGTTCGCGATACGGGCCCGGGTATCCCCGCTGAAGCCGCAGAACGCCTCTTCTCGCCCTTTGAGCAGGTCGAACCCGGCGCTGGCCAGTCCGGCGCGGGATTGGGTCTGTCCATCTGCCGCAGCCTTGCACGCCTCATGGACGGGGACGTCGTCCTTGCCGGCACCCATCCCGGCGGAACCTGCTTCAGCTTCACGTTCAGCGCTTCTCCCGCTGCACAGCCCGCCCTTTCCTCCGAGGGAGATCCGGCAGACGACGTGTCCTGGCGCGGGGCGCGCGTCCTGTGCGTCGACGACAATCCCACAAACCGGCGCCTGCTTGCCCTCCTGCTCGCCGAATTCGGCGTCGAGACGCACCATGCCGCCTCCGGGGAGGAGGCGCTTTCGATGTGCGCAGTTCGCCCGTATGACCTCATCCTGATGGACATCATGATGCCCGGGCTGGACGGCTTCGAGACCTTCAGCCGGCTCCGCGGGTCCGGCCCGTCGCCGAACCAGCGAACTCCTGTGATCGCCCTGACAGCGCGGGTTTCCCGGGATGACCTCGACGCCTACGAGCAGGCCGGGTTCGACGGCGCCGCCCAGAAGCCGCTTGATGTCCGCGAGCTCGCTGCGGCGCTCGAACGCCATCTGGGTCCAGGCCGCCGCCTGAAGGTCTCCTGAAGCCGGACCAAAAAAATGCCGGCCTCCCGCTGGAAGGCCGGCTTGTCCCCGGATGCGCGTGGCGGATCGATTGGACCCGGGCAGGACAGGCTGGAAACTGAACCTTGGGGAGGCGCCAGGTTTCCTGAACTCGAACGGCGAGCCCTTGTGGGACCGGCCGCAGCCACGTTGGCAGTCAAACGTGACGCCCCGGCGACTTCCGTCGCGGCGCCACGTTCCGTCCGGGATCACTCCCCTGTGATCAGCGCCTCGCCGAACCGCACCGGCTTGCCCAGACCGGGCGCCAGAAGGTCGCCCTCGCTCATTACCATGCAGCCGCGTACAAACGTCGCCATCGGCCAGCCCTTCGCCTCGAACCCGTCGAACGGCGTCCAGCCACAGCGCGAGGCGCTCCATTCGTTCGTTATGGTCTTGCGGGCGGCCAGGTCCACGATTGTGAAGTCGGCGTCGTACCCACGCGCGATCCGGCCCTTGCCGGCGATCCCGAACACACGCTGCGGCCCCGCGCTGGTCATCTCCACAAACCGCTCCAGCGTCATCCGTCCCTCGGCCACATGCGTCAGCATGATCGGCACCAGCGTCTGCACGCCCGGCATGCCCGAGGGCGAAGCCGGATAGGGCCGCGACTTCTCCTCGATCGTGTGCGGCGCATGATCCGATCCGATTACGTCCGGAATGCCCTGCTGAATCGCCTTCCACAGCGCCTCGCGATGGCGCGCCTCTCGGATCGGCGGGTTCATCTGGGCGTAGGCCTTGAGCCGCTCATAGGCTTCCGGCGCCTCGAGGGTCAGGTGCTGGGGCGTCACCTCGCAGGTCGCAAAGTCCTTGGCCTGCGCGATCAGCTCCATCTCCTCGGCCGTCGTGACATGCAGGATATGGATGCGCTTGCCCGCCGCCCGCGCCAGCCGCAGCAGGCGCTGTGTGGACTGGATCGCCGCCTCGGCGTCGCGCACCACCGGATGCGACGTCCAGTCGCCCTGCTTCGCCAGCTTGCGCCGTTCGGCCAGCCGGTATTCGTCCTCGGAGTGGAACGCCGCCCGCCGGGTGATCGCCCCCAGCACGCGCGCCACGCCTTCATCGTCCTCGACCAGCAAAGACCCCGTCGAGGCGCCCATGAACACCTTCACGCCGCAGCACCCGGCCATCTTCTCCATGACCTTGAGGTCTTCCATGTTCTCGGCCGTGGCGCCGGCATAGAAGGCATGGTCAACGTGCATCCGCCCCGCCGCCCGGCGCAGCTTGTCCGCCAGCAGGTCAGGCGTGATCGTGGCCGGATCGGTGTTTGGCATCTCGAACACGGCGGTCACCCCGCCCAGCGCCGCCTGGCGCGAGCCCGTCTCGAGGTCTTCCTTCCACTCGAGGCCCGGTTCGCGGAAATGGACCTGGCTGTCGATGACGCCCGGCAGCACGTGCAGCCCCGTCGCATCATAGACCTTGCCGGCGCTGGTCGGCATGTAGTCGCCGATCCCGACAATCCGCCCGCCGTCCACTGCGATGTCGGCGATAGCCGCTCCGCCCGGCGTAACGACGGTGCCGCGCTTGATGAGAAGTTCGAAGACCTGGGGCATGGGGCGCCTTCCTGAGTATTCGGCGCTGTATGGACCTTCCGCCCGAAAACCGGAAGGGCGGCCCTCATGCGAGGACCGCCCTTCTCACCATCACCTGCGCCCTTGCCGAGCGTCTCGGTCGCTCACACCGCCTGGGTCAGGCGCGCCTGAGACGCACCCGGACCGGTCACGGATTTCAGTTGTCGAGGTCGTCTCCAAACAGGTCGCCCATCAAAGGATGGTCGGCCGAGCTGAAGAGCTTGTAGACGAGAGCCGCCATGGCCCCGCCGACGACCGTCCAGTGCAGCGCGCTCGAATGCGCTGCAGCCACCAATACATCCCACATACTACAGTGCTCTCCCGCGGCGCTTTGATGAGACACTACGTGCCCGGTTTTAAGAAACCCTGACCCAGCCGGCTCCGAAGAAAGATTCTCCGCATCCGGACCGTTTTTCGGATCGCTCGGCGGCCTTCGGTCCGCGAGGCGCCGCCCGCAGGCGGGCGCATTCTGCAAAGGGTGAACGCAACATTTATACACAGGTTCCGGCATCCGGTTTCTGCTCCGCCAGATCGTCGCGGGCGCCCCCTGCGCGCCCCGTCCCGGGCTGCCCCCTCCAACAATTCGATTGCCTCCCCGCCAGCCTTTCTGGCACTCGAAGCGCCACACGCCATGCCGCCAGCTCCTCGCAAACCCTCCCGCTCCACCCGCAAGCCGCCGCCCCAGCGCGCCTGGCAGCGGATGCTGTCCGGCCGCCGCCTCGACCTGCTCGATCCCTCTCCCCTCGACATCGAGATAGAAGACATCGCCCATGGTCTCGCCCGCGTCGCCCGCTGGAACGGCCAGACCCGCGGCGACCACGCCTTCTCCGTGGCCCAGCATTCGCTGCTGGTGGAAAGCCTGCTGCCGCATGTCTGGCCCGAAGCAACGCTGGCCGACCAGCTCGGCGCCCTGCTCCACGACGCCCCGGAATATGTGATCGGCGACATGATCTCGCCCTTCAAGGCCGCGCTCGGCGTCGACTACCGCCAGTTCGAGGACCGGCTGGAGGCCGCCATCCGCATCCGTTTCGGCCTCACGCCCCACATGACGGCGTTCGCCCACGCCCGCCTCAAGGACGCCGACCGCGCCGCCGCCTTCTTCGAGGCCACCCGCCTCGCCGGCTTCGATATCGACGAGAGCCTCTCCTTCTTCGGAGCCCCGCCGCCCGGCGTCGCTCCGGACGTGACGCCGCTCCCCGCGCCGGAGGCGCAGGTCATGTTTCTGACGCGCTTTGAGGTATTGCTGGCCAGCCTCGACGGCCACAGACAGGACGCCTGACCCCCATGTCGATCTGGATTTCGTCCCTCGAGCTCGCCCCCTCGCTCGCCGCCCGCCACAAGCCGGCGCTGATCGTCAGCCTGCTCAGCCCGTATGACACCTTCCCCGTCTTCGACGGCCACGACGACGCCCGCCACCTTCGCGTCCCCGTTCACGACATCGTCGACGATGTCGGCGACTGGCGCGCCCCGGCCATGACAGACGCCGAGCGCGTCATCCGCTTCGTGGAAGGCTGGGACCGCTCGGCGCCGATGCTGATCCACTGCTGGGCCGGCATCAGCCGCTCGACCGCCTCCGCCTTCATCACAGCCTGCGTCCACAACCCGTCCGCGGACGAGGAAGAGATCGCACTGGCGATCCGCAACGCCTCCCCGACCGCATCGCCCAATCCGCGCCTCGTCGCCCACGCCGACGCCCTGCTGGGCCGCAGTGGCCGCATGGCGCGCGCCGTCGCCGGCATCGGCCGCGGCTCCATCGCCGCCGAAGCCCAGCCCTTCATGATCCCGTCCATCTTTGGCGCGCCTGCCCCCGCATGACCGCGCCCATCGCCGTCGGCCTCAGCGCGGTGATCGTGGCGGCGGACGAGCGCTCGGCCTATGCACTGGCCACGCGCCATGCCGACGGCGTCACCGGCCTGCCGCATGGCCGCTTCGATCCGGACGGCCACCGCACCTTCGAACTCGGCCTGCGCGACTGGGTGAGCCAGCAGACCGGATTCGATCTCGGCTATGTCGAGCAGCTCTACACCTTCGGGGATCAGGGCCGCGAACTGCCGCAGGCGGCCTATGGCGACGCGCCGCCCAACGCCCGCCTGATCTCGGTGGGCTATCTCGCCCTCACCCCGGAACGCACCGACATCTCGGCCTTCGACGCCAGCTGGCGCGACTGGTACGCCTACTTCCCGTGGGAAGACCATCGCAACGGACGTCCCGCCGCGCTCGACGCCCATCTGGCGCCGGCGCTTCTGCGCTGGGCCGAATCGGGCGGCGCTGCATCCATCGCCCGCCTCGACCGTGCCCGTATCGCCTTCGGACTGGCCGGGCGGCCCTGGGTCGAATCGCGCGTTCTGGAACGCTACGAACTGCTCTACGAGGCGGGGCTTGCGCAGGAAGCCCGGCGCGACGACCCCGATGGCGACTTCCCCGGACATCTGGCGTCCAGCATCATTGGCGAGCCGATGATCTCAGACCACCGCCGCATCCTCGCCACAGCGATCGGCCGCCTGCGCGGCAAGATCAACTACCGGCCTGTCGTGTTCGAGCTGACCCCCGATCGCTTTACCCTCTCCCAGCTGCAGCAGGTCGTAGAAGCCCTGCTCGGCGTATCGCTGCACAAGCAGAATTTCCGCCGCGCCCTCGACCGCTCCGGCCTCGTGGCCGGCACCGGCATCCAGTCCACCGCCACCGGCGGCCGCCCCGCAGAACTCTACCGCTTCATCCGCGAAACCCGCGCCGAAGGCGCCTCCACCGGCGTCCAGACGCCAAGAGGCTAGGCTTGGAGATGTGGGACATCCAAGCATGATCTTCCACACCTGGACGCCGCTTCTGGAAGCGGACAGCTTGCTGTCCGTGTTTCCCGCGAATGCGGGAATCCAGACTTAACAACCTGACCCCGCACACAATTTTGAAAGTCTGGATCCTCGCATGCGCGAGGACCGCGGCCCTCCGGGCCGCTTGCAAAAATAAAATGCGCCCTTTCAGACCGGAGGGGTCCAAACCTCCCGTAATCTCTCCCTCGCGCCTGTCATTGGAGGGTTTCGGGAGGCCTCCGAAGTCCAGAAACGACAGGCGCCGGTCGGCGTGACTGACTCCGGGCACGAGAAACCGGAGAACCCTGGAGGTACGGAGCCTCCAGCGCGCTTGGCTCGGGAACACGGGACGGGACCAAAACCCCGGGGACCTATTCCTCCTGACGAGAGTCAGGAGCGACCCGCGGCTCAAAGTCCCCCGCCTCGTACCGGGCCGACAAACGACCGCGGGGCGCGTGGGAACACGCACCGGCCAGCGGAGACGCTGGCAACTTATTCAAGAAGGCGCGTTTCCACGCGCCCCGGCCTCCCTATGCCTCAGGCGGCAAAAGGAGGGGAACGACAGCATCACGGACGGCGCCAGCGCCGGTCCGAAGGGAGAAAACTGTCTGCTCCGCATCACCCCTCAAGAGAGAGCCCTCATGGTGAGCAGGCGTGCGAACGCACGCCGTCCGTCGAACCACGAGGGCGGGGCTCACAGCCGGCGCGTTCACTGCCAACTGTGGGAATTTCACTCATGAACGATCAGTCCGCGCCCACCGCGCCTCGTGGTTCGACGGACGGCTTGCTGCGCAAGCCTGCTCACCATGAGGCGCTCTCGCTACGGCCTCCCGCTCTCGAGGTCGCCAGTTCAAGAAACAGCCCCCAGCGCCCCCAAACGAAACAGTGGACGTTCACGAATTCTTGTGACACTCTAGTTATGCTCAATTTGAGTTTAAGTGCGTCGTGCGTTTCGGGTGGGTTATTTGAGGCCGCCTCTTGAAGGCGGGTTTTTCAGACCCACGTTATACTCACAATGAGCATAAGGCGGCGAAGGGCCGTCCTGCTGCTCGGCTACGGAGGGCGACCATGGCCCGCATTATCGACTTCGGCGTTGGCTGCGACATCCCCCTGGCGAAGCGGAAGCCGTCCGCCGCCGAATCGCGCGGCCTTGCCTACACCGACGAGGTGAAAGCGGCTGTCGATCACCTCTATGAGGAGGTCGCAGAATTCGTGACGCCTATGGAATGGCCCGCCATCGCTCCGCTCGTCCACGGCATCAACACGCTCAAGAAGCAGCGCGGGGCCGTGATCCTGGCCCACAACTACATGACGCCGGATGTCTTCCGCCTCGTCGGCGATTTCCGGGGCGACAGCCTGCAGCTGGCGCGCGAAGCCGCTGTCACGGACGCGAAGATCATCGTCCAGGCGGGCGTGCACTTCATGGCAGAAACGTCGAAAATTCTCAGCCCGGACAAGACGGTGCTGATCCCGGACACGCGCGCAGGCTGCTCGCTCGCCGCCTCCGTCACCGGCGAGGACGTGCGCCTGATCCGCCAGAAATACCCCAACCTGCCGATCGTTACCTACGTCAACACGACGGCGGACGTGAAAGCCGAATGCGACATCACCTGCACCTCGTCCAACGCGGTCCAGGTCGTCGAGCATGTCGCTAGGGAATGGGGCGTCGACCGCGTCATCCTGATCCCCGACGAATATCTGGCCCGCAACGTCGCCGCGAATACCCACGTCGGAATCATCGCCTGGCAGGGCCGCTGCGAGGTGCACGAACAGTTCTCGGCCGAGGATGTTCGCCAGATCCGCGACGCCCATCCCGGCGTCATTGTGCTTGCGCACCCCGAATGTCCGCCGGATGTGCTTGAAGAAGCCGACTTTGCAGGGTCAACATCCGCACTGGCGCACTATGTTCAGCAGAAGCACCCCAAAAAAGTCGTTCTGCTGACGGAATGCTCCATGAGTGACAACGTCGCCGCCGAGAATCCCGGCGTGGAGTTCGTGAAGCCATGCAACCTGTGCCCCCACATGAAGCGCATCTCGCTGGAGAACATCTACGACGCGCTGAAGGACATGAAGCACGAGGTGACGGTGCCCGAGGACGTCCGCGTCCAGGCGAAAGCCGCCATCGACGCGATGCTGGCGCTGCCGAAAACGGCGACGCCGCTGACCTTCAAGGTTCACGCAGGCGTCGTGCCGGTGGAGCTGATCTGAGCGCGAACCGGGTCTTCAATGCAGGGCGCGCCGCGCGCGTCCTGCTCGCCTCCCTCGCCGTCATGGCGGCGGGAGCGCCCGCCTTTGCCGCCAAGCCCAAGCCCGACGAGCTGGCCGGCGACTGGCTGCTGGAAACCTCCGACTTCGAGATGAACTGCTTCATCACCGGCACGATCAACTTCAAGCCGACCTCGATGCCCGGCATCTACACCTGCAACTTCGTCTCCGAGCAGATCTGCAAGACCGGCGAAGTCGAAGACCTCTACATCGAGGTGCAGCAGTCGTGCGCCGCGCAGAAGGTCGGCAAGCAGGTCGCCATCAAGAGCAAGGTCGTCCGCGTTGTCGAACGCCGTCCTGCGGTGCCCACGCCGGAGCAATGGTACCTGGCCGACAACTTCATCGTGACGCTTACCGACACCGGCCTCGAAATGCTCGGCCAGCACTATGACGAACAGCGCCAGCTGAAGGCGCGCTTCTGGCGCGACCGCGATCTCCTCTCCTTCTTCTTCAGGCCGAAGGCAGCCCCTTCGGCTCAACCGAAAGAACAGAACGGATGACGTTTAGGGGGGCCATAACCGCAAGCCTGCTCGCAGGCGCGTGTCTGGCCGCCCCCGCCGCGTTCGCGCGCGAACCGGCAAAGACGCCGGAAGGCGAGTGGTCATTCGAGACCGCGAAGGTCAACGCCAATTGCTTGCTCAGCGGCGACATCAGCATCTGGAAGGCGCGTGACGGTTACGCCTGCCGCTTCGTGGCCACACAGTCCTGCACGGGCTCGCCGCCCATCGAGATAAAGGTCGCCCAGTCCTGCACGGCGAAACAGACAGGGGACCGGGTCGAGATCGTCTCGAAGATCGACCGCACGGTCAGCGTCAAGCCGGCGGACCTCAAGGACGCCGTGGACGCGTCCTACGCGGCTGACAATTTCTCGGTGCGTCTCAACAAGGCCGGCGACGAGATGACCGGCAAGTTCCACTCGCTCAGCGAAGCCTTCGTGCGCTTCCGGCGGCACACCAACGATCTGGTATCCTGACATCGCCATGGCGCAGCGCGACATCCTCATCGTCGGCGGCGGGCTCGCCGGCCTGTTCCTCGCTCTCCGGCTGGCGCCGAGGCGCTGCACCGTCGTGGCGCTCGCCCCGCTCGGCCAGGCCGCTGCGTCCGCATGGGCGCAGGGCGGCCTCGCCGCCGCGATGTCCCCGCAGGATGATCCGTCGCTGCACGCCGCTGACACGCTTGCTGCGGGCGCGGGTCTTGTCGATCCCGTTGTCGCAAAGCTGATCTCGGAAGAAGGCCCCGCCCGCGTCCGTGATCTCATCGAGCTTGGCGTCCCGTTTGACCGCACGCCGGAAGGCGATCTCGCCCTCTCGCTCGAAGCCGCTCACTCGCGCGCCCGCGTCGCCCGCGTCGCCGGAGACCTTGCCGGCCGCGCCATCATGGAGGCGCTCACCTACGCCGTCGCCGCCTCCGCCCACATCGAGGTGATCGAGAACGTCCGCGCCGTCGCCCTGCTGCAGGACGCGAACGGCCGCATCGGCGGCATTCTCTCGGCCCCCGCCGCTGGTCCCTACGTCGAGTTGCGCGCGGCCGAGACAATCCTCTGCGCGGGCGGCTCGGGCGGCCTCTACGCCATCACCACCAACCCGATGACCTCGCGCGGCGACGCTATCGCGATGGCCTACAAGGCCGGCGCGCTGATTTCGGATCCGGAGTTCATCCAGTTCCATCCCACCGCCATCGACATCGGCGCCGACCCTGCCCCGCTCGCCACCGAAGCCCTGCGCGGCGAGGGCGCAACCCTGATCGACGCTTCCGGCCGCGCCTTCATGCACGACTACCACCCGCAGGGCGAACTGGCGCCGCGCGACATCGTCGCCCGCGCCATCCATGCCGAGCGCGCAGCCGGTCGCGGCGCCTTCCTCGACTGCCGCAAGGCCGTCGGCGCGCACTTTCCGGAGCACTTCCCGACCGTCTTCGCCGCCTGCAAGGCAGCGGGAGTGGATCCGCGCGTACAGCCCATCCCCGTCGCGCCCGCCATGCACTACCACATGGGCGGCATCGTCTCGGACCTCTGGGGCAAGACCACCCTCGACGGCCTCAGTGTCTGCGGAGAGTGCTCGTCCACCGGCGCGCACGGCGCCAACCGGCTTGCCTCCAACTCCCTGCTCGAAGCCGTCGTCTTCGCCAACCGCATTGCGACACGCCTTGCAGGCAGCGACCTCGTCGACAGCCCGGATGCTACCGCTGCTCCTCCGGCATTCCTGCCGGCCTCAATGCTCGCCCCGCTTCGCCAGCACATGCACGCCGACGCCGGCGTCGTCCGCAACGCGCAGGGTCTCGCCAATCTCGAAGACTGGCTCGACACCGCCGAGCAGAAAGCCGGCGCCGCCCGCCCGCTCGTCACCTCACGCCTGATCGTCGCGGCCGCGCTGGCCCGCGAAGAATCGCGCGGCGGCCATTACCGCAGCGACTTCCCGGACGCCGCCGCCCCTGCGCGCACCTTCATTCGCGCCGGCGAGGCTGGCCGCCCCCACATCACCCGCACGCCCGTCTGAGATCACGAGCCCATCCATGTCGACCGTCTTCATTCCCCCACTGCCCGACCTCGTCATCGACCCCATCGTGCGGCTCGCACTGACTGAGGATTTCGGGCGCGCAGGCGACATCACCACCGACGCCACCATCTCCCCCGAAACACGCGCCACGGCTGTCTTCGTCGCGCGCGAAGCCGGCGTCGCCGCCGGCTATGACGCCGCGCGCCTCGCCCTGCGCCTCGTCGATCCGGACGCGTCCTGGACCGTCCACACCCCGGAAGGCCAGCGCTTCGAGGCCCGCACCAGACTCGTCACCGTCGAAGGCCCCGCCCGCTCCATCCTGATGGCCGAGCGCGTGATGCTGAACTTCATGGGCCCGCTCTGCGGCGTCGCCACCCTCACGCGCCGCTTTGTGGATGCGGTCGGCGACCTGCCCACGAAAGTCGTCTGCACCCGCAAGACCACCCCCGGCCAGCGCGCCCTCGAGAAGCGCGCCGTCCGCCTCGGCGGCGGCGTCAACCACCGCTTCGGCCTCGACGATGCAATCCTGATCAAGGACAACCATATCGTTGCAGCAGGCGGAGCCGTACAGGCGCTCCAGCGCGCCCGGGCCGCCGCCGGCCACCTCCGCGCCGTCGAGATCGAGGTCGACACCCTCGCCCAGCTGGAGGAGGTCCTCCCCCACCACCCGGACGCCGTCCTCCTCGACAACATGTCCCTCGCCACCCTCCGCCAGGCCGTCGCCATGGTGGGCGGCCGCTGCAAGACGGAAGCATCAGGCGGCGTAAAGCTGGAAACCGTGCGCGCCATCGCCGAAACCGGCGTGGACTACATCTCGTCCGGCGCACTGACGCACTCGGCGCCGAACCTCGACATCGGTCTCGATTTCAGCTGAGCGGCAGCGCCGGCCCTAGAGCGGGCGGCTGGTCGCCACCTTGGGCTGCTCGACCGCATCGATCGACAGGTCAACCAGCAGCGCGGGCGTGGTCAGGTTTTCAAGTTCATCAGCCGCAAGGCTGTCGGCGGTGACTTCGATGGCCTCGTAAGCCTGACGATGCTGGCGTTCCGCCTCAAGGGCGTTGCGCGCGCGAGCCCATTCGGCGCCCGATTTCGGGAACCGGTAGAAGATATGCGTTCCGATCGTCGTGGTCTCGACCAGACCGGCCGACCAGATCGGGTTCACATAGTCGGTATGATAGTGGGTCGCGCGGTCCGTAACCGGCTTGGCGAGACCCATCTGAACGTGCAGCGCGATCGAGCGAGCGCGTTCCCAGGCCGGGCCGCGCGGCTTGCTGCGCTTGGAGCCATCGCAGGTGAAGGTGAACTGGCAACCCGTCGAACGGTACTGGCCCTGATAGACGACGCCACATATCGTCTTGGGGAAGCGGGCGTCCTGCACCCGGTTCAGAACAACTTCGGCTACAGCCAGCTGGCCGCGCACATTCTCGGAGCGAGCCTCGTAATAGACGGCTTCGGCCAGGCAATCGAATTCAGACTTGGATCCCTCGGCGGATTCGAGGCTGTCCGACGTAATCGTGCCGAACACGGAGGTCAGCCGGTTGTCGCGCGCAGCAGCCGTCTCGGGGGCGTCAGCGGGACCAAACGAGTAGGAAGCTTTCCACATCACGGGAGTGGCTGTGTCGTCGAAGGACGCGGTGGCGGAGCCTTCCCGCTTTCCGGCGCGTTGTTCGGAGAGCGACATCGCCAGCTTGGCGGCGCCTGCCCGGTACGCTTCATCGGTTTTCTGGATTTCGACCTGGTGCGAGATCGCCGGTCCGCCCACAGCAAACGCCGCCGCACAAGCAGCGACGCTAAAGGCGCGTTGTTGTGCCTGACGCTTTTCGACGTCTGACATATGGATCCACCAGCTCCGCGCGGATTTTACCGCTGCCGAAAACCATTGAACCATAGGGTTCAGATATTGCGAGAGGGTTACCACCACCCTTGCCCTTCCCCTTGCCGTTTAACGTCCGAAGACTGTTCCCCGGGCCCGCGCGCCCGGAATTAACCCTTTGTCAAAACACGCGTCGCACTACTCAGTTCCCACTGCGACCGTGGTCCGCCTACCGGTCAAGATGGCCCGAAGCAAGGCGGGGATATGTCCAACCTTGGCCACGCAAGACCCGCGCCAAGCGAAAATGGACAGAGTGTCGCGCCACTCTGCGAGCGTTGTTAACTTCCGGTAATATGACACATTTTTGGATTCAACGCAGTAGCGCCAGTAACGCGGGGTGAACGCGTCGGAGTCTCCCCAGGGGCACACAACCGGTTGAATTCACTGTGAGACCCGATTCAGGCTGGCCTGACCCAGGATGAACCTGTGGAAACGACGGTTACACCCCAGAAGCGGCACAAACGGGAATCGCAGGGAGAACAAACGGCGAGCGGGGGTGCTTGGCCCCCCGGATCGCCGCGCCGCCGTCAGGGTTAAGCGGTTAACCCTGCGATCCTGCGAGGCCTGGGCCCTATCCGCCCCGCTTCAGCGACGCATGAGCCGCGGCAAGACGCGCCACCGGCACCCGGAATGGCGAGCAGGAGACGTAGTCCAGCCCCGCTTCCTCGAAGAAGTAGATCGAAGCCGGATCGCCGCCGTGTTCGCCGCAGACGCCCAGCTTCAGCTTGGCGTTTGCCGCGCGGCCGCGCTGGCAGCCCATCTTCACAAGCTCCCCGACGCCGTCCCGGTCGATGGAAACGAACGGGTCTTTCTCGTAGATGCCCTTTTCCTCATAGGTCTTGAGGAAGCGCGAGGCGTCGTCACGGCTGATGCCGAGAGCCGTCTGCGTGAGATCGTTTGTGCCGAACGAGAAGAACTGCGCCTCTTCCGCGATCTCGCCGGCGCGCAGGGCGGCGCGCGGCAGTTCGATCATGGTGCCGACCAGGTACTCGATCTGGCCCTGACGCTCCTTGAACACGCGCTCGGCGACCGACGTCACCAGCTGCTTCATCAGCTGCAGCTCGCGCCGTGTTGCAACCAGCGGGATCATCACCTCAGGCGTCGGCGCCTTGCCAGTCTCTTTCGCCACGTCCAGCGCCGCCTCGAAGATGGCGCGCGCCTGCATCTCGTAGATCTCGGGATACGTCACGCCGAGGCGGCAGCCGCGATGACCCAGCATCGGATTGCTCTCGTGCAGCTCACGCGCGCGCGCCGCCAGCAGCGTCGCAGAAATGCCGGAGGCCTTTGCGACTTCCTCGATGTCCTCATCCGTGTGCGGGAGGAACTCGTGCAGCGGAGGATCGAGCAGCCTGATCGTCACCGGCAGTCCCGCCATGATGCGGAAGATTTCAGCGAAGTCGCTGCGCTGCATCGGCAGCAGCTTGTCGAGCGCCTTGCGGCGGCCCTTCTCGCTCTCCGCCAGGATCATCTCGCGGACCGCCGGAATCCGGTCCGCCTCGAAGAACATGTGCTCGGTGCGGCAGAGACCCACGCCTTCGGCGCCGAACTTCTTCGCGGTTTCGGTATCGAGCTTCGTCTCGGCGTTGGCGCGCACCCGCATCCGGCGCGCACTGTCAGCCCAGCCCATCAGCTCACCGAAATCGCCCGTCATTGTCGGCTCGATCATCTTCACCGACCCGACCAGCACCTGACCGTTGGCGCCATCGACCGTGATGACGTCGCCACGCTTCAGCGTGCGTGAGCCGACGCGGACCGTGCCCTTCTCGGCGTCGATCTGCAGCGAGCCAGCGCCGCAAACGCAGGGCCGGCCCATGCCGCGCGCCACGACGGCGGCGTGGCTTGTCATGCCGCCCCGCTGGGTGACGATGGCGCGTGCAGCGTGCATGCCCTGGATATCTTCCGGGCTCGTCTCGACCCGAACAAGGATCGCATTCTTGCCCATGCTGGCGAGCTGAACGGCTTCGGAGCTCTCGAACACGATCTGGCCTACGGCAGCGCCGGGAGACGCAGGCAAGCCTTTCACGAACAGGTCGCGCACGGCATCGTCTGCGATGGCGGGGTGCAGCAGCTGGTCAAGCTGTGCCGGATCCAGACGCAGCACGGCCTCGTTGCGCGTGATCAGGCCTTCCTTGCACATCTCGACGGCCAGCTTCAGCGCCGCCGGCGCCGTGCGTTTGCCCGAGCGTGTCTGCAACATGTAGAGCTTGCCCTGCTCCACCGTGAACTCGATGTCCTGCATGTCGCGGTAGTGTTTTTCCAGCCGCTCGGCGACCGCCACGAGCTGGCCGTAGACTTCCGGCATCGCCTCTTCCAGCGACCGGTCCTCGGAATTGAGGTCCGCCTTGCGCGAGTTCGAGATCGGCGCCGGTGTGCGGATGCCAGCCACCACGTCCTCGCCCTGCGCATTCACCAGGAACTCGCCATAGAAGCGCTTCTCGCCCGTCGATGGATCGCGCGTGAACGCCACGCCGGTCGCCGACGTATCGCCCATGTTGCCGAACACCATCGACTGCACGTTGACCGCCGTGCCCCAGCTTTCCGGGATGTCGTTGAGCTTGCGGTAGTCGATGGCGCGCTTGTTCATCCAGGAGGAGAACACCGCGCCGATGGCGCCCCAGAGCTGGTCCTTCGGATCCTGCGGGAACGGCTTGCCCAGCTTCTTCTGGACCGCCTTCTTGTAGAGCGCGATCACCTCCTGCCAGCTCTCGGCGCCGAGGTCGGTGTCGAGGATGAAGTCGCGGCTCTCCTTATAGTCGTCGAGTATGTGCTCGAACTCGTCGTGCGTGACGCCCAGCACCACGTTGGAAAACATCTGGATGAAGCGGCGATAGCTGTCGAATGCGAACCTGCGGTCGCCCGACAGCTTGGCCAGCCCCTCGGCGGTCTCGTCATTGAGGCCGAGGTTCAGCACCGTATCCATCATGCCCGGCATCGAGGCGCGCGAACCTGACCGCACCGAAACGAGCAGCGGATTGGACGGATCGCCGAACGTCTTCCTCGTGCGCCCCTGCAACGCGCTCAGCGCATCGTTGACCTGCTCTTCCAGCCCGGCCGGATACTTCTGCTTCAGCTGGTAGAAGACGGTGCAGACTTCCGTCGTGATGGTGAAGCCCGGCGGCACCGGCAGGCCCAGCTTGGACATCTCGGCCAGGTTCGCGCCCTTGCCGCCCAGCAGGTTCTTCATCGACGCATCGCCGTCAGACGATCCGCCGCCGAAGTCATAGACCCACTTTGTCGCGAGGTTGCTCATGCCCGAAGTCCCGCTCTGCTTGTCATCCCGGACGCGCAAAGCGCGATCCGGGATCCATTCATGACCTTGTCCCGCTCCAGCGCCTCATGGTGAGCAGGCGTGCAACGCACGGCGTCTCCTCACCCTCAGGAGCCGCCGAAGGGCGGCGTCTCGAAGGGCGAACCACGAGGCGCAGCGCGCCTACCAATTTTGTCATCCCGGAAGCCGCAACGCGGCTATCCGGGATCCAGTTCTCCACACTGGAGAGGCCGGCAACTGGATCCCGGCTCTCCGCTTCGCTCCGGCCGGGATGACAGCCGTCGGATCGTACGACCCTAACCCTCTATCCGTCCAAAATCCGCAACCCGCCCGGCGGCGTCGCGCACCTGGGCCAGCAGCTTCAGCCGGTTCTCCCGCAGTTCCGCTACATCGGCGTTAACGGTGACCTTGTCGAAGAACGCATCCACCGGGGCGCGGAGTTCCGCCAGCGCCTTCATCGCCCCCGCAAAATCTTCCGCCTTGAGCGCCGCTTCAGCAGCCGGAACCGACTTCGCCAGCGCCGCGTGCAGCGCACGCTCCTCGTCCTGCTCCAGCAGCGTCGCATCGGCCTCGCCAGAGAACGGCTTGCCGTCCTTCTTCTCCTCGGCCTTGAGGATGTTGGCGGCGCGCTTCACGCCTGCCAGCAGGTTCTTGCCGTCGTCCGTGGACAGGAACGCACCCAGCGCCTCCACCCGCTTCACGATCAGCACGAGATCATCCTCGCCAAGCGCGAAGACCGCGTCGATCAGGTCGTGACGCGCCCCCTGTTCGCGCAGGTGGACTTTGAGGCGGTCGGCGAAGAAGGCGAGGAGGTCGCCGGCGAGACCGCTGTATGTTCTCCCATCCTCTCGTGTGATTTCAGAGCTGCCCGTCAGGTCCAGCCCAAGAGCGGTTCGAGATGCCTTTTGACCGCGAAGAGCAGACTCTTGCCCCGTCGCAACATCCAGCACGCGTAGGCGAAGCTCGCTACTCAGCACCAGGCGAATAACCCCCAACGCCGCCCTTCGCAGCGCAAACGGATCCTTCGACCCTGTCGGCTTCTCATCAATCGCCCAGAACCCGACCAGCGTATCCAGCTTGTCCGCCAGCGCCACGGCGACGCTCACCGGATCGCTCGGCACCGCATCGCCCGGACCCTTTGGCTTGTAGTGATCGCGCACCGCGTCCGCGACCGACTGCGGCTCGCCCTGCAGCGTCGCGTAGTACCGCCCCATCACGCCTTCGAGTTCCGCGAACTCGCCGACCATGTCGGACACCAGATCGCACTTGGCCAGCTTCGCAGCCCGTTCGGCCAGATCCGGATCGGCGCCGACCAGCGGCGCAAGCTCGCGCGCCAGCGCCATCACGCGCTGAGCCTTGTCCTTCACCGAGCCCAGCTTCTCGTGGAACACGATGGAGCCCAGCTTCTCGAAGCGCGAGTCCAGCGAGACCTTGCGGTCGTTGTCCCAGAAGAAGCGCGCATCGTTCAGACGCGCCGACAGCACGCGCGAATTGCCCGCTGCGATCTTTGTCCCGCCGTCGCTGGCGACAAGGTTCGCCACGACGATGAACTTCGGCGCGAGAACGAGTTCGCCCTTGGCCGGGTCGCGCACCGCGAAATACTTCTGGTGCGTCCGCATCGACAGCTTGATGACTTCCGGCGGCAGGTCGAGGAACGCCGGGTCCATGTCGCCGATGATGACCACCGGCCATTCGGCCAGACCCGCCACCTCGTCCAGCAAGCCGATATCCTCGACCAGCTCCAGACCCTGCGCCTGGCAAAGCGTCCGCGCCTCGTGGAGAACGATCTCCTTGCGCTCCTCGCGGTCGAGAATCACGAAGCCCTTGTTCTTCAGCAGGTCCTCATAGTCGTCGAACCGGCGCACCGTGAACGGCCCGCGCCCCATGATCCGGTGACCTTCGGTGACGTTGCCGGATCTGATCCCGTCCACCTCGAACGGCACAATCTCGCCGTCGAACGTGCAGAGAATCCGCTGGATCGGCCGCACCCAGCGCAGATCGCCAGACCCCCAGCGCATCGATTTGGGCCAGTGGAACCCGCGGATGATCGCAGGAACCGCCTCGGCGACCAAGTCGGCGGTCTCCCGGCCCTCCCTGCGCACATGGGCGACGTAAACCCGTCCCTTCTTGGGAACCTCGTGCACATGCGCCTGATCGATGGAGGACAGCCCCGCTTTCTTCAGGAACCCCTGAATGGCGGCCTCGGGCGCGCCCTCCTTGGGACCCACAACGTCCTCGACCACGTCCTTGGACTTCGCCGGCAGCCCCTCGACCACCGCCGTGATGCGGCGTGGACCGGCGAAAGCCTTGATTCCTTCGGGAATTAGCCCCGCCGCCGTGAACCGGTCCATCAGCGCACGCTCGAGGTCAGCCGCCGCCTTCGCCTGCATGCGCGCGGGGATTTCCTCGCTGAAAATTTCGAGAAGAAGCTGGGGCATGACGGGCTTTTGATTGTGACGGACGGGAAGTGCACCGCACCGCAGCGAATATCAAGGCCCGAGCGCTCCCGGCCGCCCGATTGACGCCCGGCGCGGCGCGCGGGCAAGCTGCCGCGGCCGGAATGCGGGGGAAACGAATGAGCAGACTGCGCAGCCTCGCGGCGATGCTCGTCCTTGTGCTGGCCGGACCCACTGCCGCCGGACAGACGCCGCCGCCTCCGACGCCAAACGATACCTGGCTCTGGCTGCAGTTCGCCGACGGCGCACTGGCCTGGAATCTCGACAGGGGCCGCTGGAACCGGACAGGCGACACCGTCGAGGGCGAACGCATGGTCTACTATCGCACGCCTGAAAACATCGAGGGCAAGCTGATCACCTGGTCGCACGAGATGTTCCGCATCGTCTGCCCGGCGAACACCTACCAGGTCACATGGGGCGAGGAGCTGAACGCCGGCCTCGGACAGGTTTTCGAGCTAAAGGGCGGCGAGGCCTTCCCGATCCGCGAGCAGAGCACCGACTATCACATCAAGCGCATCTATTGCGATGGCGGAACCTATCAGGACGTGCGGGAGGCCAAGGGCATCCTTGAGCTGACCGGAGCCATTGTAGAGGCGCTGCCGCCCCTGCCCGCGAACCCTTTATCCGGATCGAAACCATGACCGCCAGCTTCGACTTCTACTTCTCCTTCCGCAGCCCCTACTCGTATCTCGCCGTTCCGCTGATCGACCGGCTGCTGACCCGCCTCGACGCCCGCGTCGACATGCGCATCGTCCGGCCCATCGCAGTCCGTATCCCGGGCTTCTTCCAGAAGGTGAACCCGCTCTGGCCGCCCTATCTGGCGCGCGACACGTGGCGGATCGCCGAGATGAACGGCATCCCCTACCGCTGGCCGAAGCCGGACCCCATCGTGCAGAGCCGCGAAACCCGCGAGGTCGCCGCCGACCAGCCCTACATCATGCGCATCTCGCGTCTGGGAGCCCTCGCCGCCGAGCGTGGCAAGGGCTTCGAGTTCGTCCGGGCGGCCAGCACGATGATGTGGTCTGGCGAAGTGGACGAGTGGCATGAGGGCGACAAGCTGGCCCGCGCCGCCGACGCCGCCGGTCTCGACGGCGCAGCGCTCGAACACGACGCCGCAGCGGACGCCGCCCGCCTCGACGCCAACATCGAGGCCAACGAAGCCGCCCAGACGGCCTCCGGCCACTGGGGCGTCCC
>CAYOWK010000015.1:0-77532 GCA_964407665.1 uncultured Rhizobium sp. | reverse complement strand
CCGCCTTGCGCAACTTCACTGGCGACGTGCCGGCCAGCCTGAAGCACCGCACGCTGCTCGCGGTCGCCTCGGGCGCGCTGGTCGCCGGCGCCAAGTTCCGCGGCGAGTTCGAGGAGCGGCTGAAAGGCGTCCTGACCGAGGTCACCCAGGCCAAGGGCGACATCATCCTCTTCATCGACGAGATGCACACGCTGGTCGGCGCCGGCAAGGCCGATGGCGCGATGGACGCGTCCAACCTGCTGAAGCCCGCCCTGGCGCGCGGCGAATTGCATTGCGTCGGCGCCACGACGCTGGATGAGTACCGCAAGCACGTCGAGAAGGACGCCGCCCTTGCCCGCCGCTTCCAACCCGTGTTCGTGGGCGAGCCGTCCGTGGAGGACACCGTCTCGATCCTGCGCGGCCTGAAGGAGAAATACGAGGTCCACCACGGTATCCGCATCTCGGACGCCGCCATCGTGGCCGCCGCGACGCTGTCCAACCGCTACATCTCCGACCGCTTCCTGCCCGACAAGGCCATCGACCTCATGGACGAGGCCGCCGCCCGCCTGCGGATGGCTGTCGAGAGCAAGCCAGAGGAACTCGACGAGGTGGACCGCCGCCTGATGCAGCTGCGCATCGAGATAGAGGCGCTGCGCAAGGAGAAGGACGCCGCAAGCCAGGACCGCCTCCACCGCCGCGAGGTGGAGATCAAGGAGCTGCAGTCGAAATCCGACGAGATCACCTCAGCCTGGAGGGCCGAGAAGGATCGCCTCGCCGGAGCGACCGGCGCCAAGGAACGTCTCGACCGCGCCCGCGCCGAACTGGCGGACGCCCAGCGCCGCTCCGACTGGACGCGTGCGGGCGAGCTTCAGTACGGCGAGATCCCGGCGCTCGAACGCCAGATTGCGGAAGTCGAAAGCCATGACGCCGACGGCGACGGCAAGCCCGACGCGCTGGTGAAAGAGGTGGTCGACGCCGACGCCATTGCAGCGGTGGTCAGCCGCTGGACCGGCATCCCCGTCGACAGGATGATGGAGGGCGAGCGCGAGAAGCTGCTGGCGATGGAGGACGGCCTGCGCAAGCGGGTGGTCGGGCAGGACGATGCGCTGGAGATCGTCTCCAACGCCGTGCGCCGCGCCCGCGCCGGCCTGCAGGACCCCAACCGCCCCATCGGCAGTTTCATGTTTGTCGGCCCCACCGGCGTCGGCAAGACCGAACTGACCAAGGCGCTGGCCGAATTCCTGTTCGACGACGAGCAGGCCGTGCTGCGCATCGACATGTCGGAGTACATGGAGAAGCACGCCGTCAGCCGCCTGATCGGCGCGCCGCCGGGCTATGTCGGCTATGAGGAAGGCGGCGCCCTCACCGAGGCCGTGCGCCGGCGGCCGTATCAGGTGATCCTGTTCGACGAGATCGAGAAGGCGCACCCGGACGTGTTCAACACGCTGCTGCAGGTGCTGGACGATGGCCGCCTGACGGATGGCCAGGGCCGGACGGTCAACTTCAACAACACGCTGATCGTGATGACGTCCAACCTCGGCGCCCACGCCATTGCCGACGACAAGTCGGAAGGCGACATCTCCGGCCGCACGCGCGATGAAGTCATGGAGGCCATCCGCGGTCACTTCAGGCCCGAGTTCCTGAACCGGATCGACGAGATCGTCTTCTTCAAGCGGCTGGGCCGTTCGGAGATCGACCGCATCGTCGGCGTGCAGCTGAAGCGTCTCGAGAAGCTGCTGGCCGACCGCCGCATCACCATCGGCCTCACGCCCGAGGCGATGCACTGGCTGGCCGAGCGCGGCTACGACCCCGTCTACGGCGCCCGCCCGCTTAAGCGCGCGATCCAGAAGGAGCTGCAGGACCCCCTCGCCCGCATGATCCTCGAAGGCCGCATCAACGACGGCGACGAGGTGAAGGTGGCCGTGGAAAGCGGCACGCTGACCCTCAACGGCATGCCGACAACGCTGATCGGGAAGCGGAACGGGATGAATTAGACACGACGCCGCGCGAGCGGAGACCGGCTGCGGCGTGCGGTGGCTGGAGCGTTGCCAAGTCCCACGAGCCTGTGCTCACTGCCCGCCTGACACAGGCACGGAGGGGACGCCGTTGCACAGGTTGCTCGCATGCATGACTCTGGCGACAGTTGCAGCAACTGCGTGGGCACAGTCGCCCGTACCGGCAGAGCGGATTCCCGAACTGCTGGCGGGCGACTGGGGCATGTTGCAGCGGGACTTTCCCTGGTCGAAACCGGCCCTGCGGTGTGACAGGGGAGCGATCCGCATCCACATCGATCGTTCAGGCAGCGATTTGACCTATACGGCCGTGCCCGTGCTGACTGCCCCCCTGCCGCCCGGGGCGGTGATTGCGCCTGCCCGCAGCAAGGTGAAGATCGTAAAGACCGTCCCGGGCTTCGGCATGGGAGGGATCGAAATCCAGTACGACGATGAAACCCGTCTCGATGCGTCGGGTAAGCCGGTGGTCTGGATTCTTGTGATGCCCGACAGCGACACGTTCTACTGGCATCGCAAGGACTGGCGCCCGGGCGCAACCACAGCAGCAAGCAAACGCTGCCCTGACGACGAGAAGATCGGCTAGCGGGATCGCAGGAACATCTCCGCGCCGATTGCCACCCTCGCCCGCATGATCCTCGGGTCCGCATCGCCGACCGCGACGAGGTGAAGGCGGAGACGGAGACGGAGACGGAGACGGAGACGGAGACGGAGACGGAGACGGAGACGGAGAGCAGGATGCCCGCGCTCAACGGCATGCCAACGACGAAGTGGAACGGGATGAGTCAGGGCCCGACAATGTAGATGCCGGCCTCACTCTTGAGGAAGGCGTCTACTTCGGGCCTCGTAGACAAGAGGGCGGCCGCGATCTCTTGGGTCGAGCAATTGCCCAGGCGCAACCAGACTAACTTCGGTGGCGGGCCGCGGTCAGCGACCATCTCCCGCAAGTCGTCATCCTTGGACAGAAGCGTCAAACCAAGTTCGCGCGCCTTCCTCCAAACAAGTTGGTCATCCGACCGAAGTAGGCCCACGTCAGAAACATGAACGCATGTCCCGAACTCGCTCTGCAGCAAGCGCTTGAGCCTGCGGGACAGGTTTTCGTCGATGAGAAACGTCACTCAGCCGCCGCCAGCCGCCGCTCACGATCGGCAGCGAACGCCAGCGTGGCGCGAACATCGTCAAGCGTAAGTTCCGGAAAATCCTCGACGATCTCCTCCGGCGTCATGCCGGAAGCAAGATATTCAAGCACATCGAAAACAGTGATCCGCATGCCGCGGATGCACGGCTTGCCGGAGCGCTTGCCTTCTTCGAACGTGATCACATCGCGCCAGTTCATCGCCCAATGATCAGCCCGCATGGTCCGCTGGTCAAGCGGCGCGGTCCTTCTCAAGCATCCGCTCCCGATGATGTGTCAGACAGTCCGGATCGGGGCGGAACCTGCGTGGCAGCGTGAGCACCTTGCCTTCGAAGAACGGTCTGCTCTCCTCTGTGATCTTGAGCCGTTTCGACAGGATCATCGTGTTGTCCGTGTCGAAGGAGATGAGGTGCTTGTCGAAGGCGCGATCGTGCAGGGCGTTGAGGCACAGCCCATTCGTTGGCAGCACCCGGCGTTCGACGTCCTCCGCCCAGCCGACGATATGGCTCGCAACAAGCAGATCCGACTGGCTGATGCCGGTGACAGCGCACCGGTTATCGTAGGCCGCCAGCACGGCGCGGCGGAAGAAATCCTGATTGCGGCGGCCCTTGGCGGTGTACTCCACATCCCTCCCCTCGCGCACGGCATAAGCGGCAGGTTCCGGCGCTTCCGGGAAACTGAAATCCCGCTGACGGATGTTGTCCACGCGATCAAGGAAGGCCACGGGATCGGCGAAGAACTCGGCCCATGTCTCGCGGTCCAGCGCGCTGGCGTTCGCCATCCCCTTCCGGTCGAGCGTCTGATCAAGGGCGGCGAAATTCACCATCTTCATCCCGACCGAACCCGGGGTCCGGTCAAGTACATCGGCAAGCGCGATGATGTCGGGGTTGCCCTGATGGATGCGGCCGAAAGGCGTACGACAATAGAGCTCGATGGCGAGCATCAGTTCCGGCCTTGTCCATAGTCTGCCGGTCGCCACTCTGCCCCCCACATGTCGAGGTTGAACTATTCGCTGTTGTCTGCCGTGGCGCAAGCGGCAGCGCCCTCCGGCGATTTGACCTCACCCCCCACCAAACAAAAAGGAGACGCCCGGCGGGCGTCTCCCTGAAGGTTCGCGGCGGGGCCAGAGGGGGCCTGTCGCAGTGGTGTTTGGCTCAGTCGCGCGTGGCGAGCTGGCTCGGCGCCGGTTCGAGCTGGGCGAGCGCCTGCTTCTCCGCCTGGCGGCGGCAGCGGCCATCTTCCCACGGCGTGATCGGGGAATGGGTGGAGGTGAACTGGCAGACCTTGCGGGCTGCTGCCGCAATGTCGGCCTTCACGGCCTCGGTCGAGCGGCCGTCGGTCTCCACGACCCGTTGCGCCGCGCCATTCGGCGAGGGCGACTGGGCATGGGCAGGCGACAGGAAGCCGGCGAACGCGGCGGCCAGGGCGACAAAGGCGATGGAGCCGGCGGTGAAGGAGCGGGCGGTCGGGGAGGTGTTCATGTCAGTCTCCAGGGAGGAAGGTTGCGCCGGTCTTTCTTGTTGCGCCGGCGTTGACCCAAGACCTAAGCAATCCGAGATTGAATAGCGATCTGACAGAAGCGGACTTCAGCTTTTCAATTCTGGATACCCCATGCGTGACGCCTCCCGTATCATCGACTGGTCCCGGCTGCAGTCGTTCGCCTCGGTCGCAGAGCATGGCTCGCTGTCCGGCGCGGCCCGCGCCACCGGCGCCTCCCAGCCAACGCTCAGCCGGCATATCGCCGCCCTCGAGGACGAGATCGGGGTTCGCCTCTTCGACCGCACGTCAGAGGGGCTGGTGCTCACCGCCGCCGGGGCGGAGATCTACGCCAGCGCGCAGGCCATGACGGACGCCGCCAACCAGATCGGCCTGATCGCGTCCGGCCGGTCGCAGGAGGTGAAGGGATCCGTGCGGATCACCGCCTCGGATACGGTCGCCAGCCAGGTGCTGCCGCCGATGCTGGCCGCCCTGCGCCAGGCCGAGCCGCAGATCTCCATCGAGTTGGTCGCCTCGAACGAAACGCACAACCTCCTGAAGCGCGAGGCGGACATCGCTGTGCGGATGTTTCGCCCGACCCAGAACGATGTGATCACCCGCAAGGTGGGCGAGCTGAAGCTCGGCTTCTTCGCCAGCACGGACTACCTCGCGCGGCGCGGCCGCCCGACCAGCGTTGCGGACGCCGCCGCGCACGACTTCATCGGCTTCGACAAGAGCGATGCCATGATCGAGGGGTTCCGCCAGCAGGGCATTCCGGTCGACCGCAGCTTCTTTCCGTTCCGCACCGATGCGCTGTACGTGCATCTCGATCTGGTTCGCGCAGGATGCGGCATCGGCCTGCTGCATGTCGAGGCGGCTCTTGACTTAGAGGGGGTGGAGCCCCTGCTTGAGGATATCCCTGTCCCGCCCCTGGAGTTCTGGCTGACCGCCCACGCCGAGCTGCGCACCAGCCCCCGCATTCGCCGAGTCTACGACTTCCTCGCCGAGCGGATTGCAGCGAGGTACGGGTGAAGGCAGCTGGAGACACGACGGCGGGCTCCGTCCGCTGGTCTGGTTCTCTCCCACGCGAAGCCTAGGTCAGAGGTCCAGAGGCCCTGCCCCGCACACCGAGATCATCTCACCGATATCAAGGCGGCGCTCTTCGGCGGGCCTGCCGGCAAGCGACTTCGCCCACCGGTCGCGGGTTGCCGTAAGCCGCGCGTCGCGGGCTGCGCTGTCTGGCTCGTAGCGCTCGAGCGCGGTGCGCCAGCGGGCGAGCAGGGCCGGCCCGTTGCGGATGACCGGCGCGCCCAGCTCTCCACGCTCGGTGATTTCCAGCGCCACGATGCAGTTGGCGAGCCACACCGGATCGCGCTCCAGATCGGCCGGGGTTCGTTGCGGCGGCAGCCCGGCTGGCGAAATGAGGGTCTGCGTCGGTGCACACGCCCCGGCCAGAACCGAAAGGGCAAGCGCTGCTGCGATCGAATGGTGTCTGGCCTGCATGAGACTGCCCTGAACGGAGACAGGCGCGGCGCAAACGGCTGCGACTATCGGACGACGTGGGGAGATATGCCTGCGACCGGGCGAAAAAAGAAGTCCCGCCGATTGGGAGACGGCGCAAAGCCGCGCCTAGGCGGCCTTCTGTGTCCAGTCGACGCTGAGGCGGGGCTGGGCTGCGGGGCGGCCGAAATAGTAGCCCTGCATGTAGTCGACGCCCAGTTCGCGCATCATGTCGGCCTGCTCGGCTGTCTCGATGCCCTCGGCGGTGACAGACATTCCGAAGCGGCGGGCGATCATCACGGCGCTTTCGACGATCACGCGGCCGTGGCCGTCGAGCTGCGACACGAAGGAGCGGTCGATCTTGATGACGCTCACCGGGAACCGATGCAGGCGAGAAAGCGAGGAGTGGCCGACGCCGAAGTCGTCGATATGCACCGAGACGCCGATGACGCGGAGGGCCGCAACCGCATCGAGCATTGTCTCGACATGCTCATCGTCGAACAGCGACTCGGTGACTTCCAGCTCGAGCCGGCCGGCGGGCAGACCGGTCTGCGTCAGGATCTGCAGGACGCGGATCGCAAAACCTTCTGACAGCAGCTGCTTGATGGACACGTTGGCGGCGACCTTCGGCGGCCCGTCCGGCGAGGTCCAGGTCACGGCGTCGGCGCAGGCGCGCTGCAGCACCCAGTCGCCCAGCGCAACGATGCGGTCGGTCTCTTCGGCGAGGCGAATGAATTCGTCCGGACCGATATCGCCCAGCTCCGGGTGGCGCCAGCGGGCCAGCGCCTCGAGCGAAATGACGCGGCCCGTGTGAGCGTCGACGATGGGCTGGTAGTGGAGCGCAAGGTCGCCGGCCTTGATCGCGTCGCCAAGGGCGCGTCCAAGATCAAAGCGCCGCCGCTGGGTATCGCCATAGGGCTCGCTGTAGGCCAGCACATGCCCGCGCCCCTGCCGCTTGACCTCGGCGACCGCAAGGTCGGCGGCGAGGATGGCGTCCTGGTGCGTGCTGCCGTCGTGCGGGTAGAAAGCTACGCCCACCGACAGGCCGAGGCTGAGGTTCTGCCCTTCCGCCTCGAAGGGATAGTCGACGGCCTCGACGAGGCTTGCTGCGATGGCCTTCGCGCGATCGCGCAGGTCGCGTCCACCGGCGATTACCATCACGAACTCGTCGCCGCCCCAGCGGGCGAGGATGGCGTTGTCGGGGGTGCGCTGGGCTAGGCGCCCGGCCGTGGCGCGCAGCACCTGATCGCCGATCTCGTGGCCCATGGCGTCGTTGATCTGCTTGAAGCGGTCGAGATCGAGGAACAGGACAGCGGCCTCGGCGCCCTCGCCCAGCTTGTCCTGCATCCAGTCCATAAGGCCACGGCGGTTCGGCAGGCTGGTGAGCGCATCGCGGCTGGCGAGCCTCGCCAGCGCCTCGGTCCGCTCGGCAACCATGGTTTCCAGGCCGGCGTTCAGCTCTTTCAGCTCGTTGACCAGACCGTTGTTCTCGATCTGCAGCGCAACGCTCCGGCGTACGACTGCGTGATTGTTGGTCAGAACCACCTGCATGGCGGCGAAGAATACAAAACCCAGAAGCCCGATGATCAGCATCTCCGGCAGGCTGAACAGCAGCGCGAAAGATGCCGGAATGAGCATGAGCGCAATATAGGCCCGCCCTTCCCTGAGGAGCGACGCGACGATCCCGGTTCCGCCTCCGGCGAGCGCCGACACGATGATGATCATCGTATAGTGAGCCGTGGAGGCCTGCTGGGTGACCACGACGCATGCGAGCGCCCAGACAGTCCCCGACAGGTAGAGGCCGGAGGCGAACCAGCGGCGCCATGCGACCACGCGCCCGGGGTCGAGAGGCTGCCTCTTTTCCATGGCCGAATAGCGCAGGGAGCCGGCCCAGCGCCCAAGCGTGAGCACGAACATGGCCGCGAACCAGGCCCAGGCCCACGCCTCACCGTGATCGGCCAGAACCAGCGTCGCGGCCAATGAGGAAACGAGAGTGACGGCCAGCATGGACGGCAGGTTGCGATACGCCAGCGCGACCAGCTGGCGTTCGATATCGGCATCGCGAGACGAACGGATCGTCATCGTACGGTCCCGGCGCTCCACACTTGCATCTGTCCGGGCCACCCCCGCAGATGTTCATGTATAGTCGCCGATCGTTAGCCGCCCCTTTCGGGAACGTTTGAATTTGATCGATTATCGTCGGGGCAGGCCGGCGCGGGCTTCCGGAATCTCCCCCAGCTTACTCGGCCGCCACGAACCGCTCCCCCGTAGGCGGAAGGAAAATGGGGGGCAGCGGGCCTGTGACGCCTTTCAGGTACGTGACCCGGGTTTCGAGCGTCAGCGAGCGCCGCACCTTCAGGGCGTCCTGCAACGCGGCGTAGTCCGGTCCGTCGCCGCCCAGCGCCGCGGCATCGCGCGAGGCGGACCAGTGCTCCAGACTGGCATAGCGGGTCATCAGATAGGCTTCGTCGTAGTCGCGCGCTTCCCCCTTGCCCTCCGGGTCCGGGATCACCTGCCACATCCCGACCACCCGGGCCCCGATCTTCTCGAAAAACGGCCAGACGCCCTGCTGGCTGACTTTCAGAAACTCCGGAAACGAGCCCTTTCGTATCCGGAAGTAGCGGATCGTCACGATCTCTTCGCCGGGCTGGGCGACCCCGTTCCGGACCGGCCCCGTGGATCCCGGCGCGGACGCACTCATGGAGGTGGGCGCAAGCGGCGGCGCCGGGGCGGTCGCGCAGGCGGACACGGCGGCCGCCAGCACAGCTGCCGGCCAGACCAGCTTTATCGTGGAAAACATCCTGACCCGCATCACAGCCTCCTGCCTGAAACAGGGCCAAGGTATCCGAGCTGGCCGAAACGTCCACGACCGCCCGAAGGCGAGCCGGAGCTCGTTGATGGGCTAGCGGAAGACGTCAATGTTCTGCGCGCCGCCACCCATCGGAGCCACACCAAACCAGAGCGCCGGAACGATGCGGGCCGTCACCCTCGAGGTATGGCGCGTCAGTTCGAGAAGCCCCGGCTTCACGTCGCCGACATAGCTTTCCTCGATCATCGTATCGCCCTCGATCAGCAGGATGGAACCTGAGACGCTGGCCGGACCGGACCACTTCACGAACTCGGTCGAATCTCCGGTTTCCCGGACAATAACGGTCGCACGCAACCCGCCGGACGCGTCGCGTTCGACATGCACTTCGCCATAGTAGCTGGACTGCCAGACCGCGAGGCTGCCGCCGCCCTCCACATTCTTCCAGTTGAATGACCACCGTCCGAGCGCCCAGGCAGCATCAGACTGCGACGCTGCCTCAACCCTCTCCATCGTCTGCGCCACCGCGTACGGAGCGCTCGCCGCTATTGCTGCAGAGGCGACCGCAGCAAACACGGCCTTAGCGAGCATCCAGTTCATCAGGGGTCCCCACCTGGCTTTGGCGGTCCGGGGCCTGTTACACCCTCCATGGGCCAGACTGAACCGCCTACACCCTCAATGGCGTTGGTAGGGCGGAAAGCGGGTCAGGCGGTGCGGAAAACTGTGTCCGTCGCCGGGACGGCGGTCACCACCCCGGCAGCGAGTTGGGGACTATTCCTTGCCACCCAGGGTGATCTGCAGTTCGAAGTTCGGCCAGTCGACCTTCTTGCCGTCAGTGGTGGCGGGTTCGAAGGTCAGCTTCTCCACAGCTGCACGGACATACTGGTCATAGTCGGTCGGCGTGCAGTTGGGGACGACATCCTTGGCCTTGCCGGCAGCCGTCACGGTCAGCTTGATCGCGCACGAGCCCGGCTTCGCGACCTTGTCCTGCATGCGGGTGATCTCGCGCTTCTCGATCATCGTCTTGGCGATCGGCGCCTTGGAGGTGACGGTCTTGGTTGCGAAGCTGAACGACTGTTTGACGCCTTCGGCCTCAAACACTTCGAAGCGGTAGATTTCCGGCAGATAGACCATCGACTCGATCGCACGGCTAACAACGGCATCCAGAGCAGGTGTTGTGCAGTTCGGCTTGATATCCTTCGGCTTGCCCTCGACCGTCACGGTGAAGACGGCGTCGCACTTGCCGCCGCCAGCGGCCTTGGCAACCTCCGAGGCCTCCTTGAGAATCGCCTCGTCGGGCGGCGTCGCCACAGTCGGGTTCCGGAATTCGGGCTTGTCGCCCTGCTGGGCCATCGCGGGGCCAGCGGTCAGGGCGAGCACTGCGGGTATGGCGAGCGAAAGAATGCGGATCTTCATGGTCATGTCCTCCCTGCAGTCAGGTCGCTGCAGCCTTTTCAACTCGTTACCTCCCCGCAGCCCATCGGCCAAGGCGCCACGGCGCCTGTCGCTGCAGCCTGCTTGGACCGACGCTGCGGCGCCTGGGATAATCCGCTCTCACGTGAATGTTACCGCCCGTCCACCCGACACCAAAAGGACACAACGCCCGAAGACTTCACGCCCAATTGTGCAGATGCGAAAGAATACCCTCCACAGCGTCGAAGCGCATGTTACGCTTTCCCGCTCACAGAGCCAGATACGGACCCATCCATGCCCGCAATTCACACGATTGGTGTCATCGGCGCAGGCCAGATGGGCAACGGAATCGCTCACGTCTGCGCGCTTGCTGGATATGACGTGCTGCTGAACGACATCAGCATCGACCGCATCGAGGCTGGAATCGCCACCATCCGGCGCAATCTCGACCGCCAGGTCGCGCGGGAAATGATCACCTCGGACCAGCGCGACGCGGCCCTGCGGCGCCTTCGGGCCGCCGATACCCTGGACGCTCTCGGGCCGTCCAACCTCGTGATTGAGGCCGCCACGGAGAAGGAGGCGGTGAAACGCTCCATCTTCGACGCGGTTTGCCCGAAGCTCTCCCGCGACGCGATCGTCGCCACCAACACCTCGTCCATCTCCATCACCCGCCTTGGCGCAGCGACAGACCGCCCCGAGCGTTTCATCGGCATGCACTTCATGAACCCGGTGCCGCTGATGGCGCTGGTGGAAGTGATCCGGGGCCTCGCGACCGACCAGGAAACCTATGACGCCTGCGTCGGCATCGTCGAACGCATGGGCAAGCACGTCACCAACGCCGAGGACTTCCCGGCCTTCATCGTGAACCGCGTCCTGATGCCGATGATCAACGAGGCCGTTTACACCCTGTACGAGGGCGTCGGCAGCGTCGAGGCGATCGATACCGCCATGAAGCTCGGCGCGAACCATCCGATGGGCCCGCTGGAGCTGGCAGACTTCATCGGTCTCGATACCTGCCTCTCGATCATGCAGGTCCTGCATGATGGTCTTGCCGACACCAAGTATCGCCCCTGCCCCCTCCTCGTGAAATATGTCGAGGCCGGATGGGTGGGCAAAAAGGCGGGACGCGGCTTCTACGACTATCGCAGCGGCACGCCTGTGCCGACGCGCTGATCAATTGAACGGAACGCCGGACCAGCGGATCCGGCTGTGGGACGCCTCGCAATGCCGGTGGTGCTGATTACAGGAGCCAGCAGGGGGATAGGCCTTGCGCTTGCCAAGGCTTACGCCGCCCGCCGCGACAAGGTCTATGCCTGCGTCCGGCAGAGCGTCGATCTCGATGAGCTCGAGGCGCTGGCCGCAGCCTCGCGGGGCTGGCTCGAAATCCTCCAGATGGACGTCTCTGACCCGGCTAGCATCGCCCGCGCGCGCAGGCAGCTTGAGTCCGAACCGATCGACGTGCTGATCAACAATGCCGGCGTCTCGGGTCCCGATCACCAGACTGCGACCGACATGGACTATGACGGACTGATGGATACGCTGGCCGTCAATACCATCGGCCCCCTGCGGGTCGCCAATGCCTTCCTTCCGAACCTAAAGGCCGCCAGGGGCAAGATCGTCACGCTGTCGAGCCAGATGGGATCGGCGCAGTCGCCAGGCGCCGACGCGCTCGCCTACCGGGTCTCGAAGGTCGCCTTGAACAAGCTTATGCGTGGTCTTGCCGCGGAGCTGAAAGCCGATGGCGTGCCTGTCCTGATCCTTCACCCCGGCTGGGTGAAGACGGACATGGGCGGAGACGACGCGCAGCTCACGCCCGAGCAGAGCGCCGAGGGCATGATCCGGCTGATCGACAAGCTCGACGCCGCATCCACCGGAAAATTCCTCGCATGGAACGGCAAGGAACTGGCCTGGTAGCCCCCATGCGCTTCCCCTTGCTCCTCGCTGTAAGTCTGGTCTTCTCAGCGGGTGGTTTGGCCGGATGTGCCGGCGACAGCCCTGCCATCGTGGGCGAGCGAACGCCGGCTGCGGCGATCATTGACATCACAGCTCGCGGTCGCGACGCATGGACCGTGGAATATCGCCTCCCCTCACAGGTGGCCGAGTTGGCCTTTGCCCGCTCGCCGGACGACAGCCGGGGCAAGGCTTGGACGGCGCCGGCCGGTTTCGAATTTGCCTACGCCAACGATGTCGAGCTGCTCCGCCGCATGGATGGCGCTCCGTTCGACATCGTCACGCTCCAGGCTCCCCCGGTCTACCGCTATCTGCCAAAGGACTACGCGCCGTTTTCGCCGTTCGGCGATGGAGGCATGCTGGTGCATTCCGGGCGCTTCTTTGCGTGCGGCGGCCCCTGCCCTGACAATGCCCTCTTCGCTATGTCGCTCACGAACACAGGCGCTGGACGTATCCTTCTCGACGGGACGGATCGCGGGCGCACTGTCGCGTGGACGGACACTGAGAGCGGCCGCAACGTCTATGTCGGTGACGCGGAACCGGTGGAAACGCCGGACTTCATCGCGGTGATCGACGCGAGCCTGCCAAACGAAATCCGCGAGCAGCTGGGCGCCCAGTTCCCGCAACTGATGCATATCTACGCCGAACGGCTCGGCGCGGTGTCTGCGCGGCCGATGATGTTCGTATCCTACGACCTCTCCCATCCGGGCGGCGGGTGGGGGCGCCAGGGCGGTGTACTGCCGGATCAGGTGTTTATGCACTTCTACGGTTCTGTATGGCCGGAGGAGATGCAGAAAGATGGCTTCGTGGAAGACCTCACGTGGCACTTCGCGCACGAGGCCGCCCACATCTATCAGCGCCAGATACTGGCAACGGACGAGGGATCTGCGTGGATCCACGAGGGAGCCGCAGAGGCGTTCGCTTATCTTGTCCTGCGCGATCGGGCGAGCACGCACTCAGACGCTGCTGTGGCGTCCGCGAGAGCAGCATGCGAGGAGCAACTCGACGGACGGGCCATCAACACCGCGATATCCGCTGGAACGTTCGATGCCGCCTATTCCTGTGGCCTGCTGCTCAACCTCGACATCGACGCTGGCCTCAAGGCCGCTGGTGTTTCTGATGGTCTATTTGCGGCGTGGCGTGCCTGGATGGCGGATGTCGAAGGCGGCGGCGCCGCAACGCAGGCTACTTACCTCGAAGCTCTCGAGCGGCTTGGCGGGAAGCCGGTCGCGGAACGCGCCGCCCGTCTCGCCGGCTATCCTTCGCCTGCGTTCAACTGAAAGGCTCACGGCGGGGCCCGCCCCCAGTCCTTGTAATTGAGTTTTGCTCCGTCTCGTGCAGCGGCGTACGGCATGGGGCTGGCCTTCCAGGGGCTCTGTTCCGGGATGCACGCCCAACGAGCGGGATTCCGCCCGGATCCCCGTCCCGCGCGAACCTTGCGCATGCAGGTTTCGCCCCCTATCGGTAGGGGAAAGACCAAGGGAGACACGCACATGGCTGACCTGCTGGAAACGATCTCGGACGGCGTGGCCGTTCTCACGCTGAACCGTCCGGACGCCCGCAACGCGCTGTCCAACGACATGCTGGAAAGCCTGCTCGAAGCCCTGCCGCGCCTGTCCGCCGATCCTGCCGTTGGCGCCATCGTGATCACGGGCTCCGGAGGCGCCTTTTGTGCCGGCGGCGACGTCAAGGGCTTTGCCTCCAGCGAGGGCGGCGCCAACCACGGCATGACCGCCGATCAGGCCGCCTATAATCTGCGCCAGCGCATGGAAGTCTCGCGCTGGCTGCACGAGAGCCCCAAAATCACCATCGCCGCCATCCCCGGCGCCTGCGCCGGCGCAGGTCTGTCGATCGCCCTTGCCTGCGATTTCCGGATCGCCGCCAAGACCGCGAAGATCACGACGGCGTTCGCCAAGGTGGCTCTGTCCGGCGACTTCGGCGGCACCTACTTCCTGACCCAGCTGGTCGGCACGGCCAAGGCGCGCGAACTCTATCTGCTCTCCGACGTGATCCTCGGCGAGGAAGCCGCCCGCATCGGCATGGTCACCAGGGCGGTCGACGCCGAGGCGCTGCAGGAAGACGCGATGGCGCTGGCTCGCAAGTTCGCGTCCGGCCCGCGCATCACGCTGAGCATGATGAAGCGTAATCTCAACACAGCCGAACGCGGCGACCTGATGCTGTCGTTCGACATGGAAGCCAGCAACCACTCGCGCTGCGCCGGCACCGAGGATCACAGGGAAGCGGCCAGGGCCTTCGTGGAAAAGCGCGCGCCGGTGTTCAAGGGGCGCTGATTGATCCTGCCGGGTTCAGAGGCTCTCTTTCTGTCCGCAGCCACCGAGATGGCGGAAATCGCGCGGGCGAGCGCAAACGCGTCCGCCTTCGCCTTCCACCACCCGGACGTTCTCGGCACGCGCCTGCAGCTGCTGGTCAACGCCGACAACGATGCGGCGGCGGCCGAAGCAGACCGGCGTGCGATGGAAACCGTCCGCTGGCTCAACGGCGTTCTTGACTGGCGCAACCCGTATTCCGAACTCTCGGCCCTTAACCGCTCGGCGGAGTGGGCGGCGTCGGCTGACCTGTTCGCGGTCATCTCGGCTGCCGAGACATGGCGGCGCACCACGCAGGGCGCCTTCTCGGCCCGTATTGGGCGCGTCCTGAACGTTTGGCGGCAGGCAGACGGCACAGAGCCGGATCCGGCGCAATGCGCACATCTGGCAGCCGCCGCACGTGACGCAGATGTCCGCCTCGAGCCAGCTGCGCGAACCATCACCCGCCCGGACGCCGTACTGTTCGACCTCGACGCCATCGCCAAGGGCTATATCGTCGATCGCGCGCTGGACGCTGCGATGACCACGCCTGGCGTCCACGGCGCGCTCCTCGATATAGGCGGCGACATCCGCTGCAGCGGCGGCCCCCACGGTGGTGGGGGCTGGATAGCCAGCCTTCCAGACCCGATGTCGGATGCGGACAACGCCCCGCTTCACGGGCTCTTCATGCTGCGTGACAGCGCCGTAGCAACATCCGGATTCGGTCCGGCGAGCCGCGCCCTGGCCGGCGGAGAGCAGGCGGGCGTCCTCGACCCGCGCACAGGCTGGCCGGTCGCCCGGGCCCGGTCCGCCACCGCGCTCGCCGCCACCGCGATGGACGCCGATGCGCTGGCGACCGCCTTCACCGTGCTGGCTGCCGACGAGGCGCGCAGCGTCGCACAGCGCCTCGATCAGGCCTCGATCCGTCTGTCGACACCCGATGGCGCCGAATGGCTTGGCGGCGCGCCCCCGGAGGCGTGGCGGCCGATCCCGGTCAAGGACGAGCGCCAGGCAAAACGGGCTGGCGCATGGCACGATGGCTGGGTGGTGATGACGACCTTCAAGGCGCCGCCCAAACAGATGAAGCGGGATCGCGCCTTCCGGTCTCCCTATGTTGCGATCTGGGTGACCGACGCGCAGAACCAGCCTGTGCGGACGCTGCTTCTGGTCGGCACGATCAAGGAATGGCAGCAGGACAACTACATCTGGTGGACTCTCAACCGCGCCACAGCCTCCGGTCTGCTGGATATCCGGTCCATGTCGACCCGCGGCTCAGGCGAGTACAGGGTTCTGTGGGACGGCAACACCGACACCGGCGAACCGGTCCCGGCCGGCCGCTACGTTGTCCATATCGAAACCAGCCGCGAGCGGGGCCGCCACACCCACCGCTCGGTCGAACTCGACCTCACGACTGCGAAACCCATCACGGCCGAACTGCCGCAGAATGAGGAATCCGGCGAACTCCTGGTCTCGTTCCAGCGGTTCTGACGAGCGGCGGCCTCCCCCCCCGCCCTGTCGCATCGCGGGACATTTGCGGCACATGTGATCGCGTCATCGACGCACGGTCTTAACTCTCGGACCAGGCGTCCTGCCGACGGAATCCAGTCTACACGCACCCAAATCCAGCGAGCCGGTAACCATCGCAGGATCGTCGAGGGCCTGCATCCCCTGCGGCGCCTCAATTGCAAACCATCCGCAATTGCCTGCCGGGACGCGACGATGCCGCCTATCCAGACCGTGATCACCGGCGCGTCAGCGTGGGCGGGCCGCCTCCATCCGGCCCTCAACATCTCTCGTCACACCGCCCTCGGCGCAGCCGCAACCGTTGGCTTTGCGTGCGGATCGCTGCTGCTGCTGCACGTCATCACGCAGCGGTTCTATTCATTTTACTACGACCCCGGCAGCTGGAAGATCTATCTGCCGCTGGCTGGGGCCGCCGTGGTTGCGCTTGCCTTTGCCCGCGCCCGCTACAACGACTTCACGGACCTTCTGAAGGCCTGCCTGCGAGCATCTGCAGTCGGTATCGCGGTTCTGCTCCTGGTCGAGGCGCCTCACTACGTGCTCGGCAACCCCGATGCAGCGCGCGCCCACCACTATGTCTCGGCGGCCTATCCACTGGCGCTTGCGGCGGCTGTCCTTGGCGTCTTCCGCCCCTCGTTTGTGATCCCCGCAGTCGTCTACCTGTTTTCCGCCCGCCACCTCGTCGAGCAGATTTCCGGGCTGGTGATGTCATGGCTGGACATCCGCTACATGCTCGACATGGCGCTCTATCTCTCGGTGTTCGGCATCGCCGTCGCCAAACTCGGACCGCGCCTGCATCCCTGGCTGGGCTCGCCTGACCGGCAGCTCGAGATCGTCGGCGTCGGCATCGGCCTGCACCTTGCCAACTACTTCTGGTCGGGCGTCGCCAAGCTATTCGCAGGCCCCACGCCCTGGTACTGGATCTTCGAAAACCAGACTCAGACCCAGATCCCGCAGACGATCGAGAGCGGCATCCTGCCGACCGCACACATCCCGTGGCTCGCCCAGCTCTCCTACGACGCCATCGGTTTCCTGAACTCGCCCCTGAACGCTACCATCGTGATAGCCCAGCTCGGCGCCATCGTCTGCATCCTCCGTGTGAACTGGCTGAAGACGGCGTCGATTCTGTACGACCTTCTGCACATCGGCATCTACATCTTCGGCGGCCTCTTCTTCTGGCCCTGGATCTGGAACAACGTGACCGTCTGGTGGGCCGCCCGCTCCAGCAAGCAGGGCCTGTCCCGGCGCGCACAGGCCGCCTGCATCGCGACGATCCTGATGGGCGCGCCGATCCTCGGGATAAACCCTGCGGCGTGGCTCGCGTGGTTCGATGTCGCGGAAACCCGCCAGATCTACTTCGAGGCAGTCACCGAGGACGGTCAGGCCATCAAGGTCCCCGGCACATTCTTCGGCAGCCACTCCTATTCGGTCCAGCACGGCATGATGGCGACTCACCATGTTCCCGGCCAGTACGCCTTCACCCGGAACGCCTCGACGGATTCGGTCCAGCGCAACGAGCTCAGCGGAACCTGCCCCGACCCGTCCAGCCTGGACGAACAGTCCGCAGTCGAAACACCTGAGCAGAAGGCCCGCCGCACCCGCCAGCTGGCGCTGTTCCTTCGGAACCATCACGCCGACATGCAGTCCCATGAGGACGCGGTGGGTCGCGGGCTCTGGTACCTGCACGCCCATCACCACCCGAGCAATCCGTTCCTGTATCAGCCGTTCAATGCACTGAGCCTCGACCGGGTGACCGGGTATAATCTGGTGATGGAGTCCGTCTGCCACTCGATGAAGGACGGACGCGTACAGAAACGTGTCCTGAAGAGAGATACGGAGCACTACGATGTCCGCTGACGCCCGCCCTGCCGAAACGCCCGGCTTCGATACCTCGGTCACCTGGGTCGTCTATGACGGCGACTGCCCCTTCTGCACCCAGTTCGTGAAGCTGATGCGGCTTCGCGCAGCGATCGGGCCGGTGAAGCCTCTGAACGCCCGCGATCCGCACCCCGTGGTGGATTACGTCCGCGCCCGCGGCGTCGATCTCAACGAGGAAATGGCGCTGGTAATGCACGGCGAGGTCTACTCCGGCGCCGACTGCGTCCACCGGCTGTCGCTGATGAGCACGGGATCGGGTCTCTTCAACGGACTGGTCTCCAGAATCTTCGCGTCCCCGCGCCTGACCCGCCTCCTCTATCCGGTCATGCGGGCCGGCCGGAACGCCACCCTGGCTCTCATGGGCCGCCGCGCGATCGCCCAGCCAGCCAGATAGGACGGCCCCGCAACTCTCCCGCCAGGATTGACCCGCCTCAATGCGGCGCGCGCGCGCTCGGCCGACCCTGAACGGACAAGGAGTTCGCCATGGCCTTCCCCATCCGTCTACTGTCCGCGCTGACAGCCTTGGCTCTGACCGCTTGCGCCAGCGCGCCCGCGACCCCGCCGCCGGGCGATCCGGTCGAGGGCCAGAAGGTGGCTGGCGAACTCTGCGCGTCCTGTCACGCGATCGGCGCGACCGGCGCCAGCCCGTCTCCCGTCGCCCCGCCGCTGCGGACGGTTCTGGCCAGCTACGATCCCGACAGGCTGGCGAGCGATCTCGAGAACGCTGTCGCCATCCGCCACCTCGAAATGCCGCGCTTCTATTTCGGCGGAAACCATGCGCGCGACGTGGTGGCGTACATCCGGACGATCCAGACGCCGGCCGGCCAGTAGCCCGGCCTGACCGCCCGTCGATCGGGTGCGTCATGTTTCGGTGCGTACAGCGTTCCTCTTGTTTGAGCCCGTTTTGTGCGAATGCCTCGCAGAAACGCACCTACTCGCGCAAGCGTGTTGCCGAAAACTGTCGGTAATCTCTCCGCTCGCGTCGCCATCCGTTGGCGTTGACCATCAGCCGCGCTATGCAGTCGCAGGAGGCGCGCTCTGGCTTTGCCGGAGCGAGATGCGTCGCGGGTACACAAGATCAGGGCGGAAGACCGGGAGGCTCGCACTCCCGCAAACGCCCGCGGAGCTCAAGCAATGGCGTTTACACTCAACGTGAATGGAAAGACCGAAACGGTCGATGTACCAGGCGACATGCCCCTGCTGTGGGCGTTGCGGGACACGGTCGGCCTGAAAGGGGCGAAGTTCGGCTGCGGCGTGTCCGCCTGTGGCGCATGCACGGTTCACCTCGACGGACAGGTTGTCCGGGCCTGCGTGACGCCCGTGTCCAGCGTCGGCGGCAAGCGCGTGACCACAATCGAGGGCGTCAGCCAGACCCCCGTGGGTCAGGCCGTCCAGAAAGCCTGGCTCGACGTGGACGTCATGCAGTGCGGCTACTGCCAGGCCGGCCAGATCATGGCCGCCACGGCGCTGCTGACGGCGACGCCGAAGCCCACAGACGCCCAGATCGACGCGGCCATGCAGGGGAACCTCTGCCGCTGCGCCACCTATGTTCGCATCCGGGAGGCCATCAAGACGGCCGCCGGACTGCCCGCCACCGACACCCGCGAGGTCTGATCCATGCCCCTCGATATCTTTGATCGCGCCGAGAAATCTATCGACCCGTCGCGCCGGTCGTTCCTGAAGATCACCGCCGCCGCCGGCGGCGGCGTCATGCTCGCCATGACCGTCGCCTGCGCCACGCCTGTCGATCCGACCGATGGCGGCACAGCCGGCGCCGCCGAGCCGAAGGCTCCGGCGAAAATGGTCGATCTCAGCGTGTTCGTGTCGGTCGGCGCCGACGGAACCATCCGGATCGTCAACAAGAACCCCGAGATCGGCCAGGGCATCAAGACGATGCTGCCCATGCTGATCGCCGAGGAAATGGACGCTGACTGGGCCAAGGTCGAGATCGCCCAGGCCGATGCGGATCAGGCAAAGTACGGCACCCAGATCGCTGGCGGCTCGTTCGCCACGCCTAACCACTGGATTCCGCTGCGTCAGGTTGGCGCCACGACCCGTCTCCTGATGCTTCAGGCCGCCGCTGCCAAATGGTCGGTTCCGGTTGCAGACCTGACCACCGGTCCCTCCGTCGTGAAGCACGCGGCCTCGAACCGGACGATCGGTTATGGCGAGCTCGCCGAAGCCGCCGCCACCCTCCCCGCGCCCGAGAAGGCCGTCGTCGACGCCCTCAAACTGAAAGACAGCAAGGACTTCCGCATCATCGGCAAGTCCGTCATCCAGTGGGACGCCCCCCGCATCGTTCGCGGCGAACCCATCTTCGGCATCGACGTCACCGTCCCGGGCATGAAGTACGCGAACTTCGTGAAATGCCCCGTCTTCGGCGGCAAGGTCGTTTCGGCCAACGTCGACGAGATCAAGGCCCTGCCGGGCGTTTCGGACTGCTTCATCGTGCGCGAGAACGGCCCGCTGCCGACCAAGATGGGTCTGCTCGACGGTATCGCCATTCTCTCGGACAACTGGTGGATCGCCAAGGAAGCCGCCAAAAAACTGAACGTTGTCTGGGATGAAGGTCCGTCGAAGGACGACTCGACTGCAGCGTTCCACACCAAGGCCGCTGAACTCGCGAAAGCGGCTCCGCAGTCCAACGTGTCCAAGGCCGGCGACGCCGCAGCGGCGCTCAAGGCCGCCGCCAAGGTCGTGGAAGCCAGCTACGCCTACCCGTTCCTCGCCCACGCTCCGCTGGAGCCGATGAACTGCACGGCGCATGCGAAGCCCGACGGCACGGTTGAGGTCTGGGCCCCGACCCAGCGGCCGGATCTCGGCGCCAGCGGCGCCTTCAGCCTGATCGCCACCGCGCTTGGCGTTCCGAAAGACAAGATCACCATCCACATGATCCGTTGCGGCGGCGGCTTCGGCCGGCGCCTCGACAACGATTATGCGGTCGAGGCGGCCGCGATCTCGAAGCAGGCCGGAAACATCCCGGTCAAACTGGTCTGGACGCGTGAGCAGGACATCGCTCACGATCCGTACCGTCCGGGCGCCTACCACAACTTCAAGGCCGGCCTCGACGCATCGGGCAAGCTGACCGCCCTGACGAACCACTTCGTTTCGTTTGGTCGTCCGGACGCCAAGGGCCAGCTGGCCGTTCTCGCCAGCGCCAACCTGCCGGCGCAGGAATTCCCCGCAACGCAGATCCCCAACCACAGCTACGACCAGTCGCTGATCATGGCGGGCATGCCCACGGGGCCTCTCCGGGCGCCGACGTCGAACGCCGTCTGCTTCGTCTACCAGAGCTTCATGGACGAAGTCGCGCTTGCGGCCGGCAAGGACCCCCTCCAGTTCCGTCTCGAGCTCCTCGCCGAGCCCACGGCGGCTCCGGCCGCCGGGGCCCGCCGCGGCATGGACCCCAAGCGGATGGCCGATGTCGTCCGTCTGGTTGGCGAACGGTCCGGCTGGGCGAATCGCGCCTCCCTGCCGAAGGGCACGGGCATGGGTGTGGCCTTCTACTACTCGCACCAGGGATATTTCGCCCAGGTCGCGAAGGTTAAGGTCGAGCCCACGGGCCAGTGGAAGGTTCTTAAGGTCTGGAACGTCGGCGATGTCGGCAGCCAGATCATCAACCCTACCGGGGCCCACAACCAGGTGCAGGGATCGATCATCGACGGCATCGGCGAAATGCGTCAGCAGATCACGTTCGACAAGGGCCGCACGGTCCAGTCGAACTTCTTCGACATGCCGCTGATTCGCATCAACGAAGCTCCGCAGATCGACAACCATTTCCACATCACGGAGAACTCGCCGACCGGTCTTGGCGAACCCGCCCTTCCGCCGGTGCTCCCGGCCGTCGCCAACGCGATCTTCGCGGCGACGGGCAAGCGAATCCGGTCGCTTCCGGTCAATGCCGCAGAGCTCAAATGGGCCTAGCGTAAAGCAAGTTACGTTCACGGAATGGCCCAGCTCTTGCTGGGCCATTTTGTTATAGGGATGCGTTCGCGAGAACGTGAGAGGATTTCGCCTCTTTCCGCTACGTCAATCGGGACCGTCAGCGTTGACGGTTCGGGCGGTCCGGCGGATAGTCAAAACTGCAATTACACTATCCGGAAGTCGGCGAATTCGGCCGCTCCGGTCTTGGCCAAGTCTTAGGGAGAAAGACGCATGAGAAGAATTCTGCTGTCGACAGCGGTCGCCGCAGTCATCGGCGTAGGCGGCCTCGCGGCTGTCCAGGCCATTGCCTCGCCGGCGCCCGCCGCCGGTGAGATCCAGGTTCCGGCTCGTGCGGACAACTTCCAGCTCACCGACCACAACCGGATGTACCAGGAGCTGTACTACTACCGGAACAGCCCGGCCGTGGTCGTGATGACCCAGTCGAACGGCTCGAAGGTCTCCCAGGCCGCCGCCCAGGAATTCCAGAAGCTTGCCGACGCCTACAAGGCCAAGGGCGTCGTCTTCCTGATGATGAACTCCGAGCTCGGCGTGAAGCGTGAGCAGGTCGCCGCCGAGATGAAGAAGCTCGGCGTCACCGTTCCCGTCATGCTCGACGAGAACCAGCTGGTTGGCGAAAGCCTCGGCGTGAAGCGCGACGGCGAAGTCTTCGTGTTCAACACGAAGACCTGGAACGTCGCCTACCATGGCCCGCTCGACGACCGCTTCTCCAAGTCCTCGCCGAACGTCAAAGCCAAGGCCAAGACCGCCTACGCCGCCAGCGCGCTGGACGCCGTCATGACCGGCGCCGAAGTGAAGACCGCCCGCGTCGACATCAAGGCCGGCAAATCGATCGCCTTCCCGGAGCGTGATCGCCGCGCCGAGTTCGTGAACATTTCCTACGCCAAGGACGTTGCTCCGATCATCATGGACAAGTGCGTGTCCTGCCACGCTGATGGCGGCATCGCTCCGTTCGCGATGAACAGCTACGAAGTGGTCAAGGGCTTCGCCCCGATGATCCGCGAGTCGGTTCGCACCGACCGCATGCCTCCGTTCTTCGCCGATCCGCATATCGGCAAGTTCAAGCACGACCAGGGCCTGACGCCGAAGCAGACCAAGACCCTCGTGCACTGGATCGAAGCCGGCGCTCCGCGTGGCGAAGGCGCTGACATCCTGAAGGAAAAAGTGAAGCCCGCGTCCGAGTGGCCGGAATCGCTCGGCAAGCCCGACTACATCGTCGAGCTGCCCCCGTACGAAGTGCCGGCCTCCGGCATCCTCGAGTACGACAACCCGCGCGTCGCCAACCCCTTCAACGAAGACAAGTGGCTCCGCGCCGTGTCGATCAAGCCCGGCAGCCGCCAGGCCGTTCACCACGTCACGTCGAACCACTCGGCTGACCCGAAACTGAAGGCCCGCCTCCCCGGCGGTTCCGTCGGCTCGTACACGCCGGGCGCCGAAGCCCAGGTCATGCCGGAAGGTTCGGGCGCCCCCATCCCCGCTGGCGGCTGGCTGAACTTCTCCATGCACTACACGACCTTCGGCAAGGCCGTGACCGACAAGACCCAGATCGGGTTCTACTTCCTCGACAAGGCCCCGGAATACGTGAAGCGCTCCGCCGTCATCGGCGACTTCGCTCTCTCGATCCCGGCTGGCGAAGCCCGTCACAAGGAAATCGCCTACCTCGAGTTCCCGGCCGACGCCTACCTCTACACGCTCTACCCGCACGCCCACTACCGCGGCGCGAACGTCGAGCTGAAAGCGGTCAAGCCGGACGGCACCGAGGAAATGCTCCTCTCGCTGCCCAAGTACGACTTCAACTGGCAGCGCGACTACGATCCGGAAACCCCGGTCCTCGTGAAAGCCGGCACCAAGCTGGTCGCAACGTGGGTCTACGACAACTCGAAGAACAACCTGGCCAACCCGGACCCGACGATCAACGTCACCTGGGGTGAGCAGACCCACGAAGAGATGATGTACTTCCGGGTCAACTACCGCTGGGCTGACGAGACCTCGTCGAACATCCGGAACGACCTCCAGAACGGCCTGATGCAGTCGCGCACGATCGGCGCGCTGGACGACAACGCCGACGGCCTGGTCCAGGTCGCCGAGCTGAAAGGCCCGATGGCCCGCATGAAGGGTAACTTCAAGGCGCTGGACAAGGACAACAACGGCGGTCTTGACCGCGCCGAACTGATGGGCGCCGGCATCGGCCGCGAGATGGCCCGCCAGGAACAGGAAACCCCGGACCTCTAGGTTCCAGGATCCTTCCAGACTAGCAAAGGCCGGAGCGCAAGCTCCGGCCTTTGTCGTTTCGACGGGTCACATCCCGCCCTTTCATTGACCTGCTGAGCTGCCGGCCGCCCGATAGCGCCGTTCGGCAAGATCGCGGGACCTGCAATCTGGCTCCCCTGAAGCCGTTGAAACCGGACACGAAAAAGCGGAGGGCGATGTCCGCCCTCCGCTCGATTTCGTCTCAAGACCTGCCGCGGCCGCGTTCGGGCCGGCGGCAGCAAGCCCTACTCGGACCGGTCGCCGCCATCGTCGTTGCTGACGCCCTTGCGGTCATTGTTTCGTCCGCCCGCCAGAATGCCTTCGAGGCCGTAATTGCCCTCGTGGCAGGCGTATTCGTACATCTGCTGGCCGTTGTTCATAGACATCTGCGCCTTCCAGACCTGGCTGTAGACCTTCGGATCGTGGACTTCGAACTCATAGAGGATCTGGCGGTCATTATACCGCGTGAAGCGCTCGACGATCTTGCCGCCTTCCGAGAGGAACACGCCATACGTCCGCGTCTGGGCCGGCTTGAAGTTCACGGTCTCGACGACCAGCGTGTCGCCTTCCCACCAGCCGATCGAATCGCCCATCCACGGCTTCAGGGCGTCCGGCCGGCGATCGCCGTTCAGCGTGATGATACGCGCGTCGTTGATCATCTCGGCCTCGATCACGACGTGTGTCGGCGACTGCGTGATCCGGACGTTGTTGTTGTAAAGATACTGGCCGATCGGCGGGCCCGGCGTGGGCTGCACGATGCAGCGCTCGCCCAGCGAACGCTCTTCCGGGTGGTCGAAGCCGTTGCCGGGCCGTGCGATCTTCTGCGCCTCGGCCCGCAGCTTCTGGCCCTGCGGCGAGAACGGGATCTGCCCGCTCGGCGGATCGACGATCCACGACGTCCGCCATGTCCCCTTCACGCTGGCGTAGCTGCTGCCCGGATCGATCCAGAAGGCGTTATAGCCACGGCCGGACGCGAGATCCTTGCCGTCGAGCAGACCGTCGGAGAGCTGCTGGTTGTCGTCCGTCCGCTGGCGCACGTTCTGGGGATGAACCTCGACGGCCTTGCGGTATTCCTCGTCCGACATCGTCAGCGCCTTGAACTGGGCGGGACGCGTCAGACGGGTGTTGGAGGCGTTCGACCAGACGCCCTGCAGGTCCGGTTGCCCGATGGCAAGGCGCGGGGTCTTGAAGCCGGGCTCGGTGCGCGGGGCGCTGATGGCGGCGGCGTCGTTCGGCGCCTGTGCGGCGGCTGGCAGGATGAATGCGGCGGCCAGAGCGGCGATGGCGCAGCACGCGCGAAGCGCGTTGGTGGTCATTGGACGTAACTCCCCTGAGGGCGATTCTGACGACCGCCTCGCTGACATTGATGTCGTGGGGACAGCCTGCCGCATTCGCGGGGCCGCGACAAGATTTGGCGCGGTCACGTTCCGGAAAACTGGGAAGCCCGGGCGGCGCAACGAAAAAGGCCGGGTCGAGACCCGGCCTTTTCCAGTGTCTGTTGCAGACGGACGTATCAGCCGTCGTCGCGGTCGCCGGCGGCGCCGTTCTTCACGCCGTCGCGGTCGTTCTTGCGGCCGCCAGCGAGGATGCCGGTGATGCCATAGTTGCCCTCGTGGCAGGCGTACTCGTAGACGTCCTGATCGCCCTTCATGTGGTTGAGCGACATCTCGCCCTTCCAGGTCTGGGTGTAGAGCAACGGGTCGCTGACCTCGAACTCATAGAGAATCTGGTCGTCGGAATACCGCGTGAAGCGCTCCGTGACCTTGCCCTTCTCCGAGACGCTGATGCGTCCCGCGCCGAACTGGCTGGGGTGGAACTTGGTGGTCTCGGCGACCAGCGTGTCGCCCTCCCACCAGCCAACCGCCTCGCCCAGCCAGGGCCGGATTGCATCCGGGCCAACAGCCGCCCGCGCCGCCTCGGCGTTCGGGAACAGCGTGATGATCCGGGCGTCGTGGTTCATCTCGACGTCGATCATGACGTGCGTGGGCGACTGAACGATCCGGTAGTTGTCGTTGTAATACTGGCTGTTCATGAGAACGGGGCCGCCATTGCCGGCGAACGAGATGATGCAGCGCTCTCCCAGCGACCGCTCTTCCGGGTTGTCATAGCCCGTGCCGCGGCGGCGCGTCGCCGGATTGCCCAGCATCTTGCGGCCCTCGGCCGACATCGGAACCTGACCATTCGGCGGATCGACGATCCACGACGTGCGCCAGGTGTCCTTCACCTTGCCGAAAGCCGTGCCGGGGCTGATCCAGAAGGCGTTGTAGCCACGGCCGGAATTGAGGTCCTTGCCGTCCTGCTGCGTCAGCTTGCTGCCGGCGTCATCGGTCTGCTGGCGGACAACCAGCGGATTGGTCGAGGCCGACTGCAGGGCTTGCTCGTCCGTCAGCGTCAGCGTCTTGAACTCGGCCGGGCGCGTGAGGCCGGTGATCGAGGCGTTGGACCAGGCGCCCTGGAGATCGGGCTGGCCAATGGCAAGGCGCGGAGCCGTATATCCGGGCTTGGTCCGGGGAGCGTTGATCGCCGCCACGTCGCCTTCAGGAGCGGACTGGGCGCTGGCGGCGCCGCTGGCGACCAGTGCAGCGGCCAGAACCGCCATGGCGCACGACGCCAATCTCACGCGATTCGTCATTTCAATCTCCCTCTGTGCGGCCTTTGGCCGTCTGTCTCGAATAGCCGGTTGCGCGGGAAATTGCCGTAACGGTCGTTCCAGCACAAGGACGGACGCCCTGCGACGCGGCGTCATCGCTACATCGTGAACGGTCGGGAACGGACGACGTTCAGCCGCCCGCGTCGACAACAGCTTGAACGAGCGCCTTGGCCTGATCCGACGCCCAGTCAGCCGGGAAATTCAGGCGGGCGACTTCCATCCCGGACCGGTCATAGACGATGGTGGAGGGGAACGCGCCGGTCTTCAGGTCCGCGCTGACGTTGAATTCGCTGTCGTAATAGAAGGGCAGCCGGTCGCCCGCCAGTTCCTTCAGCTTGATCGCCGCCTTCTCACGCTCGTCGTCAGGGCCGAATGCGACCGGCACCACCGCCACTTCGCCGCCCGGGAACAGCTCCTGGAGCTTGGCCAGGGTCGGCATCTCCTCGACGCACGGCGGGCACCATTCGCCCCAGATGTTCAGGACAACCACCTTGCCCTTGTAGGCGGCCAGCGTGGCTTCAGCGCCCGCTGCGTCCAGCACCGGAGACGGCGGCAGGGGCAGGTCCTGGTCGAAATCGAGCCGCGCAAACTCGCCGGTCGCGAACTTCGCGAGCGGGTCGTTGGAGACCGGCGCAGCGGGAGCTGCATCGGCGTCGGGGGTGGTTTCAGCGACCGGCGTATCGGTCTTTGCGGCTGGCTGGCATGCCGCCGCGAGAAGTGCCACAAGCGCAGCGAACAGAGGGCGGGCGGTCGTCATGGCGGCAGACCTGCAATGATCAAGGCAACGGACAGTATGGCGAACGACCCGGAGAGCAAACCAGGTCAGAGCATGTGGGGCGGCCGTTTCTCGGCCAGACCCGACAGCGTCATGGAGGCGATAAACGCCTCCATCGATGTGGACAAGCGGCTGGCGGAGGAAGACATCGCCGGCTCGAAGGCTCACGCCGCCATGCTGGGCGAGACCGGCATCCTCTCGAAAGCCGACGTTGCAACCATCGTGGCCGGCCTCGATCAGGTCCTCGACGAAATCCGCACAGGAAAGTTCCAGTTTTCCAAGGCGCTGGAGGACATCCACATGAACGTGGAGTCGCGCCTGAAGGAGATTGTCGGCGAACCCGCGGGCAGGCTTCACACCGCGCGCTCGCGAAACGACCAGGTCGCAACCGATTTCCGGCTCTGGGTCAAATCCGCGTGTGAGGAGCGTTACGACCAGATTGGCGAGCTGATGCTGGCTCTTGTCCTCCAGGCCGAAACCCATGCCGACACCGTCATGCCAGGCTTCACGCACCTGCAGACAGCCCAGCCCGTCACCTTCGGCCACCACCTGATGGCCTATGTCGAAATGCTCGACCGCGACCGGGGCCGCTTCGCCGACGCGGTCTCGCGGATGGACGAATGCCCGCTCGGCGCCGCCGCGCTCGCCGGCACCGGCTTTCCCATCGACCGCCACATGACCGCCGAGGCGCTGGGCTTCACCAAGCCTATGGCGAACTCGCTCGACGCCGTCTCCGCCCGCGACTTCGCGCTGGAGGCCCTCGCCGGCATCGCTATCTGCTCTCAGCACCTGTCTCGCCTCGCAGAGGAGATCGTGATCTGGTCGTCGGCGCAGTTCGGCTTCGTGCGCCTGTCCGACGCCTGGTCGACCGGCTCCTCGATCATGCCGCAGAAGCGCAACCCGGACGCCGCCGAGCTGGTCCGCGCCAAGTCGGGCCGCGCCATCGGCTCGCTGGTCGGGCTTTTCACGGTGATGAAGGGGCTTCCCCTCGCCTATTCCAAGGACATGCAGGAAGACAAGCAGCGCACCTTCGAGGCCTTCGATTCGCTCGACCTCTCCCTGCAGGCCATGACCGGAATGATCTCCGCCATGACGCCCAGCAAGGAGCGCATGCGCGCCGCCGCGAGCCACGGCTTCTCCACCGCCACCGATCTCGCCGACTGGCTGGTGCGCGAGCTGAACATCCCGTTCCGCGAAGCCCACCACATCACCGGCGCAGCGGTGAAGGCAGCCGAAACCTCTGGCGTCGACCTGCCGGACCTGCCGCTCGCTACGCTGCAGGCCATCGAACCGCGGATCAATGACAATGTCTTCACAGTGCTCGGTGTGGACGCATCGGTCGCCAGTCGTCAGAGTTACGGCGGAACGGCCCCGAAGCGCGTGCGCGAACAGGTCGCCGCCTGGAAGGACAAACTGACGTGACCCGCAGCCTGCTCATCCTCCTGCCCGCCGCCCTGCTCTCCCTTTCCGCATGCGGCCTGAAGGGCGACCTCGAACGCCCGGTCCCGCTGTGGGGAAACCCGCCGAACGAGGGTCCGGAGGACCCCCGCACGATCAAGGCGCAACAGGAAGAGGCTGCGCGCCAGAAGGCCGCCGAAGAGGCCGAACGCAACGCAGCCGAAGCCGCGGCAGCTCCGGCCGTCACGCCCCCGGCGCCGCAGCCAAATTAGGCGCCAACGGCGCCGCACGCCTCACCGCGAAAGGGGGAGGATGTCCTAGGAGCAGCCCCGCAGGGGCCGCGTCCCCAGCGCCGCGCCGAAGGCGAGGGAATCCGGCTGGGGCCCAGACTGACAAAGGGCACGCCGATCCATCAGCAAGTCTGGACCCCTGCCTTCGCGGGGGACGCGGACTTCGTCCGCTTCCGCAATTCAGGTAAGTCGTGCAATCAAGCGCTAGCTCCGTAACCCCGGAGTTGCAGCCCCCCAATTCCCACTGCCCCCACCAAAAGACACTCGCCCAACGCTTGTACCGGATGACAGCCTTTCGGGCATCGGCTACCGACCGTTCCTCAGCTTGCGCCATCCGGACGTCCCATGAATCACTTTGGCTATCGCGACGGTGTCCTCCATGCCGAGGACGTGTCCCTGGAGGCGCTGGCGGCCGAACTCGGCACGCCGCTCTACGTCTATTCCGACGCCACACTTCGCCGTCACTACAAGGTGCTGGCCGACGCTTTCGCCAGCGTCGACTGCCTGATCGCCTATGCCGTCAAGGCCAATTCCAACATCGGCGTGATCTCCACCCTCGCCTCGATGGGCGCTGGCGCCGACGTCGTATCCGGCGGCGAACTCCTTAAGGCCCTCAAGGCAGGCGTGCCCGCCTCGAAGATCGTGTTCTCGGGCGTCGGCAAGACCGAGGACGAGATCCGGCTTGGCCTGCAGACCGGCATCCACCAGTTCAACGTCGAGAGCCTGCCCGAGCTGGAGCGCATTTCCCGCCTCGCGGCGGACGCAGGCGTGCGGGCCCCCATTGCCTTCCGTGTGAACCCCCATGTCGAGGCGGGCGGCCACGCCCACATCTCCACCGGCTCGGCCGAGCACAAGTTTGGCATCGCCTGGCACGAGGCGGAGGCCTTCTACCAGGAAGCCAGCCGCATGCCCGGCATCGACCCTGTCGGCGTCGCCGTCCACATCGGCAGCCAGATCATGCGGGTCGATCCGTTGAAGGAGGCCTGGAAGAAGGTCGTCGGCCTCGTCCGCACCCTCCGCGCCCAGGGCTTCCCGATCTCGCGCGCCGACTTCGGCGGCGGCCTCGGCGTGCCCTACATGCCCGGCGACGAGCCCGACAGCCCGACCATCTACGCCCGCGCCGCCCGGGAGATCCTGGGCGACCTCGACGTCCAGCTGATGCTGGAGCCGGGACGCCTCATTGCGGGCAATGCCGGGGTCATGCTGGCGCGCGTGGAGTACGTGAAGGAACGCGACGGACGCACCTTCGTGATCCTCGACGCCGCCATGAACGACCTCATGCGCCCTGCTCTTTATGGCGCTCACCATGAAGTGATGCCGGTCCGCACCCCCGCCATGGGCGCCCCCCGGCAGGCCGTCGATATCGTCGGCCCGGTCTGCGAAAGCACCGATCGCTTCGCAAAAGACCGTACAATCGCCCCTCTCGCGGAAGGCGATCTGGTCGCTTTCATGACTGCCGGGGCTTACGGCGCCGTGCTTTCTTCGCAGTATAATACAAGGCCCCTGGTTGCAGAGGCGATGGTTCGAGGCGATGCTTGGTCTCTTGTGCGCCGCAGACCCTCCTTCGAGGAGTCCATTGCGCTGGAGCAGCCTCCCGAATGGTCGGGGGTCTAACGCCGGGAACCGGGACGTCGATTGGCTGACGGGTTTGGTCTGAGACAGCAGCTGGACGCGAAGGTCGCCATCGCCCGGCGCAGCCTTTTGCCGACCGCCATCCTGGCCGCCGCCGGCCTCGCCCTCCTCTGGATCGCCGCCTTCACCGTCTACTGGCTGACCGGCCTGCCCGCCCGCCTGCCGCTCGAAGCACAGGCCGCAACCGGCGTCGTCTTCTGGCTCGGCCTCGCCGCCGCCATCTGGTTTGGCCTCGCCCGCTGGCGCAAACCCACCGACGCCGACGGTCGCGCCCTCATCGACTCGCAGGTCGAAGGCCGGCCGATGTCCGTCTGGGCCGACCGCCCGGCCCGCGCCGACGAGCAGGGCTGGAAGCTCTGGGCCGCCCACCGCGACCGCATGGCGGCCCTCGTCGCCAACGTTAGCCGCTTCGACGTATCCGACCGCTGGCGCGCAACCGACCCCTGGCGCCTGCGCCTGATCGTTCCCGCCCTCGTTCTGGCCGCCGTCGCCTTTGCCAACGTCAACACCCCTGCCCGCCTGTGGCGCGGCCTTGCCCCCGATTTCGGCGCCCTCTTCGGCGCCCACAAGCTGACCGTCGAGGCCTGGATCACCCCGCCCACTTACACCGGCGCCGCCCCCTTCGTGCTGACCGCCGGAGAGAAGGCCACCGCGCCGGAAGGCTCCGAAGTCACCCTCCGCATCATCAGCCCGGGCCAGCCCGCCGTGAAGGTCGATCCCGAGGATGGCCCGACCGTCTCGCGCAAGCCGGCGGCGGGCATCGACGGCGCCTTCGAGAGCAAGGTGATCGTCGGCGCCCCGATGACCGTGAAGGTCGATTTCTGGGGCACGCGCGCGGAATTCCCGTTCGCCGTGACGCCCAACGGCGTGCCGGTCGTCTCCTTCAAGACGCCGCCCAAACTGGGCGAGGGCGACCGCACCGAGTTCGAATACAAGGTCTCCGACGACTACGGCGTGCAGAAGCTCGAACTGGTCGCCCGGCTCGCCAAGCCGCCCGCAGGCGCCGAGGACATCACCGAGGCCGTCCCCATCGAGATGTCGGGCTACGAGCCGAAGGAAGAGGAAGGCGAGTTCTCGCAGGATCTTGTCCGCCATCGCTGGGCAGGCCTTGAGGTCATGGTTCGCCTGCGCGCCACTGACGCCGCCGGCCGCGCCGGCGAAAGCGCCGAGGTCGCCTACAAGCTGCCCGAGAAGATCTTCCTCCAGCCCCTCTCCCGCTCCGCCCAGGAAATCCGCGCCTCCGTGCTGCGCGAATGGCGTCCCTACGCCGAGGCGCCCGCCGTGAAGGCCGGCAAGACGCCGCTCTCGGAAGCCGGCATCTACGCCTTCGAAACCGAACCGGGCTCACGCCTCAAGCGGGCGCCGGAAGGCGTGAAGCAGGCCGCGATCATGCTCGAGGCCGTCACCTACAAGGCCGATCGCTTCTTCGAGGATCCGGTCGTCTTCATGGGCTTCGCCCACGCGCTCGGCCTCCTCGAATCCGCCGCCAGCTATGACGAGGCGGCCTCGGTCGACAACCTGCTCTGGGATATCGCACTGCGCGCTGAATACGGCAGCGTCGCCGACGCCAAGGCCGCGCTGGAAGCCGCCCGCCGGGCCCTGGAAAACGCCCTGCGCAGCGGCGCCTCCGAGGAAGACATCAAGCGCCTGATGGATATGTACGCCCAGGCGGTCGAGAACTACATGGCCGCCCAGATGGCCGAAGCCCTGCGCGAGGGCCGCGTCCAGATGGGCGAAGGCGGCCAGCAGCAGCAACCCGGCGGCGGCTCGATGGGCGACGACGAGATGCAGCGCATGCTCGACGCCCTGCGTGATCTCGCCGAAACCGGCGCCACCGATCAGGCCCGCCAGCTCCTGTCCGACATGTCCCGCATGCTCGAGCAGTTCGAGAACATGCAGGTCCAGATGAGCCAGGGCGGCGGCGACAGCCAGGAAGGCCCGATGAGCCGCGCGCTCAACAAGGCGCTGCAGGACACCAACCGCGCCATGAACGACCAGCGCGACCTCAACGACATGACCGAAGAGGCCCAGCGCAACGGCGGCGACCCGTCCAAGGGCCAGGAACTCGCCGACCGCCAGCGCCAGCTGCGCGAACGCCTCGAACAGCAGATGCGCTCCGGCGGCGGCCAGCCCGGTCAGGACGAACAACAGGGCCAGCAGGGTCAGCAAGGCCAGCAGGGTCAGGGCCAGCAAGGCCAGGGGCAGCAGGGTCAGGGACAGGGGCAGCAGGGCCAACAAGGTCAGCAGGGCCAGCAGGGCGGCCGTCAGGGCGAAGGCGAAGGCCAGCAGGGCCAGCGGGATCAGGCCGGACGCGGCGAGCGTGGCGCGGATGGCCGTGGGGCACGCCCGGGCGTCGAACAGGGCGGCCAGGGTGGTCGCGAGAACGAGCGCAGCCGCCAGCTTCTCGGTCAGGCTCTCGAAGCCCAGCGCCGCGCCGAAGACGCCCTCCGCCGTGGCGATTTCGAGGGCGCTGCTCGCGCCCAGCAGGAAGCCATGGGCGCGCTCCAGTCCCGCTCGGGCGAACTTGCCCGCCTCGACGACGAGAACAATCCGGACGCCCAGCGCGACCGCCAGCAGCGCGACATCCTCGGCCGTCTCAACGAGGGCGAGGACGGCTTCGGCGACAATGTCGAAGTCCCGGACGAGATCGAGCGCCAGCGCGCCCGCGACATCCTCGACGAAATCCGCCGCCGCGCCGGCGACCGCACCCTCCGCGAGGAAGACCTCGAATACCTCCGCAGGCTGCTCGAGCGGTTCTGATGGGCGCGCAGGCGGGTGAGCGTGGCGATGCTGCAGCCCGCCGGCGAGATGTGATTGCGACTCTGGTAGTCGCGGCGATCGGGGCGGTTTGCGGATCCTTCGGCGCCGCCAGCATCTGGCTCTCGGATGCGCTGCCCTCCGGTGCGCACGTGGTCGCTGGCTGGTTGTTCGCTGCGTACTTCTGGTTCCTTGCCGCGGTAGAACTCTCGCCTTGGGCTTACGCGCCACGGCAGGCGCCAAAGCTCGCGGCGTATGTCTGGGCCGCGATTTGGGCGATCTGTCTGTTTCTTGTCGTAATGCATCGTCAGACCCTTGGTCTGACGGGCTGGTCTTTCGAGGCGCTGGTGCTTGGTCCCTATCTATCGGCAGTAATCCTCCGCCTGACTCTGCAGCTGCGCGGCGTCACACTCTGGCAGGCTTGGAACGACATCCCGGACGACGATTGAGGCGTTGTGGAGGAGCCTTCCTTTGGCTCGCTCAACAGAGCGAAACAAAGCCTCCGCTGTGGGAGCAAACACCTGAACTCCCCCAATTCGAGGCCTCTCTTGGAAGCGGACAGGTTGCTGTCCGCGTTCCTCCCGCATGCGAGGATCCAGACTTAATAACCTGACCACACATACGATTTTCAAAGTCTGGATCCTCGCAGTCGCGAGGACCACGGCCCTCCGGGACGTTTCCAGAGTGCTGGCTCCAGCTTTTTTCATCCTACAGCACCCCAGCACCCCTAAACTCCCCCTCGCGCCTGTCACGGGAGGGTTCGGTGGCCACCGAAACATCGAATGACCGGCGCCGGTCGGCGTGGCGGTTCGCCAGCGTCTGTCGGGCTCCCCGTAGTTGCGGGCCGGATGGGCGAAGGCGAACCCGTTATGGCCCCGGTGAACTGAAACCGGGGCGTCCAGGGAGGATCGGTCTTTCCTGCGCGCCTGACCCGGCGATAGGGCCTGGACCAACGTCCGGCGAGACTTGTGGTCTGGCGACGCCTCGCAAGGGGCGGTGGCGTCAGGGCTCCCTCGACCGGACGGAAATCCTCGATGCACCTTGCCGGGCAGACAAACGATCGCGGGGCGCGTGGGAACACGCACCGGCCAGCGGCAACGCTGGCATTGTACTAAACAAGGCGTGCGCCCGCGCGCCCCGGCCTCCTGTCTTCAGGAGGAAGAACGACAGCATCACGGACGGCTCACGCCGGTCCGGACGAGAGGGAGTGTTTGAAGTTAAGCCACCGCCCCAACACGAGCCCTCATGGTGAGCAGCACGCGGAGCGTGCGGCCGTCGAACCACGAGGGCGTGCTCACCGGCAGCCGGTTCAGTCCACCAAGTGACAGGATCCGCACAATGAACGATCAGTCCGCGCTCACCGCGCCTCGTGGTTCGACGGACACGGGCGTTGCCCGCTGCTCACCATGAGGCGCTTTCGCTGACGCCCCCGAGACCAGACGACATCACACCCGCACAGCGCCCAGATAAGGCAGACCGCGCCACTTGCCGGCGTCGTCCATGCCATAGCCGACCAGATAGCGGTCGGGTGCATCCCACGCCCAGACATCAAGCCCGTCCGGCGCAGCTTCCGGCTTGCGGGCGAACACGCAGGTCAGCACTTCGCGGGCGCCCTGCGAGATCAGATGCTGGCGGGCAAACGCCAGCGTGCGGCCAGTGTCGAACACGTCGTCAACCAGGATCACGCCCCGGCCTGCAACCTGTCGCGACACGTCGGCACGAATGGCGACACGACCCGAGCTCTCGCGGGCGTCGTGATAGCTTTCGAGCCAGATCGCATCGAAGGCCGGATCGGCGCCATACTTTGACAGCGCGCGCATCAGGTCGGCGGCAAAGGGCGTCGCGCCCAGCATGATGACCACTGCCGTCCAGTCGCCGTCGCGAACACGCGGCGCAAGCTCCGCCGCACAGCGGTCGACACGGACAGCGATGTCCTCGGGGGTCAGCAGGATGTCGAAGGCGGGTTCAGTGATGGGAGGTCTCCGCGGCAGCGCCGGCCTCATCATGTCCTTCAGGCGAAGCGACGTGTCCAGCCGCGTCCTCGTCCGTGCTGTGCGTGTCGGCTTCTGGCGCCCCTTCATGCGGCGCTTCGCTGTGGGCAGCTTCAGGATGCGGTGCGTCTTCGGCGGCCTCGACACCCACCTGGGCGGCGCGGTCGCTGGCGGCCGGAGAATGGCCGGAGCCGTCGTCGAACGTCACCGCAAGCCGGAACGTATCGACCGGCGGCGCAACGATCCGGGTCGTGAATTCGATGGTCTCGCCAGGTCCGATGGCAGGCGCTGGCAGGCTGTCGGTCCAGACGCCGACCTCCGTCTCGGCCTCGTCGCGCAGGCTGACCCGGATTTTCGGCGTTGCGCGCTCGGTGTCGCCCCGGTTCACGGCTTTGCCCGTGACGGTCAGAACCGGCGTGGTGCCGTCGAACGAGCGGCGGGCGGTCACCTCTTCAAAATCAAGGCCGAAGCGGTTCACGCCCAGGCCGACCATCTTGTAGATCGAGGCGGTCCGCGGCCAGGCTTCGGCGACCTGGTTTCGGAAGATCACAGTGGACGCCGCCGCGCTGCCGAACAGGATGAAACCGATCCCCCAGGCCGAGAATGCTGCGATAGCCCGGTTACGGCGCTGGCGCTCCAGCTTTCGCGCCCGGAATTCTGCGTGCGGGCCTGCGCTGCTGGCGGCTCCGGCCGCTGCGCTCTGGCGCAGACGCTCCACCTGCTCGCGGGTCAGCCCAACGTCGTCGCCGGTCGCAATGCCGCCTTCCCCGTCCGCCGTGGCGAACCAGGAATGCCCGCAGGACGTGCAACGGACCTTGCGCCCCTCCTTGCCGAGGGATGTGTCCGCCGCGAAATAGCGGGTGTCGCAAGAGGGACAGACGAGTATCATCGCGGTAACGGAATCACAGGGTTGGTTAATATAGTCCAACCTGAGGCACGATCCGGACAACCACCACCCGAAGAGCTGATGAAAGATCGCAGCGTCATAAAAGACGAACCGGCCCTGCGATTCGACCGGGTCAACCTGTCCTACGGGCCGGGCGCGGACGTGCTGGCGGATGTGTCCTTCCAGCTGAAACCCGGCTCGATGACCTTCCTGACTGGCCCATCCGGGGCCGGAAAATCAACGCTTCTCAAGCTCGCCTATCTGGCGCTGAGGCCGTCCGGCGGCCGGATTTCCCTGTTCGGCGTCGATACCGGGCGCCTGCGGCATTCCGATTTGCCGCCCCTGCGCCGCCGTGTGGGCGTCGTCTTTCAGGAATTTCGCCTGCTCGATCACCTGTCCGCCTACGAAAATGTCGCCCTGCCGCTGCGAGTCGCAGGCGACAGCGAGAAGCGCTATCGCGACGACGTGATCGAATTGCTGACCTGGGTGGGCCTCGGCGACCGGCTTGAAGCCAAGCCGCCGACGCTGTCCGGGGGCGAAAAGCAGCGCGTTGCGATCGCCCGCGCCGTCATGATGAAGCCGGACCTGATCATTGCCGACGAGCCGACCGGCAATGTCGACGAGGAAATGGGCGAACGGCTTGTCCGCCTGTTCCGGGAGCTCAATCGCCGCCTGGGCACCACCGTGCTGATCGCGACCCACGACATGCACCTGATCCGGCGCACCCCCGCCGACATGCTGCGGCTCGCCGACGGCGTCGTGGTGAAAGCCGCGCCGCTGCAGCCGCTCCCCGCGTCGTCCCCCGACGGACCTTCGCAATGAGCCGTTCCGGAAACCCGCTGCTGCCACGGGAAGACGCGCGCGAGGCGGCGCTGTTCTTCGTCGTGTGCGCACTGTGCTTCCTCGCGGCGCTGGCGGGCCTCTCCGCCCGTTCGGCCTATGCCGCAGCCGACAGCTGGACGGACCGGGTCTCCGGCCAGATCACCATCCGGGTCCATGGCGACGAGACGGACGCCGCAAAGGCGGAAGCCGTTGTGGCCGCCTATCCGGGCATTCTCTCGGCACATGCCCTATCCCGCACCGACGCCGAAGAGCTCCTGAAGCCCTGGCTCGGCGCTGGCGGGGTGCCAGCCGACCTGCCGCTCCCGCGCCTGATCGCCGCCGAAGCAGCCCGTGACGCTGGCCAACTGGGACCAGGACTTGAAGCAGCGCTCGCCACAGCCGGCGTCGACACGACTGTGGACGACCACGTGGTCTGGTCGCGCGACATCCGCTCCGCCACCCGGTCAGCGGCCATCGCGGCTGTCGCCGCAGTCGGACTTCTTGGCGCGACTGCCATCGCCGTGATCGCCTTCGCCACCCACGCCACCCTGCTGGCGCGCCGCGATATCGTGGAACTCCTCCACCTGTCCGGCGCTCGCGACAGCTACATTGCGGGCCTGTTCGAGCGTCGATTCCTGATGCTGGGCGTCCAGGCGGGAGCCGCCGGGGCCCTGTTGGCATTTGGCGCGGCCGCGTTCATCCTGTTCATTCTGAAACAGGGGCGGGATGGAAGCTGGCTGCTGCCGCAATTGTCCATGTCGCTTGCGGACGGGCTGATCCTGGGGCTGACCCCATTATTGGCGGGATTTGCCGCCATGATGGCGGCTAAGGCGACGGTCATGCGGTCGCTGCGGGAGCTGGTTTAAGACGTGGGACTGATCGGTCGCGTCATCGCTATTGCGCTTCTCGCCGGCCTTGCCGCCGCCGGGTGGGATTTCCTGTCCTTTGTCGGTCGGGCGGATCGCGCCGCAGCGTCCGAACCGCCAGCTGCAGGCGACGCGATTGCCGTGCTTACCGGCGCATCCGATGCGCGCATCATCGCCGGGGTTCGCCTCTCCGAACAGCTACAGCTGCCCATCCTGATTTCCGGCGTTCATGTCGATACGACGCCTGCCGACATCGCCCGCATCGTCAGTGTCGCAGAAGCCGAGATCCAGTGCTGCGTCACGCTGGGCCGGGCCGCCGCCTCCACCGCCGGCAATGGCGCCGAAGTCGCCGAATGGGCCCGCCGCCACGACATGCAGCGCATCATCGTGGTGACGTCGGAATACCACATGGACCGCGCTCTGGTTGAGCTGCAGCGGAACATGCCGGATGCCGACCTGATCCCCTATGCCGTCACGACGACGCGGGTCCGTCCCCGCGCCTGGTACACCAATCCGCCGACCGCCCGGCGCCTCTTCGAGGAATGGCTGAAATACAGGGTGGCGGTCTTCCGCGCTGGCCCCGCCCTCAAACCAGACCTTTCCGCCGATCCCCAGGTTACCTCATGAATCTCCGAACCATCCTCTACGCCTCGTGGTTCTATTCGAGCCTCGGGTGGATCGGGCTGCCTGCGCTTCCGCTTGCCGTTGTGTCGAAGGAGTGGGCGTTCAAGGCGATGCGTTTCTGGATCACCAGCCAGCGCTTCATGCTCAGGCTGACCGGCGGCGTGAAGACGTCCTTCAGGGGCATGGAGAACATACCGCCCGGCGCCTGCCTGATCGCCATGAAGCACCAGAGCACCTACGATACGCTCGCGCCCTTCCTGTTCCTCGAGAAGCCGGCGTTCGTGCTCAAAGCGGAACTTCTCGAAGCTCCGGTCTTTGGCTGGTACTGCAAGCGGACCGGCATGATCCCCATCGACCGCGATGGCGGCGCCAAGACGATGAAGAACATGCTGAACGCCGCCAAAGCGGCCGCTGCGGAGGGCCGGCCGGTCATCATCTTTCCGGAAGGGACGCGCCAGGAAGTTGACGCCCACCCGGACTACAAGCCCGGCGTAGCGGGCCTCTACCGCGTCCTTGGCCTGCCCTGCATCCCCGTCGCCCTCAATACCGGCCTCAGCTGGCAGGGCGCCGGTCTCAAGAACATCGAGCCCGGCAACGTGACCTTCGAGGCCCTCCCCCCCATCGAGGCCGGCCTCTCCCGCGAGGTCTTCATGGAGCGCCTCGAAGCCGTCCTCGAACCCGCCACCACACGCCTTGTCGCCGAAGAGCGCGCCCGCCGCGATGGCGCCAAAGGCTGACATATTGATCCGTCACACTTCGAAGTTATCTCCCGCTGCATGCTTCGAAACCTGCTGTTCGTGTTTGCAGTGCTCGCCGCCGGGTGCGCCACTCCCGGCCCAGAGGCGCCCCCGCCCCCTCTGACGCTCCTCATCTCCATCGACGGCTTCCGCCCCGACTATCTGGACCGCGGCCAGACGCCCGTGTTGTCGGCTCTGGCGGATCAGGGCGTGCGCGCATCCATGGTCCCGTCGTTTCCGACCGTCACGTTTCCAAACCACTATACCCTTGTGACCGGTCGGCGCCCGGACAGCCACGGCCTGATCAGCAACCGCATGGAGGATGCCGACCGGCCGGGCGTGACATTCACGCTCTCCAACGTTGCGGTCTCCTCGGATCCGCTGTGGTGGAGGGATGCATCACCGATCTGGATCACTGCCGAGCAGCAGGGCGTACGGACCGCAACGATGTTCTGGCCCGGTTCGGATTTTGATCTAGGCGGCCGGCCTTCACTGTGGTCGCGCTACGACCAGAGTCTTCCGGACTTCGCCCGGGTCGACAGGCTTATGGGCTGGCTGGGCGCCCCGCCCGCCGAGCGACCGCAATTTGCGACCCTCTATTTCGACATCGTCGACACCGCAGGCCACTACTATGGGCCGGACGCGCCGGAGACGACATCAGCGGTCGCGCAGATCGATGCCGCCATCGGCCGGTTGATGGAGGGGCTGCAGTCTCGCGGTCTGGCCGAGACGACAAATCTGGTGATCGTCTCCGATCACGGCATGGCCGACGTTTCGGAGGACCGGATCATCAGCCTCGACGCTCGCTTTGCGCCAGAGCAGGCTCGCGTGATCTGGGATGGCCCGGTCGCGGCAGTGAAGCCCGTGGCTGGACATGAATCAGAAATCGAACTGGCGCTGGTCGGCAGAGGTGAGCACGGCGAGTGCTGGCGCAAGGATGACCTACCCGGACGCTTCCACTATGGCTCGCACCGGCGCGTACCGGACATCATCTGCCTCGCCGACGATGGCTGGCGCTACCGGTCATCCCAGACAACCAGCACCGGCGGCAGGCTTAGCCTCGGCGCCCACGGCTTCGATCCCGCTCTCCCCGAAATGGCTGCGTTGTTCCTAGCGAATGGTCCTGCATTCCGGACAGGCGTCACGCTTGAGCCCTTCGAGAATGTATCCGTCTATCCCCTTATCGCCCGACTGCTGGGTGTCGAGCCGCAACCCCACGATGGCGCGATCGAGCACGTCACCGCCGGTCTTCGCTGACTAACCCTTTTTTCCGTTGTCCCGGCCGAAGTTGGGCGCCGGGGTATCCTGGCCCGCCTCAATGATGGCCTTGCGGATGCCGCGCGCGTGGCTGAACGTCTCGTAGAGCGTATCGCCTTCCCCCCAGCGGATTGCGCGCTGGAGCGCAATCAGATCCTCGGTGAACCGCCCGAGCACCTCGATTACCGCCTCTCGATTGTTCAGGAATACATCGCGCCACATCGTCGGATCGGAAGAAGCAAGACGCGTGAAGTCGCGGAAGCCGGAGGCGGAGAACTTCACCACCTCACCCTCGGTGACGGTTTCCATATCATGCGCAGTCGCGACGATATTGAATGCGATGAGGTGCGGCACGTGGCTGGTGATTGCCAGCACAAGATCGTGGCGTTGAGCATCCATGACTTCAAGCCGCGAGCCCAGCTGCTCCCAGAAAGCCGCCAGCCTGCCGGTGGCCGCCACATAGTCGTCGGCGCCGGCGGGTTGCGGCGTCAGGATGCACCAACGCCCCTCGAACAGGCTGGCGAATCCGGCGTCCGGTCCAGATTTTTCAGTTCCCGCGATGGGGTGGCCCGGAATGACATGCACGCCCCGGCCGGAGAATGGCGCAAGGTCGCGCGCCACACTGGCCTTCACCGACCCCACATCGGTCAGGATAGAGCCCGGTTTCATCGCAGCCACGATGGCCTCGGCGGCGGAGCTCATCGCTCCGACGGGGACACACAGGAAGACAGCATCAGCTTCCCTGACCGCGTCAGCTGCGGTGGCGAACGTGTCGCCCAGACCCAGTTCGGCGGCCCGGACCAGAGCCTCTGGATTGGCGTCATGGATCGAGACCGACCCCGCTGCCCCCTTCGCTACTGCGGCGCGCGCGATTGATGAGCCGATCAGGCCAATCCCGATTATGGCGATCCTGCCGAAGGCGGGCATGCTCATTAGCGCTCCAGAAACGCTTGCAGGCCAGCGAGCAGCGCATCATTGCCTTCGACCGTTCCGACCGAGATGCGCAACCTGTCAGGCATGCGATAACCATTGAGGCCGCGAACCGTAACCCCTCGCATCTTGAGGAAGGCCAGCGCTTTTGCTGCGGTGTCTGCATCCGCGAACTTCGCCACCACGAAGTTGCCAACGCCGTCGATGACTTCGAGGCCCATGGTCGTCAACGCATGGACCAGCCGGGCGAGCTCGCGCTCATTGTGGGCCAGAGACGTCTCAAGAAAGGCTTCGTCCTCCAGTGCGGCGATTGCTGCTGCCTGAGCCGGAAGGTTGACGTTGAAGGGCATACGCACGCGCTCGATCGCATCAACCACATGCCTGGGCGCGTAACCCCAGCCGACGCGCAGGCCGGCAAGCCCGTACAGTTTCGAAAACGTACGGGTCATGACGACGTTGTCGGACCCGGCCGCGAGTTCAATGCCGCTCGCATAGTCGTTGCGATTAACGAACTCCGCGTACGCGCCGTCCAGAACAAGGATCGCGCCAGCAGGAATCCCGGCGTGCAGGCGTTTGACCTCGTCGTAGGGCAGATAGGTGCCCGTCGGATTGTTAGGATTGGCGAGCCAGACGATCTTCGTGCGCGGCGTCACGGCCGCAAGAATCGCATCCACATCGGCGGTAAAGTTTGTCTCCTTCACCTCCACGACGGTGGCGCCCTGCTGTTCGGCAACCATCGAATAGACCGCAAAACCATGCTCGGTCGAAACCGATTCATCGCCTGGTCCGAGATAAGCGCGCGCGAGCAACAGGAATATCTCGTCCGATCCGGCCGCCGCGATGATCCGGTTGCTGTCGAGGCCGAAACGCTTCGCGATGGCGGCCTTTAGCGCGGTGGAGCCGCCGTCCGGATAGGTGTCGGCTTTCTGAAGCGCTTCATGCGCCGCCGCCAAGGCCAGAGGGGAGGCCCCAAGCGGATTCTCGTTCGACGCCAGCTTGAAGGTCTTGCCCGCGCCCGGCTTCGGGGCCTCGCCGGGTACATAAGGCTTCACGCGGGACAGGAAGGCGTGTGGCTGTGGCCGTTCGGTCATGGCGCCGTATCCGTTGGAGGTGGGCTCAGGCGAGAGGCAGCCCGCCGATAACCCGCAGACCGTCTAGACCTCCCTGCCGCGCCATATCAAGGCGCGGGTCGTCATTGGAAGCAAATCCACGGATGCGGATCAACGCCAGCGACCGGGCGCGAGCCACCACCGCCGCCTGCAGTCCGGCGCGCGCCAGAATACCGTCTGCAACAAACGTGTCGTCATGGGCGGTGGCGAGAGTGTCGTCATTGCCCGACGGCGAGGTCTGCGCTTTGCCTACAATTGCGACTTTCGGCATCGGGTCGGTGTCGCCGGGAATCTGCGGCCAGCCGGCGATTATGGACAGCTCCCTGAACCGGCCTTCGTTCAGCATCGGCCACCACTGGCCGGCGCCGGCAATTTCGGGCCAGGGGACGCAGGCCAGGGCGCCGGGGGTGTCCTCGACCCGGTCCAGGGCCTCGCGAACATCACCAGCCTGGGTCAGGGGAACTGCAAATCCGAAATAGCCCCTGGCGGCCTCGGTCATCTGCGAGATCTCGCCTCCGGCCAGATAGACGGCTTTGAGACCACGGGCGGCCATTATCTCTCCGCACAAGCTGCGCCAGAGGCGGGCGGCGACGGCCGGCGGAATTGCGGACGCGCCCCCGGTGAGCGCCTGGCGCAGCTGGGCAGCCTGCCCCGGAAGATTGCCCGCAAAGTCCCCTGCACCGAAATCGACAGACAGGTCTTCCCAGATCGTACGGGCTGCAGCTTCGACGGGGTCAGACACGGCGGGCGATACTCCGGTTACGAAGCTGCGCGCGCACCAACGGCACAGATCCGAGATTCCCGCTTCCTGTGAAACGGGGTTTCCGGACATGCGCAAGTGTCTTGGGCGCCAAACCGGTTTCATGCCCGAACGCAAAACAGCCGCCGGCATTGGCGCCGGCGGCTGCTCTGGGGCTCGGGCCGCGTTTGGGGGTCGGGGGGGCGGCCGGGCCTCCGGCGCCTGCCACATCGGGGGACAGGCTGGCGCCGGTATTGGGTGGATGCCTACGAGGAGAGCGCGGCCTCGTTGCGCTCGCCGGTCCGGATGCGGAGTACGTGCTCCAGGTCCATGACAAAGATCTTGCCATCGCCGATCTTTTGCGTGTTCGCCGTGGCCGAAATCGCGTCGATCACCTTTTCGACGATCTCATCCGCAACGGCGATCTCGACACGAACCTTCGGCAGCAGACGGACTTCGTACTCAGCGCCGCGATAGACTTCCGTCTTGCCCTGCTGGCGGCCATAGCCCCGGACTTCGGTGACGGTGACGCCCGATGCGCCAGCGGCGGTGACGGCATCCAGGACGGCGTCCAGACGGCTGGGTTTGAAAACGGCGGTAATGTATTTCATCTCGGTTTCCTCTCATCGTCCGGGAGCCGGTCAACGGCTTCGGAATTGAACATATTACATCACTTACACATCTTCAACACCCTGACGGACTTTTTTATCCGGATCGTGGGCATGACCGGTCTGGGCCGACACCCCCTGCTTTGCCGGCAGGGGCGCGGAACGCCACCGTACGCGCGCCGGCTTGGACGAGGGTTCGATATGGATCCGCTTGACGGCCTCGATCATCAGAACGCCCCCAAACCCGCCCCAGGCTAGGCGCCCGATGCGCTCCCAGGCTTCGGCGGCGGAGGTGAAGAGGCGCCAGTTGACGGGGGGGGCGTAGAGGGCCCGGGCGGAGGCTGTGGGCTGGAACATTGCGGATTCCAGCAGGCGATAGAGCTGGCCGCGGGAGAACGGGCGGCCGTGGCCGAAGGGGGTCGATTCGGACCGGGCCCAGAGCCCGCTCCGGTTCGCGGCCACGATCAGCACCCGCGCCTCGGGTGCGCAAACACGCCAGACCTCGCGCAGCAGACGCTGGGGGCTCTCGGCTTCCTCCAGACCGTGGAACAGGATCACCCGGTCGAACAGCGCGTCGATGAACGGGAGGCGGTCTTCCTCGGTCAGAACGGCCAGGCTGCGCCCCTTGTCGGGCCAGCGGATGGCGCCCTGCTCCTCGGGACTGGCGGAGATGGTCCGTCTCGCCCCTTCCTTCAGATTGTCCAGCAGGCCGGCGGCATGCCCGAAACCCAGCACGTCCAGCCCGTGAGCATCGGGCCACAGCGCAGAAAGCCGGCCCGAAACCATCTCAAGCGCCATCCGCCCCAGCGGCGAGGCGTAAAAGGCTTCCAGACGGTCTATGTCGTATCTCATTCAGGTCCTTTTTCCGGACTATACGGCCTGACTATATGGATGCGGGCAGCCGAAAGGGAAATTTCCATGCTCAATCTGGCCATCGGCCCCTCCGTCCACATGTTTCCGTGCCTGTCCGACAATTACGGTTTCCTGCTGCACGACCCGGAATCCGGCGAAACTGCCTGCATCGACACGCCCGACGCCGAGCGGATCCTCGCTGAGGCGGCCGCTCAGGGGTGGCGGATAACGCAGATCTGGAACACCCACTGGCATCCGGACCACGCAGGCGGGAACGAGCGCATCAAGGCGGAAACCGGATGCCGCATCTTCGCGCCAGCTGCCGAGGCCAGCCGGATCCCCGCCGTGGACCAGACTGTCGCCGAGGGCGACATCATCGAGCTGGGCGGCATCGAGGCGGTGGTCCTCGACACGGGCGGCCACACGTCGGGTCACCTGACCTACCACCTGCCGGAACTCGGCGTGGCGTTCGTCGGGGACACGCTGTTTGCGCTGGGGTGCGGGCGGCTGTTCGAGGGCACGCCGGCGCAGATGTGGCGCAGCCTGTCACGGCTTTCGGCCATGCCGGATGACACCACGGTCTACTGCGCCCACGAGTACACGGCCTCGAACGCGAAGTTCGCCCTGGCCGTCGATCCGGGGAATCCGCATCTCCAGCGCTATGCGGACAGCGTCACGGCGCGCCGCGCGAAGGGCCAGCCGACGGTTCCGACAACCATCGGGGCGGAGCGCCTGGCCAATCCGTTCTTGCGGGCCGACGATGCGCTTCTGCAGGCCGCCATGGGTCATCCCGGCGACGCGATTGCCACCTTTGGGGAAATCCGCAAGCGCAAGGATACGTTCAAGTGACAAGCGGGGAAATGACGGGCGGGCGCCGCTCTGGCGCGGACGTCATCGAAGCTCTTGGACTACAGCCACACCCGGAAGGCGGATGGTATCGCGAGATGCATCGCGCTGCGACACAGCCGGGACAGCGCTCTGCCGGAACGGCGATCTACTACCTGCTGCAGGCCGGAGAGCGTTCGCACTGGCACCGGGTCGACGCTACCGAGATCTGGCACTGGTATGCTGGAGCGCCGCTGATCCTGTCGACGTCGGCTGGCGATGAGGTCGCGACACACAGGCTGGGCGCAGACATTGCTGGCGGGCAGCGGCCACAGGCCGTTGTCGAGCCATTCGAGTGGCAGTCTGCAGAAACACAGGGCGACTGGACGTTGTGCGGCTGCACGGTCTCGCCGGGATTCGAGTTCGCGGGTTTCGAGATGGCTCCGCCCGGCTGGAAGCCCGGCGCACGCTGAGACCCTATTTCGGCTTTTCGGTCAGCGCGCGGGCGATGGCGTCCGACGACGGCCGGCCCGCGTAACCGGCCTCCGGGTTGACGCCCAGCACAAGCTCTCCGTCGCGATATGACGCGACCGGATTGGTGGTCGGCTCAAGGCGGACCGCTTCGAGCGACGCCACCACGTCGGGGTTGATCTTGCTGGCCCGCTCAACGCCGAGCGTCAGGACCATCAGTGCATCGGCGGCCCACCGGCCGTGGTTCGAGAAGGCGCCCACGCCAAACACGGTGACTTCCCGTCCTGCAAGGCGGCTCAGGCTCTTGACCGTTTCGACGCGCTGTTCGGACAGCGTCAGCGACATGGCCGGGGTGTCAAGCGGCGAGGCGGCGCCTACCATGTCGGCCGGGGCGCCGTTCTTGTTACCGATGTAGGAGATCACGTTTCCAAGTTCGGTCGCCCGCAAGACGACCTGACCGGAATCCGAACGCAGGAAGGAATCCCCCCGCTGCGCCGTAGAGGGGCGGAGGACGTGAACTTCCGGGCTGTCGTCAAACTTCAGAAGGGCGGTGTTGCCGACCCAGTCCAGCACGAAGCTGCGACGGCTGGCGGTATCCTCGTATTTGACGGACCGGGACGGCGCGGCGGCGATTCTGGGGGCTGCCCCTGCGCGCGCATCGGGCGGGGTCTGCTGAGCGGCGGCTGGGGCGACGAAGGCCGGGGCCGCTGCGGCACATGCCAGAGCGGCGCAGACAACGCCTCGTCGGAGAGTCGGGAACGGCTTCACCATGAATGCCGGAATGACTCCCGACTGGGGCGGTTTTTGGGCCAAAAAACAGAGTCCGCCGCCCTGTATGCGACGTTTCAGCGAACTCCCGAGGCCCCCCGGCTCCCGCGCAGTCAGCAAATCAGCATGCGATGTATTGCGCGCCATTTGCAGTAATCGTTGCTCCCGAGATGAAACCTGCGTCCGCACCAGCCAGGAAGGATACGCAACCGGCGATTTCCTCAGCTTTTCCAAGGCGCCCGACCGGAATACCGGCCACAATCGACTCAAGGACTTTCGCCGGGACCGCCGCCACCATCTCGGTGTCGACATAGCCCGGGCAGATCGCATTGACGGTGATGCCTTTCTTGGCGTTTTCCTGCGCCAGCGCGCGGGTAAAGCCCAGCAGGCCGGCCTTTGCGGCCGAGTAGTTGGTCTGGCCGACCTGGCCCTTCTGTCCGTTGATCGAGGAGATATTGATGATGCGCCCGAAGTCGCGGGCGCGCATGCCCTCGATGGTCAAGCGGCACATGTTGAAAGCCGAAGTCAGGTCGACGCGGATCACATCGTCCCACTGCTCGCGCGTCATCCGGTGCAGCGTGGCGTCGCGGGTGATGCCAGCGTTGTTCACGAGGACCTCGATCGGTCCGAGCTTCGCCTCGATGTCGGCTATGCCCTTCGCGCAGGCGTCGTAGTCCCCGACATCCCATTTGAAGACGCTGACGCCGAGTTCGGCTGCGCAGGCGCTGGCCGCCTCGTCATTGCCGGCATAGTTGGCGGCAACGGTGTATCCGTCCCTGGCAAGCCGCGCCGAGATCGCGTGGCCGATGCCTCGCGTACCGCCCGTAACCAGTGCGACCTTCGCCATATCGATGATTCCCCCACGAGAATTCGAGACCGAACCGATACCTTCGGACTCCCTAATCTCAGGTCAAGATCACGGGCGCGTGAAAGAAATCATTGACGGGGGTCAAGCTGCTCGTTGTGCAGATGCGTTGTCTTTGTGATACAGCTGTACGATCAGAGTGACATGCAGCAGCCAGCCCGGGACATCATCGGGCGGCGAGCTGGCGGGAGACGCCGACTTGAGCAAGACGAATGGCGCCGACGGCGAAGATCCCATTATCATAAAGAAATACGCCAACCGGCGGCTCTATGACACGTCGACCAGCGCCTACGTCACGCTGGAGCATCTTTCTGCCCTCGTCCGCGACGGCAAGCAGTTCATGGTGCAGGACGCCAAGACGGGCGAAGACCTGACCCGCGGCGTGCTGGCGCAGATCATATTCGAGCAGGAGAACCGGAAGGACGGCGTGCTGCCGGTCGGTTTCCTCCGTCAGCTGATCCAGTTCTATGGCGACAGCTTCCAGTCGATGCTCCCCGCCTACCTCGAGCTGTCGATGAAGAACTTTGCTGCGCAGCAAGAAAAATGGCGCGACTACATGGCGACGGCGCTGGGCGACAGCGAGAAGGCCAAAGCCTACGACGATCAGGTGCGCAAGAACATGGAGATGTTCGAGGAAACGATGCGGCTGTTCACGCCGTTCGTGCCGCGTCCGGGCGAGCTGCCGCCGGGCATGCCATCCGCCACCATGACGCCCTTTGCTGCCCCGCCCTTCGGCGTGCCGCCGTCCGCCACACCGCCGAAGCCTCCGTCTGGAGACGCTCCGGCAGAGAGCCCTGACGTGATCCGGGACCTCCAGAAGCAGATGGCCGACATGCAGCAGCAGCTGGCCGATCTTGCGGCGGCGAAGCGTCCCAGAGCGGATTGACCCGATAGCCGCTCCCGGCCCGTTAACCTGAAACCAGCAGACGCGGCCGGCGCACACTGGCGCGGCCCGAGGCTTGCAGGTTAACCGGCATGGATCGCCGCATCGCCCAGCCCTCGCATGCTTCCAGAGACCGCCGAGCCGGCGCTGACCGGCGCACCGGAACGGACCGCCGCTCTGCGTCGCGCCATGACGGAGCCTGGAGCAGCTACCGCTTCCTCGCCGCCACGTTTGCGGCGCAGATCCTGGGTCAGGGCAATCCCTCGCGTGAGAAACCGGCCAGCCCGGGTCACGTTTACGCGCCGGTCTATTCGCGCCTGCCGCTGAGACCGCTGTTCGTCGACAAATCGATCTGACGGGCGCTGCTCTCGTCAAGCCGCACGCTTCCTGCGGGACCGGCGTGAGCCGTCCGTGATGCTGTCGCTCTCCTCCTGAAGACGGGAGGACGGGGCGCGCGGAACGCGCCTTGTTGACTACATTGCCAGCCTTGCGACTGGCCGGTTGCGTGTTCCCACGCGCCCCGTTTCGGACGTTTGTCCCGGCGGTTGGTGCGCACTTTTTAGTGCTCATCCCCGTCCCGGTTTCACGCGCATGGGCGCCGACGCCCATGGTCACCCCCGGTTTAGATCAATTCCGGGGACAGGTGTTTCAGACCGCCGCTTGGGGCTGCTTCCTCGGGCCCCTCCTTCGAGACGCGCCCTTTCGGGCGCTCCTCAGGATGAGCCGCGCGGAAGCAGCCGGAGCGGTGGTCGCCGCGCCGTCCGAGCGGCTGGCGTTTGATGGTTCGGTGGCCCCCAAACCCTCCCATGCCAGACGCGAGGAGGAGATTGCGGGATGCGGATACCCGGTCGGATTGAATGGGGTGGGACCAGCCTATTTTCGGGCGTCATCCCGGACGCGACGTCCTTCGACAGGCTCAGGATGAGGTCGCGATCCGGGATCCGGCAACGAGCTCCGGTGGCCGTTTCCGGATACCGCATCTGCGCCCTTCGGGCTTGTACGGCATGACGGCAAAGAGAGTTACCGGTTTGAAATTTATAGATTAAACGGATGACTGATCGCGCTCAACCAGAGTCCCAAACCTGGTCTGCAGTCAAGCTCCCAAGTCTGGGTTCCCCCATCTACGGGAAACACTGACACTGATGTGTCCGTTTCCAGAGGTCTTACTGGGCGGCGAACACAGGCCGTCCGTCCCACAGGGGCTCCCGCCCGCTTACCTCTGGTCGAGCTTCCGGATCACCAGTTCCAGGAGGCGTTCGAGGCGGTCGATCCGTTCGTGCAGGCCGGCAATGACTTCGCGGCTGACGGAGAGGTCCGCCGGGGCTGAGGCCGGCTTGCCGAAGAGTCCGCCCGAAGCGGCGCCCATCGCCGTGGCATTCGAGCCCATGCCCATCGGGCGACCGGCCGACGGCGCCCGCAGGCCAGGCTCAGGCGCGCCGGAGCGATTGGCGACTTCGGCCGGATCGGCGGACAGGACACGGGCGAAAGCGACCACTTCGCCGTCCTCGAGTTCACGCTGGTCGCGGAAGACCATCTCGACCTCGTCGAGGGACATGCCGGCGGCCTGCGCAAGCGCGCCCTTGGTCTGGCCGGATGTGCGCAGACGCTCGTCGAACCACTCCTGATCGAAGAAAATGCCCATAGCGGCCCTCTGGCTACGGCCCCGGGTGGAGCAAGAACGGTTTTGGCGTTTCCACCCGAACCGTCAATCCTGCGCTGCACCCCTTACAGGAGGCACGCCAGCTACTCGTGGCCTTGTCCGCCTACGGAGAAGTCGCGGCGGGCGGCCTTGATCGTGACAACCACGCCAGCCAGCACATCCAGCAGGCACATGATCATGATGATGAAGAACACCGAGGTCGCGAAGTTCTTCAGGAGAAGAAACTCCACCAGCGTCAACACGAAGACCAGCATCGAGGTGGCGTGGTTGACGATCGAGGACGACCCCGTGTCGGTCGATTTCAGGATCTCGACGAAGAAGAAGATCAGGGCGAGCAGGATCAGAACCGACCCCGAGGAGATTTCCCATTCTGCGCCGGGCGCCACCATACCGATGGTCGCGAACGGGCGCGACAGGTTGTCGGTCATGCTGAGCGTGCCGTCAGGGCCGCCGCCGAAGGCGAACGCCATCAGGTTGTAGATGATTACCGGCACCGCAAGCAGCGGGAACACGCCAAACATGAACCGCATCAAATCGCCCCTTTTTGGACCTGTACCGCGAGTCCCTCCCCGTCTGGACTGCGCGGCTTCCCTAGCCTCAATTGTCAGAGCGGTACCGAACAATCCGAACAAAAGGAAGACCTCCACCCTGATCAGCGCCAGTCAGCGCCCGATTGGCCCGCAAGACAAGCGTCCTCGCCCGCAAGCGAGAGGGCCTCTCTCAGGTAGAGGCGGAAGATTCAGGCGAAACGGATCAGGCCGGCAGTCCCGTTCGGCTAAATCTCGTCCGACCCGCCCGGGTTGCGACGGCGGCGACGGAGCCACATCACGCCGCGCAGATCGCTGAGAGCGTCGGCGAGGCGGCCCCAGTTGGTGTAGTTCGAGCGGCCATGCGAGCGCGGGCGGTGGCCGACCGGGTGGGTTTCGACCGTGTAGCCCTCCGCGATCATCAGCGCCGGCAGATAGCGGTGCATGTGGTCGAAATAGGGGAGCTGCAGGAAAACGTCGCGGCGAAAGGCGCGCGCGCCACAGCCGCTATCAGAAATGGCGTCGTTCAGAATGGCGCCGCGGATCGAGTTGGCGAAGCGGGAGCCAAAGCGCTTCCAGCCGCTGTCCTGACGTTTCGTGCGCTGCCCCTGGATGAGGGCGAGTTCGCCCGGCGCGCCGGCGCGGGTGAGCTGGCCGACCAGTCCGGGGATGTCCGAGGGGTCGTTCTGGCCGTCCCCGTCCATCGTCACAACGATGGAAGCGCGAGCGTGCTGCACGCCGGTACGAACCGCCCGGCTCTGGCCGGCGTTCTTGCGGTGGCCGACAATCCGCAGCGCTGGCAGGGACTTGCGGGCGCGGACCAGACGCTCGCGGGTGTCGTCGAGCGAGGAGTCATCCACGAAGATCATCTCGTACGCGCGGCCATCGAGGACCCGGGCAATCTCGGCCGCCAGCTCCTCGACATTCCCGGCCTCGTTGTGAACGGGCACAACGACGGAAAACTCGGGGCGGCCATACGATCCTGCGGCGAGCGCGCCGGCTTGCGTCTGGACAGCGTCTGTCTGTGTATCGGGCAAATGCGTCTCTCGTGCTCGCAGGTTTCGCGTGTATAGCGGGGCAGACCCGTTCTTGCGAGGGGCCGCCGCATCGAACTGTCGCCGTGCGCCAGGAATGGCCAGCAGCGGCACAAATCGCGCGACGGACCCGCCGAGAGCGGCTATGGACGTGCAATCTACAACAGCCAGAACCCTGATTCCATGTGAACAGGCGGCGGCGCGACGAATACAGGCGTGGCAGGCGGGCAATGGCCGCATTCGACAGGTTCGTGAAGACGGGCTGGGCCTATGCCGCGCTGGCCGTGGCGCTACTGGTGGCGTCGCTGCCGGGCGTGCTGGCCATGCCGGTGCTCGACCGCGACGAGGCGCGCTTTGCGCAGGCCAGCGCCCAGATGATCGAGAGCGGCGATTTCGTCGTCATCATGTACCACGACGATCTGCGGGCGAAGAAACCCGTCGGCATCCACTGGATGCAGTCGCTGGTGGTTGGAGCGGTTTCCAGCGCCCATGACCGGGACATCTGGGCCTACCGGCTGCCGTCGCTGATTTCCGCCGTTCTGGCGGTGCTGGCGACATTCTGGGGCGGCATGTCGCTCGTCGGACGGCGCGCAGCGTTTCTGGGCGCGGGCGTACTGGCGACCTGCCTGCTTCTGACCACCGAAGCCCATATCGCAAAGACGGACGCGGCCCTGTGCGGTTTCACGGCTCTCGGCATGGCGGCGCTGGCCCGGCTGCGCGCCGGAACCTTTTCGGGCAGCGGGAAGATCGAGAACATCGTCTTCTGGGCGAGTTTCGCCGTTGGCGTGCTGCTGAAGGGCCCGATCACGCCGATGGTGTTCGGCCTGATGCTTGTGGCGCTGGCCGTCTGGGAGCGCAAATGGGACTGGATGCGGCCCCTGCTCTACTGGGCGGGCATCAGCCTGTTCTGCGTCATGACCATACCGTGGTTCGTGGCCGTGCAGATCGCGACCGGCGGCGAGTTCCTCGACATCGCGGCGCGGGTGGACCTGGGCCAGAAGATCGTTGGAGCCGCCGAGGGGCACAAGGGCCCGATCGGCATGCACCTGGCGGCGCTGCCCCTACTGTTCTGGCCCGGTACGATCCTGCTCGTCCCGGCTGTATGGCTGGCGATCCGGAAGGCGTTCAACCTGCAGGGCAGGTTTGCCGCTGCGCCCCCTCCCCCTGGCGCCAACGCCGTGGTTCCAGCCGGCGAGGCCTCAGATGCGTGGGCCTGGCGATTCCTGATCTGCTGGTTCGTGCCGACCTGGCTGGTGTTCGAGATCGCGCCGACCAAGCTGGTCCACTACACGCTGCCGGCCTATCCCGCGCTGGCGCTGGCGGCGGGCGTCGTGGCCGACCGCTGGTTCTCCGGCGAGAAGTGGGGCGCGGAGCGCTGGGCCTCGCTCGGGCTGTTCGCAATCTTCGGCGTGGTGCTTGCGGCTTTGCCGACGGCGTGGGCTCTCGACGCGCTCCGGGCAGACTACGCAGGAGAGTATGGCCCGCAGCTTTCCGAGCGCATCGGCTTCATGTGGCGCGCAATGTGGACCAGAACGGGCGTTGGTGTCTGGCCAACGCTGTTCATTCTCACCGCGACAGCGGGGACGGTCTATGCGTTCGTTGTCCGCAAGCCGACGTGGCTGATGACCGGCGTTCTGGCCTGCGCAATCATGACAGGCGTCAGCTATCGCGCGATGGTGCTGCCCAATCAGGAGTGGATGCTCTCGAGCGAGGCGGCGGTCTCCGCCCTGACAGAGATCTGCGCCCTGCCGGAAGGCACGAAGCGGCAGGAGAGGGCGCTGTGCTCCGAGCGGCCGCCAAAGGTCATCCGGGCGATGGATTTTGCGGAGCCCAGCTTCGTGTTTTTGATGGGCGGCAAGGTTATCCTGCCCCCTGATACGCGCGCCGCCCTGCCTGCGGTGGAAGAGGACTATCGTCCGGCGTGGCTGATCGACATCGGCAGCGAAGGCGGGCGGACAGCTCTCAGCGAGCTGGTCGCCGGCGCCAACGAGGCCGGCCGCTGCCTGCGCCTGTCTCGCCGGTATGTGTACAACTACTCGAACGGCGAGGCGGCGACGCTGGTGGCGGCTGTGGTGGAGCCGGCAGGATGCTTGACAGAGGCTGTGGAGCCAGAAGCAACGCAGCCGGAAGAAGCGCCCGAGCTGGAACAGTAGGCCGTCGCTGTTCGACCTGCGCCGCCGGGGGTGACCCGCGTGTATGTTGCGCCGACTCAAGCTTCGCGCCAACCGGGTGAGCCGAACGGAGAAACCTACCTGCCCTGCCGGCTTCCGTCATCCGGCTGTGACGGTTCAGGCGCAGCATACCGCCACAATCTGGAGGGTATCATGCGGTTGTTCCTGAAGAGTCTGCTGGCGGGGACGATGACTCTGGGAGCCATGGCTCCGGCGGTCGCCCACAACGGTATCGAGGAAACCCGCAAGCTCGAGTTCCCGGCGCTGCCGGACGGGCGTTTCGTCCTGCCAGTCGATCTTCACACGCACAGCGTCTTTTCCGACGGTTCAGTGTGGCCTGATATCCGCGTCCAGGAGGCCAAGCGCGACGCCCTGTTCGCCATGGCGGTCAGCGAACATCTCGAGTACCAGCCCAAGGCCAAGGACATTCCGCACCCGGATCGCAACCGGGCCTGGCAAGTGGCGAGCGAGGCTGCTGCGGTCAAACCCGATGCCGAGGGCGCGGCCGCTCGTCCGCTGATGGTGATCAACGGCTCCGAGATCACGAAGGTTGCGATGCCGGCGGGCCATATCAACGCGGTGTTCATCACCGACGCCAATCCCATCCTCGATGCGCGGGCCGACGTCCGCAAGCAGCTGGAAGTCGCCAACGATCAGGGCGCCTTCGTGTTCTGGAACCACCCCTACTGGTACGCCCAGCGTCCGAACGGCATCGCCGAGCTGACCCCGCAGCACGCCGAATTCATCAAGGCTGGTCTGCTCCACGGCATCGAGGTCGTGAACGGAGCCGACTTTTCCGAAGAGGCGCTGAAGATCGCGCTCGACAACAACCTCACCGTCATGGGGACGTCGGACATCCACGGCCTGATCGACTGGGACTACGACCTGGAAAACGGCGGACACAGGACGGCGACGCTGGTTCTGACCCGCAGCCAGACGCCGGATGCACTGAAGGCGGCCCTGAAAGCCGGCGACACGGTGGCGATCTATAACGGCGCGCTTGTCGGCCGCACGAAGAATGTCGAGGCCGTCGTGCGCGGAACGCTGTCCGCCGAGGCCGGCGCCTACTTCGGAACGACCAAGATGGCGCCCGTGAAGTTCACCAACACCGGACCCGTCGATTATCTGGTCGAGAGCACAGGCGCCCAGGGCTTCTATGACGAGGCGCGGGTCTTCACCATCAAGGCCCATTCCTCCTTCACGGTGATGGTCCCCAACGTCCAGGACCGGGCGAAGCTGAAGCTGACGCTCAAGGTGATGAACACCTGGATCGCGCCGAAGGAACACCTCTCCATCGAGGTCGTACCGAACTAGGGCGAGCGGGGCGCTCCGTCGACGGGCCGATGAGCTCGGCGGAGCGCGCCCTCGGCGGCGTTTCGGCCGGCCGTGGGATGGTCAGCCCTGGCGCGCCGCCAGCAACTCGCCCATCTTCTCGTGGACCTTGTTGATGGCTTTCAGGGGCCGCAGCATCACGCGGAAATTCGTGATGAGGTCTGCCTCGTTCCAGAAGACGATGTCGACGCCGTTGATCGTCACGCCGTCGATCTCGGTGGCGAACTCCAGCACGGCCGAGCGCTCCGAGTACCAGGTGTTGATGTAGCGGAAGTGCTCGCCGTTCAGCACCAGCATGGCGCCCTGCAGATACATCGTGGACTTGGCCTTGCCGGCCTGGGGCGTGTGCACCACGGGGGACTCGAACACGCAGTCCTCCGCCAGAAGCGCCGGCACATCTTCCGGCCTTCCGCTCTTGGCGACCCGAAACCAGTTCTCGATGACCTTGGGCGTCATGTCCGTCTCCCTTTTCCACGAGAAGACGCTGCGCGTACAAGAATCGCAAGCGTCAGCACCGGCCCCGCTATGGCCGCAGCCAGCTTCGCGGCAGGGGTTTGAGCGAACTTCCAGAAGTAGCGGCGGAAGCCAGCCGCCTTGTGACGCTCGACAGTGGCGGAGGGCGCATCCGATGTCTGGCCGACATGGTACGCACCCGCCAGCGGCGTGTAGATGACCGCCCCGCCCGCCAGCCCTGCGCGGCGGCAGAGGTCGATGTCCTCGACGTGCAGGAAGTAACGCTCGTCAAATCCGCCGAGGTGTTCGAAGGCGTCGCGCGACAGATACATCAGCGCGCCGCTGACGGCGCCGACGGTAACCGGGCCGGATGGCTCTGGCTCCCGGTTCATGTTGAAGTCCACGAATGCGGGGCCCAGCGACTCAAGGGCGCGGATACCGGTGAAGCTGCGAACGGCAGACGCCAGCGTCAGCGTGCGTCTGCGGGCGCCGCGCTGTTCACGCCCGTCGGCGCCGTAGATCCTGCCGCCTGCGACGGACGGTTCGGGGTGCGTTGCTCGCGCGGCCTCCAGCATGGCGATCGAACCGCGCCGCAGCAGGGCGTCCGGGTTGAGAACAAGCAGCCGGTCGCCCGCCGCAACGCTGGCGCCGATGTTGACGCCGGCGCCATATCCGCGATTGACGCCCTGGCCAACGATGATGAGACGGCTGCCCAGCCCGGCAGCGAGCCCCGCGAGCCTCGACTGGTCTTCCGGCGGATTGCCGTTGTCGACGAGGACGATCTCATACACGTCCGGGTCGGCCAGGAGAACGTTGAGGCAGTCAAACAGCACCGGCCCCGTGCGATAGCTGACGACGATGACGGACACGCGGGCCCGTCCTTCGAGCCGCGCTGTTACGCGCGACCAGTCCCCCGACCCGGTCACGCCGCTGCTCATGCTGCAGATGGCGACCGCCGCCGAAACCAGGCCCGCAGGCCGAGGGCGCCGGCGAGATAGATGATGACGGCGCAGGCGCTCGCGATTGCCACGACTGCCACCAGCAGGCCCGCTTCTTCGCAGCCAGCCTGCTCGGCTACGGGGGCCATCTGGCAGGCGACCATGTCCTTCTCGACCGCCATGACCGAGAACCAGACCGCGAGGAAGACAAGCACTCCGAGAACGCCAAGGGCTGCTGCGGTCGCCGTCCAGAATTGCGGGGACGGCCCGGCGAGATGCCGGCGGATCACGAAAAGAGCGACGCCCGCGGGCGCCGCTCCCATCGCAAACAGGACAGCGAAGTCGAGGAAAAGGCTCATGCCGGATCCTTGACGTGTATCCGCGCCAGATCGGGCGGCAGGGCCTCTTCCGTCAGCCGGGCAATGGCCTCGTCGAGGGTCATGATCTGCTGCGCCTGGGAGCCGAAGCGGCGGAGCGCCAGCGTGCCCTCCTCGGCTTCCTTGGAGCCGACGACGGCGATCACGGGCACCTTCTGCAGGCTGTGCTCGCGGATCTTGTAGTTGATCTTTTCGCTTCGAAGATCGGTCTCGACGCGAAGGCCTGCGGCCTTCAGCTTCGCGGCGGCCTCGGCGGCGTATCCGCCGGCGCTTTCGGAGATATTGGCGACCACCACCTGAACCGGCGAAAGCCACATCGGGAAAGCGCCCGCATAGTTCTCGATCAGTACGCCGATGAAGCGCTCAAGCGATCCGAGGATCGCGCGGTGCAGCATGACGGGGCGATGCTTGGCGCCGTCCTCACCGACATACTCCGCGTCGAGCCGGTCCGGCAGGACATAGTCGAGCTGCAGCGTGCCAATGGTCCACTCGCGGCCGATGGCGTCCTTGACGATGAAGTCCAGCTTCGGAGCGTAGAAGGCGCCGTCGCCCTCCGCGATCACCGGCTCGACGCCAGCCTTGCGCGCGGCGGACAGCATCTGCGCCTCAGCCTTGTCCCAGAACTCGTCAGACCCGGCGCGCGTTTCGGGTCGCGTGGCGAGGTTGATGTGGTCCGTGTGGAGGCCGAAGTCGGCGTGGATCGACTGGGCCAGCCTGATGAAGCTCGCCGTCTCGTCCTCGATCTGGTCCTCGCGGCAGAAGATGTGGGCGTCGTCCTGCGTGAAGGCGCGCACCCGCATCAGCCCGTGCAGCGAGCCGGATGGCTCGTAGCGATGGCAGGCGCCGAATTCGGCCATCCGCATCGGCAGGTCGCGGTAGGATTTCTGGCCCTGCTTGAAGATCTGGACGTGGCCGGGGCAGTTCATCGGCTTCAGCGAGAGGACTTCATCCTCCGCCGTCTCCGCCACGAACATGTTGTCGCGATACTTCTCCCAGTGGCCCGACTGCTCCCAGAACTTGCGATCCAGAACCTGGGGCGTGCGCACCTCGATGTAGTCGGCCTCGTCGAGGCGGCGGCGAACATAGCTTTCGACCGTGCGCCAGAGCGTCAGGCCCCGGGGGTGCCAGAACACCATGCCCTTGCCCTCTTCCTGCATGTGGAACAGGTCGAGTTCACGGCCGAGTTTCCGGTGGTCGCGCTTTTCGGCTTCCTCGAGGCGTTTCAGGTGGGCGGCAAGGTCGGCCTCGGAGGCCCAGGCCGTGCCGTACATGCGCTGGAGCATCTCATTCCGGTGGTCGCCCCGCCAGTAGGCGCCGGCCAGCTTCATCAGCTTGAACGCCTTGGGCAGCTTGCCCGTGGACGGCAGGTGGGGGCCGCGGCAAAGGTCCGACCACTCGCCGCCATGGCTGTAGAGCGTGATCGCCTCACCTGCCGGGATGATGTCGTCGATGATCTGGGCCTTGTAGTCTTCACCGATGGACTTGAAGTGGGCGATGGCCGCCTCCTTCTCCCAGACCTCGCGCTCGATGGGCAGATCGCGGTCCACGATCTCCTTCATCTTCGCCTCGATCTTCGCGAAGTCGTCCGTGGAGAAGGGCTCCTTGCGGGCGAAGTCGTAATAGAAGCCGTCGTCAACGACCGGGCCGATGGTGACCTGCGTGCCGGGGAACAGCTCCTGGACGGCCTGCGCCATCACGTGGCTGGCGTCATGGCGGAGCAGCTCCAGGCCGTCTTTCGAGGCGATGTCGAGGAGTTCGAGCGCAGAATCGCCGTCGAGAGGGCGTTTCATGTCGCGCAATTCGCCGTTGACCTTGGCGACCACGGACCGCTTGGCCAGGGATTTCGAGATGCTTTCCGCAATCGACATCGGCGTCGACCCCTCGGGGTATTCGCGCTTCGAGCCGTCGGGGAATGTTACATGGATCATGGTCGTCTTCCGTAAGGATCGGGACGCATAGATCATTTCGCGGCGGGATTGAACCCGTCAGCCCTCAAGCCGGATCACCCCTGAAGGGGGGACCTGCGCCTGTAGACCTCGATGAGGGCCTCGGCCGCCGAACGGGTCGCCCGTGCGAAGGCCTCGGCCTTCATTGCGGGCGTGACGGCGGGGTTGAACGACAGCGCCGAGGCCATCCACGCCCGCGTCCAGGCAAGGCCGGACGTGGTGGCGAGGGTCTCTGCGGGCCAGGGCTCGACCTGAAAAGCTGCGGCGAGTTCCGCGATCATTTGCTGGTCGAAACCCGTCAGGCTCCAGGAATCTCCCGGACCCGTGGCCTGTTCCGCCGCGGCGATCCATTTGGCGAGCGTCTTGCGCGCCTTCGCTTCGGCAGCGGCGAGTCTGTCGTTCATGAGGTCTCCCTGTGGGAACAACCTATACCGGATTTAATCCTGCGCCAGTTGATGCATTGATTTTGGCCTCAAATCTTCCGGCGCGCGCCGCCTCCATTCGGAGGATCAGGCCTCGTCCAGGCTCCAGACGCCATAGCGCCAGGGCGTGAACCAGCGCGCGCCGCTGGTAGTGGTGGTCGGCGCCGGGTCCAACCCGTGCGATCCTCCCGGGCGGCAACGCGCGAGGCGCGCCAGCCCCATCCACGATCCCGCCCACGCGCCATGCCGGGTGACGCACTCGGCTGTGTATTCGGAGCATGACGGAAAATGCCGGCAGCGCACGCCGCACGCCATGCACACAGGCGACAGCGTCGCCTTCCAGACCTTCAGGAGGCCGCCCGCGATGGGTGCATATGACTGGGCGACAGACATGGAAACAGTATAGCCCCGAAGGTCTTTCGATTCAAACACGAACGCGCTTGGCTCCATCGCCCACCGGCAGCTAGATGGGAGTCCACAGTTCGGAGATGGACATGAAACGGATCGGCGCCCTCGCCTTTGCCCTTGCTCTGGCGGCCTGCGAGCCTGCAGGGACCCCGGCGCCGGACACCGCCGAGACGGCGCCACCGGCCCCCGCCGAAGCGCCTGCCGCCCCTGCGCAACCTTCGGGACCTGCCCGTACCGTCGATGCGGAGGCCGACCTTTCGGACGCCGCGTCCGTCACGGACGTGCATCACGTCGACAATGCCGACGTGAAAATCTTCTCCACGGCGGGCGGCGATCCGGCTATCAACGGTCTCTATACATATCTTGCCCTCTTCACGCCGCCCGAGGGCTGGACCCGGGTGTTCATGGTCGGTGACTTCAATTCCTGGGAGGTCGTCGAGGAATCCCCGACGCGCGTGGTTCTGAAAGTCAGCCGCTCGTGGATCGAGGAAGGCAGCGGCGACGTGAAGACGGCTGAGGAAAAGCTGATCCTTGACGTTCCTGCGAGTGACACCGCGCCCCTGACGGTCACGCCGGCGACCTGAGCAGCGATTTTGCCGCCTCAGCCTGCCGGCTTGCGCCGGGCGGTCCACATCATGAGGAAGTTGCGGCCTGAGGACAGGGTCTGCCCCTCTATCACATCCTCGCCGCCCTCGCGCTTGAGGCGTCCGGAGTGTGCATAAGGCGCCTGGCCATCCGTAGTCGTCGCGCCGAACGCCAGTACTCCGTTTCGCACCGAGTAGTTCGCGACCATGAAATCCGACTGGTAGAAGGAGCCCGCCAGCTTGCCATCTGCGGCTTCGGTGATCACCAGTTCGGTGGAGCTGGGCGGGTCGGTTTCCGAGTAGTACATCGTGACATCCCACTGGCCGACCAGGGAGCCAGGCTCAAGCGCCCTGGCGGTCTGGGTCATCGGCGTGGCGCAGCCGGCGAGCATCAGGACGGCCAGAGCGGCCCGCAGCGGTCTCATGAAAAGTCCCCCTTGGTCAGGATTTGAGACTCCTACGATCCGGACCGGCTGGCGGATCGGAACGCGTCCCCGTAGTTTGCCCCCGTGACACGTCATCGGCGCCCCTTTGCAGAGCTTTACACCCTCGCTCGCCGCCATTCCCGGCGCGCGGATGAAGCGGACGACCTGCTGCAATCCGCGCTGCTGGCCGCGCTGGAGTCCGGGCGAACAGATCTTGCGGCGCCCGAGACCCGCCGCTGGCTATCCGGCGTGATCCGCAACCGCGCCGCCTTTGACGCCCGCACGGCTGGCCGGCGCAGGCGGCGCGATACTGCGTGGGCGGAGGCCGCGCCGTCCGTCTCGCCGACCGCCGGACCTTCGACGGGAGAGGACCTCCTGCACGGGCTCTCGCCCGCCCTGCGCACCACGGGTCTGCTGGTCATGAACGGTTGCACGCGCGCCGAGATCGGCTGGCTCCTGAACCTGCCGGACACGGCCCTGCGCCAGCGCATCAGCCAGCTCCGCAAGGCGCTGAAGGATTGCGAGGCGCCAGGCCAACCCGAGCTGTTCGGAGCGCTTGCCTTCGGCCAGCTGCGCCGGTCGCTGCTGGCCGCCACACGCCGGGGCGGGGCCTTTCTCGCGAGCCATGATCCCGACGGACATCTTTTTGTGGTCGGGCGCTCACACTTTGCGCCGCCACGGCAACAGGCTGGCGTCTGACAGAACAGGAGACACAGACATGTTTGCCGCATCCCGCATTGGCGCCGTCGTCTACTACGTGACCGACATCAGCCGCACCGAGGCCTTCTACCGCGACACGCTGGGCCTCGATGTCCAGCGCATGCCCGGAGGGGACGGCGACGAGACAGGCGGAGCAGACTGGCTGATGGCCGAGACCGCCGGGGGCGTCGTACTGGTCTTCTTCCAGATGGAAGGAAAACCTGGCGCCTCGCCGATCATCGTCTTCGAACTGGACGACGGCGGTATCGACCGGGCGGTGGACAGTCTCGCAAAAAACGGCGCGACGATCGTCACGCCCGTCAGCCACGCGCCGGACGGCGGCCTATCCGCCGACTTCGCCGACCCTGACGGCCACGTCCTCTCGGTCCACCAGCCCGGCGACAAGCCACGCTGACGCTACTCGCGTAGCGCAAGCAACTCCGAGACCGTGACAAAGCGGAAACCGCGCTCGCGCAGGCCGTCGATGATCTTCGGCAGCGCCTGCCGGGTCGGTTCTCGCGATCTGTACATCACATGCAGGATCAGGATGGAGCCCGGCCTTGCCTGATCCAGCACATGGGCGGCGATCCGGTCGGGATCCGAGGCGATATCCTCGAACGATTCGGGCTCGACGTCCCACATGATGGTGGTCTGGCCGGTCTTCCAGAGATGCAGCGGCAGAAAGATCAGCTTCTTGCCGTAGGGCGGCCGGAAGTGAATGTCGCCCTCGTATCCGGCCTGCCGGATCGCCTCATTGGTGCGGTCCACCTCGCTCGCGGCCTTGCCCGGCCCCGCCAGCGTCATGTTGGCATGGCTGAAGGTATGGTTCCCGATTTCATGCCCCGCCGCCACGATCGCACGGGCATGATCCGTGTTTTCCCCAATCTCGCGGCCCGTCAGAAAGAACGTGGCGTCCACGTCCCGCGCATCGAGGAGGTCCAAGACCCAGGGCGTGTATGCCGCCGTCGGACCATCATCGAACGTCAGGGCGATGACGTTTTCCGGCGTCTCCACCCGCGAAACCAGTTCGCCGAACAGCTGAAAATCGCGGGAGCGGCTGAGAGCCCAGACACCATAGAGCGCCGCGAACACAAGAGCGACCGCCGCGGCGAAGAAGCCGGACACCTTCAGCACGCGGCTCATCTGCGCCCCCGCCCGTTCAGCCGCGACGTTTCGCCAGCGCCTGTTCCATAGCCTCGACGGCCGCATCGAAAGCCAGAAGCGTCGAGGCGTGGCGGGGCGGATAATCCTTTACGGGCGCGAGATGCCTGAGCTCCCAGAAGGCGGTCTCTCCAGCGCTTGGCGGCTGCGCGCCGTCCTTGAGCATGGCTCGCAACGTTTCGCGGGCCGCCCTGATCTCGTCGATGGACTTCCCCAAGGCTTCGCGCGCCAGGATCGAGGTCGCCGCCTGCCCCAGAGCGCAGGCCTTCGGATCGACGCCAATCGCCGCGATGCGGCCTTCCGCATCCAGCTCCACCTCGACATTCACCGTCGAGCCACACACCCGCGAGACCTTCAGCGAGGCGCCATGCGGATGCGCGAGGGCCCGGACATGGGGAATGTCGCCCGCCAGCTCCAGAATACGGTTATGATAGAGTTCGCCGAACATGTTGCGTAGATCGTCCCGATTGGCGTCGCGATCAAGCGCCCGGCCTTACAGTTTTGCAGGCCGGTCGAGGAACTCCGGCCCGATCAGTCTGCGTCTTCCATCTCGCGAACGGGAGCTGGCTCTTTATCGGTCGCCTGAGGGGACGCAGCCTCGCTTGACAGGGCGCGGACGAAATCGCGTGGACGTTCAGCAAACAGCCGGCGGCCAATCCGCCGCGCATCCCTGATCACCTCTGCCTGCCGCGCCTCCAGCGCAGCCCCGAGCTTGAGCAGCCCGGCCTGGCCGCCGGGCGGCGACGGCATGGCTTCGAGCCCGGTTCGAGAGACGGCGATGTCCTGAAGCTCGCCGAGCCGTTCGGCCAGATCGCGCGTTTCCGCCACCCTCGCCTCAAGGGCGGGCGACAACCGCCGCAGCAGCCGGGTGTGAAGCGCATGCGCCTTCGCCGATTTCCGCCACTCATGGTAAAGCTCGATATCGCCGCTCTCGACAGCATCCAGCATGGCGTGCCGCGCCTTCCGATAGCCTGTGGAATAGGCCTTCAGCAGATCCGCGAAACCGGCATCCTTCATCGCGTGCGGGTCGGGCCCGGGCGCATCCGCCAGCGCCTTGCGGAAGGCTGTTACCGGATCAAGCGCGCTATCCCCCTTCTCGCTGCGCACAAGATCACGCTCGAAGCGTGATCGCAGGCCCGTCGCAAGGCGTCCGCCAGCCGCCTCGGCCAGACCGCTTTCCAAGGCGCCCATCGCCTCAACCCGCGCGGCCAGATCACGCGTCTCGGACAGGGCCCGAGCCTGATCGCGCCACCAGTTGCGGATTTCGCGATTGGCCTTGCCCGACATCATCGGGCGCGCAAGCTTCAGCGCCGCCCGTATACGCTTTGACGCGACCCTCGCGCTGCGCACGAATTCGCGCGGGTCCTCGCCGCTTGTCTCGGCCAGCCGACGGAGCTTGCGCACCTGTCCCCGAATGACCCGGACCAGACCGTCTGCAACGGGCTCATCGGGCTCAAGCGCATACTTCACAGGAAAAACCTCGAAACCAGGACCGCCGCTCCAGCGAGACTTATGCCCGACATCAGCAGGAACAGCCCGTCGCGCGCAGTAAGCCCGATGCCGAGGAGGACGATGGAAACGCCCGGCAGGATCGGACCCAGCGGGATGAGTCCCAACGGGTAGGTGATGAGGGCTGCAACCACGCACAGCAACGCCGTTCCATACACGAAAGGGGGCTCGGTCAGGAAGATCAGTCTTGGCGCTGTCAGCCGGTCGGCGATATGCGCCGCCTCTCGCCCCCCGTTAACCATCCCGGACAGGTGCTGGCGCGGAAAACTGATGTCTAGAATCCTCTGCGGGAGCCACGGTCGCCTGCGCCCGAGAAGAAGCTGCCCGGCGATCAGCAGGGTCGCAGTCGCCACAGCCCAGTTTGCGCCCGGTATGATCGTAAGCGGCGAAATCGAGATGGCGCCCAGCAGAAGGATGACCGGGCCGAATGTCCGCCGCCCGGCCACGGACAGCAGATCGCCGAACGTCACCGGATCGCCGCTGGTTTCGGTTTCGAGGCTTTCCAGCAGCGCCGTGAAGCTGTGCGGATCACTCCCGTCGTCCGTGGCGCCGCCGGAGTCCCCGGGCGACGCAGGCGCGCTATCCGGGAGGTTTGGGCTTTTCGACATTCGGGGCCTTCAGCGGATCCGGGAACTGGGTGCGCTGGTAACGCGCCCGGGGTTCGGCCTCGGCCGGCCAGAACTCCACCGACCAGTCATAAACCGTGTCGGCCTTGCGATACAGACGGGCGCACTCGAGAACCGGCACCGGGCGGCCTTCCGGACGGTTGCCGTCCTTGCAGTCGAACCCATCCGCCTCTAGGTCGACGCGTGCGGCGGCGGCGTCCGTGAAATTGTACTTGTCCTTGATGAACTTGCGGAACTCGGCGTCGACCGCTCCGTCTGCATCGCGATTCCAGTAGCCGAAGTACGTCCCGGCGGGGCCTTTGCCCTCGGGCGGACGATCTCCGATCGTCTTGTTGCCGGACACGCAGCCCGCAAGGGCCGCAACGAGAACCAACCCAGAAACCAGACGCAGCATCAGCCATATCTCCCAGCGCGGGCGGACAATGTCGCGGAGCGGCGGCGGCGTCAAATGGGTGTGACTACGCTCCCCATCTTCGGCGTCTGGGTCGCGGGCGGACGGGCGTTACATCCGCCGGGAAGTCCCGGATGATGTCAAAAGGCGTTCGCTGGTCAGTCTGAGCGCCAGCCCAGGCTGACTGTGGCGCGCAATCCCGCCACGACAACCGTGTCCGCATCGCGCGTGCCGCCCGCATCGAAGATCAGCTGCAGGTCCGGCTGCAGCGTCAGCCAGCTGGTGACCGGGTCAGCGTAGGTGAGCTCAAGGCCGATTTCCCCGCGCGCGGGGTCAACGCCCAGGTCGCTGAAGTTGTCGCGCGCCTTCTGGTTGAGTGCGCCGTAGCGCAGGCCTATCGAAGCCTGCGCTCCAGGCCGCTGCGGCAGAAAGTCCGAGACAAGCGCGCCGGCCTGCACTCCACCGCCAAAGTCGGTGGTGTGGCCGTCGGACAGGCCTGCGCGGCCGAACACATCCACGGTGGGCTGGTCGCCGCCTTCGATGAGACGATGCTCGGCCGTGAGATATACGCCCTGCGCGATGGCGTGCGACGGCTCGCCCAGCCCGTTGAGCGTGCGGACATCGTGCTGGCGGTCCGTGTACCGCCAAAGGCCAGCTGTCATCCGGAAGGGAGCGGAAACGCCGGCTTCCACAAGCATGAGGCCGCCGCCCCGGAAGTCGACGATGTCCTCCTCAGGATCGCCCAGGGTGCCTGCGGAGGCGCCAACGAAGGCCGCCTGAGCATACCACGCGTCGTCCATACCAGTGCGATAGCGAAGTCCCAGCGCGGTAGACGGAAAAATGGACGGACCGTTTGGGCCCGTCGAGGCGATTTCCGAGCCGATGCCGAAGGGCGGCGCCAGAAGCAGTCCCGCAGATTCGGTGACGTAGAAATCGCGATTAACGTCGAGAAGCCCGGCCACGACGTTACCGTACTGGCCCAGGTCTTGTTCGATCCAAAGCTCGAACAGCTTTGCGCGCTGGCGGTCTACCTCGATGTTGGAAACGCCCTCAAGCGTGCCCGCGAAGTCGTTGGGCCGGCCACCGGAGTTGCTGAGGAGGCTGCCGTAGAGAGTTGCGCCCTGCCATCCGAGCGAGCGCTCAAGACTGACGGCCGCTTCGAGAACAAGGTTGTCGAGCACCGCCCCGCGGCTGGATTCGGCGCCGGATATGGGTCCCATGATTTCGAGGTCATAGCCGGCATCGATCTGGATGGCGGGCGGAGGTTCCGGCTCGCCTGCGTAGGCCGCAAGTCCGCCGCCTGTGGTCAGAAAGGCCGCTACGGAGCGGAGAAGACGCGGGGTTGTCATCTCAGGCGACCTTCAACGATGCAAAGAAGCGCTCGGACGCATCGCGCAGTCTCTTCGACTGCTCTCGTACGGCGCCCGACTTGTCGAGGACGCTTTGCCCTGTCTCGGCGCTGCGTGCGGTGGCGTGGGTCAGCGCGCTGGCGCCATCGGCCGCCTCGCCGACGCTGCCAGACGCCACGCCCACATCACGCGAGATATCCGCCGTGGCGGCCGCCTGCTGATGAGCGGCCGCCGAGGTGTCCATGCTGAGCCGTCGCATATCGTCGATCCGCTCGACGACGGTGGCGACCTCGGATGCGGCACGGCCTGTGATGGTTTGCATCTCTGAAATGCGCACACGGATGCTGTCTGTCGCACGCGCCGTCTGTTCGGCCAGCCCCTTCACCTCCGAGGCGACAACGGCAAAGCCGCGCCCGGCCTCGCCAGCGCGAGCGGCCTCAATGGTGGCGTTGAGAGCAAGCAGGTTGGTCTGCGCAGCAACGTCGCTGATCAGCGCAACGATCTGGCCGATGGCCTCGGAGGAGTCCGCCAGCGATTGCGAGGTGCTTCTCACCCGCTCACCGGCATCGAAAGCCTTGCCGGCCAGAGTGCTGGATTCCTCCATGCTGGTGGAGATGCTTCGGATGGACGCAGATAGCTCCTCGGTTGCGGCGGCGATGCTGTGGACGCTCGAAGCAGCGGTGGAGGCAGACGCGCTGGATCGTTTCGAATCCGCATGCGCCGCACGGCTGGTTTCGATAAGATCCCTGGCCCGCGCATCAAGTTCGTCAAATGAAGTGTCCAGCACGGTCAGCGCACTGCGCACCTCGCCCTGAAAGTGCTGGATCAGCGCTTCGTTGGCGCGTGCGCGTTCAAGGTCGGAGTTTGCGGCGGCGCGCTCTCCTTCGAGGCGGACGCGCTCCATCTCGTTCTTCCGGAACTGCTCCAGGGCCAGAGCCATCGCGCCGATCTCATCGGGCCGCTTCTGGTGGGGCACAAGGGCGCTGAGGCGTCCGCTGGACACGTTCCGCATGGCGTTGGTGAGTTCATCAAGAGGTTTGAGCACTGTGCGGCCAGCTGCCCACACAATGGTTGCCAGAAGGCTGATCGCGAGCAGGAAGGCCCCGCCAATAATCAGGGGGGCGAGGCTCGCCCAGTTGCGTGCAGCCTGTGAATCCGCTGCCGAGGAAGCCTCGATCTGATCGGAAGCGGCCTCCATCCGGGATTCCAGATCATCGAACCGGCGCTGGAAATCCGGCAGGAGCGCAACGGCGGCTGCGCGATCGGATTGAGCCAGCTGAACGACCTGCTCCGCAGAAGCGATGTACTCTTCGAGGGATGGCGCGACATCCTCAATGACAGCGTGGATCTCCGGAGGCAGATCCGCGGCTATGTTCTCCTGCAGGAGCCCACGGAACCAATCGGCATGCTCCTTGACGTGGCCCTGCACCTCCGCCGTCGGGACCCCGGTTTCGACCGGATCCGACAGCGCCATCAGGACGTCCGAACGCAGGGCGTCGTGAAGCATGTCGCCTTCGACATGCCGTCGGATGGCCTCCAGCGAACTCGTTGATCGCTCCAGCGCCGCCGAGATGTTGTAGGTCTGCAGGATCCCGACGCCGGCAAGAAAGGCGGATATTCCGCCTGCTGCCAGACCCGCTGCGGAAACCTTGAACTTGATCGATGAAGGCATGCCCAACCCCTTCCGGATTGGGTTGATGCTAGTGGACAGGTATTCCCGCATCGTTAACGGGGGCGTGCCCTCTGTTAACGCATTGGTCAATGGCGGTACGGTCGGCTCGCCGCCGAGATTCTAGACCTTGCGCCAGGTGCTTCCGTTGGCGCCGTCCATGATCTCGACGCCTTCGGCGGCCAGCTGCTTGCGGATCTCGTCGGCTCTCGCGAAGTCGCGGGCGCCGCGGGCTGCAAAGCGTTCGGCCACCAACGCATCGATGCGGGCGGCGTCGCCCTCGTCGCCACGCGCCCAGACATCCGGGTCCTGCTGGAGGAGGCCGAGAAGACGGCCGGCGGCCAGAATCTCGCCCTTCAGCTGCGGCCATGCGGCTTCCGGCGCCTTGTTGGCTTCGGTCGCCAGCGCCGACAGTTCAGCAAGCGCCTGCGGCGTGTTGAGGTCGTCGCACAGCGCCGCCAGCAGCCGCTCGGGAACGCCGGTATCCAGCGGCTCAGCCGTGTTCATGCGGCGGAGGGCATTGTAGAGCCGGTCCAGCGTCGCCTTCGACTGGGCGAGCAGGCTGTCCGTCCAATCGAGCGGCCCACGGTAGTGGGCGGACAGCAGAGCGAAGCGCAGCACCTCGGCCGGATGCGATTTCAGGAGCTCGTGCACCGTCTTCACGTTGCCGAGGCTCTTCGACATCTTCTCGGCGTCCATCGAGAGGAAGCCGTTGTGGAGCCAGTAGCGCGCCATCGGCTTGCCATGGGCGCACTCGCTCTGGGCGATCTCGTTTTCGTGGTGCGGGAAGATCAGGTCCTGCCCGCCGCCGTGGATGTCGATGGTCTCGCCGAGAACCGCCCTCGCCATGACGGAGCATTCGATGGCCCAGCCAGGCCGACCTTCGCCATAGGGGCTGTCCCAGCGCGCTTCGGCGGGTTCGCCCGGCTTGGACGCCTTCCAGAGTGCGAAGTCGGCGGGATCGTGTTTTTCGGGGTCCACCTCGACGCGGGCGCCGGCGATCATGTCGTCGCGGTTCCGACCCGACAGCTTGCCGTAAGCTGGCATGGAGGGCACGTCGAACAGGACGCCATTCGACGTCTGGTAGGCGTGGCCGCCCGCCTTGAGCACGCCGATCATCTCGATCATTCCGGCGATGTGCTCGGTTGCGCGCGGCCGGAAGGTGGGCTCGATGACGCCCAGAGCGCCCATGTCGTCCCGGTAGACCTGCTCATAATGGGCGGTGATCTCGCCGATCGGCTTCCCGCTTTCCGCAGCGGCGGTGATGATCTTGTCGTCCACATCGGTGATGTTCGAGGCGTACAGCACGTGCTCCGCCCCGTATTTCAGGCGCAGAAGCCGGAAGAGGGTGTCGAAAACCACGGGCGGACGGGCGTTGCCGATATGAGCGTACGAATAGACCGTGGGGCCGCAGACATACATCGTCACCCGGCCGGGATCGGCAGGCGAGAAGACTTCCTTCTCGCGCGACAGGGTATTGGTTAGGCGGATGTCCATGGCCAGGGCGGTCTTTCCGTTCCTTCAGGAATATAAGATAAGGCGGGCGCTGGCAGTTGGCGCGCCCGGAAGTTGCGCCTATCTGTCACGCGACCCGGCGCCAAGCAATGTGTTGGGTTCAATGCGAGCGGGCGTTAAGTCTGGGTCAGGTCGCCTGATGGTTCCTGCCCCTGGCTCGACCCCCGCCTCCCGGTTCAGGAACGCCCCAGAAGGGCCCCAGGGTAGAAAATGGACGCCGTGATCAAGGGTAAACTGAACCTGTCTCCCCAGCCTGTGGAGCGTCCGACCCGCGAAGCGGCCGAAGAGGCTGTGCGCACGCTGATCGCCTGGGCGGGCGATGATCCGAAGCGCGAAGGGCTCATCGATACGCCCGGACGTGTGCTTGACGCTTACGACGAGTGGTTTTCAGGCTATCGTGACGATCCGATCACCTATCTCAGCCGGACATTCGACGACGTGCAGGGCTACGATGACATCGTCATGCTGCGGGACATCGACGTCGAGTCCCATTGCGAGCATCACATCGCGCCCTTCCTCGGAAAGGCGTGCGTCGCCTATATGCCGACCGACAAGGTGGTGGGAATCTCGAAGCTGGCGCGCGTGGTCGAGATCTACGCCCGCCGCCTGCAGTCGCAGGAAACCATGACGGCCCAGATCACGCAGGCGATCGACGAGACGCTCGCGCCGCATGGCGTGGCCGTGCTGATCGACGCCAAGCATCAATGCATGACGACTCGCGGCGTTCACCACGCCGACGTCTCGACCATCACCACGATGTTCACTGGCGTCTTCAAGACCGACCGCGAACTGCGCGAGCGCTTCATGCGGCTGGCGGGCAAGTAGGCCACGCCCGCCTTCAAGGCGCTGGCTGCTGAAGCCGATTGTGACTCCCGGACGCTAAGAATGCGCTTCTGCGTCCGTTTCTGCGAACACTCGCTCCCAGGCAAGCGCCAGAAGGGCCACGCATCCGAGCAGAGCCAGAGGCGGATCCATGAAGAATATTGCGATCCAGAATTTCCATCGGTCCCGGCGGATCAAGGGCACCTCAGTTTCCGCAACCGCTTCTGCGCCTGTGATCTGATCGAGAAGCAGACTTCGCGCTTCATCCAGCCGCCAGCTCGGGACAAAAACCTGCGCTCCGCCCATCGCCCTCAGGTACAGCCAGTCGTTGGTGGCATGGTGCGCATTGCCAACGAACGCATCAATGCCCCCAGCCCGCAGGGTCGTGGCGACGACTTCGCCTTCTTCAAGGCCATGGTAGGCGCCTACTACTGCATAATCTCGTTGGCCCCTCATGGCGCAGTCGACGCCTTGAAGAGACCGCGACGTACCGGGTCGGCTTGCTGAATATCAGCGTTGGCCGCCGGATTTTCGGGGATCTGGTCGGGCGCCGCTGCCGCCTCAGGTTGAGGCTGCGAAGTTGAAGACCCGGGGTGCAAAAGCACAGGGGCTGCAGCAGCTGACGCGGAGAGGTTGCGTGCGTAAGGTCCGTCCGGATCAAATGGCTCCAGCGGCCCTGGCTCGAAGAAAGCCTCTGCTGCAGCCAGACCCGATTTGGCGTCGGCCTTCAGAAGCTTGCGATACGGCTTGAGGGCGGCGGGCTTGTAGCGCGGCTTCTTCGCGATCTGGGCCCGCAGCATGACGGTCGCGTCCACCATGCTTTCGATATCCTCGTAGCTGGGCTGGACCGTCTTCGGCCAGATGCGGCGCGCGGCGAGCGGATAGTTCATTGGCGAAAGCGACTTCATGAATTTCGGCCGCGAGATGCGCGCGTCAAAACACATGCCCGCCTCACGGATCGCCGTGAACAGGGGCGATTCATCCTCGCCGTGCCGGTCATAGAAGCGCAATCCGGCATCGCGGGCGCCCTCGGCGATCCATTTCAGCGGGGCCGCCGAGAGCGGCGAGCCCTCGCCGCCGCCGACATCGCCGTGCGTGCCGATGAACCAGCGCTGCTGGTAGTAGGTGCGATCGGGATCGGCGCCGGGGCGCTTGCGGGCTTCGGCGTTGGCTTCCTCGAGATGCTCCCACTGGGTCGGCGGGAAACCCAGCCGCCGCTCGTCGATGGCAAGGGCGTGGCGGGCCGACTGCACGTTCGGGCAGATGCGCAAATCGTGGAAGCCGTACTGCTTGTTGAACACGCGGGCGAGCCCGCCCAGCGCATCAGGCATGCCGCGCTGGCCGACGGTATCGAAAACGCCAATGTAGGTGATCTTGGGCGCCTCGTCCGACCGGATGCGGCTGCCGTCCTCCGCGCGCCTGCCCTTGCCGTGGGTCTCACGGAAGTCGCGCAAGCGCGCCGTGTAGACCGCTTTCTCCTCGTCGCTGGCTGTGGGCTTGGGTTTGGTCCGGTAAAGCCGGAACGCGTCCCACGCCTTCTCCGCATGCATGCGGCTAATGATGCCAGAGGTGTTGATCAGCCCGGTCATGCTGCGGGCGGTGAAGGCGCCGCGACTGAAGCCGAAAATGTAGATCTCGTCGTCGGCCTCGTAGTTGAAACAGAGCCGCAGATAGGCGTCGACCAGCGTATCCTCGAGGCCGCCGCCAAAGACGCCGCCGACCATCTTGTTGAGATCGCGCTGGAAGTCCGTTACGAAACCCGCCTCCCCCAGCGCCTCGGTGTTGGAGCCCACGCCCTGCGAGTAGATGACGATCTGGGGGATGTCGCGCCCGTCAGGTCCCTTTGCGGTGTGGGCGACACTGCGGGCGATGACGCCAATATTGGTCAGCTCCTTCTGGCGAAGCTGCTGCCAGGTGCCGTCGAAACAGACGATATGACGTTTCATGGGGAACCCCGCCCTGTGAATTCCACCCTAAGGCGCCGCCAGCGAATTCGCCAACATGCTCGCGCATCAGGACCAATCGACATCGTCTGCAGACTGGGGTCAGATAGACTGCCGCATGAGGAAGCGGCTGCTGATGGAAAGTCGAACCGTGATCCGCAAGACCGTTGTAAACACCGCCGTGGCGCTCGTGCTGGTAGCAGGGCTCGCCGCCTGTCAGCCGGAGCAGGAGGCGCCGGTGGCGCCTGAGACCGCCGCCGCGGAAGCTGACGATGAAGGCGGCCATGACGGTCCGCTCATCCCCCAGCTGGATTGCAGCCAGGCGGCCTTCATCACCGGCGATACGTCTCGCGCCGAACTGGCGGAGAACCACGGGGCGGAGAACCTCACCGAGGAAACCGTCCCCTGGGTTGAAAGCGATGAAACCGCGCTCGTCCTGTTCCCCAATGAGCCCGCGATGCGGGTCGAGATGTTCTGGTTCGGTGAGACGGAAGGCGGCCCTCGCCATGTCCGGGTAAACGCCCCCGAGACCCAGTGGGTCGGTCCAGGCGGGCTGACGATCGGGGCGACGCTTGAGCAGGCGGAGGAGGCCAATGGAGGCCCCTTCAGCCTGATCGGCTTCCAGAACCACAATGAGGGCGAGACAACGGACTGGCTCGGCGGGCGCTTCACCACGCCGGCCGGCGGCAACTGCCATGTTGACCTGTTCTTCGGTCTGCCCGACGGCCTGACCGAAGGAGAGACAGTGGCTGTGTCCGCTGGCTCCGAGACCGTGTTCCGGTCGGACAGCCCGGAGATGCGGGCGGCCAGGCCTGTCCTGGTGGAGTTTGCGGTCAGCTACTCCACCGAGCCGGCCGGACAGTAGATGCGGCGCCGTGACGGCGGCTTCGCTTCGCGCTAAGCCGCCGACATGACTTACCCCTCTCCCCTTTCCGGCTCGGCCCAGGACGAAACCCGCGAGCTTCGCCCGAAGTTCGACGCGCATGGCCTCATCGCCGCGATCGCGCAGGATGCGGACACCGGCGAGGTGCTGATGCTGGCGTGGATGAACGCTGAGGCCCTCAGGCTGACGCTGGAGACGGGACGCGCCGTTTACTGGTCGCGGTCTCGCGGCCAGCTCTGGCGAAAGGGCGACACCTCCGGCCACGAGCAGCACGTCGTGGAGGCGCGGGTCGACTGCGATCAGGATGCGGTGCTGCTCAAGGTCCGCCAGACAGGCGCCGCCTGCCATACCGGGCGGCGATCCTGCTTCTACCGGATTGCCGGAACGGACGGGCTCAACGAGGGGTGATCGTCTTCCCTTGATGGATACGCGGCGGTAGCGTTCACGGCACTCAACGGGACGCGCCCAATGAAACGACTGATCGCCTGCGCCGCCGCAGCCATGCTTGTCACAGTCTCCGGATGCGCTGGCGCGCCGCAATCCAATCCGCCCGTAGCGAGCGAGGCGGCCTGGAACCAGGTAGCGCTGGCACAGTTGACCGATTGGGTCGGCGCCCAGAACACCACCGGATTCCTGGTCAACCAGAACGGCAGGACGGTTGTGGAACGCAACTGGCCGGTTCCCGACAGCGCAGCCGCCTTCCGGGCGAACTTTGTCCATGGCGAGACCCATGACGGCGCCCTGCTGGAGGACGTCGCTTCGCAGCAGAAGAGTTTCATTGCGATCCTGACCGGCGTCGCCATCGACAAGGGCCTGCTGGATGTCGGCAGGCCGGTCTCGTCGATCATCGGGGCCGGCTGGTCGAAGGCCGCGCCGGAGCAGGAGGTCGCGATCACCGTCCTGCATCTGCTGGAGATGACGTCCGGACTCGACGAGCAGCTTGCGTTCGCGGCGCCGGCCGGAAGCGCGTACTTCTACAACACCCCGGCCTACGCGGTGCTGAAACCGGTTCTGGAAACTGTATCGGGACGTCCGCTGCAGGAGCTGACCAAGGTGTGGCTGTCTGTGCCGGCAGGCATGTCGAATACCAGCTGGCGGCCACGTCCGGCCGGGTTCGCCAGTGTCGGCAACCCGACGGGCCTCGTGACGACCCCGGAGGATATCGCGAAGATGGGGGCGCTTGTTCTCAAGGGCGGCGTCTCCGAACGCGGAACCCGGGTCATCTCGAAAACCCAGCTGGAGGCCCTGTTCCGCCCTTCGGCCAGAAACCCGGCCTATGGACGGCTGTGGTGGCTGAATTCTGCAGAGTGGTCGCTCGGTGTCGGCGATGCTCCCAGGCGGACGGAAGGGCGGCTGATTCCTGCGGCTCCTGCCGATCTGGTGGCGGCGCAAGGCGCGCAGGACCGAAAGCTGTATGTCGTTCCCAGCCTCGGTCTGATTGTCGTTCGCACCGGAAGGCAGGCGCCGGGGCCGGATTTCAACCAGCAGCTGTGGCTGCGGATCATGGCGGCGCTGCCTGCGCATTAGCGGGCGGGCTGTCCTGTAAGGCCTTCTATTCTGCGGGCTCCCCATGCTAACGCAGGATCGAATCCCAGCGCGCCGGCCCATGCGAATGGCGCAGTACCCGTCCAGAGGAGCGTTTCGCCCGTGAAAAGCCAAGCCATTGTCGCCTACGGCCAGCCGCTTCAGGAAGTCGTCTCCGAGATCCCGACACCGACGGGCACGGAAGTGCTGGTGAAAATCACCTTCAGCGGCGTCTGCCATTCCGACGTCCACCTGCAGGACGGCCATGTTGACCTTGGCGATGGCGACAAGATCGACTGGTCGCGCGGCCGGGCGCTGCCCCACACGCTGGGACACGAGATCGAGGGCACCCTCGCTCAGGTCGGCCCCGACGCCGAGGCGCTGCTTGAGGGCCGCAAGATCGGCGAGCGCTTCGTGGTCTTCCCCTGGATCGGCTGCGGCCAGTGCTCGGTCTGCAAACGCGACCAGGAGCATATCTGCAACAAGCCGCGCCAGATCGGCATCCAGGTCCCCGGCGGCTATTCCGAGTACGTGCTGGTGCCGCACCCGAAATACCTGCTCGACGCGACGGGCGTGCCTGAAGGCCTTGCCGCCACCTACATGTGCTCGGGCATCACCGCCTATTCGGCGCTGAGCAAGGTCCGCAACATTGGCGAGGGCGATTCCATCCTGATCGTCGGCCTTGGCGGCGTCGGCATGATGGGTCTGCAGTTCGCCAAGGCGATGTTCCCGCAGGCGAAGATCATCGCGTGCGACATCGATGACTCCAAGCTGGAGTCCGCGATGAAGGCTGGAGCGCATGCCGTCTACAACTCGAAAGACATGGCGACGTCGAAGCAGCTGAAACTGGACACGGATGGCGGCGCAGCCGCTGCGGTCGACTTCGTCGGCGCGACGCCCTCGCTCAACTACGCCAACGCCTCGATCCGGCGCGGCGGCGAGATCATCATCATCGGCCTGTTCGGCGGCAAATTCTCGACGCCGATCCCGGCCTTCCCGAGCCGTCCGTTCTCCATCGTCGGCTCCTACACCGGCCCACTGGGCGAGACGGTCGAGATGATGAAGCTGGTTCGCGCCGGCAAGATCGCGGCGATCCCCGTCGAGACCCGCCCGCTGGACCAGGCCGACGCCACGCTGAACCAGCTGCGCGAAGGCAAGATCGTTGGCCGGGTCGTGCTGAAGCCCTGAGGACATTCGCCCGGGCGGTTCGCCGTCCGGGCTAGGCTCGCAACCAGCGGGCATCCGACCTCTGCGTGAAGTGAAGGTAGTGGCTTTCAAAGCCGCCGATCCGCTGGAGCTTTTCCAGATCGCGGATGAAGATCCTGCGCGTGCGGTATTCGACGGCGTCCTCCATTGCGAGGCGTTTGAACGTCCGCACGATGTGGATCACGCTGATGCCGAGGATGTCGGCGAAATCTTCCTGGATCAGCGGAATGATCATCTCGGCGCCGTTCGAGGGACCGACCATCGCCATTCGCGCATGTAGCTCGCACAGCAGGTGTGCCAGGCGCTCGACGGAATCGCGCCGGCCAAGCGAGACCACGCGTTCGGCCAGCAGGGTCTCTTCGCGGGCGTTCGACCATGCCAGCGCCGCAGCGAGGCCCGGATGGTTATGCATCATGGACTCGAATGACTGGCAGGCAAAACGCGACAGCCTCACCTGCGTGCGCGCCACGAGATCGAACTCGGCGCGCTCGAACATCATGGCGTTGTAGCAGACGAAGTCGCCGGCCAGGGGCACGTTGACGATCTGGCGCGTGCCGCCGGGAAGGCCTCGTGCGCGGAGCATCCAGCCGTCCTCGACGAGGTACATGTCCTGATATCGGTCGCCGTGACGGATCAGGTAATCGCCGGCCGACAGCCGCACCTCCTCGCGCTTGAGGCTCGCAAGATCGGCGCGCAGCTCGGCGCTGAGCCGGAAGAAGCCGGACAGCTTTGTGAAAAGAGGTGTGTTCAATCCCGCACGTACGCGACACGTCGCGCCCTTCTATCCCCCGTCCACCTACTCCCGCGCAGAGAACCTGTCCTTTACACAGGATTGCCTGAGGTCCCGCCCGGAGCACTGGCACAACTCCGCAAAGACCCTGTTGTTCCCGCAGGTTTTCCAGTTTGGGGCGCGGGTTCCCGTTCGGACCGGCGGAGCCGTCCGTGATGCTGTCGTCTCGCCCCCTTTTTTGCCCTTTCAGGCATGGGAGGCCGGGGCGCGTGCAAACGCGCCTTGTTTAGTACAATGCCAGCTTTCGCTGGCCGGTGCGTGTTCCCAC
>CAYOWK010000014.1:0-79146 GCA_964407665.1 uncultured Rhizobium sp. | reverse complement strand
GCCAACCTCGTCGCGACCGTCAAACGCGGCCGCGAAAAACTGCACTACCTGAACCCTGTCCCGATCGCCGAGATCGCCGACCGGTGGATCAGGAAATTCGAACGCGGCCGCGTCGAGGCGCTGGTCGCTCTGAAGAAGAACCTCGAAGCCGAATAGGCCTCGTCACCCTCAGGAGAAACCTGATGCCTGCCCCAGAGCTCCGCGCGGAACGCGACCCGGACTTCGTCTATGTGATCTACATCAGGACCACGCCGGAGCGTGTCTGGTCGGAGCTTACCGACAGCAGCGAGGCAAGGCCCTGGTGGGGCTACACACGCCAGGATAGCGAATTCACCCCCGGTTCCCCGATCCGCTACCTTCGCAACGGCGGCATCGATGTCGAGGGCGAGATACTCGAGTCCGATCCGCCTCGCCGCCTTGTCTATACCTTCCATGTTGCTGGCCCGGGTCCGCAGCACGACGAAGGTCCGACACGAGTGGAGTACCTCATCGAGGCCGACGGTCCACGCACGCGCCTGACCGTGCTCCACTCCAACTTCAAGCGCGACAGCGCAGTCAGAAAAGGCGTCTCGAAGGGCTGGCCATCCATCCTTTCGCATCTCAAGACCTGGATCGAGGTCGGTCCCCACGCTGTGGAGGCGAGGATATGACCGGCGACGCGGCAAGCTGCTTCGTTTACGTCACCTACATTCGCACGACGCCGGAGAAGCTCTGGGCCGCCCTTACACAGCCGGAGTTCACGCGCCTCTGGTGGTGCGAGACCTGGCAGGACTGCGCATGGATCGAGGGCGCCGACTGGACCGCGATGATCCCCGACGGACGCATTGCCGACAGCGGCAAAATCATCGAGATCGACCCGCCCCGGCGCCTGGTCCTCACCTGGGAAAACCAGTTCGTGCCGGACCTCAAGGCCGAGGGTCACTCGACACTCACCTATGTCCTCGAACGCGCCGGAGACAGCGTGAAGCTCACCCTGACCCACGAGCATCCGAAGCCCGGCTCTGCCCTCATCGGAGCTGTCTCGGAGGGCTGGCCGCACCTCCTCGCCAGCCTCAAGTCGATGCTCGAAACAGGCTCGCCCCTCGCGGAAACGACAAAGTGGCCGGAGGGCGTCTAGCCATGGCCGAGCGCCCCGCCGCCATCGCCGTGCAGACCTTCAGCGTTCCGCAGGAACGCGTGTGGGACGCGATCCTCGATCCCGCCATGATCGCCCGCTTCATGTTCGGCCCGCTCCTGCGCGAGGAGACGATCCTCCACATCGAGACGGAGGCGCGAGTGGGCGGCCGGTTCTCCTACAAGGTCAACCGCCCCGCGCCGGAAGGCGGAACCATCGACATCGAGCATGTCGGTCGCTTTCTTGAACTGGACCGCCCCCGCCGCATCGCCTTCACCTGGGCAGTCGCGCCAGACACGGACGGATCCACCGTAGTGATCGATGTCGTCCCAGCGCCGGGCGGTTGCACGCTCACCCTCACCCACGCGTTGTCGCCAGAGTGGGCGGACTTCGCCGGACGCGCTCAAGCCTCGTGGGCGAAGATGCTCGCCGTCCTCGATACCCTGCTCCCGGCCTGAAGCACGGCCTCACGCCATCGCCAGCGCCCGCCTGATCCCCCGCGCTCGACTTCGGATGGCGCTTGACGTCCTGTTATGAAGACGGTCTCGGTTGACTCGTCCATCACGGTGGCAGCTTTTTGGGGATCAGAACCTTGCGAAACCCGCTGCCCTGCCTGTCTCTGCTGGCGCTTCTCGCGTTCACCGCTTGCGCCTCACCGCCCATGCTGGCGCCCGAAGCCCGCTCCCCCTTGGCCGCCGCCGTGATGCGGATCGACCGCGCGACGCAATGGACGCCTGTCGCGCAAACGCCGATCCCCTTCGATACCTACCACCCGCAAGGCATGGTTCGCGTCGGCGACGACTGGTTCATCTCATCGGTCGAGATCTTGCGCCGCACGCAGCCTTATCCCGCCCCTGTCGACGGCATGGACCGCGACGCAGGGGAGGGACGCGGCCACCTCTTCCGCATGGCGGCCGACGGTGCGCTGAAAGCCGACATCCCGCTTGGCGAGGGCGACATCTACCACCCCGGCGGGATCGATTTTGACGGCCGCTATCTCTGGGTCCCGGTCGCCGAATACCGCCCCGACAGCCGCAGCATCATCTACCGCATCGATCCCGAAACGCTGGATGCGGTGGAAGTCCTCCGCGTCCCGGACCATGTCGGCGCGATTGTGCACGACGTCGAAGGCCGCGCGCTTGTCGGGGCAAGCTGGAGCGCCCGGCGCATCTATCGCTGGCCGCTGCAGCCGGACCTGACCGTCTCCGCCGCCGACGCGTCGAACAGACAGCCCGCCGGCGTCGCGCAATCACACTATATCGCGTGGCAGGACTGCCATTCCGCCGGCCCGCGTCTCATGCTGTGCACCGGCCTGTCGAATTACGCGGCGCCGACTGCAATCCTCTCCCTGGGCGGCGTCGAACTCATTGATCTGGTCGACTTGTCGCCCCTGTGGCAGGCGCCCATCCCGCTCTGGTCGCCCGCCGGCCGCGTCATGACCCAGAACCCGGCCTGGCTCGAGGCGTCGCCTTCGGGCCTGCGCGCATGGTTCATGCCCGACGACGATACATCCACCCTGTTCGAATTCGCGGTGGAACCATAAGGCAGGCATCACGCGCCCTCCATGATCGCCCTCACGCGCAACAGGCCGCGCCACATTCCGTTGTCCGAGCGCATCACCTGCGCAAACACCGGCGCGATCATCACGCAGCACCAGTCCTCCATCTCCAGGCCGGTCTGCGCGAGAGCGGTCCTCGCCGCTGCCAGACCTGCGCGGGCGCCATCTCCGCCATCGTTCCGCGACAGGATCGCAAGGTCGAGCCGGTGCTCGCTCGCTGCGACCTCAGACACATCGGCTGGAACCGTTTCGTGTCGCGCCAGCTCGATATAGGGGTAGGCCGGCTGGCTGTCGCCGCTCCGGCGAACCCGCGCCGGGTCGCCCAGCACAGCCCTGACGCCCGCGTCGTCCGACAACAGCGCAATCAGCGCCGCCTCAAGGGCCGACTCGGCTCCGCTCATAGCCGCACCCTCCGCCAGGGCGACACCAGCCCGGCCACATCCTCTGGCAACCTGTCCTGCAGAAGCCCCGCATCGCGCGCATGATAGCCGTGCGCCGCCAGCCGCTTCACCGCCAGCGCCAGGCCGGCGGGCACGTCCGCCCCCTCAGCGCCAAAGCCCGCCACATAGTCGATCTCGATCCCGCCGACCCGCTGCCGGGGCCACGGGAATCCGCCAGCCACCCAAACCAGCTTGCCGCCATGGCCCGCCTCCACCGCAAACCGGTCGGTCACCGTCTGCGCCTCGCCCGCCGCGTCGAACACCTTGACTGAAACCAGGCTAGCCGCAGGCCGCACCGGCAACTCGACCCGCCGCGTCTCGACCGTCCCGCAGGTCCACCGGTCCAGCTTCACCCGAACGGTCCGGTGGACCAGCGCCAGCCCCGTCGCGGCCTCGATCCGCGCCCGCGCCGCCGCGACAAGCCCGGCGACCAGGTCGTCCTCGGCGTCGTTCCCGATGCGCAGATAGGCCTTCGCGTCCGCAACGGACACGGGTTCGGCCGCTGGCGGGGCCAGCGTCGATACAGTCATGACGATGTCCTGTGTGTCAGGCGGCCGGGCGTCGCCGCAAAAAGAAAGGGCCGGACCCGAAGGTCCGGCCTAGGCGCCCCACCCGGCTCTCACCGGGATTCAAAGGAGGAGGGTCGAAAGAAGAAGACTAGAAGTCAGCCGAGAGCGTCACCGAAATCGTGCGCGGGTTCAGCGGACGGAAGGAGCCGGTCCCGGCGAGCGAGGTGCCGATGAAGGCCAGCTGGTCTTCGTCGAACAGGTTCTCGACGTTGAGGCGCGCCTTCAGCATGCCAAGCGGACCGTCGCCGTCACCCGTTCCGAGATCCACATAGGCGGACACAACCGTGTAGCCGTCGACTTTCTCGTTGTTGGTGTTGGTGAAGTTCGCAAACCGCTCGGACTGGTACTTGGCCGACAGGTTGGCGACAGCCCAGGGAGTCGGCTCCCAGGTCACGCCCGCGCCGACCACCCACTCCGGGCTGTCCGGCAGCGTGTTGCCGGCGATGCAGAGCGCGCCGTTGCAGAGATAGCTCGCAGCCGTACGTCCCGGATCGAGCGACGTCACCGACCCGACCGGGAAGGTTGCGATGTTGTCCTGGAAGGTCGTCTGGTTCCAGGTTAGGTTGCCGTTGAAGTACAGCTGCTCGTTGAGGAACTCGGGCTTCCAGGCTCCCGTCAGTTCAAGGCCATAAGCCTCGACTCCGCCGACGCCCTGATAGAAGCTTTCAGTCGCTCCGATCTGCCCCGGAACCGGCGCGGAGTACGTCTCGATGCGGTTGTCGAAGGTCGTGTAGTAGGCCGCAACGGCGCCATAGAATTCGCCGCGCGTCGTGCGGGCGCCGACCTCGAAGTTCTCGGATTCCTCTGCTTCCGGACGGATGTAGCCCGCCGTGCTGTTCAAAGTGACCGAGTAGATGTCGTCCGTGCCGCGCGGCAGCGCGTAGTTCTGCGAATAGGACGCGAACAGCTGCTCGCGGGGCGTGATGCTATAAACGGCCCCGACCATCGGCAGGAAGTTGTCCTCGTAGGTCTCCGAGATATCCGCCGGGCCATAACCAGCGACGGCTACGCCGCCAACGACGCGGTAAAAGTCGTTGAAGTTCCGGTAGCCCTCAAGGCCGTAGTCCACCGTCAGCGACTTCACGCCGAGTTCGATCTTCAGCGCATCGTCGAGCAGGCTGATCGTGTCCTTCACGAACAGCTGTGTCGTCTCGCGTGTCGATTCATACTGGCGCCAGTAATAGATCACCTCGTTGAACAGGAGTGCGCCCGTCTGGATGCCGCCCAGATGGTTCACCCGCCGGGTGAAGCGCGAGTAGTCGTCGCTCTCCACCCAGACGCCCGCCTCAAGCTTGTGGTTGGCGATCTCGTATTCGCCCTTCACCACAGCGCCCGAACGCACGCCGCCCACATTGGTCACGCCGAACGCCACGCCGCGCGGCGCGACAACATTCAGCCCCGCAGCCGCCTGATCGATATACCGTCCCAGCAGCGTCGTCCGGCTCGTGGCGCCGGCTGCCGTGCCGCCATAGCTTTCCGGCGAGGAGCCCCAGCCCTTCTTGTCTTCATAGTAGGCCGTCGCCGTGATGGAGGCCGCATCGCCGATGGGCGTGTAGAACGTGCCGCCATACAGCGTGTCGTTCCGCACGTTGATCCGGTCCTGGAACCAGTTGGTGATCGAGGCATTCGTATAGCCCACCTCTCCCGGCCGACCGAACAGCGCAGTCGGCGCGCCCGCTGGCTGCGTGAAGCTGTAGCCGCACTCGCGGCCCGCCTCCTGTGCAGGATCGAACGGGCAAGCAGCGCCCGCGTACTGGGCCTTCGAGAAGCTCGGCGAGTCGTAGTCGAAGAAGTCGTTATAGACCCACTTGAAGTCGACGAACGCGCCGTCCCACAGGTCCACTTTCACCTTGGCTTCGGCATGCTCGCGGTCGATGGTGCCGCCGCCGCGCCATTGCGCGCTGTCCAGCTTGGTGCGACTCGCATAGGCCGATACAGGCCCCAGCTTGCCGGTGTTGACCTTGATGAACGAGCGGCTGAGATCGTCATCGCCCCATGTTTGGGAGATCGTGCCGCCAAATTCGTCGTCGGGGTCGATGGAGTTGTACTCGACCACCGGACCCAGTGACGAATACGCAGGCTGGCTTACATCGCCTGCGCCAGGCGAGGCCACGACGGAGCCGAGGTTCTCGTTATCAACATAGCGGAAGATCGGGCTGCCGCCGAACGCGTCGGAGCGACCCATCGGGATACCGTCGAGAACGAACGCGATCTGCTGCAGGTTGAAGGCTCGGACCGTGACCGAGTTGCCGAACTCGTAGAGCCCCAGCGCGCCTTCGGTCTGGACGTTGAAGCCCGGCAGGCCTTCAAGCATCTTGAGGCCCGAGATGCCTGCGGGCGCAGAGAGCAGCGCCTCGCGCGTGACGGCCACAACGTTGCTGGCTTCGTCGGCGCCAACCGCTTCGTCAGCTTCCGACAGACGGCGTCCGGAGATCACGATGGTCTCGGTCGTCGCAGCTGCCTGCTGCGGACCAGCTGGCGCCGCTTCCTGACCCCAGGCAGTGCCGCTCACGGCCATGGCGGCGGCCATCGCCGCCAGCGAAACGTTCCATTTTCTCATCGCTTGTACGCAGCTCTCTCAAAACGCACCCAACCATTCGCGATCACGCTCTGGAGCGGCGCCACTCTCAACGGCTTCCGCTTCTGGCGTGCACGGATTGTTGCAACTGCACGAAATCGTTGCAGTCTGCGTTTTTCCCGCACGGAATTGCGGCGTCCGGCAGGCGCGGCGCATCCGGCCACAGTCGAGACCGCGCCCGCCGGCTCCCCATGCCTCTAGCTCGCCGAGAACTTCATGACCTTGATGGCGTCAAAGTTCTGCACGCCGCCGCCCACGCGCTTGGTCGTGTAGAACAGCACGTAGGGCTTGGCGGAGTACGGATCGCGCAGCACGCGAGCGCCCTGCCGGTCGACAATCAGATAGCCTTTCCGGAAGTCGCCAAACGCAATCGCGAACGCCCCGGTCGCAACCACCGGCATGTCCTCCAGCTCGGTCACCGGATAGCCCAGCAGACTGGAGCCCTCACCGGCCGCGGAGGGACGCCACAGATAGTTGCCGTCCCCGTCCTTCAGCTTGCGCACCGCCGACACGGTCTGGCGGTTCATCGTGAAGCGGGCGTTGGCCCGAAACCGGGACGGCAGAGCATAAACCAGATCGATGATGCGGTCCGCCGGATTGCTGGAAGCAAACCCTCCATCCGCCCCCGACAGGATGAACCCGATCTTGTCCCAGGCATGGCTCGCATTGGCGATCATGTCGTAGTCGAGAAAGCCGCGCGGCTTGTTGGTCCCGTTGCCGGTCACGAACGCCGCCGACTCCTGCGCGGCAAAGCTGGTCTCGACCTCCTCGGCCAGCCACTCGTCGATGTCCGCATATGCGTCATCCAGCAGCGTCTGCGTCGCCGCCGGCATCGCGTAGAGCTCCGCCGCTGGAAACTCCAGCAGGTCCAGCGTCGGCGCCGTCGTCTCCGTCCGCGCGCCGGTCTCCGCCGCCCATGCCGACGTGGCGCCCAGGCTCACCGGCTTGCGGAACACGGTGGCAGACGTCTGCCGAACGGTCGCGATCTGCCGCATCGGGGAGGCCTGCATCAGCCGCGCCTCGATCATCCGGTCCAGCTCGGGCGGCGCCACATATCCGCCCTGCGCATCCGTGCCCTGCGTCAGCGCCTTCAGATCCAGCCCCGCCAGCCCCCGGTCATCGCCCCGGCGCAGATAGGCGCCCCATGCCGACTTGTGTTCCGGGTCGCCGTCCCGTCCGCCCTCGCCGATGGCCGGACGCGCCTGCTCCAGCGCCAGCCGCTCGATAGCGGTCTGCTGCCGCGTCAGCGCACGGTCGATCCGGTCCAGCTTCTCCTCCAGCAGCGGATCGGCCGCGCCCCGCTTCTCGATCTCCTCCAGCCGCGCATCGTTGGCCGCCTTCAGCGCCTCGAACGCCGCCGCCAGCTCGCCGGCCACAGCCCGCACGCCCTCGTTCGCGCCAGCCGGCGCGGCCATCTTGGTCTCGATTGTCATGGATGTTCCTTGTCAGCTTCGCATCAGGTCAGACCCGGCCGCGCGAAGCGGAGCGGCGGGCAAGAAGAAAGGCGCGCCTCCTTTCGGATGACGCGCCTTTGCAACTGTCTGGTCGTGTCAGTCGGACCGTCTATTCGCCGATGGATTCATCCCGCGGGATCACGAGGCCCGCCGCGATACCCGGACCCATGCCGGGCACCCCGCCCTCGGCCTCGATCTTGCGCGCGCCGCCCAGGATACCCGGCATCGCATAGTTGCCTTCATGGCAGGCATACTCGTACAGCGGCTCGCCCTTGTTGAGGGCCTGCTCGCCTTTCCACGGCTGCGTGTAGAGCGCGGGATCCTCGACCGTGAATTCATAGAGGATCTGGGTGTCGTTCCAGCGGCTGAACCGCTCAATCACCTTTCCAGTCTCCGTGATCATGCCGCGCTGCATCGGATGCGGGTTCACCGTCTGCACCACGAGAACATCGCCCTCATACCAGCCGACCGAATCGCCGGCCCACTTCGGGAGCGGCCCATGCTTCGCTTCGGACGGACCAGCGACGATCGGAATGATCCGCGCGTCATGGTTCATCTCGATATTGATCACGACCGCAGACGGCGACTGCACGAACTGCATCGTGTTGTTGTACATGCCGTTGAGCATCACGGGGCCAGCCGATCCCGAGAAGCTCATCACGCAGCGCTCGGCCAGCGGACGCGTTTCCGGGCCATCGAAGTTCGTGATGGCGTAACCGCCGCCGCTGTTGCGGGCGCCCGGCTTGTAGGGAATGCGCCCCGTCGCCGGCTCGACAATCCAGGATGTGCGGAACTCGCCCTTCACATTCGCGAGATGCGAACCCGGATCGATCCAGAAAGCGTTGTAACCCCGGTCGTTGTTCTTGTCCTCAAGCAGCTTGGTGTTGTTCGGATCCTGTCCGTTCGTGGCATTGTCTTCCTTGGCCAGCACGACCAGCATGTTGCGGTCGACGATCCGGCGCGCCTGAGCCTCGTTGACAACCAGGCTCGTCACGCCGCCCGGGCGCTGCAGGCTGGTGATCGACGTATTGTTCCAGAAACCCTGCAGATCCGGGGCGCCCCAGGCTGTCTTAGGGGCGACATACCCCGGTGCGCTCTGGGCGTACGCCCCGGACGCGGCAGCAGCGGCGGCGACAACAAGTGCGGTGGCGGAAAGCAAAGCGGTTCTCATGGATCCTCCTTCGCCGTGCACCCGTCCGGACGCCGGCGTCCCTGTTATGTTTCGCGCATGGTATGCCGGTCACGTAACTCTCGCCAGTATGACCCGGCGTCAGGCCGCCTTGGCGATCCGGCGCCCTTCGATCGTGAAGCGCGCGCCTGGAAGCATCGGCTCCGTCACAAGTGAAATCTCGCGCAATTCGATGGCGCGGAGCTCGCGGCCGCGCTCGCGCCGGGGCGACCAGTCGCGCGCAATGAATCCGATCGACAGTCCGCCCATCGCGCCTGTCCCCGCTTGCTCCATCGCCAGCCGCCCCGCCGCCGTTTCGTCCGACAGAAGCCCGCGCACAAACAGTCCCCTCCCGTCCTCACGTATGCGCGTCCAGGCTCCCGCCAGCTGTCCGCCACGATGCTGCAGCAGCATCGGCACGCCGGCGCCCCGCGCCAGCGACCGTGCGAACGCGCCCGCCCTCACCACATCCCCCGCCAGGTCTTCCACGCCGAACAGCGAGGCATACCCCTCGATCAGCACCATCGTGTCCCTCCAGACATGAAAACGCACGGAAGCCAGGGGCTTCCGTGCGCTTGAACTTTCAGATGCCTGACCGCCTTGACGGCGAGCCCGACTGTCCGACTCAGCGGAACGTGTAGCGCACCCCGACCGACAGCATCGCCGGGCGGTTCTCGACTTCCAGCGTTCCGGGGAACAGCAGGTTGTCGTACTCCACGTCTTCGGTCATCCGGTAAGCGTACTCGCCATAGACCGACCAGTTGTCATTGATCATCGCCTCGGCGCCGGCTTTCAGCTGCCAGGCGAACTTGGTCTTCTTGTCGTCGATGATCCGCACGCCCGACGGCTGGTAGTTCACGTCGACCTGGCTGAAGCCGATGCCGCCGCCGACATACGGCTGCACGCGGCCCAGATCGAAATGGTAGTAGGCGTTCGCGTAGACCGCGAGGTTGGAGATCTCGCCACGGCCATCGGCCACAACCTGCCCGACGGTCGCGCCCAGCTGCGTCGCAGAGCCGGTGAGCACGGCGGCGTCAACGCCGTCAATGTTCGTGGAGCCAACCGTGACGCCGGAATGGGTGTCGACGTCAGCACTGGTGGAGCTGATCTCGAGGCCCGTCCGCAGATTCTTCTTGATCCGGAAGCCTGCCTCGACCCCGTAGCCCGCGCCGTCCTCGAACTGGGTGTCCCAGCCATAGGGCGTGCCTGCTGCGATGGCGGTGCCGTTTGGCAGCGCCGGAGAGCCGTTACCTGTTCTGAATGCGCCGGTGACGCCGCTGTTGTCGGATTCAGCTTGCCAGAGATACCCGGCCGAACCGCCAATGTAGAAAGCCTTGTCCCAGTCCTTGTGTCCGGTCTTCGGCGCATCCGCCGACTGCGCCAGAGCGGCGGGCGCAATCAGCGCCGCGGCGATGAGCCCGATTATCAGTTTACGCATGTGACTGTTCCCTGAGGGTTGAGCGTCCCGTCTCAGGCAGGGCTTACGCAGGACATGGGTGTCCGGATTGCAAAGCACACTCACGAAGCGGTGAAACGCGGTCAGCGCGCGTCCATCTTCTTCTCGATCCGGTCGAGCTGCGCAGACGCAAGCTGCAGATGAACCTCCACGCGGGCCAGCCGCTCCGACTGTTCGGCCTGCGCGGTCATCCGCGCCTCGACGGTCTTCAACCGCTCGCTCGCCGAGCCCGTCCACAGCAACACTCCGGCCGCCTCCACCGCCACCGCAAACAGCAGCGCGATCGTTATCTTCAGATCCATTCGCCTGACACCTGTATGGTTTTCCATCGCCCGGAAGGCCCCCGTTGCGCCGCGGACATTTCTGTCCGCTCTTTCACTGGCGGGACTGTGGCTTCGCTGCTACAGCCTGCAGACCGAGCTGTGGGGGCACAGTACCGGAGCGCGTTCCATGTTCCTGTCGGCTCGTCCGTCGACACCCCGCAAGTCCAGCTCGAAGTCCAGTTCCAGATCCCGGCCCCGATCCCGCATCATCACCGTCCGCCAGCTGTTCGCTCACTGCGAGCGCATCAAGGCGCCGCCGGGCCGGACGTCTTACGCCTGGCAGCTACCCGAACTTGCACGCTTCCTGATGGACATCGAGGACGCCGCCGACGCTGACGACCGCGACGCACCCGTCTATCTCGGTTCGATCACCGGCACACGCGACGACTACGGCGACGTCACCGTGGACGACGGCGTACGCCGCATCGCCGCTATCGTTTTCTTCCTCGCTGCAGCGCGCGACCGCCTCGGTCCCTGTGGCCTGCGTCGCAAGCTGGAGCGTCTCCTGCATCCCGAAAAGCGGGACGAAAGCCAGACCTGGCTTGAGCTGCCGGAGCCGGATCAGGAATGGTTCGCCCGCACCGTCCTGCGCCCGGCTGCGACGCTCGCCCTGCCAACATCCGGCGGCACGCCCCAGCGTAATGAACTCCTGCTCGCTGCGCGCTTCATCGCCAATGCCCTGGACGACTATACCCGCGACCAGCGCGAGGACCGCACCATCTGCCTGCTCGATCAGGCGACCGTCGTGCTCGCCGCGTCAGACCAGCCCTCGCGCCCGCACCATACCGTCGTTGTACAATCACTCCCGGCGCCGCCCGCCACCGCGCAGCCGACGCCCTACCACGATCTCTCACCCTGGCTCACCGCCGCCGAATGACCGCGCCCTCGTTGACATGCCTGCCGGGGCGCCCAGGTTGACCGGGGACGCGGGCAAGGGACGAAGCCACTGGAGCGAAACCCATGACAGTCACCCCTCGACTCTCCGACACCTGGACATCCGTACACGACGAGCAGCTTCGCGCCATGGCGCGTGACAACACGCCTTGGCGGGACGTTGCAGCTCGCCTTGCCCGAACGCCGGAAGCCGTCTTCAAGCGCGCCTACGAACTCGGCATAACGGGTCAGAAGGCTGGCGCAGCGTCTGGAAGCGTCAATTAGCGCCTCCGATTCCGGATCGATCCGACGGGGCCTCGCGGTTCGCCTTGTCCGCCTCCTCGGATGCCCGCCCCTGCTTCGAGGGATCTTCGGGCATCGTGTCGATAGGCGTCGTCAGCACTAGCGCCGTCGCCGCCGCCACAAGGACGCCCAGCACAGCGAGGCTCACGACCAGACCGCGTTTGGCGACTTCGGCCTCGCGCCATTTGCGTGGACGAACGCCTTTCCACCAGTAGACCGCTTGCGACGCCAGCATGATGCAGACGATGTTGACGGCTGTCAGCGCCAGCGCGCGTCCCGCAAACACCCACTGCTCCGCGCCGGCAAAAAGCCCCACCGCAGCCGCCGGCGGCAGCAGCGCCACCGCCACCATCACGCCGACGAGTGCTGTGGACTGTCCGCTCACGACAGCAAGCGCCGCTGCAGCGCCTGCCGCCAGCGCCAACGCGATGGAGTCGACGCCCACCACGGTCCGCCGCATCAGCTCGCCGCTGTCATAGTTGATCTCCATGAACAGGCCTACCGCCGCCGCTCCCGCGATACCGGCCAGCAGTCCCAGCAGCGCCGCCCGTCCGGAACGCGCAATCAGGCCGATGTCGCCCATCGTCACGCCAAATGTCACGGCAAGGATCGGGCCCAACAACGGCGCAATCACCATCCCGCCGATGACAGCGGCCACGTTGTCGGAGTTCAATCCGACGGCCGCCACCAGCGCCGAGGCGAACACCAGCACGAAGAAGCGCGCATTGAGTTCGGCTCCCTCGACCATGTCGGTATAGACCTCCTCGCGCAGCGCCTTGTCGCGTCTGGCCTCCCGTTCTTCCTTCCGGTCATTGTCGGCGGCAGGCGTTGGCGCCGTCGCCTCCACTGGCAACACAACGATGCGCCAGTTGTCTTCCGCCTCGCAGATTTCCTGCAGGCTATCGACCAGCGCCTGGGCCTCGTTCACCGAGAAGAATATGCTGGCGACGCAGTAGTCGCCGCCCTCGATATCCGCGATGCGGTAGTGATCCGGCTTCGCAGCCTCGATGGCTGTCCTGACCGCCTCAGCGCAGGATCCGGGATACGTCGCCTGGATCAGCCGCATGGCGGTTGGCCAGCTGCAGGCATCCTGGCGATCTGGCTGTATTTCATCAGGTCCTCATTCCCCGTCTCCGGGAGGGGGAACGCCTCAGGCGCAAAAGAGGTCCGCCTTCACGCGCCGCCGCCGGGGCCCGGCTGGTCCACCCCTGCCAGCCGCCGCTTCTCGTCCAGTGTCAGGAATCCGGCGCTGTCGATCCGTGACCATTGCGCTGCGCGCTCATCCTGGAAGGCGGGCACATTCTCGATGTCTGGCTCCAGCCGGCCGCCCACCCGCTCGTCCAGCCATCCCGAGATCGCGCGCGCCGCCCGGTTCACCAGCGGCAGGACCGTCAGCCGCCAGAACGCAGCATTGGCCTCGCGATAGTTTGCGTAGGTGGCGTCTCCCGGTATCCCCAGCAGCATCGGGGGAACACCGAACGCCAGCGCAATCTCGCGCGCCGCCATGTTGCGGGCTTCCACAAAATCCATGTCGGCGGGCGACAGCGACATCGGCTTCCACTCCAGCCCGCCGTGCAGCAGCATCGGCCGTCCCGCATTCCCGGCGCCCTGATAGCTTCGCGCGATGTCTTCCTTCAGCGCGTCCATCTGTTCATGCGTCAGCATCTCTCCGCCCGAATAGACAAGCGCCCCGGACGGACGCGCCGCATTGTCGATCAGCGCCTTGGTCCAGGCCCCGCCGGCATTGTGCACGTCCACCGCGCGCGCCGCCGCCTCCAGCGGCGCATGTCCCTCATAGTCATCCGCCGGATGGAACAGCTTCAGGTGCAGCACCGGCAGAAACCCGTCCGCCTCACGAAGGATGCGGCGCGCCTCGCTCCCCACCCGGTGCTCCCAACCCAGCGCATGCCCCCGCGCGCCCTTGATCGCCTTCATCCGGTCGGGCCGCAGGACGAACAGTTCGCGGACGGCGCCCTCGAGCGTCACTGCCTCAAGGTAGGCGTCGCCCGAGATGGTCAGGTGACCATAGAAGGCCTCCATCAGGTCTGGCCCGGCCTGGTCCCGGCTGGGCCGCTCCAGCAGCGACGCCAGGGCCTCGCCGTCCGGGCCGGTGCTGCGAAACGGAACGCTCGCAGCAGCCTCGGAAATCATCCGCACACACCGGTAGACCACCGGGTTGCGCTCGAACCCCTCGCGGGTCAGCGCCCCGGATCCGGACCACTGCGCCCGGGCCAGATCGGACAGCGCCACAAGCGGACCAACCGCGACGGCCGACTTGGCCTCGCGCTTCCAGAAGAACCTCATCCCATGCTCCGGTATCGGCCGCATGGAGCGGCGCTGCGCCGGGCCCCATCTCTCGACCATGCCCAAACATACCCCCTCCCATGTCTCCCGGGATGAAATCGTCTGAACCCCCGCATTCATGGTGAATGCAGTGTTTCCAATACCCTGTTTATTTGATGTTTTTCGTGAATTGAACCTTCAGGCGGCTCGTTCAGGATGGTGACGGTCGCATGCGTCTGTCCAGCATTCGCCGCGACCGGAGAGGAGAAACCCGATGACAATTACCGCCGTCTCGGCCGCCTTCGATCGCGCAGCCGCAGCCGCAGTCCGCGAAACCGCCCGCACCGTCTCGCAGCAGTTCGCGACCCAGAGCGCGCTGTCCAACCGGGACGCCCGCGTACAGGACGCAAAGGCCGCAGACGCAGCTCGCCCGCGCCCCCAGGACAAGGCCCAACCCAGCCGCCTGCTGGACATCCGCATCTGAGCGCCAGCGCTCGCCTGGACCCATGCGAGGCAAGTTCGTGAAGAAAAGCTCCGGATACGGCAACTCTTGCCGGGCGCGGGTGATCACTCCCACCGGAATCGCTGCGTCACTCGGCAATTTCTGCACCATGTTTACGGGCGATTCATTAGCATGCTGCACAATTCATCCATGTTCGGGGGAACACAGGTGAGGCCATGAGCGGAGAGTTTTCAGGCAGCATCCGGCCGGTTTCGGCGCGATACGCTGCCCAGATCAAGGAACTGCTGACCCATCAGGTCCGGGAACGTATCGCCGAAGCCGAGCAGGCTGCGCGCAGGCCCGTCGAGTCCGCCAAAGTCGGGCCAGCGAAGGCGGACATCGTCAATCCCCTCCGCGACCCTGCCGAAGCCTCCTCACGGTCCAGCGACGAGCGCCAGCCGCTTCGGCTCTCGGCCCCCGCGGCCTACGCACCGGGACCGGCGCCCGGACAGCAGACCACCCCGATGGCCGCGCTGCTCGCCGATCCCGCCCCCCCGGCGTCCTTCCTCGACCTCAAGGTCTGATACCCCCAGGGCGGCAGGAACGCGGGTCTACTTGCCGTTTCCCGTACGAACCGCCACTGTCGCTCCGCGGGGCACGGTCCGCGGGAGGGTGTCATGTCGGCCATACTGGTCACGATCGGCAAGGCGTTGGCGACGGCGGCCTTCATCGCGGTTCTGTCCGAGGTCGCCAAGCGTTCCACCTGGCTCGCGGCCGTAATGGTCGCCCTGCCGCTGGCGACCATGCTGACCGTGTTTTTCATCGCCACGGACGCCAAGGCTGGCCCCGCCGCCGCCAATGCCTTCGCCAACACGACCTTCCTGCTGGTCTGGCCCGGACTTGTCTTCTTCATCGGCCTTGCAGCTTTGCAGCGGTTCGGGATGCAGTTCTGGCCATCCTTCGCCATAGCCGTCGCCGGCACGCTCCTCGCCACGTGGGGCGCCACGTTCCTCTACAAGGCCATGGGCATGAAATTCTGACCCACAACGCTGACTCGATCAGGCGCCCAGTCTGCTGACCCCCGCGTCCGCGGCGATCATCCAGATCGCGACCGAAACCGGCGGTCAGCCCGTCTGCGCCACATACGCGTCGAGCTCAGCCAGCCGGCGCGCCTTCTCCGCTGGCGTCAGGAAAGACCCCTCGAACGAGTTGCGCGCAAGCTGCACGCACTCGCCGCGCGTCAGCCCCACGGCGTCCGCGACCTGAATGAAATTCTCGCCGACCTGCCCGCCAAAATAGGCGGGATCGTCCGAGTTCACGGTCGCCCTCAGCCCCAGCGCCAGCATCCGCTTCAGCGGATGGTCCTTCAGGTCCTTCACCACGCACAGCTTGAGGTTCGACAGCGGACACACCGTCAGCGTCATCCCCTCGCGCACCAGCCGCTGCACCAGAGCCGGATCCTCCAGAGCCCGGTTGCCGTGGTCGATCCGCTCCACCTTCAGCAGGTCCAGCGCCTCGTGGACGTAGTCCGGCGGACCTTCCTCGCCCGCATGCGCCATCACGTGCAGCCCCCTGGCGCGCGCCTCCGCAAACACCCGCTCGAACAGCGACGGCGGAAAGCCGGCCTCGGACGAATCCAGCCCGACCCCATGAATGCGATCGAGGAACGGCTCCGCCTGTTTCAGCGTCTCGAAGGCGTTCGCCTCCGGCAGGTGCCGCAGGAAGCACAGGATCAGGCGTGAGGTCATGCCCAGCTGTGCGTGGGCCGCGTCCAGCGCACCGGCAATGCCGCCCACCACCGTCGCCATCGGCACGCCGCGATCGGTATGCGTCTGCGGATCGAAGAACACCTCGGCATGGACCACGCCATCGGCATAGGCGCGCGTCATGTAGGCGAAGGTGAGATCGTGGAAATCCTGCTCGGTCAGCAGCACCCGCGCGCCCTGATAGTAGATGTCGAGGAAGTCCTGCAGGTTCGAGAAGCTGTAGGCGGCCCGCACCTCGTCCACGCTGGCGAACGGGATCTCCACGCCATTGCGGCGCGCGAGCTCGAACATCAGCTCCGGCTCGAGGCTCCCTTCCAGATGCAGATGAAGTTCAGCCTTGGGCAGGCCGCGAATGAAGGCGTCGAGTGTCATGCTTGCAGCCTACGCGCCCTGCCTCCAGCGAACAACTCGCCGCCCGCCTCAGTCGCAGAACTCGGTCTCGCCGAGTTCGCAGGCGCGGCGATAATAGGCGTCGGCCTTTTCGATGGACGCCGCATCCTCGCTTCCGCGGATGACCATGGCGCCGGCGCTGCTGCATGCCTGGGCCGATCCCAGCGTACAGGCGCGATCGTAGAAAGCGGCCGCCTGCGTCTCATCCTGGTCAACGCCCAGCCCGATCTCCAGCTGGCGCCCGGCATAATAGCAGTCCTCACCGGCGCCACCCTCGCAGGCCTTGCTGTGGGCCGCCAGCGTTTCCGGCGAAGCATCGAGATCGGAGGGCGGCGGCGCTGTCTGCCCTGACCGGGCCTCCTCCAGCGTCATCGGCTTGCCCAGCGCGATCTGGCCGCTGGCCAGTTGCTCGGCCAGCGTCTCCGGTACAGGGGCAGGCTCAGCTGGCGTTCGCAGTCCGAGCGGATCGATCAGCCAGAACCCGCCCGCCGCCGCAATGACGACGGCGACAACCAGGATCGGCGCCAGCAGATCGGGCTTCGCTTTGGGGGTCGGTGTCTCGGTCATGGCCGCCTCGTGATGCAAACGGTCTGCGCGACCGGGACGAAGCATCCTGATCGCGCAGATTTGCCGTTTTTCAAAGCCGGAGCAGACAGTGACGCCGGCCTGAAACAGGCCGGCGGCGCTGGGCCTAGTAGCTCGCCCGCAGCGAAAGGCCGATAACGCGCGGATCGTTCACGAACACGGTGTTGTTGTTGAAGTCGATGCCGCCCTTGATGTTGTCCTCGTCGGTGATGTTCCGGACGAACAGCGCCGCCTCCATGTTGTGGAACTCCGGGTTGAAGTACCCGACCTTGAGGCCGCCCTCGAACTGCTCGTCGGTCTGGAACTCGATCGACTCATAGAGGAACAGGTTCGTGGCGCCCTGGTAGGCCCAGTCGGTGAAGGCGAAGAGCTCTCCCCCGCCCGGGAGCGGGAAGGCGTAGCGGGCCGTGAAGTCCGCAATCAGCTCCGGCGCGTTCGGGAACGGGTTCCCGTCGATCAGGGCGCGCCGCGAGCCCGACAGCGTAATGGTCGGGTCGGTCACGGTGCACTGGGCGCAGACGCCCACTGCAAGACCGGCGTCGTCCAGTTCCGTGTCCGTGTACGACAGGCCGCCCGTCAGGACGAGGTTTTCCATCGGCACGAACTCGGCGTCGACCTCGAAGCCCCAGGCCTTGCCCTTGTCCGCGTTCAGCAGCTGCACGGTGTTACCGGCGCCGCCCACGGCCGTCAGCTGCAGGTCCGAAACCTCGTAGGTGTAGACCGCGCCGTTGAGGCGCAGCATGTCGGACAGCAGCGTCGATTTCCAGCCCGCCTCGAACGACAGGATGGTCTCGGAATCGGCGACCGACGGCGGTGCGCCGAAGGCCACATCGCGGCCCTGGATCGAGGGGCCGCGGAAGCCGTCGGCGACGCGCGCAAACAGGCTGAAATCGTCCGTCAGGTCGTACATGGCGGCGATGTCCCAGCTGACATGCTCGTCCGACGTGGAACGCGCGAAAGCGGACAGCGGGCCGGTGGCGAAATCGTACCGGCGGACGCCGAAGTCCTTCTCGTCGCTCGTGTAGCGGAGGCCGCCGGTCACAGAGAAGGCCTCGGTGACGTCATAGCTGGCCTGACCAAATACGGCCCATGACGTGTTCTCGTGCGCCACAGTCGTAACCGGCGGGAAGCCCGGGCCCTGCGTCGTCACCTGGAACGACCCGTCGAAATAGTAGAGGCCTGTCTGCCAGCTCAGCGCGCCATCTGTATCGCTGGCGAGGCGGATTTCCTGCGTGACCTGCTCGAGGTCCTGCATCGAGTCCTGTGTGTCGCTGTCAAACGGGATGAAGCCCGGTCCGACGCCGGCAACGCCGCCATCGATATCGCCGCGGCTGGAACCATCCGTCGTCTCATAGCCGGTGATCGAGGTCAGCGTCATCGCGCCGAAGTCGTAGTCGACCTTCCCGGAGGCGCCCCAGCCCTTGTAGGTCTGCGGATTGTCGGCGCCCTGATTGTACGAGACATTCGTGCGATCATAGTTGCTGTTCAGCCCGTTCGTACCGGTCGTGATGGCGTTGGCGCGGAAGATGGCCGCGGTGCCTTCAAGATCCCGGCCGTGAACGTTCAGCAGGACGTCGAGCTTGTCGGTCGGCGTGTAGAGCAGCTGCAGGCGGGCCGCCATCTCGTCGAAACCGCCCATGTCTTCGCCGCGCGTGGTGCGGGTGTTGTCGATCCAGTCGTCGCGGTGCTGGTAGAGCACCGAAGCGCGCGCCGAAAGAACACCCGGGATGATCGCTCCGCCGACACCGCCGTCGGCGGTGAAGGTGTTGTAGGTGCCATAGGACGCGGACCCATCCGCGCTGAACTCTTCCGTGGGCTTCCTGGACGTGAAGCGCACGATGCCCGCCGTCGTGTTACGGCCGAACAGCGTACCTTGCGGACCGCGATAGACTTCGACCTGCGCCAGGTCGAACAGCGGCGTGGCCTTCAGCGTGACATTCTCCATCACGACGTCGTCCATGATCACCGAGACCGGTTGCGACGCCGCGAGGTCGAAGTCGGTATTGCCGAGGCCGCGAATGTAGAAGCGCGGCGCAGCGCGGGCGTTGGAGCTTTCCGCGTAGAGACCGGGCACCCGGGTCGCCAGCGCCACGATGTCCTCACCCGCCGAGAACATGGTCGCCAGCTTGTCTTCCGGGATCGCCGCGACAGAAATCGGCACCTCCTGGAGGTTTTCCTCGCGCTGCTGCGCCGTGACGATGATCGTCTCGACACCCGTTGTCGGAGCCGTCTGCGCCCACGCAGCGCCCGACAGCCCCGTAAGAAGGGCCATCGCCCCCACTGCCGACGCCAGCGCCATCTTCAGGCCCGCACCCGTTCGTTTCATCTTCCGTCCACCCTGTTCAAACCTTGCCGACCAAGCCGCGCCCGCAGCGCGGCGTCACCTCTCGGCGCGCCGCCATCTTCGAATGCTCCGTAGCCTGAAAGAAAAGGCGGCATCCCCTCGCCCGTCAGGCGCCGCTTTGCCCAAGCCGGCGGCGCCACAAACGGTGGTCAGGCCTTGACCGCACGCAAGCCCGCTCGCGCAGGACGGGAAACGCTTTCTGTGGAAAGATCCTACCTGCCCCTGCGGCAGCCCAACGGCGCCTTACCTCTACGCGCCAACCTTGGTCTTCGCCAGCAACCTCGCTGCCTCGACCCTCAGCTCCTTCTTCAGGATCTTGCCGGTCGCGCCGCGCGCCAGCGGCTCGCCAGACATCGTGAAGTAGCGCGGGATCTGGAACTTCGCGAGGCGCGGCTCCAGGAAGGCACGCAGTTCCTCCTCGCTGACCGCGCGGTCGACATAGATCGTCGCCGCCACTTCCTCTCCAAGCCGTTCATCGGGCACGCCATAGACGCAGGCCTCGATGACATTGGGGTGCTCCTGAAGGGCATACTCCACTGCGCCACAGCCGATGTTCTCCCCGCCCCGGATCACGAGATCCTTGATGCGGTCTACGATGAACACGAAGCCCTCGTCATTGACCGTGACCACGTCGCCCGTCCGGAACCACTCGCCCACGAACGACTCGGCGTTCGCGTCCGGCCTGTTCCAGTAGCCTTTCATGATCGAGGCGCCGCGCACCTGGAGCTCGCCGCGCTGGCCGGTCGCGACCTCCTTGCCGTCCTCGCCCACAACCCGCATGTCGAGCACAGCGGATATGCGGCCCGAGCTCTCGGGGAACCGCAGATAGTCGCCCGCCGCGATGCCGACGCCGATGGCGTTGGTCTCCGTCATGCCCCAGCCCGTGCCCGGCTGGGCGTTCGGGAAGGTGGCGTCGATGGCGCGAACCTGCTCCGGCGCCCGCGAGGCGCCGCCGCCGCCGACCGACCTCAGCGACGAGAAATCGCGCGACGACCGCTTGCCTTCCTGCACGAGGTCGCCGGTGATCGCCGGCGTGCCCACGAATGTCGTGACCTGCTCGGCCTCGATCAGCTCGCCGGCCTTCTCCACGTCCCACTTGTACATCGACACCAGCCGCCGCTGCAGCCGGAAGGACTGCAGGAAGACGGCGTGCGAGCCGGTCACGTGGAACAGCGGAATCGCCAGCAGCGCCACGCCCTGCGGCGCGTCCGCCGGCGGCTTCTCCACCAGCCCCGTCACGAACGCCGCGTAGAGATCCAGCTCCCACGACATCAGCGCATTGAGCACGTTCGCATGGCTCGACACGGCCCCCTTGGGATGCCCGGTCGAACCAGAGGTGAAGTACATGATCGCATCATCGTCCGGCAGCGGACGGACGCCCGGCATGATCGACGTCTCCGGACGCTTCATGAGGGTTTCGTAGGACAGCACGCCCTCCGGCAGCGGCTTCGTTGCGCGCGCCACGATGATCTTCAGGTCCGGCGACACCGACTTGCACAGCTGCAGGCGGTCATACCGCTCCTGGTCGCAGATCAGCATCTTCGATCCGCAATGGCCGAGGCCGTACTCCATCTCGTCGGGCTGCCACAGCGCGTTCATCGCCACGCACATCGCCCCGATCGAGGTGATGGCCATGTAGGCGACGACCCACTCGGGATAGTTGCGCATCGACAGCGCAATGCGGTCCTCCCGCTTAACCCCCAGCTCGACCAGCGCGGTGGCCAGGCGGCACGCCTCGCGCCATGTGTCCTCGAACGACAGCCGCAGGCCCTCGTAGACCAGGAACTGCTTGTCCGAGCGCGCCTCGCAATAGAGCTCCCGCAGGGTGGGCGGCGCGTTGACGAACGTCCGCAGCGGCCATGACGTCCCGTCTGGACGCGGAACCTGCGTGGTCCGGATCTCGTGCAGCTGGCCTTTGGACGTGAGAATCGCCAGCGCTTCGTTACGCGTCACCAATGGGTCGTTCCTTCCGGCATCCGCTCTTTTTCGAACAAGCGGTATGTTGTCGTGACGGCATACAAGCACTGTTCCGGCTGGTTTTCAAATGGACCGGTCGAAAGGTCTTGCAAGGATGTTGGCGGCGCTCACGCGTCCGCGCGAAAAGGCGGGAATGTTACCGGCCAGCGTCGGCGGGAAGGCCTGCGCGACGGGAGATGTCCCGCAGGATGAACCTTCGCCAAGGGACGTATCGCATCCTTGCGAAGCGCCCCATCGCCAGAACCCAGACCGGCGACAGCATTCCAAAGAGGACAGCGCGCCAGTCGAAATCGCGGACCATAAAGAAGCTGCTTGCAAAAAACGCGATGACTAGCCAGCCCACCAGTCCCGCCGTCCAGACCGAGTAGGAAAAGGCGCGGATGCGCCAGACCACCGCCACATCACCGTCCTGCTCCGTCAGCGTTCCCGCTACCCAGTGATTGGCAAGAGCTGCGCCGCCTCGATAACCCGGCCAGCGCTCAGCGATCGACGTCCCGCGCGCAAGAACCGTCGGCTCGACGCCCCGGAGAAACGCGACGGCCCGCATGAGGCAAGAAACAAAATACATTTGCGTCAGCGCCGGTCCCTCGTGTTCATTGGGAAAACCTAGCGAGCGCGGCTACGGCCACAAGCAGATTCGCAGCCACCGAGGATACTTCCATGGCCCACAACCGACTGGCAGCCTCGCGCGTAGCCCTGTTTGCCCTTGCTCTGCTCGCCACAGCCTGCGCAAGCAAACCGGCTGAACCATCGGGCGCCGGCGACGTCGAAGCCTTCCTCAAGCGCTATACCGAAGTCTGGAACACCTACGACCACGCCACGCTCGCACGCGATTTCTGGCGCACCGGCCCCAGCGAGGCCGAGGAGTCCGCCAACCTCGCGCGATCCTTCCAGGCCCTCCATGCGCAGGGCTACCACCACTCCGACATCTACCAGATCAAGGGCTGCATGACCGGCCCCGACACGGCCTGGGGCGCGATGAAGTATTCGCGCCTGACCGCCGCCAATGAACCTCTCCCGCCGAAGGACCGCGCCTCGTCCTACGAGCTGAAGAAGTTCGCGGACGGCTGGCGCATCACCAAGGTCGGCAATTACGACGCCGCCGCCCCGCTGGCCTGCCCCGGCTGATCGCCCGCCGCCATGAACGGTTTTCCCCGCACGCTCGCCGCCGCCCTTGCGCTCGCCGTGACGGCATGCGCCTCGGCCCCGTCCGTCGCCCCCGCCGCTGCCCCCGTCGAACTCATGAAGGCGCGCGTCGGGGTCGCATCGCTGCTTCCGCCGCGCAGTTCCGAATCCACCGGCCCCAACCCCGCCAACTACGACGAGGCCGAAGCCACCCCCTACCCGAACCTGCCGGACCTCCTCACCACCGCGGCGGGCGGCCCCGTCACGTCTCCGGATCAATGGCCGGCCCGCCGGGCCGAGATCGCCGCCGCGTTCGAGCGCGAAATCTACGGCCGCGTGCCCGCGACAGCCCCGGTCATCGTCTGGACCGTCGAGAATACCGCCCGCGAGACGATAGCGGACGTCCCGGTCGTCTCGCGCCGCGTGATTGGCCGTCCCGTCAGGCCCTCGCCCGCAGGCGTCCAGGTCGAACTTCGCATGCTGGTCGTCACCCCCGCGAACGCCGCCGCCCCTGCGCCCGTCCTCATCATGCTCGGCCCCGAAGACGCCACGCCGCAACCGCTGGCCGACGCCCACGGCGACATGCCGCGCCAGCACCAGCTCATTGCCGGCGGCTGGGGCTACGCCATGCTCGACACCGACACTGTCCAGCCTGACAACGCCGAAGGCCTGACATCCGGCGTCATCGGCTACTCCACGAACGGCGCCGCCCGCGCGCCGGAGGACTGGGGCGCCCTGCGCGCCTGGGGCTGGGGCGCCAGCCGCGCCTTCGACTTCCTGTCCGCCGACACCGCCGTCGATGCAAAGCGCATCGGCATCGAGGGCGTCTCCCGCTATGGCAAGGCCGCACTGGTCGGCATGGCCTTCGACGAGCGCATCGCCGCCGGCCTCGTCGCATCATCCGGCAAGGGCGGCGCAACGCTGCTCCGCCGCGACTACGGCGAGAGCGTCACCAACCTCGCAGGTCCCTTCTTCCACTGGATGGCGGGCGGTTTCATCCGCTACGCCTCAGCCGATCCCGGAGCCCTCACCCCAGGCGACCTGCCCGTCGACAGCCACCAGCTGATCGCCCTCGCCGCGCCCCGCCCGCTCTTCATCAGCATCGGCATCCCCGAACAGGGCGACAGCCTCTGGCTCGATCCGCTCGGCGCCTACAAGGCCACACGGGCGGCCGAACCTGTCTGGAAGTTTCTCGGAGCCGCAGGGCTCACGCCCGATCCCGCAATATCGGCCCTGCCGCCCGTCAACGAGAGCATCCTCGGCGGCGATCTTGCCTGGCGCCAGCACGACGGCGGCCACACCGACCGCCCGAACATCCGGCACTTCATCACATGGGCGAACGAACGGCTCGCGGCGAAGTAGAGCCCGCAGCTAGATCCAGCCCAGCAGCGCCAGCAGGATCATGCCGAGCCCTGCAAGGCCTGCCCCCCACGCCAGCGGCCGCACCAGCGGCGCGCCGGAGACGTAGAGCGCTGCGTGCACCAGGCGGGCAAAGAAATAGATCTGGGCGCCCAGCTCGGTCCACGGACTCGTCACGCCCGCAACCGCCGCGACCAGCACCAGTGGCGCAAACATCAGCAGCCCCTCGCGGTGGTTGTCGACCACGCGCTTCATGCGCAGCTGGAACTTGCCCGGCGGCGGCAGCTCGTCACGCGGCCCGGCCAGCGGCATCAGCCCCTGCGCCATGATCCCCGCCAGCGTCTGCGCCAGCACCAGCACGATCAGCAGGGCGGTCGTATAGACCAGCATCATCAGTTCGGTTGTCATTCCATCCCCCGGAAGGTTTATCACGCGCCGATCAAGCACGCGAAGACGGCGGCCCGCCAGCAGGCAGGCGCCGTCACCGCCACTATATTCTCGGCTGTCGTTCAGGGCGCCGCAGCGTTCCGGGCAAATCTGGACGACGACACGCGGGCAATGCTAGACACTCCGCCATGCGCACGAAGCTGTCCCTTCAGCAGATCCAGCAACGCCAGATCACCCTGGCGGCGGCTGGCATGCGCGTGACGACCGGCTAGTCCGGTCCCCGCATCACCCGCTCCGCCACACTCCGGGCGGAGCCTCCTGACAGGTCCGCCGCACCCTTCAGGAACCCGCCATGCCCCCCTTCACAGACGCAGACATCGAACGCATCGGCCTTGGTGTCGAAGATCGCTCCCTGCCCAAACCCGAATGGACCCACGCCGCCCACTGGGCCGCCGCACTCTGGGTGATCTCAAGCCATGGCCCGGACGCCGAGACGCGCATGCCCGGTCTCATCCGCGCCTACAACGAAGCCACCGGCGTCGCGAACACAGACACTGGCGGTTACCACCACACCATCACGCTGGCCTCGATGCGCGCCGCCCGCGCCCATATCGACGCCGTCCCGGACAAACCCCTGTCCGCCATCCTCGCGACCCTGCTCGCCAGCGACCTCGGACGCCCGGACTGGATTCTGGCCCACTGGTCGAGAGCCCATCTGTTCACCCCGGCAGCCCGCCTCGCCTGGCTCGACCCGGACCTCCAGCCGCTGCCGTGGTAAGAAGCGCAGCAGCTACAGACGCTCTTCCCCCGAACGGGGGAGGCGCAACACTCAAGCCGCCAGTATGGTCACGGAACAGGAGGGGGTAACGCCCCCGGCCAGCCCTAGCTCGCAATCATCCCCGCCAGCCTGCCCGCCGACTTCATCCCCTCGAGCTCCCGTACCTGCTCCACCACGGCCCGCGCGCGCTTCTCGCCAAGGCGCGGCGCCATCAGCTCCATCGCCTTGGCTTCCACCTCGGCCGCACTCATCGGATGCGACGGGAAGCCCACCACATACGGCACGAAGATCTCGTGCCGCCTGCCGCCGCGCTCCATGACGATCACCCGCGCCGACTCCCGGCGCGCCTCGCCCGCAGGCGTTTCCTGCGCCGGATCATGAACGATCTCCACCTTCTGCATCATCGCCTTCACGGCGGCATCCTTGTGCATCCGCTCAAGCGACTGCGCCGACGTGAAATCCAGCCGTCCGTCCAGCAGGATCAGCGACGTCGTATAGCGCAGGTTCAGCGCCGGCATGGCCGCATCGCGGAACGCCTGCCATCGCCCGGGCATCTCGATACGCACGCCCTCCACCGCCGCGCGGTCGATCTGCGGCAACAGCTTCAGCATCCCGTCGATCGCAGGCTGCGTCGGCCCGCCCACCGGATAGCGCTTGTACGCCGTGTGCGGCATCTCCGAGCGCACGCCCAGATCCTCCACGAGATACGCGCGGTCGCCATCGCCCCCCGCAAAGATCTTCGAGCGCATCCATCCGCCCGGATTGTCGAGACTGTCGCGTACGCCCCTGAAGCCCGCCTCCACCATCAGCGCCGCCTCAAGCCCGTTGCGGGCGCCCATGCCCGCGAACACGAACGCCTTCTCGATATGCTCTACATCGAGCAGCCACTGCCACGAGCCCGAGGCCTGCTGCGCGCAATAGGTCAGCAGGTCGCTGATCCGGTCCTCCGGCAGCCCGATCATCACCGCAGCCGCCGTCGCCGTGCCGAACACCGGCCCGACGCCATGGTTGGCGATGCCGCTGTCGCGCAGATTGCGGTCGCCCAGCGCCTTCGGAATGCGCCCCGCCAGCTCATAGCCGGCCACCACTGCCCGCAGCACATCGCGCCCCGTACCGCCGCGCAGCTCCGCAAGGCTCACCGCGCAGCTGACGATGGACGGCCCCGGCTGCACGAAGGCCGACGGGATGAAATCATTGATCTCGGCGCCATGGCCCGCCATCGCGCTGGCGAATACCGCGTCCACCAGCCCCGCCTTCTGCCTGGTGCCCAGCATGGTCGCCGTGTTGCGCCGCGCCGAGCCGCTCTTCATCGCCGCATACTTGCGCCCAAGAACAGCTGCTTCGAGATCGCGGCACGCCACGATGGACGCCAGCGTGTCGAGAATGTGCAGCCGGCCCATCTCCGCAATGTCCGGCGCAATCGCCGCCGCCTTCGCCCCGGAGATATAGCGCGCCAGCGCCGGGGTCACATCCACGGCTCCGCCCGCCAGGGCCTCCTGCGCATAGGCCGCCGGACCACCCACCCCCGCAGCCAGCGCGGACACGCCTGCGAGCCCTGCAAACCCCAGCATCGCCTCCCTGCGGCTGGCTCCGGACACATTACGGCTATGTCTGATCATGATGCTCGCTCCCTGAGACCCGCCGGACTCTACGGTCCGTGCAGACGGCCAATGGCCGCCCGCTGTCGTGCCACCCCACTCCGCCCCGGTCAAAGGATTTGGCGTATCCAGCGCAGTACGAAACCCAGCCCGATCTGCCGGGCTCCCCTGTAACGTGGGCCCGGCGGGCAAGGCAGATCCTTCGTGGCCCCGGTGATGCGAAACCGGGGCGTCCAGGGGTGGCGGTCACTCCTGCACGTGCGGCCCGGTGTAGGACCTGGACCAACGTCCAGCGTGACTTGTGTCCGGCCGTCTTCCCGCAAGGGGCGGCAAGCCGGTCAGGGCTCCCACGCTGGTAGCGGAAATCCTCGATTGTACCTTGCCGGGCTGACAACGACCTGCGGGGCGCGTGCCGAGCCGGATCGCGTTTGGCGCGTCGCGCCAAACGCGTGAATCCGACTCGATTCATAAGGCGGGTGCGATTCACGGTTCTGGCCCAAGCCAGAACCGATCGCACCCGTACGCATCCGGCCAGCGCAAGCTGGCAATGTACTAAACAAGGCGCGTTTCCACGCGCCCCGGCCTCCCATGCCTGAAAGGGCAAAACGGGAGGAAACGACAGCATCACGGACGGCGAAGGCCGGTCCGAAGGAGAAAGCGCACCCGGAATGACAGACCAACCACCAGCAACAAAGTAGCCCTCATGGTGAGCAGGGCGCAAAGCGCCCGTCCGTCGAACCACGAGGGCGGGGCTCACAGATAGTCGGTTCACGTGAACAGGCAGACGCGCGCACAACACCAAACAGGCGCATAGCAAAAGAGGTCATTCCACTCCCGTTCATCTTCGGTGCAGTATGCGAAAGGCTCGGGAGGACTACATGACCGCCAATACACCTCATCTCTCGCGCAGCCGGCCTTCACGCCTGCGCCTCTTGCTGGCCGCAGCCGCCTCAGCGATGGCTCTGGCCGCCTGCGCCACCGGCCCGACGCCCGAGCAGATTCACGACGAGACCTGGCGCTCGGCCGCCATGTCGGACGTACCCTCCGGCTACGAGCGCTACCTGCGCGCCTATCCCACGGGCCTCAACGCCCAGCAGGCGCAGGCCCGCATCGACGCGCTGAACGCCGCCGAGAACGCCGCCTGGACCGAGGCCGCCCGCCTGGACACAGAAGCCTCCTACCAGTCCTATCTCTCCCGCTATGGCTGGAGCGCCCGCGAAGCCCGCGCCCGCCAGCTGGTGGCCGAGCGGGCCGCCCCGCGCCTCGCCCGCGAGGAGCTGGCCGACTGGAACGCCATCCGCCGCTCGGACGATATCGTGACATTCGAGGATTTCCTCGTGAAATGGCCTGCCGGCGCCAACGCCCGCAGCGCCAACGAGCGGCTCGATACGCTCTGGCGCACCGACCAGGGCGCCTATCTCAAGGCCGCCCGCTCGGGCTCCCCCATCGAGGTCGAGCGCTTCCTGGCCGACTATCCGAAGTCGAAATGGGTGCCGGACGCCCGCCGCACCCTCGATTCCCTGCGCCTGCGCGACGAGGAAGCCTGGCGCTTCGCCCTCGCGGACAACACCTACGAAGCCTACGACGAATACCTGGCCGAATTCCCCTGGGGAGCCTGGCGCCGCGAAGCCTCGGACGCCATCCAGGAACTGCGCCGGCGCGACGAGCGCGCCTGGCGCTACGCCTCCCAGCTCAACACCTGGTACGCCTACGAGGACTATCGCCGGAACTACCCCTGGGGCTTCTGGTACAACGACGCCTACAGCCGCATGATCATTGTCCGGGACCGCGACCGCCACAACGACGACTGGGATCGTGACCGTGACCGGGATCGCGACAGGGATCGCGACCGCGACAACCGCCCGCCCAATAACGGCGGCAACAACGGTGGCGGCGGCAATAACGGTGGCGGCGGCAATAACGGCGGCGGCGGCAACAACGGCGGCGGCAACAACGGCGGCAACAACGGCGGCAACAACGGCGGCGGCGGGTCTCCGCCGCCACCGCCTCCCCCACCACCGCCTGTTCCGCCGCCACCGCCTCCACCACCACCTCCTCCTCCTCCGCTTCCTCCGCCTCCGCCGCCGCCACCGCCGCCGCCGCAGCAGATGGATCGCGGCGGACGAACTGACAGCCCCCGGGTGTATCAGGGGCATTCGGACGACGACCGGCGCAATCCGGACTGAAAATCGTGTGCGGGGCTGGATCGCCGCCCTTACGCCCGGCGTTGGTTAAGGTTATGGGGAGCAGGTCTGCGGGACTCCGGCCCGCCATACGGTGTGGAATCGCCCGATGACTGACGAAACCACCGGCAAGCCGGATGACGGGTCGCCCGGACAACCGGCGCCCGAATTGCCGGCAGCTGTGGCCGCTTCCGCCCGAGCGCGGGGTCCGGACATGGTTTCCCCGCCTCAAACGCCTGATTTTCTGAAGAAATGGGGCCCGCTCGCCCTCAAGGTCGCAGGCACAGCCTTCGCCGTCGGCGTCGTCACATTCGGTCTGCTGTGGAACACCATGTTCGCGCAGATGCCGTCATTACCCTCGCGCGAGGCCCTGTGGACGCTCAACCGCGAAGCAGCGGTCGAGTTCGTTGACGTTGCTGGCAAGACCATCGCCGTCCGCGGTCCCCGCTACGGTCGCGCCGTCCGCCTGAGCGCCCTGCCGGACCACGTCGTCAACGCCTTCATCGCCGCCGAGGACCGCCGCTTTCTCGCCCACGAGGGCGTCGACTACTCGGCCATCTTCCGCGCCACGCTGGAAAACGTCCGCGCGGGCCGCACCGTGCAGGGTGGTTCGACCATCACCCAGCAGCTCGTAAAGAACCTTTTCCTGACGCCAGACCAGACGCTCCGCCGGAAGGCGCAGGAAGCGCGCCTTGCCGTCGATCTCGAGCGGATGCTCGGCAAGCAGGACATTCTCGAACTCTATCTCAACCGCATCTATCTGGGCGCGGGCGCCTACGGACTGGACTCCGCCGCCCACACCTATTTCGGCGTCGCGCCAGAAGACCTCACCCTCGCCCAGGCCGCCATCCTGGCCTCGTTCCCGAAGGCGCCGTCACGCTACGCCCGCGACGCCAACTCGACCGCCGTGAAGGAACGCCAGCACTACGTCCTCGACCGCATGGTGGAGGCGCGCTTCATCACCGCTCAGCAGGCCGACGACGCCAAGCGCCAGCAGCTCGAATTCCGGCAGGGCGATCAGGACAGCTTCGCCGGCCACGCGCTCGACTACGCGATCCAGCAGGTTCACGACCTTCTGCCCAATCCCCCGCCGGATCTCGTCGTCCAGCTCACCGTGGACCTGGACGTGCAGGCCGCCGCCCAGGACGCCGTCGAACGGGGCCTCTCCGAGATGGGCGCCTCACGCAACGCGTCCGAAGCCTCCGCCGTCATCATGGATCACACCGGCGCCCTCAGAGCGATGGTGGGCGGCCTCGATTATTCCAAATCCAAGTTCAACCGCGCCGTGCAGGCCCGCCGCCAGCCTGGCTCATCCTTCAAGATGTTTGTCTGGGCTGCAGCCCTCGAAGCCGGCCTGCGTCCCGGCTCGGTCCGGTATGATGAACCGATCCAGATCAATGGCTGGCGCCCCCGCAACTATGGCGGCGGCTATCGCGGCGCCGTCACGCTGTCCGAGGCGCTGGCAGAATCCCTGAACACGGTCTCCGCAGCCATCGGCGCCGAGATCGGGGTCGCGCGCGTCACCGACCTTGCCCGCCGCTTCGGCATCCGCACCCAGCTGCACAACTACCCCTCCGTGACGCTGGGCTCGGACGTCGTGACCCTTCTGGACATGACCACCGGCTATGGCGTTCTCGCCCGGGGCGGGCTGCAGATGACGCCCTACGTCGTCCAGGAAATCCGCAACTCGCGGGGCGAAGTCCTCTACACTCATCCGGATGCCGAGCCGCCGCGGATCTACGCGCAGGATCTCGCCGAGGACATGACCGGCATGCTCTCGCGCGTGGTCGTGCAGGGCACAGGCCGCGCCGCCCAGGTCCCCGGCTGGGACGTCGCCGGCAAGACCGGCACCTCGCAGGATTGGCGTGACGCCTGGTTCCTCGGCTACAATGCGCTCTACGTTGGCGGCGTCTGGGTCGGCAACGACAATGACACGCCCATGACCAAGGTCACCGGCGGGGAGATGTCGGCGCGGATGTGGGCGATCATGATGACCGCCGCCCTGAAGGGCAAAACCCCCATCCCCCTCGCCGGCGCCAAGCAGGTCGAGGAATTCCTCTCCATCGACGACCAGAACCGCCTCAGCTTCTACCGCCGCCTCTCCGCCGCCTTCCGCTCGGTCGAACAGCGCGCCGGAGGCAGCGAGGGGCCGGGCTGACGGATGCCGCAACTCGTCACTCTTGAAATCCTGACAGAGAACTGGCCAGAGAGCATCGTCGGCCTGCCTCAGGCTGATCCGTTCGCGTCGAACAGATTTGTTGTCGGCAATCTCAAGCTCGGCGAGCCGCACGCACATATCCTCGAGAACAAGGATCTGTTCCAGGCAGTATCGGCGCTCATGCGCTCGCTACGGCTCGCTGCGACCTTCAAAGGGCGAGTCATCTGCAGCATTGAGGACTCAAATCCGGCCTTTGAAGTCGAGGTTGTGGGCGGCCTGGCCCACATTCATCTGGGCTCCCCGCAAGCCTATCCACTTGACCAGCTTCTGCGTTCGCTGGGAGAGGCGTTCGTGGAACTAGTCGCATTGGTGCAAACGCCCCGACTGCTCAGCCGCCCTGATCTGCTTCTCGTGGATCGCGACGATGTACTCTTTGCTGTCCAGGTGCTGAAGGCGCGAGGCGTCTCGCGATTTGCGTAGGCTGAACATCGCCGACAACCGTCTTGATGACTGCGCCTCAGCCTCCCATCTGAATCCTCGCAGAAGGTGCGCGCCGAGAAGCCCCCCCCGGGGACTGGTCACGGCCCACCGCTTGCATCAAACTCCCGACAGCGGCCGCTGGGGACGGCAGTCGCGCAAGAGGGGAAAACAGGATGTCCGCCGCCGATATGCAGGCAGACGCCGCAACACCGCTGCCAGGCGTGTCGCCTGAGGAGCGCGACCGTCTCTTCGCTGAAGTCTACGAGGAACTGCGCGTCCTCGCCCGCAAGATGTTGGCCGGAGACCGCGCCCGCCAGCACATTGCTCCGACCGAACTCGTCCACGGCGCCTCGCTGAAGATCATGGGCCAGCGCTCGGTCTCGGCGCGCGAACGCACCCACTTCCTTGCCTATTCCGCTCACATCATGCGCCAGGTCCTGATCGACGAAGTCCGCCGCATGCGCGCCGGAAAGCGCTCGGCCCCGCAGGTTACGCTGATCACGGAAATCGCCGAGAACGCCGCGCAGGATACAGGCGGCGTCGACGTCGAGATGATCCACAACGCGCTGGAGCGCCTGGCCGCCGCAGCGCCCGAACTCTCCCGGCTGGTCGAACTGCGCTATTTCTCCGGCCTGACGCTGGAGGAAATCGCCGACCTCGACGGCATATCCGTCTCTACCGTCAAACGCTCCTGGCGCGTCGCCCGCGCCTGGCTGCAGGACGCGCTGTCACCCTAGGGCGGATCATCCGCACCCCAGCTCTTTCAACGCTGTCTCGATCGACGCCACATCCACTCGCCGGTCAAAGTCCGACAATCGGCCCTTGGCGTCCAGTTCATCCCACGCATCGCGCGCCTCGCCGAACGCCCTGCACGCAGCAGCCTTGTCGCCCGCATCGCGCAGCATTTCCGCCCGCCCCCGCATCGGCACAGCAACGGATCGCAGCAGCTCCACATCGTCCGGCCTCGCGGCCAGTCGCTGGCGTCGAAGGGCGATTTCCGTCTCCACACGCTCCAACGCCTCCGCCGATCTTCCCGTGGCGTTCAGCATCAGCGTCACCTGCCCAGTCGCCATGTCGAAATTCTGGATCGACAGGCGGTCAGCCGGGTCCCAGTCCATCAGCCGCCGCGCCGTCGCCTCGGCCTTGAGCGCCTCATCCAGCCCCTCCCGGTTGCGCCCCAGCTCCGCAAGCGTTCCCGACAGCGACCAGCGCGCATAGACCGCACCCTCGAGCAGCTTTCGATGCGTCGGCCGGGTCTCCAGCCCGCCCTCGAAGGATGCGGCGGCGCGCTCATAGGCCCCCAGCGCGTCCTCCATTCGTCCAAGATAGTAGAGGCTGTCCCCCATAAGCGCAGCCACGCGGCCCGCCTGAAACTCGTGAACGATCGTCGCGCGCTGATCGTCCGGCATTGCAAGCATGCGCTTTTCCTCCGCCTCGCGGATCACCAGCGCCTCGGCATGCCGGTCCTGCATCTGCATCGCGTCGGACGCGGTCAGCCGCGCCCCCATGAGCAACACCGACACGTCCGCCAGCTTGGCCGGACCAGCCTCCGCGAGCCCCTCCAGCGCAGCAGCAAGATCAGCTTCCGCCTTGCCCGCCCAGTCCATCTGCGCCGCCTGATCGAGGTCCATCGTTCCCGTCAGGATCGCCAGAAAATACCGCGCCTTGCCCAGATCGGCACGAAGCGCAGCATCTTCCGGTGTAGCCGCAACCTGAGCAGCCAGCACACCCTCCGCCCGCAAGAGATTGGCCTTGGCCTCCGCCGACAGCCCGAGGTTCGGACGGCTCGGTACGCCCTGCACCTCTGCAAGCCGCGTCAGCCCGACCGCAGTCTCGCGCTGCAACTCGGCATCGTCACCCGCCGACGCCGCCAGCGCGTCGAGATAGCCCTGCGCCCTCTCGGCCATCGCAAGGCGCACCTGGCTGGCGCCGGGCGTCTGCTCCAGCTGCTGGTTGAGGTCGAACAGCATGAAGCCGGCGAGCGAACGGACTTCGGCAAACCGCGCGTCCGCCGCCTGCTTGGCCTCCTCGGACTGCAGGTAGAGAACGGATATCGTCACCAGCGCCAGCACCAGCGCCGCCAGCCCGCCTGCAGCGCCCAGTACGCCCAGCGGCCGCCTCTGCAGCATCCGGGCGCCCGTATAGCCCAGCGAGGCCGGCAGCGCCTTCACCGGCTTGCGCTCCAGCCAGCGCGCCAGGTCAGCATCGAACTCGTCGATGGTCCGGTATCGCGCCTCGGCCTGCAGGTTCAGCGCCTTCGCCAGAACCGCATCCAGGTCGGCCAGCGGATAGCCGCCCGCGTCGGTGGTCACGAACCCGCTCACCGGCGGGGGAACCTCAAGCAGATCGCGGCGATCCGGGTCGGACCATGGCAGGCGGTCCGCCAGCAACTGGTAGAGCGTGACCGCCAGCGAATAGACATCATCGCCCAGCGTCGCGGGGCGGCGCTCCAGACGCTCCGGGCTTGCATGGCTGCGCGTCGCCCCGTCCAGCACGCCGGTCTCTGCCACCTCCTGCAGGCGGGCCACGCCAAAGTCGATCAGCTTGGCCTTGCCGTCCGCCGTCACCAGGATGTTCGACGGCTTGACGTCGCAATGGACGATCCGGTTGTGGTGCGCATGCGCCAGCGCCGCCGCGACCTGCCGGACCAGCCGCACCCGGTCTGGAGCCGACAGCGCCCGCCCATCCGCATGGATGTCGATGGGAACACCCGGCACGAACTCCATGACGAGATAATGGAGCCCGCCGTCCGTCGCACCGCCGTCCAGGATCCGGGCAATGCCTCCATGGTCCATCCGCGCCAGCGACCTGCGCTCGGCGTCGATCAGAGGCTCCAGGTTGTGGCGGCCGCGGATGGCGCGGATGAACTTGATCGCCACCGTCTGGTCAAACAGGCCGTCATCGCGCCGCGCCCGATAGACCGACCCCATTCCCCCCGCACCGATCAGAGCCTCCAGCCGGTAGACCCCCACCCGGTCCGGCGGCGGCGCAGGCCCCGTGTCCCCGCCCCCAGCCTCAACCTCCTCATCAGCAGCTATCAGCCGCCGAACCCGGTCCATCAGCGCGATATCGCCGCCGCAGCGCGCAGCCAGCCAGCCGTCCCGCTGCCCGGGATCGACATCCAGAGCCTCCCCGAACAGGTCCAGAACCGTCCTGTCGTCCAACTCCGCCATCACCGGCCCCGCCACATCCCGCGCTACAGTCACACCTGCGGGCCACCCGGCGCAATCGGACTCTGGACCCGCTCATTCCCGTTATTGGCGAAGTCTGCGGGGAAAGCGGTTCACGAATTGGCGGATTTCCAGTCGCGCGGGCTCATGCCGGTCCACCGCTTGAAGGCCCGGGAGAACGAGCCCGGATCGGAAAATCCCACCAAATAGGCGGTCTCGTTCACCGACACCCGGCCGCCCCCAAGGTGATGGATGGCCATCTTCCGCCGCATCTCGTCAAGCAGATCCTCGAAGGTGACGCCCTCCTCCTTGAGCCTGCGGTAGAGTGTCTGGCGGCTGACGCCGAGCTCGCGAACCACCGCCTCGATCCCGGCTTCGCGTGTCTCGAACAAACTCTGCAGCACCTTCCGGACACGCCCAGCCATCGTCTGGCCCTCGTCCAGCTCGGCGATCATCCGGTCCGCCTTCTCCGCCAGGACAGCCGTTACATAGGGATCGGTGCGCGCGACGCGGTAGTGCTCCCAGTCCGGGTCCATCAGCAGCGCATTGCGCGCGGCGCCAAACACGACCGGCGCCTGCCAGACACGCTCGTACTCGGCCCAATGAGCCGGCCTTGCATGCGTGACGTGGGCCTCCCTCACCATCGGCCGGTTGGCTTCATGCCCGAATTCCCGCGTGTGGCAGATCAGCTGGGAAAAAGCGGACTCAGTCAGTTCGGGAAAGGCGTTCGCGTTCTGCCGCGTGTCCACCAGCCAGCGCCGGTCGCCCTCCCAGAAGATCGAAAAGCGGTCGGGGATTTCCGTGGCCGCATCCGTCTCCACGATCAGGCGCACATAGCGGTTCAGCTGCTGCAGGGCCTCGGCCATGGTCTCGGCGCCCCGCCCGATATGCCCGACAATCGACACCCGTGCGATGTTCACCGCCTCGCCATAGTGCAGCGCCAGCGCGGGATCGCCTGACAGGGCGACCCCCTGCCGCATGATCGCGACATAGGCTGCCATCGGGACCCGTGCGTCCTGGTCGGCGAGCACCTCGGCCGTCACCCCGGTGCGGCGCGACAGCTCGGCGCGGTCGGCTCCGCGAGAAACGGCAAACTCGAACAGGCCGCGGGCAAAGCCGGCGCCCACGGTCGGACCCGGCGAGGGCACGTTACCTGCGGCCAGATTTTTGGCGCTTCCGGCCATGGTTTCCCCGCCTTCATTCAGAGAAAACTTATATCGAAAAACAATAATTGCAAACCGCTATTCCTCAAACACCGCTGGGTCATGCATGCGCCTCAACCTCCCGTTCTCCAGACTCGCTGTTACGGCCGCTCTGGCGGCGATGGCGACCGCTCCCGCTGTGGCGCAAGCCGCGCCCGAGGCGGTCTATCAGCCAACAAGCCTGAAGCCGGACGCCAGCCTCCCGAGAACCCCGGATGGCCGTCCGGACCTCCAGAACGCCCACTGGACCACGAACTACTTCCCGGTCCTTGAGACCTCCCCCCTGTCGGCCACGCTGGTGGTGTCAGAGGCGGATTCCCGCCGGCTTGTGGCAATGGCCTCGCGGGGCTTCCTGTCCTCCGACCATCCCAGCGTGAAGATCGACCCCGAGGTCGAACACCTGATCGGAGCCACGGATGGCTTCCCGCTGGTCCGGGGCGAACGGCGTTCGCGCGTGGTCGTTCTGCCCGCCACCGGCCGCATGCCGCTGACGCCGGCGGCGAGAGCGGAGCTGCAGGCCACCGACCCGATGGACAAGCCGATGGAGGGGGTCGAACAGCGGCCGCTCCAGGAACGGTGCATCGTGATGGGGGCGGTCGCGCCCATCGCATCGACCCTGGCGCTCACCTGGATACGGTTTGTGCAGGCGCCCGGCCACGTTGTGATCCACGCCGAGTACGGGGATGAAGCCCGGATCATCCCGCTGACCGACACGCACAGGCCTGCTGCGCTTCGTTCTCGCATGGGCGACTCGATCGGTCGCTGGGAAGGTGACACGCTGGTGGTGGAAACCATCGGGCTACCTCCCGAGGAGCGCATCCGGTCCGTCCCGAACCTGCTTGTACCGGCCACGTCCAGAGTCATCGAACGCTTCACGCGCGTCTCTGCCGATGAACTCGTTTACCAGTACACCGTCGAAGATCCGGTCTACACCGAGCCCTGGCTGGCGGAATTCTCCTTCCACCGCAGCAACGAGCGCACCTTTCCGCACGAATGCCATGAGGGAAACTACTCCCTTCCCAATATCCTTCAGGGCGCGCGCACGGCAGACCGAAAGTCGACACCCTAGATCTGGCGAACCAGACAGCGCGGCGCCTGTCTGCCCTTGACCGGGCGGGGGGGTATCCCACATACGCGCGGGCATGGCCCAGCCCCCTATCGCCGCTCTCCGCAATGTTCGCCTGACACTGGGCAGTTCCCCCCTGTTTCTCGGGGTCGATATCGCCCTGTCGCGCAACCAGCGCATGGCGCTTGTTGGGCGCAACGGGGCGGGCAAATCGACGCTGATGCGCATTCTGGCCGGACAGCTTGAAGCCGATGGCGGGGAAGTCTTCATCCAGCCGGGCGTCACCTCGCGCTATCTCCGGCAGGAACCGGACTTCAAGGGCTTCGCCACCGCCCTCGACTATGTCTCGGACGGGCTCGACATCGACGAGATCTGGCGCGCTGAATCCGAGCTTCTGACCTGGAGCGTCCCCTTCGAGCAGGACCTGACCAAGGCGTCCGGCGGCCAGTCACGCCGCATCGCCCTTGCCCACGCCTTCGCCCACCAGCCCGACATCCTGATGCTCGACGAGCCGACCAACCACCTCGACGTCGCCTCGATCGAACTGCTTGAAAAGGAATTGCTGGCTTTCCGCGGGGCCGCCCTGATCGTCAGCCACGACCGTCGCTTCCTCGAGAACGTCTCCACGGATGTCGCCTGGTTGCGTCAGGGCGTCGTCCGCACGCTCGACCGGGGGTACAAGCATTTCGAGGAATGGGTCGAACAGGTCGAGGCGGAAGAAGAAAAAGCCTTCGACAAGCTGTCGGTCCAGCTCAAGGCCGAGGAGCGCTGGATGGCGCGGGGCGTCACCGCCCGCCGCAAGCGCAACATGGGCCGCGTCCGCAACCTGCAGGACATGCGCGCCGAAAAGCGGCAGAAGCGCACCGCGCTCAACGACGCCGCCAACACCGCCAACCTCGCCATCGACAGCGGCGCGCAGTCCAGCCGTCTGGTCATCGACGCCAAAGGCCTCACGAAAATCTTTCAGACGCCGGATGGTCCGCTCCCCATCGCGCGCGGCCTGAACCTGCGCATCATGCGCGGCGATAGGCTTGGACTGATCGGCCCCAACGGCGCCGGCAAGACGACGCTGCTCAAACTGATCCTCGGCCAGCTCCCGCCCGACATGGGTGACCTCCGCCTCGCGAAGAACCTCGAGATTGCCTACCTCGACCAGACCCGCATGTCGCTCAAGCAGGACCAGACGCTCTGGGATACGCTGGCCCCGCTCGGCGGCGACCAGATCATGGTGCGGGGCCATCCCAAGCACGTCGCCGCCTACGCCAAGGACTTCATGTTCGAGAGCAACCAGCTCCGCCAGCCGGTCTCGAAACTCTCCGGCGGCGAACGCAACCGGCTCACCCTCGCCCTGGCGCTGGCCAAGCCGTCCAACCTTCTGGTGCTCGACGAACCGACCAACGATCTGGATATCGAGACGCTGGACCTCCTGGAGGACATGCTCTCCGAATTCGACGGCACGCTCCTGCTCGTCAGCCACGACCGCGCCTTCGTCGACAACGTCGTCACCTCCATCCTGACGCCCGAAGGCGACGGCATCTGGATGGAGACGCCGGGCGGCTATGCTGACTACGTCTCCCAGCGCGGCTCGGCCAAGGCCGCCACCAGCTTCCGCTCGTCAACGCCAGATGCGCCGGAGAAGGGCGGACCAAAAGTCGCCGCCAGGTCGACTCCTCCGGTCAAGCTGTCGTTCAAGGACCAGCACCGGCTGACCGAACTCGACAAGCTGATGCCGCGCCTGCAGGCGGAGATCACCTCGCTGGAAGACGCGATGGCCGACAGCGCCCTCTTCACGAAGGACCCCAAGGCCTACCAGGTCCGCGCCAACCGCCTGACCGCCGCCCGCGCCGAGCTGGAAGCCGCAGAACTGGAATGGCTGACGCTGGATGAAAAGCGGTCCGCAACGTAACAGCGGTATCCTTGAGCCGCCGAAGGCGCGCGCGGCCGAGGGCTTGGGGCCCCTCACCGCGACGGCGCGCTCCACTCGACGTTTCGCACTTGAGGGTCCGCTTCCAGAATTTCGGCCAGGGCCCCCGTCAGCCGCGTCAAGGGTTGGGTGAGATCGAAGCTCCGGAACCAGCGCCGCATGGCGGGGCGGTCGGGATTCGTGAAGATCACGAACTCGTCATCGTCGCCATCCTGGTGGCCGCAACAGACCGCCATCGCTTGGCCGTCCACGTCCACAGGCAGCAGGCATCCCCAGTCCTCCAGTACAATCTGTCCAGGACTGATGCCTTTTTCCGCGAGACGTCTCGCCAGGTGCTCCGCGAGACGCTGCCCCCAGAGACCGGGATTGATCTGATCCTCCTCGCCGGGGTAGGCGGGAAACTGGGAGGACCGAAATCGAACGAAGGTCTTCATGCTCTGAACCCCAACTTCGAGGCCTTGACGGATCAGCTCTGGCGGAGGGTCAAGCTCGTGCGCCCCCCTCGCCTGGACAGGCCACTCCCCCAGATTGCCGACTTCTCAATAAGCCCCCCTTAACCGGAACTGCGTAACCTGCCGTCCGGGATCGTGTTGGGAGGCAAACGCTCATGGCGTCTGCAAAAGGCAATTTCGCGCTGCTGCTGGACCTCGCCAAGGAGACGTCCAGCGAAAAACGGCGCGAGCTTCTCCGTCAGGTCACGGACGTGTTCCTGGAAGACGACACCGCACGGACCCCGGCCGAAGGCGCCTTGTTCGACGAGATATTCGAAGCGGTCGCCGCCGACATGGAAACCCAGGTTCGCGCTGAGCTCGCCCGCAAGATCGCCACAAGCACCGCACCGCTCGCCCGCACGGCCCGCCGCCTTGCCCTTGACGAGATCGACGTCGCCCGCCCCGTGATCGAGAAATCGACGGCCCTGACCCAGCGCGACATCCTCGATGTCATCCAGCAAAAGGGCCAGGAGCACATGATGGCGGTTACCCGCCGAACCGACATCTGCGAGGAAGTCTCCAGCGCGCTCGTCCAGCGCGGCGAAGACCGTGTTGTCGCCGCCCTGCTTGAAAATCCGCGCGCGCGTATCGGCCGCGAGACGTTCGAGATCGTCGCGGACCGCGCCGCCGACAATCCCGTCCTGCACGCCCCCTTCGTCCGCAACCAGCAGGTCCCGCTCGACCTCCTGAACAACGTCTATCTCAAGGTGGAGCACTCGCTGCGCCGCGAGATCATGCGGAAATTCCACGGCGTCTCGCCGTCCGAACTCGAAGCTGCGCTCGCCGCCAGCCGCAACCATCTTTCCACTGCCTACGGCGCGCTGCCCGGCGATTACGAAACCGCGCTTGACCACGTCGCCCTGCTGGAGCGCCGCAACGAACTCAAGCCGCCAGTTCTCGTTCAGCTGCTGCGCGACAATCGCCGCACGGCATTCATGATCGCCTTCTCGCGCCTGACGGATATCGAATTCGACATCGCCCGGAAGCTGGTCGACACGGGCGACCTCGACGCGCTGGCGATGCTCTGCAAGGGCGCCAACTTCGACCGCGGCCTCTTCGTCACCATCTGCATCCTCGTGTCCGGCGACTCGCAAGGCCTCTCAAAGGCGGAAGCCTTTGGCCAGCTCTACGAGCAGGTGCCGGCCGCGGCAGCCCAGCGCGCCCTCCGCTTCTGGAAAGTCCGCGCCGCCTCCGCCACCCGCGCCGCCTGATCCAGCCTACTCGCCGTCGTCGTCCCCGCGGCTGACCGAAACCTGCTTTACGGTTTCGCCAAGCCGTTCCTGGCGCAGACGCCGCGCCGCCTCGCTGGGCGCCGGCGGCACAAACGGCTCCGGCCTGTCCGCTTCGTGGACATAGAGCGTCCGGCTCGGGAACGCGAAATCGGTTCCGGCCGCCTTCACGATCTCCATGATCCGGTAGGCCAGCTGTTCCTTCTCTCCCATCCAGTCATCGTACCGGGTGGTTCGCGTGAAGCAGGTCAGCGAGATGTCGATCGAGCTTTCGTTGAACGAATCCACCGCCACCTGCAGTGGGGTCTCGGGCGGCCGCGCAAACGCGTCGCTGGTCCAGAGATAGGCCTCGATCTCGTCGCAGATGTATTTCAGCTGCTCGACCGTCGACCGGTACTCCAGCCCGATCATCCACTTGATCCTGCGATGCGTCATGCGGCTATAGTTGATGACCGGCGCATCCGCGAACGCGCCGTTGGGCACATAGACCGGCGCCTTGTCGAACTGCCGGATGGTGGTCGACCGGAACCCGATCTGCTCGACCGTCCCTTCCACCACGCCCTCGACCTGGATCCACTCACCCGGCACGAACCGCTTCTCGATGAGGATGAAGATGCCCGAGATCAGGTTCTTGAACAGGTCCTGTGCGCCGAACGCCAGCGCCACGCCGAACACGCCGAGGCCGCCCAGAACGGGCAGGATCGGGATGCCCCAGATCTCCAGGATCGCCGCCAGGCCCATCGCCAGGAACAGCACCTGAAACGTCTTGATCATCCAGCCCAGCGACTTCTCGTAGCTGCCGAGAATGAACGAGAACGCGCCCGCCGCCCGGCTCAGCGTCCAGAAGATCGAGATGGCGACAAGCGACTGCAGGATGGCGTCGGCGGCGGTCCGCGCCTCTTCCGCCAGCTCGATCATGTTCATCGCAATGTAGACGCCGATGATGACCGGGACGAGCTTCAGGGGCTCCGAGATCGACTTGACGAGAGCGTCATCCAGATGCGTCTGCGTGCCCGCCGCCGCCCGCGTGATGCCTCGAACGATGGTGCGGGCAAACAGCCCCCTGACGATCAGCGACACAAGGAACACGCCCAGCACCGTGAAGATCTGGCCGTAGGTGAGATCGAACACACCCTGATCCCAGATCGTCATGAAATAGGTCCAGGCGTCGATCGCCCAGGGCGGCAGATGCGCCCACTCCGGCCACCATTCCGGCAAGGTGTCCATCGAATCCCTCCACCCGCACGCCGCCCCCGCATGCCGGATCCAGCCATAACCAGTGCAGCAGCAGGGGAAAACCACCCCGCCGCTGTTTTTGTCAGATTGACGCGCCAGCCCGGTCGGCCGGAACGGCTGCCTAACCGCCGCTCAAGCCCCGCAACGCCTCGCGATACCTGCGGCTGCCAGTCACCAGCCGCCCGTCATCGAGCTCGATCTCGAAATCACCGGACGCGGTCGATTTGTAGGAGCGGATGCGGCGGGGATTCACCAGCCGGGACCGGTGCACGCGCAGGAACCCCGCCTCCGCAAGGCGCGTCTCGAACGAGGCCAGCGTGCCGCGCGCCAGATGCACCCGTCCGGCGGCGTGCAGCTCGACATAATTGCCCGCCGCTTCCACCGAAACGACATCGGGCATGTCCAGAAACGTAACTCTGCCCCCATCGCGCACCTCGATCCGCTGGCCCGCCCCCTCCGGCCGGACCGCCTCGGCTGCGCCAGCGACGCGCCAGTTGCGCCAGAGCCAGATGACTCCGGCAATGGCGACATAGGTCAGCGCGTCCTTGCGCCACTCGTAGAGCAGCTCAAGCGCTGGCTCCCGGTCAGGCCCGACGAATGTGTAGGTCTTGCCGACGGCTGCGTAGACGAGCTTCCGGATACCCACCATTCCAGCGATATGAACAGCCGAGAACGCCGTGGCGCCCGCGATGTGGGCGGCCAGGAACAGCGGCCAGCCCTTCCGGACAGGCGGAAAGCGCCCGACCATCCACCCCACGGCAGGCAGCAGCGCCACCACGACCGGGGCGGAAGAGAACTCCCAGACCCACGGCTCCCAGACACCAATCCGGAGCCCGGCCGCCTCGTATTCCATCAATAGAGACGTTGCGTTCACCACCCCAATGGCGGCGCCGACACATGCGCCAATTGCAATGACCGTCCAGTCGACCCATCCGCCGCTTGTCCCGAAAGCCCTGCCGGACGTCCCATTTCCTCGACTGGTCATCCCCGCCCATCACCCGCCTGCGGCTTGCTGGTGGCGTCAGCGCCCGGTTCCGCTTTCATCGCTGGCGACCTGACTGGAGCGAGAGATGACTGCACCACGCCTTCCATCCGCCGTCTCCCCCGACCGCCGTCTCGATCTCGACTGGCTGCGGATCGGCGCATTCGGCCTGCTGATCCTCTACCATGTCGGCATGTTCTACGTGACGTGGGACTGGCATGTGAAGTCAACCCGCGCGTCCGCGACCATCGAGCCGCTGATGCAGCTCTCCAGCCCCTGGCGGCTCCTGCTCCTGTTCATCATCTCGGGCGCGGCGTCCCGGTTCATGCTGGACAAGATGACTGCGGGCGGTTTCGCAGTGTCCCGGATGGGGCGGCTGCTGCCGCCGCTCGCCTTCGGCATTCTGGTGATTGTGCCGCCGCAGACCTTCTACCAGATCGTGCAGGGACTGAACTATTCCGGATCGTTCGGCGATTTCTACGCCCGGTACCTGCAACCGGGCGTCCACTGGACCGTCAGCGGCGAGGCGCTGGTCACGCCGACCTGGAACCACCTCTGGTTCGTGGTCTACATCGCCGCCTACAGCCTCGTCCTGATCCCCGCTGCCGCCCTGATCCGCCGCATTCCGTCCGCGCTGGCCGCCCCTCTGCTCTGGCCGCCAGCCCTGCTCGTCGTGCCGGTTCTCGCGATCCTCCTGCTCCGGGTCACCCTGTTCCCGCTCTTCGGCGACACCCACGCCCTGGTCGACGACTGGCACAACCACGCCCTGTATTTCGGCGGCTTCCTGATGGGCTACGCCATCGCGAAGAACGCCGCCTTCTTCCTGGCGGCAGAGCGCCTGCGGTGGATGGCGCTCGTCATCGGCCTCACGGCGTGGCTGCTCTGGCAGACCGGCGAGGACTATCTTGAGACACAGCTGCCGGAAGACGGCGTGACGTTGGTGATCCGGGCGCTGCGCTCCTCCGTGGCCTGGAGCCTCATCCTCGCCCTCTTCGGCTTCGCAAGCCGCCACCTGCGCGGCCATGACGGCCCCATCCGACGCTACCTCACCGACGCCATCTTCCCGTTCTACATCATCCACCAGACCGTGATCGTCGTCGCAGGCTTCTATCTCGACCCTCTCCAGTGGCCGCTGTGGATCGAGGCGCCAGTCCTCATCGCCACGACAGCCGCCGCCTGCGTGCTCTGCTACGAAATCGCCCGCAGGGTCGGTCTGCTACGACCGCTGTTCGGGCTGAAGCGTGGGATGGCGAGCTCAGGCTCCGCGCAGCCTGCAGCAGGCTAGGCCGGGCATGGTGGCGACCCTCCGCGCGGAGGGCCGCCAGCCGCGGCTCAACCTACTTCCCCTTCGGCGGCGCAAATCCGCGATCGCGCATCAGCGCATCCGACGTGGCGTCGCGGCCCCGGAAGGCGCGGTAGGCCTCAGCCGGATCGACGGCGTTGCGGGGCGCATACAGCAGCTCCACGATCCGCTTGGCGACGGCCTTGTCGTAGAAGCCCCCCGGCGCCTCGATGAAGGCTTCGGCGGCGTCCGAGGTCAGCACGTCGGCCCACAGATAGCCGTAGTAGCCCGCCGCATACCCCTCGCTGGAGAACACGTGTCCGAACTGCGTCGAGCGGTGACGCATCGGGATTTCCTTCGGCATACCCAGCTTCTCGAGCTCAGCCTTCTCGAACGCCTGCACATCAAGGCCCGCCGGGTCAGCAAGGTGGAACTTCATGTCCATGATCGCAGACCCGAGGAATTCCACAGTCTGGAAGCCCTGGTTGAACGTCGAAGCGTTCCGGATCTTGGCGACCAGCGCATCCGGCATCGGCTCGCCTGTCTTGTAGTGAACGAGGAAGTTGTCGATCACCGGCTTCGTCAGCACCCAGCGCTCAAGCAGCTGCGAGTGGAACTCGGTGTAGTCGCGCACGCCGCCGTTCGATCCGGGATAGACCGTGTTGGACGAGAGGAAGTGCAGCGCGTGGCCGAATTCGTGGAAGAAGGTCTCGGCGTCATCGAACGACACCAGCACGGGCTCGCCCGGCGCCGGCTTCACGAAGTTCGAGTTGTTGGACGCAAGCACTGTCTCCTTGCCGTCGAACGTCGAGTGCGAGCGGTACATGCTCGCCCACGCGCCCGAACGCTTGCCCTGCCGCGCGAAAGGATCGAGATACCAGTAGCCGACATGCGCGCCCGACGCCTTGTCCGTCACCTCCCACACCTTCACGTCCGGGTGGAAGACCGGGATCTGCCCGTCCGGGACCGGAGCAAAGGCGAAGCCGAACAGCTCGCCCGCGACATAGAACATGCCCTCGCGCAGCCGGTCGAGCTGCAGGTACGCCTTCAGCTCATCGCCATCGAGATCGTACTTCGCCTTGCGCACCTTCTCCGCATAGAAGCGGTAGTCCCAAGGCTCGATCGTAATCTTCGCTGTCTTGGCGGCCTTCGCCTCGGCGTCGGCCAGCGCCTGCATGTCGGCGATCTCCTCGTGCGAGCGTTTCACCGCCGCCTTCCAGACCGTCTCCATCAGCGCCTCGGCCTGCTTCGGGTCCGTGGCCATGTTGTCCTTCATCTGCCAGGCCGCATACGTATCGTAGCCAAGCAGGCCGACGCGTTCATCGCGCAGCTTCAGGATCTTCACGATCAGCGCATTGTTGTCATGCGCATCGCCATTGTTTCCGCGGTTGTAGTAGTTGCGCCAGACCTGCTCGCGCAGCTTGCGGTCCGTCGAGTAGGTGAGGAACGGGTCCATCGACGAACGCGTGTTGGTGATCGCGTACTGCCCGTCCTTGCCCGCAGCTTTTGCGGCCGCCGCCGACGCCGCCACGAAATCCTCCGGCAGGCCGCCAATCTGCGCCTTCGTCAGATAGGTGACCCAGCCCTCTTCATCGGCCAGCAGGTTGTTCGAGAACTCGGTGTGGAGCTGCGCCAGCTCCTGGTTGATCGCCGCATACCGCGCCTTGGCCGCGCCCTGCAGCGTCGCGCCGTTGAGCTGGTAGCGGTCATACGTGCCTTCCAGCAGCCGCGCCTGTTCCGGCGTCAGTTTCGCCGCCCCGCGCCCGTCGTAGACGGCCTTGATGCGCGCAAACAGTTTTTCGTTCTGCAGGATCTTCGAGGAATGGTCGGCCAGCTTCGGCGCCAGATCCTTCTGAACCGCCCTGAACTCGGGCGTCGACAGGTTCGAGCTCCAGATGCCGTAGAACGTCGACGCCCGGTCGAGCGCATCGCCGGTCCGCTGCATCGCCTCGATCGTGTTGGCGAAGGTCGGGGCCTCGGGGCTGTTGGCGATCAGGTCGATCTCGGCCAGCTCCGCCGCCATGCCCGCTTCCATCGCCGCCGAAACCTGTGCGATCGACATCGTGTCAAACGCAGGCTGGCCGCCATGCGGCCCCTTCCAAGCCTGCAGAAGCGGATTGGACGCCAGCTGCGCCTGCGTCACCGCATCCAGAACCGGCGCCTTGGGAGCAGCTGCCTCGACCACCGCCGCCGGCGCGGCGGTTTCCACGCCGGTCGCACATCCGCCCAGCAGGGCGGCGAGCATGACTGCGCCGGAAACGCGGGAGAGGAGACGGTTGGCCAACCGGGGCATGGACGATCCTTCAAGCAGGAAATGAAGGCATGGATGCTATCGCCGCCGCCCATATCGGCAACCCACCCCCACAGACAATTTATCGGCAGGTGAATTCTTGCCGGAACGACCGTCAAGCCGCGCGCCGTTTAGCCCGCAGACTCCATCTCAGCCATCTTGGCGGCATTGATCGCCTTGGCGCTCTGATAGGCTGGGCGCTCCTGCAGCCGCGCCGCATAGGCCTCGAAGGCGGGCAGAGCCGGCATCGACTTGAAGGCCAGCCCCCAGTCCACCGCGCTTCCCACATAAACGTCTGCCGCCGTGAACGTGTCGCCACACACGAACGCACTCGATTTCAGGAGGCCTTCCAGCGCTCCGACGGCCTGATCGAAGTTGCCGAAGCCGAGCATGCCCTCGCGCTCGGCCGGGGCCGACCAGCCCATCGCCTTCGACGTCACGGCATGCTCCACCGGCCCGGCGGCAAAGAACGTCCAGCGGTAATAGTCGGCCAGCGCCGCGCCCTGTGGTTTCAGGCCCGCCTGCGGAAAGGCGTCCGCCAGATACAGGCAGATCGCCGCCGCTTCCGTCACCACCTTGCCGTCATGGCGGATCGTCGGAAGCTTGCCCATCGGATTGACGGCGAGAAAATCGGGCGACTTGTTCTGGCCCCACGGCACCCAGTTGGTCGTGTAGGGCTGACCCAGCTCCTCCAGCATCCAGTGGGCGATCTGCCCCCGGCTCATCGGGTTGGTCCAGAACTCGATCATTCGCCCCTCCACATCTCGTGCGGCCCGAAAAAGAACATATCATGAACATACTTGGACGCCGGCTGCCCGTCAACGCCAAAGCGGTCTCACCTTTTTGGCTTGGCCGGTGAACAACCTTTCGCCAGCAAACGTTCTGGTGCAACCCCTGTTGATCTGGTGAAGTCGCCCCCGCGCGAGGGACAGAAGGAGTGTCGAAAGGCATGCCCCAACCGAAGACGCGCCCGCTCCACACCGGCCCGGCCTGGGCCCGGCGCATCGGCTCGAAGCTGCACGAACTCTATCACGGCGAGACTCCGAAGGCGCTCCGCTTCCAGCTGGTCTGGCTGATCTTCGACGCCGCGCTCATCGTGTTCTTCATGCTGTCGCCCTTCATCGAGAAGGGTGCGACGTTCCTCATCATCGACTACGCCATCGCGCTGGTCCTGTTGCTGGATCTGGCCGCGCGCGCCTGGGGGTACGGCGATCTCCGGCGGTGGATCTCCCGACCCATTGTCTGGGCCGACATCGCTGTTCTGATCTCTCTCGTCGTTCCGGTCTATGCCGCCAATCTCGGCTTCCTGCGGATCGTGCGGGCCTACTCCCTGATCAACGGACAATCCTTCTGGCGGGTCTTCGGCCGGCCGCTGCGCAGGTATGAGGAGACGATCAAGGCCGCCAGCAACCTCGCCGTCTTCGTCTTCATGATGACGGCGCTGGTCCACACCCTGTACGCGGGACGGCTGGAGTCCATCCACTCCTACGCGGACTCCCTCTACTTCACCGTCACCTCGCTCACCACGACCGGCTATGGCGACATCACGCTGCCCGGCGTGTGGGGACGGCTGATCTCCATCTTCATGATGATCGGCGGCGTCAGCCTGTTCTTCCGCCTCATTCAGGTCGTGATGCGGCCGATCAAGGTCCAGCACCGCTGCACCCGCTGCGGCCTCCTGCGTCACGAGCCCGACGCCGTCCACTGCAAGGCCTGCGGCGAGATCATCAACATCCCCGACGACAACGACTGAGCCATTGCCGGCAGCATTCTGCAGGCTCCGCTTGACTTGTCCCCCACGTCGCCAGACATCCCGCATCAGCGTCGGGACAAGCGCGAGGGACACGTCATGACACCTGCAATCCGGCATCTGGCGGCGGCCGCATTGGCCGCAACTGTTCTGGCAGGCTGCGGCCCGAAGCCCGCGCCCGTCACCGATGTCGCCGAGGCGCCCGCGGACTCCACCGCCGGCTCGCCGCCCGCGCGCACCATCAACACGGGAGCGCCCGTTGATGGCGACGTCACGCTTTCGGCCCCCGCCACTGTCCTCGCCGGCAGTGACTTCGAGGCGGACTGGACCGGCCCCGGCAACGCCGCCGACTACATCGACATCGTTCCGCGCGGATATACGGCGACGACCGGCGAGATCGAGTTTGTCTACATGCGCGACGCCGCCGCCCGCGCGAGGCTTCGGGCTCCCACGAAACCCGGCGAATACGACCTGCGCTACCTCGCCGAGCTCTCCACGGGCCGCGTGGTGAAGGCGGTCATACCCCTGACCGTGAACCCTGCAGCCGTCACCTTCAACCTGCCGCCGACAAGCGTGGAAGCCGGCGCGCCGATTCCGCTCACCTGGTTCGGCCCCGGCAATGACGGCGACTACATCGACATCGTGCCTGAACTCTATACCGAGACCTCGGGCGAGATCACCTACGCCTACACCCGAGACGGCAATCCCTCGAAGCTGACCGCCCCGGGCAAGCCTGGCGACTACAACATCCGCTATCTCGCCGAGGGTCCGGGCGGCCGGGTCGTGGTGGCCTCGTCACCCCTCACCGTAACCGCCGTCACCGCAACGCTGGAAGCCGAACCCGTTGCTGGCCGCAACGCCATGCTGCAGGTCGCGTGGACCGGTCCGTCCCGCAACGGCGACTACATCGACCTCGTCCCCAAGGGCTTCCAGGAGACCAGCGGCGAGCTCTCCTACTTCTACACGCGCTCGGGATCGACCGGCGACCTCAAGACCCCCGCCAAGGCCGGCGACTACGAGATCCGCTACGTGATGGAAGCCCCCGGCGGCCGCCAGGTTCTCGCGCGCATTCCGCTCCGCGTGCCCTGAAACGGGCCGCCCGGCGCAACAGCCGAAGTCCGCGTCAAGCCGGTCCGGCCATCAGCGACTGGTGCGCGGCGAACCCCGCCATCGCGCCGTCGCCGACTGCAAACGTCACCGACCCGGCCATGCGCGCCATGTCCCCGCAGCTGTAGACGCCGGCCACGGTCGTCTGCTTCATCGCATCTGTGGTGACGAACTCGCCGATCGGGCTTTCCTCCTGCGCGCATCCCAGCTGCGCCGCCAGCGGACTGGCGATCCGCATCCGCGTCAGCGTGAACAGCCCCGCCAGCGGGACAACAGCGCCATCCTCCAGATGCATGTCCGCCTCGCCGCCCATGCGGACCACGCGCCGCCGCTCAAGCACGGTCCCACGCCGCTCCAGCTCGGCGAGCTGCGCGGCGTCCGGCTCGAAGGCGCCATTTAGGAACAGCGTTGTCGGGCCCCAGTCCGGCAGCATCAGGGCGTGGTGCATCGAGATCGCGGAAGACGCCAGCACCCCGATGGGCCCGCCGCCCAGCTCATAGCCATGGCAGTACGGACAGTGAAAAACGTGCCGGCCCCAACGCTCGGCCAGGCCCGGCAGCTCCGGCAACTCATCCACCACCCCGGACGCCAGGATCAGCCGCTTCGCCCGGTACGTCTCGCCCGTGTCCGCCTCAACCGCAAAACCGTCGCGAGCCGCCGCCGAAAGCGCCCGCCCCTCGACCCAATCGACCGTCGGATAGGCCGCCACCTGCGCGCGGGCGTCGGCGATGATCTCGCCCGGAGGCCGCCCGTCCTGGCCCAGAAACCCGTGCGAATGCGACGCGAACCGGTTGCGCCGGACGCCGCTGTCGATCACCAGCACCCGCCTGCGCGCCCGCGCCAGCTGGAGGCTCGCCGCCAGCCCCGCATAGCTGCCGCCGACCACGATGACGTCGTAGCCCGTGCCCGTACTCATGGCTGTCTCCTCCTGACTGGCGCGCCGTGACCGCTGCCATGCTCCGCCCGGTGTCGCTGCGCGCGCCCGCGAAAATCATCCGCCAGCTGCTTCAGCGTCACGTCGCCGAGACGCTGCACAAGCACCCGCTCGGCCTCCTCGAATGCATCGTTGAGCGCGTGGTTCACCGCCTGCTCGACCAGGCATTGCGGACCTTCCAGATGCACGCCCATCGCCATCAGCGCGGGCGAGCCCAGCGCCTCATAGATATCCTTCAGCGTCATCCGCTCCAGATCGCAGCCGATCTCCCAGCCGCCGCCGTGTCCCTTGGTGGAGCGCACGAACCCGGCCTCGCGCAGCCCCGCCATGGTCCGGCGCACCACTACGGCGTTGGTGCCCATGCACACAGCCAGCTCGGCGGACGTCATCGGCGCCTCACGCTCCGCCATGTGCAGCAGAGCATGCAGGATTGTCGAAAGGCGGCTGTCCCGTTTCATGTAACTTCAAATGATGCGTGATGGCCTGCGCGTCAAGAGGCGCCGCCGCCGGATTGCCGGCAGGGCCTTCGGCGCAGTATCAGACACACAGGCTCAGAAGCGGCAGGGGGACATGCTGACACGTCGATCCGCAGGCATTGGACTGGTCTCGGCCCTTCTCGCCCCGGCCGCCTTCGCAGCCCCGGCGCGCACGCCGCTGCCCGGCGGCGGCTCCGTCATCCTGCCGAAACGCTACACTCCCCTGGATCGCGGTACCGACATCGACAGTCTCGCAGCGTACCGCAACTATCATTCGACCATGGCGGGCACGCGGGAGAGCGATGGAGGACTGGTCGTGGCGCTGGCCACGAAATTCGACACCCTCGAGCGTTTCGTCCGCAACTCGCGCGGCCGGATGACCTCCCGGTTTGCCCACAGCAATGAATCGGAGGGCCGCTGGTACGGCAACCCCCAGACTTTCCCGGAAACGCCCGGCGAGGGACCCAATGGCCCCGAGTTGATCGGAAGGCTCCAGGTCCATGTCGTGGGCTGGACCCGCGTCTATGACGCGCCGGGTACGATGTACGCGGTCAACGACCGGCGCGGCGTGATGGTCGGTGTCTGGATCTTCGACAGTCACGGCGGCGAAAAACAGGCCCGCCGCCTCGCCGAGAAGATCGCGGCCTCGTTCGAGGCGTAGCCCGCGTCAGCCCGCCAGCCCCTTGCCTGCCGCCCAGTCCGCGATCCCGGCCATCACCGCATCCGGCGCCTCGTGCTCGATCCAGTGCGAGACGCCCGGCAGCGTCCGCACCGTCAGGTCTGGAACGAGCCCCTCATTGCCGCGCGCCAGCTCCGGCCCCAAATGCGGATCGGCCTCACCCCACAGCAGCAGCGTCGGCGTCTCGACCCGATCGCCCCAGCCATCCGATCCCAGCGTGCGGGCATTGGCGCGGTAGTAGTTGATCATCGCCGTCGCCGCCCCCGGCTTCAGGATGTTCGCCGCGTAGGTCTCCAGCGCCTCCTCGGGGATCGCCTGCGATCCGCGTCTCAGGATGCGCTTCAACCCACGCCCGCCATCGGCCCGCATCTGCATCTCCGGCAGTCCCGGCAGCTGGAAGACGAGCACATACCAGGACCGCAACAGCTGGCTCAGCCCGGACCGCAGCACCTGCCGGTACCGCTCGGGATGCGGCGCATTGAGAACGACCAGCCCGTCCAGCTTCGTCTCCGGGCGCATGGCCGCCGCCCACGCGACGATACCGCCCCAGTCGTGTCCGATCAGCACGCGCCGCCGCGCACCCAGCGCCTCGAACAGCCCCGCCACATCCGCCGTCAGCGCATCAAGCCCATAGGCGCTGCGCTCACGCGGCTTGTCGCTGTCGCCATACCCGCGCATGTCCGGCGCCGCGACGCGCCACCCCAGCTCCGCCAGCTTCGGCGCCAGTCCCCGCCACGCCACCCGGCTCTCGGGAAAGCCGTGCAGCAACAGCGCGACCGTATCGCCCTCGCCCCAGACATCGACCGCAAACTCAAGCCCGTTTGCCCGGATACGTTTCGTTTCCATCAGGCTGCTCCAGGAACCGAACCAAGGCATTGGCGGTGTGAAGTTGCAGGCTCAAATCTCAGCTTTAACGGCATCTCCGCACGCCCACCTTCACGACTATGCCTCGCTTGCCCGTGCCATGGAAGTTCATCCAAGATATGCTCCTGCTCAGAATGAAGAGTTGAACTGCGGAGGACTTGTTCGCCGAAGGCGCCGGGCGCTACCTCTCGCCCTACTGGGAGCTCCATGCTAATGCGCGGCAGGAACTGGGGGGACGAACGGATGAGACTTGGAGCCACACTCGGGGCCTTGGCCCTACTCGGCTGCGCCAGCACTCCTGATACGGTTGCCGGCGCAGATGCTGATGTCGCCACTGCTGGGTTTACAAAGTTATGCATGCGGAGTCTCGAAGCGAGCGGTCCGACATTCTCCGGCATTGTGGAAGACGACCCGCTCCTGAAGGCCGGGCTTGTTGGCCCCGCGATGCTGACCGGCGGGGAAATGCTGACTTGGCGCACACGGTCTGGCGCGGTAGAGATTGGTATTCCGGTGAGGAGCAAATGCGCCGTTAGAGTGACGGGTCCGGCCACCGGCGCGGCGCGGAACGGGATACTGGCGTCGGCGCAATCTGAATCGAGCAAGTTCGGCGCGCTCTATTCTGGGCCGAATGCAGACGGGTTGGCCATGCGTGATGTCCTATGTCGCGATCGGCCTGATGGCGCAGACATCATTCTTCTCACCACCTCGGCAGCAGGAGCTCGCCGCGACCTGCTTCTGCTAAACGCCGTCACGGTCAAGGGCGCGTGCGCCGACCAGCGCGCCAGCTCCGCGGGCTTCGCCATGCCGAAGAGCCCAGACCCTAAGCCCGATCCTTCGTCTTAGTAAAACGAATATCCGGATTGCGATCCGACATGTACCCGACGTCCCACGAACTCTTCGCCAGATAGACCGGCGCGCCGTCGAGGTCCTTGGCCGCCGAGCCCTTGTTGGCTTCGAGGAACGCCGTCACCTTCTTCGGATCGTCCGACGCCAGCCAGCGCGCGGCGTTCCACGGAGACGGCTCGAACACGACTTCCAGATCGTTCTCCGCCTTCACCCGCTCGGCCATCACCTCGATCTGCAGCTGGCCGACCGCGCCGACGATCATGTCCGATCCGATCTCCGGCGTGAACAGCTGCGTCACACCTTCCTCGGCCAGACCTTCCAGCGCCTTGCGCAGGTGCTTGGCCTTCATCGGGTCCTTCACGCGCGCCCGGCGCAGGATCTCCGGGGCAAAGTTCGGGATGCCCTGGAACACGATCGTGCCGCTCTCCGACAGCGCATCGCCCACGCGCAGCGCGCCATGGTTGGGCACGCCGATCACGTCGCCGCCGAACGCCTCTTCCGCAATCTCGCGATCCTGCGCGAGGAACATCAGCGGCGCGTGGATGTTCACCTGCTTGCCGCCGGCGGTCTTCATCCGCATGCCGCGCTGGAACCGCCCCGACACCATCCGCAGGAACGCGATGCGGTCGCGGTGGTTGGGGTCCATGTTCGCCTGGATCTTGAAGATGAAGCCGGAGGCTTCCTTGCGCTCGGCGCCAATGCGCGTTTCCTGGCCCTTTATCCAAGCCTTCTGGTCGCGCGGCCCCGGAGCCTCGGTCGTCATCGCGGTCAGAAGTTCACGCACCCCGAAATGGCGCAGCGCCGTGCCGAACACCACGGGCGTCATGTGCCCTTCGAGATAGCTCTGCCGGTCGTACTGCGCGCACACGCCATGCGCCATGTCGGCCTGCTCGTTGAGCTCCGCCCGCTCGGCCTCGTCCATGAACTCGGCCTCGGCGTTGGCGCCGACTCGGCCCGTATCGTAGTGGACCGATCCATCCGCCTCGACCACGCGCTTGTAGCCGACGAACTCGCCCGTTCGCAGGTCGCGCATCCCGCGCAACCGCTCGCCCGAGCCTTGCGGCCAGTAGAGCGGCGCCGCCGACAGGGCCAGCTTCTGCTCGATCTCCTCCAGCAGCTGGAACGGGTCCAGCGCCTCGCGGTCCATCTTGTTGATGAAGGTCACGATCGGGATGTCGCGCAGCCGGCACACCTCGAACAGCTTCAGCGTCTGCGGCTCGATGCCCTTGGCGGCGTCAAGCACCATGACGGCCGAATCCGCCGCCGTCAGAGTGCGGTAGGTGTCCTCGGAGAAATCCTCGTGGCCCGGCGTATCGAGCAGGTTGAACACCTTGTTCTCGTACTCGAACGTCATCACCGAGGCCGAAACCGAGATGCCCCGGTCGCGCTCGATCTTCATCCAGTCCGAAGTCGTGCGGCGGCGTTCCCCACGCGCCTTCACGGCTCCGGCAAGCCGGATCGCCCCGCCGGCCAGCAGGATGTTCTCGGTCAGCGTCGTCTTGCCCGCGTCAGGGTGCGCGATGATCGCAAACGTGCGCCGGCGCCGGGCTTCTTCTTCAGGGGAAAGTGTCGTCATGGCGCGGGGAGATACAGGGCGCGCGGCGACAGGTCTACACTCTGCCTACTTCGCCCGCCCGGCGAGCGCGGCAATGATGCGGGTGTCGGTCACGCGCCCCACGGCCATGGCGTCCATCACGCTGGCCTGTCCGATGGGTCCTTCGGTGAAGAACACCACGAACCGCTCGCCGGACTTGCCTGCAAGGGCATCCCACCACGGCGACGCGCCACAGCTGGTGTACGATGTATGGGCGATTTCCACGGGCGCTTTCCCGCCCTTGCCCTTCAGCCAGCTCACCGGCTTCACCTGCACGGCCCGGCCCGTCCCGAACGGCTCGATGCTCACCTCGCGCGCCGAAACCAGCTCGACCACAGCGACCCGGGCGGCCCTGTCCCACAGGTCCGCCTGCCGCGCCGCCTCGCTGTCGCGGGCCTTTTTCTCCTGCAGGGCCGCAAAGCCGTCATAGTGCAGCTTTGCGCGCGGCTCGAACGCCTCCGGGCTTTCGCCGGGGATCATCACGACTTGCGGCGGAGGCATGGGCGGAAGGATCGAGCACGCCAGCGCCTCTCCGCTTGCCAGCGCTGCAAACGCCACAACCGCCGCCAGACCGAACTTCATGCCGCGCCCCGTAAGTTTTCGTCCGTCGACCGTAGGCTTGGGAAGGCCTCCTGCGCCAGCCCCCACGCGACCGATCCCAGCCCGCGCCGCCAACTTAACGTTTATCCATGTATTAACAATTTCGGGTCAATTCTTAGGACATTGAGCAACTTCAACGAGGCGCGCCATGATCCTGCGGCATGTTCTGATAACGGTCTGCTTCGGAGCCGCCTGGCTCGCAGCCAGCTTCAGCCAGCTCGAAGCCGCCGCGACCCGCTCAGCCTCCGGACCGGCCTGCCGGTTCGCAGCCTGGTGCGCCGCCTCGTCCTTCCACGTCGGCGCCTACTGGGGCGGCGACGACGGCCTGATGCGATTCCTTCGCTCGGATGCGCACCTCCAGGACTGCGTGCGCAACGCCGCGCGCACCGCGTCCAGCACGGGCAGGCCCGATCCCGGCGTCCGCTTCCTGGCCCATATCCTGTTCGACTACAGGTCTTCGGTCTGGTCGTACCGGCCGCAGATCTAGGCAACCAGCGTCCCGGCCATCGCACGCCCGCCCGCAGCCGGAACCAGCTCGCGATAGGCGCGCCAGCTCGCAAGCCCGAGCCACGGGAACACCACAACCATCGCGAGGAAGCCCGTCGCCGCTGTCGCCAGCGTCAGGACGGCTAGCAGGAAAGCCCAGATCAGCATCGCGCCGGGGTTCTTCGCAACCGCCCGCACACTCGTCACCGTGGCGATGAACACGTCCGCATTCCGGTCCAGCAGCATCGGCGCAGAGACCACGACCAGCGCATACGCTACAAACGCGATGGCGCCGCCCACGATCGTCCCGGCGATCAGCATGTTGTGACCCTCGGACGTCGTGAAGGCAAACACGGCGAACGCCTGCGCAGTCTTGTGAATCCGGTAGGTCGAGATCCCGTAGACGACCTGCGCAACCCGCCCCCACAGCAGATAGATCAGCATCAGCGCCAGCCCGAGATACAGCACATCCTGCCGGATGGCGGACTTCACCACCATCATCCGCGCCAGCGTCGGCTTTTCGCCCGCTTCAAGCAGCCGTCCCGCCTCGTACAGCCCCATCGCCAGCATCGGCGCGATGAACACGAACCCGCACGTCAGCGCCAGCACCCAGAACGGCAGCCCCTGATAGACCAGCGCCGCCCCCAGACCCACACTGGCCAGCGTCAGCGCGAGGCCATGCACCAGACACGGTCCCGGCGCCCGCCAGAGGTCAGCCCAGCCGCCCGCCAGCCAGCGCAGCGGCGCGCCGATCCCCACCTCGGCCACAGGCGGCAGACCACCCTGCTGTTCCAAACGTCCCTCCCCGGACAAAATCCGTACGCCGTTCGGCCTTCGGACTATTCCGCAGCGAGCATCCGGTCGGCCGGACGCAACGCGTTGCGCCAGATCAAACTCCGGGCAGGGAGCGATCTGGCGCGCGCAGGAAATGAGGAAGTCAGATCCGTCCGGCTATCAGGCCGCCAGGGGCATCCGCGCTTCACGGAACGACACCAGCTTCTGGCGGGTCTCGCACCACAGCGTCAGGCTCACGGTCCGGAAGCTTTCCCAGATCGTGATCCGGTTCAGCTGGGCCAGCTCGGGATGATCCTTCAGCACGGTCGGCAGCCGGTAGAACGGAACCTTGCTCGCGGCATGGTGCACGTGGTGCACGCCGATGTTCGCCGTCAGCCAGCGCAGCACGGGCGGCATCACATAGTGCGAGCTGCCATCCAGCGCGGCCGTCGTATGGTTCCATTCGTCGTGGCGCGACCAGTGCGTCTCCTCGAACTGGTGCTGCACGTAGAACAACCACACGCCGATCGACGCGGCGACTACGATGGTGGGAACGTAGATCAGCAGCAGGGCCTGCCAGCCAGCCAGCCACAGCCCGAGACCGACGATGGCTGCAATGCCGATGTTTGTGCCCATGGCGCTCATCCACGGGCGCCAGCCTTCCTTCATCAGACCGACCGGCAGGCGCTGCTGCAGGAGGAAGACGAAGGCCGGTCCGAACAGGAAGAGCACAACCGGGTTGCGATAGAGGCGATAGCCGAACTGTTTCAGGGGCGAGAGCGCCGCATATTCTTCGACCGTCAGCGTCTCGATGGAGCCGACGCCGCGCCGGTCGAGGTCGCCAGACGTCGCATGGTGGATCGCGTGCTCCCGGCGCCAGCAGTCATAGGGCGTCATCGTCAGCACGCCGAGCACGCGTCCCGTCCAGTTGTTGGCCGCCGTGCTGCGGAAGAAGGCGTGATGCCCGCAATCGTGCTGGATCATGAACAGGCGCACGACGAAGAAGGCCGCCGGCACGGTCAGCAACAGCGCAAGCCACCAGAGGCCGTTCTCGGCGGCGAACCACGCGCCAGCCCAGATCGCGGCAAGCGGCGCGGCAGTCGTGGCAATTTCGAAAATGGATCGGGTGTTCGACGGTTGCTGGTACTGGGTCAGAAGTTTGCGCCAGGGGCGCGAAAGCACGTTCTGCAAGGAAGGTCTCGTCTCAAAGCGCTCGGCAGGCGAAGAAGCGCGCCAGCCGGTCATCGCATCCAGCCACGGATGGTGCGGAACGACCCTTAACAGACTCGTACCGGTCGTGGCGGGAAAAACACCGACGCGGCAAGCTGTCACGCAGCCGGGGCGGAAAAAAGGCGTCTCCCGGTCGCAGGGGCCTGTTGGCGACCGGCATGTTGCGGCGCAATAATCGAGACGTTCCGCCAACCGCAGCCACGCGACCCCTCATGCGCATTCGCCCCGCCACGCCTGCGGATCTGCCCGAGATTCACCGGATCTACGCCCACGCCGTCATCCATGGGACCGCCTCCTGGGAGTGGGAGCCGCCTGCCCTGGACGAGATGCAGCGTCGCATGGAGGCCATCCTCGCCGCCGGCTACCCGTATCTTGCCGCCGAATCAGACGGACAAATCTTCGGCTACGCCTACGCCGGGGCCTACCGCCCCCGCGCCGCCTACCGCTGGACCTGCGAGGACTCGATCTACATTGCCCCCGAGGCCCAGGGGCGGGGCGTCGGGCGCCAGCTCCTCGGCGCCCTCATCGACCAGTGCACAGCCCAGGGCCTCCGCCAGATGGTCGCTGTCATCGGCGATGCGAACTCGGCGCCGTCCATCCGGCTGCACACGGCGATGGGCTTTGCACCCGCCGGCCAGATCCGCTCAGCCGGGTTCAAGCACGGTCGCTGGCTCGACCAGATGCTCATGCAGCGGCCGCTCGGCGAAAGCAGCACGACGCCGCCGTAGACGCATGGATCGTGCGGCTGGCCGCAGCCTACGCCGCCCGCAGGTTCTGCACGAGCGAGCCGACTTCCCGCTGCAGCCGCACAGCCTGCTCGGACAGCCCCGCTGACAGCCCCATCAGCTGCGACGAGGCCGCGCCCGTTGTCTCCGCGGCAGATCCGACGCCCGAGATATTGCTCGTGACATCGTTGGTGCCCTCGGCCGCACGTTGCGTGTTCGCTGCAATCTCGCCCGTTGCTGCGCCCTGCTGCTCGACAGCCGTCGCGATGCTCGTTGTCGATCCGCGCAACGACTCGATCGTCGAGATGATGCGCGTCACGGCTTTCACTGTATCCTGGACCGCGCCCTGGATCTGGCTGATCTTGGAGCCGATCTGGCTGGTCGCATTGGCCGTCTGCGAGGCCAGCTGTTTCACTTCCAGCGCCACGACCGCAAAACCGCGCCCGGCGTCGCCGGCGCGCTGCGCCTCGATGGTGGCGTTCAGCGCCAGCAGGTTCGTCTGTGCGGCGATCTCGTTGATCAGCTGCACAACCTCGCCGATCTGCTGCGCGGATGTCGAAAGCTCGGCGATATTCTCGCTGGTCTTGCGGGCGTCCGCAGAGGCGGTATCTGCAATGCTGGCGGAGTGCGCGACCTGGGAGGAAATCTCCCGAATCGAGGCGTGCAGTTCCTCGGCGCCGGCGGCGACCGACTGCACATTGCTGGCCGCTTCGTCCGCGGCGCCGGTCACGACCTGCGCCTGACGAGAGGTTTCTTCGGCGGTGGCCGACAGGTTGCGGGCCGCGTCCGCAATCTCTGAAGACGACCTTGCAAACGCCTTGGCAAGCTCCCCGACGCTGGACTCGAAGGTGTTCGCCAAAGCATGGCGCTCCTGGCGGGCGCGCTCGACGGCGCGCTTTTCGATCTCGACCTGCTCGGCGCGGAGGCGGGCAGCCTCGGCGAGATTGTCGCGGAAGATGATGAGCGCGCGCGCCATGTCGCCGATCTCGTTGCGCGCGTCGGGCGAGGGAATCGTCGTCTTCAGATTGCCGCCCGACACGTCCCGCATGGCAGTGGTCAGACGCGAGAGGGGCGCCGTGACGCCGGTCAGCACGAACACCAGCGCCCCAAGCGCAAGGGCAAGCGCCACGCCGATGGCGGCGAGCTCCAGCAGGGTCGCCTCGCTCTTGGTCGCCTTGGCGGCTTGCACAGCCTTGGCCGCGCCCGCCTTGTTGATTTCAACCAGGCCAGCAGCGAGCTTCTTGGCGGCATTGTAGTCGCTGTCCATCTCACCAAAGAAGATCTGCAGCGCAACGTCGGTCATGCCATTCGAATGGCCCTGCATCGCCCGGTCGCGCTTCTCGAGATAGGCGCTGACAACTTGACTGTAGGCCTCCAGCGTCTCGCGTTCTTCAGGCTCGGTCGCCAGCGACTCGGATTTCTCGGCTCGCGCCTGCAGCTCCTGGGTTCGGGTTGCGACCATCTCACGGGCCGTGGCCTGCTCTTCAGCTGTTCTCGACAGCAGAAACCGGGCTTCTCCGGCGCGAAGGTTCGTCAATGCGCCGGCCAGTTCTTCGGCAGCTTCCACACTCGGCAGCCAGTTGTCCGCGATCTCATCCGTGTGGCCGGCGAGCTTCTCTGCCGTTGTAAACGAGACGAGCCCCAGCGCACCGATCGCCACCAGAAGCAGGACCATCGCCCCAGCCAGCAGGTTCTTGATCGTCGCGCGCATTCACCCCTCCACCATTAATCCCGTGGTATTGGTAGGTAAGTTTCGCATTCCTTAAAGTTGCGCAGCTTGCCGTTAAGGCAGGCGCCGAATTCGTGAGCGCTGTTCAAGATCAGGCCGCCCGCAGGCTCTGCACGAACGAACCGACTTCACGCTGCAGGCGCAAGGACTGCTCCGACAGGCTGGCCGAGAGCCCCATCAGTTGCGATGAAGCAGCGCCTGTCGTCTCGGCGGCTGCGCCAACGCCCGAAATGTTGCTGGTGACGTCCGTCGTGCCCGTAGCCGCCCGCTGGGTATTGGCGGCGATCTCGCCCGTTGCAGCGCCCTGCTGCTCGACGGCCGTCGCGATGCTGGTCGTTGAACCGCGCAGCGACTCGATGGTCGAGATGATGCGCGTCACGGCTTTCACAGTCTCCTGCACCGCGCCCTGGATCTGGCCGATCTTGGAGCCGATCTGGCTGGTGGCGCTCGCGGTTTGCGAGGCAAGCTGCTTCACTTCCAGCGCCACGACCGCAAAACCGCGCCCGGCGTCGCCGGCGCGCTGCGCCTCGATGGTGGCGTTCAGCGCCAGCAGGTTCGTCTGCGCGGCGATCTCGTTGATCAGCTCCACAACCTGGCCGATCTGGTGGGCGGCGGTCGACAGCTCGCCGATATTGTCGCTCGTCCGGCGCGCATCGCTTGAAGCCGCCTCGGCGATCGACGCCGACGTGGCGACCTGTGAGGCGATCTCGCGGATCGAGGCGTGCAGCTCCTCGGCGCCAGCCGCCACGGAATGCACGTTGGAGGCGGCCGCATCCGCAGCGCTGGTCACGACCTGCGCCTGCCGTGACGTCTCGCTTGCCGTCGCCGACAGGTTGCGCGCCGCTTGGGCGATCTCCTCGGACGACCGGGCAAACGCTTTCGCAAGCGCGCCCACGCGCGTCTCGAACGACGCCGCCAGCTCCTCGCGTTCGCGCTGCAATTGCACCTGCGCGCGCTTCTCGGCCTCGGCGTGCTCGCCCCGTGTCTTCTCCGCCTCAACGAGGCCGTCCCGGAACACGACCAGCGCACGCGCCATGTCGCCAACCTCGTTGGCGGTCTGCACACTGGGGATAGCCGTCTTCAGCTGGCCACGGGAGACAGCCGTCATCGCTCCCGTCAGCCGGTTGAGCGGTGCGCTGACGCGAGCCAGTACAAACCACATCATCGCCAGCCCAAGCGCCAGCGCCACGCCCGCCGCAATCAGCAACGTCCGGATCGTTTCACGCTCGATGACGCTGGAGGCGCTGACCGCCGTTACCGCCGCATTGCTGTTGAAGATCAGCAGCGCCTCGACCGCCTCGACGAGGCCGGCATACTCCTGAGCCAGCGGGCCGTTGAACACCGTCGCTGCGGGCGCCGCCATCTGGGCGCGCGACAAGTCCAGCACCGCGCCGCGATGCTCGATGTAGGTCTCAAGTTTGGCCGTGAAATCGGAGGCCAGCTCGCTCTCTTCTCCGGGCGTCACCAGGGAGGCGTAGGTCTCGAGGTCCGACTGCAGGGTTTCCGTTTCGGCCGTGACCGCCTCGTCCATCTCCGCGATGGCGGCCGGATCGGCGTTGAGCAGATGGCGCGCTTCTGCGTTTCGCATGTCCGCCACCCCGGCCCGGATGGTCTGGAGCATCTCGAGACTCGGCAGCAGATTGTCGCCGATCAGGCGGGACTGGGTGATCATCGCCTGCGCGCCGAAATAGCTGAACCCGGCGACGCCAGCGATGGCGGCCATGAGCAGCAGGATGCTGCCCACCAGCATGGTCTTGATCGTGGCGCGCATGAATCCCCTCCGAGGTCGGCGCCATGAAGTACACGCCGGTTCGGTTTAGGCGGAGTTAAGGTTAACCGACGCGTCCGGAGACTTTTTGCCGTTGCGGCAGGGATGGCTCCCCAATAACGCTGCGGAATGCAGCCCCAGGGCCTGCAGATTCCGACGATCGCTCAGGCCGCGCGCAGGCTCGCCACCAGCGTTGCAACTTCGGTCTTCAGCCGTCCCGCATCACGCGCAAGCTCGCCGGAAAGCCCCATGAGCTGGGAGGAGGCCGCACCCGTCATCTCGGCGGCGGTGCCAACACCATTGATGTTCTCGGTAACGCTGCTTGCGCCCTGGGCCGCCCGTTGCGTGTTCGATGCGATCTCGCCCGTCGCTGCGCCCTGCTGCTCGACCGCTCCCGCAATGGCGAACGCCGAGCTGCGGGCAGCATCCATCGTCTCCAGGATGCGCGAAACCGCCCCGACCGTTTCATCGACGGCAGCCCGGATCTGCTTGATCTTGCCGCCGATATCGCCGGTCGCCGTCGCCGTTTGCGCGGCAAGGTGCTTCACCTCCTGCGCCACCACGGCAAAACCCCGGCCCGCCTCGCCTGCACGGGCGGCTTCGATGGTCGCGTTCAGCGACAGCAGGTTGGTCTGGGCTGCAATCTCCGAGATCAGGTTGATCACATCGTCGATCTGGAGCGCGGCGGCGGACAGCGCCGCGATGTTTTCGCTGGCCTTGCGCGCCTCGCCCGACGCCTGCTCGGCGACTGCGGAAGACTGCGCGACCCGGCCCGATATCTCCCGGATCGACGCGTGCAGCTCCTCCGCGCCGGCTGCAACGGAGTTCACGTTTGCCGACGCCTCTTCCGCTGCGCCCATTACGGCCATCGCCTGCCGCGACGTCTCTTCGGCCGTTGCCGACAGGTTTCTCGCTGCGCCCTCGATCTCGTCGGAGGAGCGCGCCAGCGCGTTGGCGACAGCCCCCACCTTTTCCTCGAACGACGCCGCGATGGCCAGGCGGTCCTGGCGCGCACGCTCAAGATTCCGCCGTTCGGTCTCGACCTGCTCGGCGCGCATCCGCTCGTTCTCTGCAAGCCCATCGCGGAAGACCACAAGCGAACGGGCAAGATCGCCAAGCTCGTTGCGGGCCTGAACGCCAGGAATCTGCAGCTTCAGGTTTCCACCGGAAACGCCCTGCATCGCCTGATTGATCCGCTTCAGAGGCGTGATGACGCTGCCGACCACGAAGCCAACCACAGCAATGATCAACAGGACGGCAACCACGGCCGCACCCAGAACCCAGCGCTCCATGGAGCTTTCAACAGCGTCGGCCTTTGCCATCGCCTGCTCGGCGCGCGACACGTTGAGCAGGACCACGTCGTCCATTTCCTCAAGCATGCGCTCGAACTCGATCTCAAGCACGCCGTTGAAGTCCCGAGCCGCTGCCTCGTTTTCATTCCGGCGCGACAGGTCGAGCACCTGCTCACGAATCTTGAGGTAGGCCGCCAGCTCGTCCTGGAACATCTCGAGCTCCAGCCGCTCCTCGTCGGAGGCGACCATCGGCGCGTACTCGGCGACAAGGCCCTGCAGCTCGCTTGTGAACTCTTCGACGACAGCATCCATCTCGCGGAGCTGGGCGGGATCGGTGCTTATGATGTGCCGGCCCTCTGCCGACCGCATCTCCGAAAGCGTCACCTCGATGTGGCGGGTGAGCTCGACCGCCGGAAGCCACTTCCGGCCAATCATGTTGGTCTCATGCGCCAGGGTGCGGCCGGAGAAGAAGGCGAGCGCGGCCAGCGCCAGCATCGCGCCACCCATCACGATGAAGGCCGACACCAGCATGGTCTGGATTGAAAGGCGCAACGTATTCTCCTGATCCAATCAGGGGAATTTCCCCCAAATAGATTGCAGGTGGCTTAAGCCTTCGCGTCCAATTGTTAGTCTTTGGTGCGTGCGATTGCCGCGCCGGGGCCACTATCTCGCCTCGCGAACCTGCCGCGGCTCATAGATCGCGACATGCCTGCCGCTCATGGCGAGTTCGCCAGCCGCGAGCACTGCAATGTCGAGATCGACGATCCGGTGGCCCTTGCGTTCGTGGTTGTTCGCAACCTGCGCCCGGACATCCAGCTCCTCCCCGTCCCGCACCAGCCGATGAAGCCGAACGCTGCTCTCGACGTGGATCCACGGCCCCAGCAGCACATTGGTCGCCAGGATATAGTTGGCGCGCCGCAGCAGATAGGCCGGACTGGCAAGGCCGCCATCCTCATAGAGCCCGGCGTCCTCGCGCACCATCTCCAGATGCTCCCGGCCCAGCTCGGCCGTGTACGTCTCGAGCGGATAGCCCATCACCAGACCAGTCTTCAGGCTGGCGGGTGAAGCGGGCTGGCGTGTATCCTGCGGGGGCTGGACCCCGCGCTCGGGCACAGCCGGCGTCGCGTCACCCGCCCCCAGTTGCGCCTCGCCCACCGCACAGATCGACCCCCGCGACCAGAGCGCCAGCGTCATGTCCGCAGGACCGTGCTCGGACGTCTTCAGATGGGCCTCGTCCCCGTCATAGACGGGCTTGTCGAACCGGGCGGCCATGCGCCCGTTCTGCAGCCAGTCCCGGCCCCACAGCTTCACGGGGGCATGGGCCATGTAGGCGAACACATCGACGCCCGGCACCAGCCCGCCGGTGAACCCGAAACGGGATGCCGTAGCGTCGTCATGGATGCGGTTGTCGCTGTCCGTAGCGGTATTGAACGCAACAACGGTGCGTGTGTAGGTCATGCTGCAGATCCTCCCCATTCCCTTCTCAGGGGCCCGGCTCTTTGCGGCGGGGCTCAGACCTGCAGTTAAGCGCGGATGCTCTCCGTCAGGAAGTGCCGGCCGTCCCGATCCTCGATTTCGACCACCCACAGATCGCGGTCCGACCGGACTCGTCCGGCGATCAGCGCATCGACGTCCGCCTCCGATGGGTCCTCGACGCCCCGGGGCAGGGTCTCGAACGCCGGCGGACCATCGGGGTTGAACACCGGCGCATACAGCACCGCCCGCCCCCGCCCCGGCGACACCTTCACAACCGCCTCGCCGCGCTCCGGATCGCCCTTGCGCGCAATCGTGGCGAACGCCCCGCCAAGCTCGGCGCGGCGGACGAGGGCCGAGACCCAGATGTCCGTACGGATGTCGCGCGGCATGCGTTAACCCTGATTTTTCCGGCTGGCGCCGGGGTTGCAGTACCCGATGGACGACCGTGTAAACCATTGGAGACGGCCCGCCCATGCTGCAGAGCGTTCTCGACTTTGGCGCCGAGGTCTTCTCATGGCCGCACTCGTCCCTCGCCGAGCAGGCGCGGATGGGCGTCTACGCCCTCTCGGCTCTCGTTGGCGTCACGGTCTCGGCCCTCATCACGCTGGCGAAGTCGGCACGCCGCCGCAGGCTCGTCCGGGCCCCAGCGTAAAGCCCTGTTAAGGGGCGTCCCGCTAGCCTTGGCGGATGGTACACCGGGGCTCCGTAATCCGCCGCTTTCTGATGGCTCCACTTGCGTGGATGGCCATGGAATCCGCCATCGCCGAGCCGGCCCGCAACACCGGCATTGAGCGCACCTATCTCGAGCGCGCCGCCATCTCCGCCGCCGACAAGGCCTGCCGCCTGTTTACCCCCGGCGAGCGCATCGCCCTCGAATCCGGCCTGCTCCAGACCCGCGGCGAACTGCTCCGCGCCGGCCGCACCCCCGCCCAGGTCGACAAGCTGGGCGCCGAAGTGGCCGATCACGCCCGAACGCTTGGCTGCAAGCATGCCTCGATCACCGAAGTCTCGGCGACGATCCGCAACAGCTACAAATCGTTCCAGATGCTGGACTACATGCCGTATCCCGGCTTGCACGCCGTCTGGGAGGCCTCCCGCAGCAAGCACGACCAGTGGTCCGCGAAGCAGGCCGACAAGGCCTCGGGCGCCGTCTTCGGGCTTCGCCGGATCAACCAGGCCACCGCAGACCGCCTCGCCATCGCCATTCCCGCAAAGGGTCCCGCTCCGGCGTCTGCGCGCCTCTGGATGCGCGACCCCGCCCGGCTATCCGATCCCTGGCTGGGCGGCGTGCTGACCGCCAGCGCCTCGCTGTCGCCCGCGCCGCGCTCCATGGCGAAGCCCGAATGGGCCGGCCGCCTGTCCCACGAGCGCGACTACCTGAACCAGCCCATAGAGGTCTTCTATTTTTCCGACGAGGCGCAGGACCGCCTGGAAAAGCTTGACCCGCGCGAGGCCGTCGAACTCGAGATCATGCCGAACGCCCGCTCAGCCGACCAGAAACCCGTCCGCATCCTCTTCGAGGCCGGCGACTTCCGGGCGGCCCGCCTGTTCTCGCAGATCCCGGCCATCGTCTACCCGGCGCCAAATGGCTGAGGACGAGAGGCTCGGGAACAGAGGGGCTCAGGCGGCGCCCTCGTCCGCTCTCGCAGTCCGCTCGAACGTCAGCCCCAGTGCGGCGAACCCCGCAATGAACGGCGCGTAGTCGGTTGGCTGCTTTTCGGTCTGCACCCCTCCCTCCACAAACCGCACCCATGGCAGCGCGCTGCGAGTCCAGATGTCGCCCGCAGGCTTCACCCAGCTTGGGTCGTCCAGCGTCCCGCTCCGCAGGCTCAGGGTACCCTTCGAGCGGACCTGGCCGTTGGCGATGCGCGAGCCGCAGGCGCTGCAGTAAAGGCCATACCGTTCGTTGCCGGCTTCCGAGATCCAGTGAATGCGCGCCGGCTCGCCACGCGTGAACCGCACACTCGCCTCTTTGACGGTGATCGGCGTCGCGAAGGGCGACCCGCTGATCTTCTGGCAGTTCCGGCAATGGCAGTTGTAGACCATGACAGGCGCCTCGCCGATCTCGTACCGGACGGCGCCGCAGGCGCAGCCGCCTGCAATCGGAAGTGTCGGCAAGGCTAGCGTCCCCCCATCGGCTCGACCAGCTGGCCGTTCTGCCAGCGCCCCGCCATGACCACTTCGCCGGAGCTCGACCAGATAACACCCAGCCCGTCACGCACGCCATTTCGAAGCTGGCCCTCGTAGCGGTTGCCATTCGCGAAGGTGATGACACCGCGGCCCGTTTCTCCGGCCAGGTAGTCGCCGTTCTTCCAGTAGGTGACGCCATAGCCGCTGGCGTTGTCGCCCTCGTGTTCGCCCTCATAGCGGGCAGCGCCTGCCGCAGAATTGTTGGCGTTCTCGCCATACTCGTAGACGCCAAGGCCATCGCTGCGCCCGCCATTCAACTGGCCGCTGTACTGGTCGCCAGCCGACGCACCGCCACCGTTGACGCGAACGCCAAGACCGCTGATCACACCGTTGGCGACCTGGGCGGCATACTCGTCACCCTGTGGGGAGCGGACGACCGCCATGCCGTCCACGCCGTTGCGCGCCGACGCCGCAATGGCTTTCGCCTTCGCGGCCTCCTCGCGAGCCGCTGCAGCCCGCTCGCGGGCAGTGCCCTGGGCGCGCCGGGCGGCGCCGGCAGCAGCCGCAAGCTCGGGTGAGAGCGCGTCCAGACTGAACGGAGCCGGCCGCGCAAGCTCGACACGCGCCTCCTCGGCATGCAGGCCCGATGGGTAGGTTTTCAGGTAGGCCTCAAACGCGGCGATGCTGTTGCTCATCCGCGCGCGCTGCCATGCGGCCTCGTCCGAGGCGCGCAGCTGCCGCAGGGCCAGCATGTCCGCATTGCTTCCCGCCGCATCCTCGGCGGCGGCAGTGGCGCGCTGGGCCGCGTCGCGGCGGGCGATATCGGCGGCGGCGGCGGCGTCGGGGGTGGCCGGCGGGGCCACCGCGCCCGGCGCAATCTGGTCGCTCTGCAGCCGGCCCGCAAAGTCCCTCAGGTCTCGCGGCGCCGCCGACTTCAGATCGGGCGGCGCAGCGCTCTGGCGCCTGGCATAGGTCTCAACGGCGGCAAGCGTCGCGGCATTGGGCTGACCATCCACCGCACCGGAGTACAGCTTAAGGGTCGCAAGCCCGCGCTGGATGGTGCGGATAGCAAGCGCGCGCTCCGCCCCGATCTCGGCCAGACGTTCCAGCGCATCCTCGGTCATGGCGCCAGCGCCGTCGCCGAGCGGGAAGCTGACCAGATAGTTGGTGTAGGACGCTTCAGTGTCCACGCTCACCGCCGTCATCCAGAGCTGGGCGTCCAGCACCCGCAGCAGCGACCGGGCCGTCTCCACTGACGGATCATCCGGGTTCATCGCAAGGAAGGCGCGAAGCTGCGTCGGGTTTTCGCGGTCCACCAGCTCCCAGGTGACGGGTGTCGCCGAGCCCGCAAAGGCGGGCGACGCAATCAGGGCGGCGGGATCGCCGGCAACGGCGTCGGACGTATCGGCCTGCGCCACAGGCCCGCGGCCAAACCAGTCATAGGGGTCAAAGTACCAGCCAGTCGTGGCAAGCGCGGCTGCCAGCGCAAGCACTGCAGCCGGCGCGACCGGCAGGGATCGTTTCGCAGGTTCACCATAGGGGCTACGGGCGGTTGCCCGGCCGACGGCAGGCAGGTTCAACGGCGGCGGCGGCGCGTCATCCGCGACGATCCGGTCGAGGGGCTTGGGCTTGGCCTTCTCCACAGGCGGCGCGGCGGCGGTCGCCCGCGTCGGAGGTCTGGCGGCCGGGCGCGGCGGCGGCGCTGCGGAGCGCAAGACACCGCCCGCCTGGTTGATGGCGCGCAGCACCATTGGACGGTCCTGGCCGGAGGCTCCCGCATACATGCGGATGCGGCCGACAATGGCTCGCCATCCCGTGTCGTCACGCGAGCCGGACCAACCGCCGAGGTCGGAAACCTCCAGCTGGTCGAAGGGCCGGGGCGGCAGGGCGGAGTCGATCCGCACCTGCACCAGCTTGTTCTTGTAGAGAGCGGTCGCGGCTTCCGACCGGACCTTGTCCGAATTCCGGGAATCGCCCGACCAGATGACCATGACGGCGCCGGCGGAACCGGCGCGGTCGTCGGGCGCGTAGATCTCGGTCGCCGATGCCGCAGCCGGGTCGTGATCGACCTCCCAGCCCTCCGCCTCCAGCGCCTCGACGACGGCCCGGACGCGCTCGGCATCCTCGGATGCATATGAAACGAATACGTCCGTCATCGACGCCCCTCCGGGCTCCGTAGCCTCCCCGTCAGACCTGTAGCAAACCGGCAACGGTTTGTGGAGGCGAAAGCAGCTGAATCCGCTCGCCTGTCTGGTTAGCGCCGGATTTCAGGCAGGAGGGTCAGGACTTGCCAGCCGCCGGCGGCTCGGCCGGGAAGAAGACGGCGACCGTCGTGCCGCCGCCTTCGCGGCTTTCCATCTCCAGCCGCCCGCCGTGGAGTTCCGCCATCGCGCGCACGACCGAAAGCCCCAGCCCGGAGCCCTTGTGCCGCTTTCCGGCGTCGCCCTGCTCGAACGCCCGGGAGAGTTTTTCCAGTTCGGCGGCGCTGATGCCGGCGCCCGTGTCCGATACGGCCAGCAACGAGCCCTTTTCCGCCTCGACGACTGTGACGATCACGTCCCCGCCTTCGGGGGTGAATTTCAGGGCGTTGGAGATCAGGTTAAGCGCGATCTGGCGCACCGCCCGAGAGTCGGCAAAGGCGTCAGCCTCGCCCTCGCAGGTCAGCCGGATCGACTTGCGCAGGGCGATGTCCGACATGAACCGCGCCGCATCGCGGGCATGGTCGCCAAGGTCCAGCGATTCCGGGTAGTAATCGAACCGGCCGGCCTCGACCCTCGACAGGTCTAGGACATCGTCAACCACCAGTTCGAGATTGGTTGCGCCCTCCCGGATCAGCTCGGCGTATTCCTGGTAGCGATCAGGCAGCGGGCCGAACACGCCGCCCCGCATCATGTCAGAGAACCCGACAATGGCATTGAGCGGGGTCCGGAGTTCGTGGCTGGTCTGGGCAAAGAAGCGCGTCCGGTTTTCCAGCGCCTCGCGCGCCTCGTACGCATCCTTTCGCGCCGCCACGGCCTCGCGTTCCGCCGCCGCCGCCGCAGCCAGGGCGCGCCGCGCAAGGGCGTCGTCGGACAGGGGAGCGGGGACCGGCCGCAGCACAAGGATCAGGGCCGCCGTGATGCTGCCCATCGTGATCGCCGCCGCGCCCAGGGTCTCGCCGATGACGCGCGCGTCTTCCGGGTCAAGCCAGACCGCGCCGCCGCCGGCGATCGCCGCCAGCAGCCAGCCCATTACAGAAAATACAGCCGCCTCTGCGGCCAGTCGCGGAGACCCGGCTGAACAGGCCCAGATCGGCCCTACAAGAAACAGGGCGATAGCGGCCGACGACGCTCCGCCGGTGGAGGCGCCAGCCAGGGTCGCGATGCCAACCCAGAGCATGGCTTCGACTTCTATGATGGCCCGCTGCGGCGCCGAGCCGTGCATGAACATGCCCGCGATTGCGGGGGTTGACGCACAGCCAAGGACGGCGGCGCTGAGCCAGATTGGCACGCCAAAAAACACCCCGCAGATTGAGCTGAGGGTTGCAAGAATGAGCCACAGGGCGCGCAGGGCCGTCATTTCAGGCTCCGGCCGGTGCAAATCCCGGAAGATCGGTGTGAGTCCATCGGTCGCTCTAACGGGTCGTAAATAAGTGTCGACCACCAATGTCATTTGGAAGCATATTGCGGGCCGCGTCTGATACTCTGCAGTGTGCCGGCGTCCCAAGTGACTCTGAACAAGCGACCGTGACGGAGGTTTGCCTATGCGTTTCACGTCCCCGCATGCCAAGGTGCTGATTGGCGCGACGGCTCTTGCCGCGATGTTTGTGGGGCCAGCCGCCCACGCCCAGACGCCGGACCCCCTGTCTCTCCTTCCCCGCGTCGTCCAGGCCGCAGCCGCCGCCTACGCCGAGTACCAGGGCGAAGTGACCACCATTTCCAGCGCCCCGATCAAGGATGCCGGCGCCCTCGACAAGGCGCTGACCACGTTCGGCGGCCAGAACCCGGACCAGCTGTCAGCCGGCTGGATTTCGTACTCCGCCCTGATCGCCTCCCAGAACAAGGAATTCGCGACGGCCGTGCGCGACATCGACGGCTATTATGGTCGCGAGCGCGTCATGACCGGCATGCGCAACGACGTCGGCTACGCCCGCACCCTCAAGGGCGGCGACAAGGCCCTCGCCCAGGCGCTCGCCGTGAACTCGCAGGACTCCGGCCGCATCTCCAGCGCCGCTGCCTTCGTGAAGTCGCAGGCCTACAAGCTCCAGGACATCGCCTGGGGCAAGTCGCGCCTCAAGGACCCGGCCGCCACCGCCACCCAGCTGAAAGCGTCGGCCAAGGCCAGCCGCCCGATCGCCGAAGCCGCCTCGACCCTCTTCTCCACGCCGGACCTCAACCTGGTGCTGGCGTCCGCGACGGGCAATTCGTCGGCTGGCTCCGTGTGGGACAAGATCTCCCTGATCACGGCCAGCGCCCCCGCCGCCGCCCTTGGCGTCACGCCGGGTGAAGCCGCCGCCGCCCCGCCCGCCAAGATCGATCCCCGCCGCGAAGGCACCGCCAACCGCATCGTCACGCTGGCCGCCCTTCACGTTCTCGAGGCCGAAAAGACCAACGCGACCGACGTCACCGCCGCCATGAAGGACAAGTCGACCTTCGACTGCATCGACTGGTCGCAGCTCCAGCTCCAGGCCTGCGTCTCGGCCGCCTACACCCGCGCCGACCTCTCCTTCTGCCTCGCCGAGCACGCCATCGGCGACCCCGGCAAGTGCTTCTCGGGCGTCACCAAGTAGCCTGAACCGACCTTTTTTCCCGATGAACGGGCCCGTCGCTTCCAGCGGCGGGCCTTTTCGCATGTGACGGCAAGAACCCTTGCACTGGCTGGCGCATGGCCTCATCTCGGGCTCATGACGACCACGCCCGACACCATAGACCTGCGCGCCACGGACATCCGCGACGAGTTCGCCTTCCTCGACGACTGGGAAGCGCGCTTCGCCCATATCATCGACCTCGGCCGGCACATGCCCGCCATGCCGGACGCCGAGATGGTGGAGGCCAACAAGGTCCGCGGCTGCGCTTCGCAGGTCTGGATGACCGCCCACCCCTCGCAGGCCGTCCCCGGCGCGCTCGCCTTCAACGGCGCCTCCGACGCCGCCATCGTCGCCGGCCTCGTCGCCCTGATCCTGCGCCTCTACTCGGACCAGCCGCCCGCGCAGATCCTGGCCTTCGACGCCGAGGCCTTCTTCCGCGACATCGGCGTGTCAGAGGCCCTGACATCGCAGCGCTCGAACGGACTCAAATCCATGCTGCAGCGCATCCGGGCAGAAGCCCAGGCTGCAGCCTGATCGGCTCACCCGGCACATTTCAGCAGTTTACCGACAATGGACAGGGACAAGCTCCCCGCCGTGCGCCAGATTGCGCGGCTCTGACCCGTCCAAACCCCGGCCAATGAGCGACGCCCCACCATGACCTCCGCCGCCCCGGACATAACGGTGATCGCGACCATCGGCGCCGTCGAGCGTATCCTCGAGACCGTCCGCGAGCTGACCGGCATGTCCATCGCCGTCGTCACGCGCTTCGACGCCGACCGCTGGACCGCCTGTGCTGTCAGCGGGCGCAGGATCGCCGGGATCGAGCCGGGACACACGCTTCCGGCCAGCGAGACCGTCTGCAACGAGTCCCGCCGCACGCGGGCGCCGGTCGTCCTGTCCGACATCACCAGCGATCCCGTCTGGTCGCAGCACCCCGGCCTGCGCCAGCACAGCGTGCAAAGCTACATCTCCGTCCCCGTCCTGCGCGCCGACGGGTCGGTCTTCGGCACGCTCTGCGCCTTCGACGACGTCACGCACGACCTCAACGGCCCGGGCCTCGTACCCGCGCTCACCCTCTTCGCCGAACTGATCGCCACCCACCTCGAAGCCGGCGCCCGCCGCGCCGCCGAGGAAGCGGCCCTGGTCGACGCCCGCACCGCCGCCGAGCTGCGCGAGCAGATCATGGCCGTGCTGGGCCACGACCTGCGCAACCCGCTGGCCTCCGTGGACGCCGGCCTGCGCATCATCGCCCGGCGCGGCGGACCGCCCGACGAGCGCCTTCTGGGCCAGATGCGCAACAGCGTCGACCGCATGGCGGAGCTGATCTCCAACGTGCTCGACTTCGCGCGCGGGCGCCTCGGCGGCGGCCTCATCGTCGAGATGAAGGAAGATCCCTCGCTGGCCTCCGCCCTCGACCTCGTGGTGGAGGAAATCCGCAGCGCCCGGCCCGAAGCCCTCATCGTCACCCGCTTCGACCTGCCCGGCGTCATCCGCTGCGACCGGTCCCGCCTGTCGCAGCTCCTCTCGAACCTGCTCAGCAACGCCCTGCGCCACGCCCCTGACGGCTCACCGGTAACGGCCGAAGCCGCCATCCACGGGGGCGTATTCGAACTGTCCGTCTCCAACGCCGGCGAGGCCATCCCGGACGATGTGCAGGACCGGCTCTTCGAGCCCTTCTTCCGCGCCCCCGGCGGCGACCCCGCGCGCGGCCTCGGCCTTGGCCTCTACATCGCCTCCCAGATCGCCCGCGCCCACAAGGGCCGGCTGACCGTCGCATCCGGCGGCGACGCCACGCGCTTCACCTTCAGCATGCCGCTGCAGGGCCCCGCTCACCGCTCATAGGCGTCCGCCATCGTCTCGAGCGCGCCGGACAGATGCCGCCCCGCGCTCCGGCTCGCCAGCCCGAAGCGCCGCTCCAGCACCGCCAGCGGCAGCCCGTCCACGCACGCCGCCCACGCCAGATCGAACGCCCGCGCCCCCGCCTCCCGGCGCAGCCGCTGCAGCCGGTTCGCCGCCGCCAGCGCCGCTCCGCCCCGCGGACCTCCCGCGCCCGGCGCTGCTCCCGCCTGCGACCCGTCGGAGGGAACCGCATCCCAGTTCATCGTCAGCCCCGGCAGCCTCAGGCTCGCCTCCGCATCCGCGATCAGCCGGCGCCCCGCCGCCGCCTCGCGAAGCGTCAGCGGCCCCTCGCCGCGCCCCGCCTTCAGCGCCAGACCGGGAAAGCCCGGCCCCCTCGATCCCGGCTCCCGCCCCGCCTGATCCGCCGCCCGGGCGTCGAGCGCGGGGCGCGGCGCCTCGGGCGACCCCGGCGCCGCAGCCGCATCCGCCAGCACCCAGCCGCCGCCCGCCGCCTCCACCAGCTCGCCCTGCGCGATCATCCGGCGCGCCACCTGCTCGGGCGCCTGCAGCACCGGACGCCGCCGCCGGTCCGCGCCCGGCTGGATCCGCCACACCCCGTCCAGCCCCTCGAACATCCGCCGCCCGCTGATCGCCAGCGTCCGCGCAACCCGTTCAGCGGAGACCGCCTCGATCCGCGACACCCGGCTCATGCCGCGCGCCCCACATCCGGCATGACGCGGGGCTCGGGCGCGGCGCGCACCGTCTCCTCCAGCGCCGAGATCCAGGCGTCAAACGCCGCCTCGTCGCGCCGGTCCTCGATCCTGTGGCAGGCATGCGCGACCGTCGAGCGGTCCTGCCCCAGCGCAGCAGCGATACGCGCAAGGCTCATCTCCAGCGCCACATGCGCCAGATACATCGCCACATGCCGCGCCAGCAGGGCGGGCCCCGAGCGCACGCTGCGATCGCTCACCTCCCGCTCGGCCACACTGAGCGCATACCCCGCCACCACCCGCGCAAAGTGCACCCGCGCCCGGTCCGCCCTCTCGACTTCCGTCAGCTCCAGCATCTCCCAACTCCGTTGCAACTGGTCCGATGCACACATCATGACCCAGTTTCGGAGGGGTAGGATAAAATACCTAGGATTTTTTTCCTAGTGCCCGCATCCGCCATCGCCCCCGGTCATCCCGGCGAAAGCCGGGATCCAGGGCGGCGGGCTGCGAACACCCGGATGTTAGGGCCTGGTGTTCAATCGAAATGCAGCCCCATTTCCATTTCTGTGTTGTCAGCATTGAAAATCCCAGCCACTCCTGCCGGCGTACATGGGGGATGCGTATGCGGTGGATTCTGATCTTTGCATCGGTGGCTAGCCTGACGGCATGCGCCATCACACAAAAGGTGGAGCCTTCTAGGGTCACCGCCAAAGAAATTTGTATCATTGAAGCGCCGGGCGTGAAGGCCGAGTTCCGGGATGCCATAGCCGCGAATGTCACCCGCAAAGGCTACGCAGTCCGCAAAGTCGAGGCGACGACAGCGGCCGGATGCCCAGCAACTCTGACATACACCGCGCACTGGAATTGGGACCTTGCCCTTTATCTGACCCGCGCGGAGATCAACCTGTTTGAAGGCGGAATTCCGGCCGGTCGTGCGAGCTACGACAGCACGATGGGCGGAGCCAACATGGCCAAGTTCATAAGCGCCGAAGACAAGGTCGCAGAGCTAGTACAGGAGTTGTTCCCGGCTGGCCCCATAGTCTGGACGGCGCCGGTTTCGGCCCCGGACAAGACACGCCCCGGTAGGCTTTAGCCCCCGCAAACAAGTAGGCCTTGCAACCTGACGCAACGTCGGCGGCGCGCCCCATCCCCAATCTTAGCTCCCCTCTGGACATGCCGCGCGCGGCAGGCTCAAGTCCCCTCAGAACAAGAAACGTCCCAGGGAGCCACCATGTCCGCCGCAGCCGTCCTCGATGTCGAACGTCCTGATTTCATGCAGGAGGAGGACATCCGCATGTTCGAGGACATGGTCGCGCGCTTCTTCGAGGCGAACGCCCCGCCGGAGGAAGTGGACCGCTGGCGCGAAGCCCACGTCGTCCCCCGCTCCATGTGGGAGAAATCCGCCGAGGCCGGCCTGATGGGCCTGTCCATGCCGGAGGAATACGGCGGCGCCGGCGGCGACTACCGCCACGAAGCCATCCTGATGGAGCAGCTGGGCCTCAAGGCCGTCGACGGCTTTGGCATCTCCCTGCACAACGCCATCGTCGCCCCCTACATCCTTCACTACGGCACGGAAGAACAGAAGCGCCGCTGGCTGCCGGGCATCTGCTCGGGCAAGTACATCACCGCCATCGCCATGACCGAGCCCGGCGCCGGCTCCGACCTGCAGGCCGTGAAGACCACCGCCCTGCGCTCGGGCAACCAGTACGTGATCAACGGCTCCAAGACCTTCATCACCAACGGCCAGAGCGCCAACCTGATCTGCGTCGTCGCCAAGACCGACCGGGCTGCAGGCGCCAAGGGCGTCTCGCTGCTCTTCGTGGAGACCGACGGCGCCGAAGGCTTCGAGCGCGGCCGCAATCTCTCCAAGCTGGGCCAGCCCGCGCAGGACACCTCCGAACTCTTCTTCAACGACGTGAAGATCCCCACCGAAAACCTCCTCGGCACGGAGGAGGGCCAGGGCTTCTACCAGCTGATGCAGCAGCTCCCGCAGGAGCGCCTGAACATCGCCATCCAGGGCATGGCCACCATCGAACGCGCCCTCGCCCTCACCATCGACTACGTCAAGCAGCGCCAGGCCTTCGGCAAGCGCATCCTCGATTTCCAGAACACCCAGTTCGTGCTTGCCGAGTGCAAGACCGAGGCGACCATCGCCAAGGTCTTCGTCGACAACTGCATGGCCCGCCACCTCAAGGGCAAGCTCGACGCCGCCACGGCCTCGATGGCGAAGTACTGGGTCTCGGACATGGAAGGAAAGATCGTCGACCGCTGCCTGCAGCTCTTCGGCGGCTACGGCTTCATGGACGAATACCCCATCAGCCGCATGTACCGCGACAGCCGCATCCAGCGCATCTACGGCGGCACCAACGAGATCATGAAGATCCTGATCGCGCGGACGCTGTGAGGATGCCGGGCGGCACTTAACGACGCCAGAGATAGCGCCTCATGGTGAGCAGCCATGCAAAGCATGGCGCCCGTCGAACCACGAGGCGCGGCCCGCACCACTCTCGCCACACACCCGCCGAGCACCACACTGAACCAACCGCCAGCAAGCCCGCCCTCGTGGTTCGACGGGCGCCGCTCCGCGGCTGCTCACCATGAGGGCTCTCTCAAGATCAAGGGCTCCCTCAAGATCACCCTGCCTCTCTCAAGCGCCTCATGGTGACCAGCGCCCACTAGGGCGCGCCGAGTTTATCCTGAGCCTGTCGAAGGATCGAACCACGAGGCGCGGCCCGCACCGGCGGCCGGTTCACTCCGCCCGCCCCCGCGAATAGGCGCGCGAAAGCCCGGGCAGAGCCATCCACTCACCGCGAATGACGGCCTCCTTCTTGGCGCGCCGCCACTTCTTGATGCGGTGTTCAAAATCGACCGCGTCGGTGATGCGCTGGAACTCGCCCGCCCACGCCAGCTTCACGGGCAAACGTCTTGCCGTCCAGGCATCGGCATAGCGACCGTCATCGTGCTCGCCGACACGGATCGCGGGATCGGGGCCCCGATAGCTGCCCACATAGGACGACCCATCCGCGCATTCGAGAATATAGACCCAGCCGCTCATCGCGCTCCCCCGCTGGCGAAAGCTCGCACAGGAAAGCGGAGACGTCACGGCCTCCCGCGCCTCGTGGTTCGACGGGCGGGCGCTTCGCGCCCTGCTCACCATGAGGCGCTATAGAGAGACAACTGATATTGGATAGAGCGCCTCATGGTGAGCAGCGGGCGTAGCCCGCGCCCGTCGAACCACGAGGCGCGGCGCGCACCGCTGTTTCCTCACCGCCCCTTTGCCTCCCACGCGCGCACCCGCTATCACCTCCCCATGACCCCACACGCCTGGAGCCACCGCGCGATCGCCCGCATCGAGGCCGACTATAACCGGTCGGCCGACACGCACCTGATCCCCGTCGCCATGCCGGCGCTGCCGCACATCGCGCTCTATCTGAAGGATGAATCAAGCCACCCCAGCGGCAGCCTCAAGCACCGCCTCGCCCGCTCGCTCTTTCTCTACGCGCTCTGCAATGGCTGGCTGCGCGAAGGCATGCCCGTCATCGAGGCGACCAGCGGCTCCACCGCCGTCTCCGAGGCCTACTTCGCCCGCATGCTGGGCCTGCCCTTCGTGGCCGTCCTGCCGCGCCGCACAGCCGCCGAGAAGATCGCCGCCATCGAGTTCCAGGGCGGCAGCTGCCACTTCGTCGACACCGCCATGGAGATGTACCCGGCCGCCGCCGCGCTCGCGGACAAGCTCGGCGGCCACTACATGGACCAGTTCACCTATGCCGAGCGCGCCACCGACTGGCGCTCCAACAACAACATCGCCGAATCCATCTTCTCGCAGATGTCGCGCGAGCCGCACCCGGAGCCGTCCTGGATCGTCTGCGGCGCCGGCACGGGCGGCACCTCCGCCACCATCGGCCGCTACTCCCGCTACAACCGCAAGGCGACACAGCTGTGCGTGGCCGACCCCGAAGCCTCCGTTTTCCACCGCCACTGGGCCGACCGCACCGTCTCCCATGTCGACGGCCCGGCCTCGCTGGTGGAAGGCATCGGCCGCCCGCGGGTCGAGCCCAGCTTCATCCCGGACGTGGTGGACCGGATGCTCGCCATCCCCGACGCGCACAGCATCGCCGCCGCCCGCGTCCTCAGCCGCCGCCTCGGCCGCCTCTGCGGCCCCTCCACCGGAACCAACCTCTGGGCCTGCGCGCAGATCGCTGCCGAGATGGCGGAGGCCGGCCAGCCCGGCTCCATCGTCTCCATCCTCTGCGACGCGGGCGAGCGCTACCGCACCACCTGCTTCAGCGACGAGTGGCTGGCCGCCCGCAGCCTCGACACCGCCGGGCCGGAAACCGCACTCGAGCGCTTCTTCGAAACCGGACGCCTCGAGATCTGACAGCCGGTCCGGGAACCTCCTGAGCCCCCAGCCGATTGGAAAGCCATGTACAAGGTCTTCTACATCATCCGGGGCATCTCGGTCGCCGCCATGCTCATCCTGGCAGGCCTGATGTTCCTCACCATCTTCGGCGTGCCCGTGCCCTTCCTGACCTAGGGTGGTCAACAGCCCGATCCGACCGGCGCCACGCGGCCCGTCCTTCGAGACGCGCACTGCGTGCGCTCCTCAGGATGAGCCGCGTTGTAGTATTTGCGAAAGAAAACAGGCTTCACTTGTCAGGGAAGGCTCATCCTGAGGAGCTGCGAAGCAGCGTCCCTCACCCTGAGTAGCGGCCGTAGGGCCGCGTATCGAAGGGGAAGGACGGGCCTTCCCGCCACAAGCCCCTCCGGATTCTGTTGGGTTCAGCGCTC
>CAYOWK010000013.1:0-83736 GCA_964407665.1 uncultured Rhizobium sp. | reverse complement strand
GCCGTTCATGGTCATCGAGACCGACATCTTGTCCAGGGGTATGCCGTCGAACAGGATCTTCATGTCCTCGACGCTGTCGATCGCGACGCCGGCCTTGCCGACGTCGCCGACGACGCGCGGATGGTCGCTGTCGTAGCCGCGGTGGGTGGCGAGGTCGAAGGCGACCGACAGGCCCTTCTGACCGGCGGCGAGGTTGCGGCGGTAGAAGGCGTTGGAGTCCTCGGCGGTTGAGAATCCGGCGTACTGGCGGATGGTCCAGGGCTGGTTGGTGTACATGGTAGGGTAGGGACCCCGGCCAAACGGCGCGATGCCGGGCCAGTCGTTCAGGAAGTCGAGCCCGGCCGTATCGGCTGCCGTGTAAAGACCCTTCACCGGCAGGCCTTCCGGCGTCAGCCAGGGCTCGCCGCCGGCCGGGACCGGGCCGCCCGGCGCAGTTTCCCCGAGCGGGAGCCTGGTGAAGTCTGGAAAGGCGGCCGTCATTACGCACTCCGGTATATGCACGGGGATTCTCTAGCACCGCCGCAGCGCAACATGAAGGGTTGCAGCGACTGCATAAAAGGCAGCGACGGACATTCTCGCCACCGCCGTTTCATGATCAGATTCGCGCGCTGGTAGCCTGCTCCCGAAACCCGTGGGCAGTCGCTGTTCAGGGAGGATGGGAAACATGAAGGTTCACACGATTCTGGCCGCCAGCCTGATCGCCGGAGCGCTTGCGGCGCCTGCGCTCGCCCAGCAGGGCGGCCAGCAGATGACGCCGGAACAGCGCATGGTCCGGTTCGACACGCTGGACATCGACAAGAACGGCCAGCTGACCAAGGAGGAATGGCTGCCCTCCATCCCCGACCAGATGAAGGACTATGCCGACCAGATCTGGGCGATGATGGACACGGGCGGAAAAGGCTCTGTCACGAAAGAACAGTACGCAAACTTCCGCCCGCAACGTCCGGGCTAGGCGACCCCACCCGACAACCCCTCCCCGAGCTGACCTCCCCGAACACCACATAAAAACTGACTCTCGGGGGAGAGGGCCTGAAACGGCCGGCGGAAAGATCCGCTGGCCGTTTCTTCGTTCAGGTGCTGGCCCCAGCCGATGAAAATGCTATCCCGCATCCAGACGCTGACGCCAGAAACCAACGGGAGACCGCAATGTCTGACATGAAGGGCAAGACCGCCATCGTAACGGGCGGCGGAACGGGCCTTGGCGCCGCGACCGCCATCGGCCTTGCGAAGCTGGGCGCCAATGTCTGCGTCAACTACTCCTCGAGCGCCGACGCCGCCGCCGAAGTCGTTGCGAAGTGCAAGGAACTCGGCGTCGACGCCATCGCGGTTCAGGCCAATGTCGGCGAGGACGCCGACTGCCGCGCGCTCGTCGCAGCCGCCGTCGAGACGTTTGGCGGCGTCGATATCCTGATCAACAACGCCGGCATCACCAAGTTCGCAAAGCACTCGGACCTCGAAGCCCTCGACGCCGATGACTTCCTGCGGCTGTACCGGGTGAACGTCGTCTCCGTCTACCAGATGACCCGCGCCGCCCAGTCGTATCTCGCCGCCAGCGGCAAGGGCACGGTCGTGAACGTGTCGTCCATCGCGGGCGTCACCGGCATCGGCTCGTCCATCGCGTACGCCGCCACCAAGGGCGCGCTGAACACGCTGACGCTGAGCCTCGCGCGTGCGCTCGCGCCGAACATCCGCGTCAACGCCGTCTGCCCCGGCTATATCGGCTCGGGCTGGTTCACGAAGTACCAGGGCGACAGCGCCGAGCAGGCCACCGCCGAGAACGTCGCCAAGACCACGCCGCTCAAGGTCGCCTCGCAGCCGGAAGACATCGCCGAGAGCATCCTGTTCTTCGCGGGCTCGGGCAGCCGCCATATCACGGGCGAGACGCTGATCGTCGATGCCGGCATGCACCTCGGCTTTGCGCCGCTGAAGGCTCGCTAGCAGACCAGGGTCATGGGCGTGGGAGCGCCGTAGCCTGATGAAGGGCGCGGCGGGAACGGATGCAGGGCAATATCGACGCAGCGCTCAGTCTTGTGGCGGCTGGCAACGCCTTTTTGCGAGGTGAGGATGTTGCGGGCTTTTGGCCCGACGCCGGGGGCTTTACCTACACCGCGACATGCGAGTTCCAGACGCCGCCCGCTGATGGCGGCGACGAGTTTGTCCTGGTTGCGGAAGACCCCCTGGCATGGTTCGCATCCCTGAAACCCTGGTGTCGGGGCCTGCGTCTGCATACCTCGGCGTCCCGTATTCAGCCCGGCCAGCTTGCCGGGATCACGGAGCGGGAGTCGGTTGCCTTTATCGGGGGCGGCCCGCGCTGGATCGTGGAGGCGGTCGGCGCAGACCGTTCGGAGCTCTGGGAGAGCTTCCAGTCGCTGGGCGATGAGGCCGACCCGCAGCAGAAGATGTGGCTGACGACCTGGATCCTGCAGGACGTGGTCGCCCCCCTCGACGCCGTAGCGATCGGGCTTGATGCGGCAGCCTCTGACCTGGGAAGCGTCCTCCCGGAGATTGCAGGTTTTGCGCGCCGCGAGCAGCTCGACAACTTCGCGGACCTGTTCGAGGAAGCGATCCGGCTGCTGGACGGCCATGTCGATGACAATCTTGCCTTCAGCGGCGATCTGATGCGCTACGGCCATGTGGATCAGCGTCTTGCCGCCACCTATGCAGCGGTCGGGCATGCCTGGGTGTTTGGCGGCATGGGTTCGTGGAACGATCTCGGCGGTGTGCCGGACCCTTACGAGGAGCTGTCGGAGCGGCTGTTCCGGGCGCTTTGCGATGTGGTCTGTGGCGTCGCGAACGCGACGTTCAGAAGCTAGCTCGCAGGGGTGACCCGCAGTACCTTGCCGTTCGGCTCGTCCGTGACCACCCACAGCGATCCGCCAGCGCCCTGCGCCACATCGCGCAGACGGCCCTCGCTCTCCAGCAGGCGCTCCTCGCCGGTGACCTTCTCGCCATCGAGTTCAAGGCGCACCAGCGTGCCGCGCAGCCCGGCGACGAGGATGTCGCCTTTCCACGGGAACAGGTCGCCCGTGTAGAACAGCATGTCGCCCGGCGCGATCACGGGATCCCAGTAATAGACCGGCTGCGTCAGGCCTTCGCGCGCCGTGATGCCTTCGCCGATGGGGCCGCCCGGATAGTCGATGCCGTACGTGATGATCGGCCAGCCATAGTTCTTGCCGGCTTCAGCGACGTTCAGCTCGTCGCCGCCGCGCGGGCCGTGCTCGATGGTCCACAGCTTGCCCGTGCCCGGCTGGATCGCCGCGCCCTGCATGTTGCGGTGGCCGTAGGACCAGATCTCCGGCTTGGCGCCGGCCTGGTTCAGGAACGGGTTGCCCGGGGCAGGCTTGCCGTCCGGCGTCAGCCGCACAACCTTGCCGAGATGCGTGCCGAGGTCCTGGGACAGCTTGCGCGGCTCGGGGTTCGAGCGTTCGCCCAGCGTCAGGAACAGATTGCCGTCGCCGGCCCATTCGATGTTGCATCCGAAGTGTTTTGTGGAGGCCCACGCCGGCAGCTGCTGGAAGATCACGCTGACGTTTTCCAGCTTCGTGCCGTCCGTGGAGAGCTTCCCGCGCGCGAGGCTGGTGCCATTGGTGTTGGAGCCGCGGTCCTCCGAGAAGCAGAGATAGACATTCCGGCTGGCCGCAAAATCCGGCGCGATCGAAACATCGAGCAGACCGCCCTGATCGCGGCCGTCCACTTTCGGCGCGCCGGTCACTTCGGATTTCTGGCCTGAGGCGGACACGCGCCAGAGCTTGCCGGACTTGGCGGTCACCAGCAGATCATCCCCGGGCATAACCGCGATGCCCCACGGCTCGTCGATGCCGTCCGCCACGCGCTCCACGCTGAGCTGGATGCCGGAGGAGACAGCCGGAGCGCGGGTCTGGCCGGCGAAGGCGGGTTGCGCGTCCTTCTTGTTCGGCGGGCCCTGCTTGACGGGCGCAGCCGCAGGCGCGGCCGCGGCCGGAGCTGTTGCTGCACCCTGCGGCGGGGTCTGGGCCTGCGAAACCTGCGGGTCGCCGGAACTGCAGGCTGCCAGTGCAACCGCCAGAGCCGCGACGGAAACGAGAGGAATGCGCATGCCGTATCTCCGGTTAATCCGCCGATCTAACGCGTAGGGCAGGCAGACGGCTATGCCTAGAGTTTCAATTCACCGTGCAGACGCTGCAGGCTGTCGAGGAGGTCGACGCCGACGAAGATGAATTCGTCGACCCCGGCCGTCTTCCAGGCAGCCTCGTTCTCGCCGGGCCGCCCGGCCAGATAGAGCCTGCGCGCGCCCGCGGCCTTCAGCGCCGCCGCTGCGGCAGCAGCGTCCTCGGCATACCTTGCGTCGGCCCCGCAGAGGCAGGCGACAGCCAGCCCGGACCCCTTGAAGGCCTCCACCAGTTCATCGATCGAACCGGACACTGACCGGGCCGCCACGCCGCCCGCTGCGAAGAAGTTCTGGGCGTAGGTGAGCCTGCCGGAGTGCTCCGCCAGCGGTCCGAGCGCCGCCAGGAAGACGCCCGGCGCAGCGCCCGCAGCCGTCGCCGCGTCCGCAGCATCCCGAAGCGCCTCGAAGGGCTCCGACACCCGCACAGGCGCCATCGCGCGCACCGTCAGGTCGCCGGCGGGGTCGTCAGCCTGAACCGGCTCTGCAGCCAGCTCGACGGTGGGCGCCAGCTCGCCGATAAGCGGGAAATCGTTGACGCCCGTGATCCATTCCTTCCGCCGCGCGGCGGCCTTGCGGCGGGCCGTCAGGGCTTCAGCGACACCGCCCTGGAAGGCGCCGTTCTGCAACGCCTTCAGCAGGCCGCCCTCGCTCTCGATGGACTGGAACAGGGTCCAGGCTGCTTCGGCCAGGTCGGCGCCCAGCGTCTCGAACGCCCAAGAGCCGCCGGCCGGATCGACAACGCGGCCGAGGCTGGATTCCTCCTGCGCGATGATCTGCGTGTTGCGCGCGAGCCTGCGCGCCAGCGATCCGGGCTGACCCATAGCATCGGTAAAGCAGCGGACCGTCACGATATCGGCTCCGCCTACGCCGCCCGCGAAGCAGGCCGCCGTGTTGCGAAGGATGTTGACCCACGCATCGCGCTTCGCCTGCATCCGCAGCGACGTCACGCCCTGCAGCCGCATCGCGGCGTCCGTACCGGTCGCGCCGAACGCTTCGGCGATGCGCGACCAGATGCGCCGCGCCGCACGCAGCTTTGCGATCTCGACCTGGAAATCCGGCCCGAGGCTGACTGTGAAGAGCAGGGCGCGGCTCGCCGCTCCCGCGCTCATGCCCGCGGACAGCATGGCCCGCATGTACTCTGCGCCGCACGCCGCCAGCCAGGCCAGCTCTTGAACCTCGGTGCCGCCCGCTTCGTGCGCGATGCGACCGTCCACACGCAGGGACGCGGAGTTCTGGAACAGGTTGGCCGTCTCAGCCGCAAACCGCGCGGCGTTCGAGACGCTCGCCGAGTCTCCAGCGCCGGCAACGGCCAACCGGCCAATCGCATCGACGTTGAACGCCAGCGCGGCCTGCGCCGTCATGGAGGTTGCAGCCTCAGCCAGCAGGCGGGCTTCGCGCAGTCCGCCGCCATCGAGCGCAACCGGCGCAAGGTCGAGCTTCACTTCGGACAGGAGCCGCCGGAAATCCTCCGCAGAGGTCACGGCCAGCCCGCCGGGGCCAACCTGCAGTTCGATGGACGAGGCGCCGCCCGTCAGGGCCTCCATCACCAGGTCGGCTGCACGCGCCGGGTCGGGGTGGGAAACGATCTGGCGGATATCCCAGGGCAGATACGGATCGGGCGCGGTCCGTGCTCCGCGCACAAAAGGCGAGGCTCCCGGAGCACCGGAGGCGTCCGACGCCGACGCCCAGTCGCTCTCGCGATACAGCGGTTTGACCTTCACGCCATGCTGGGTCTTCGAGTCCAGCTTCTCGGCGGCCCCGCCATTCAGCGCCTTGGTCACAAGATCGCGCCATTGCTGCTCGTCCCCGGCAGGGAAATCCGAGGAAAGGGACAGCAGGTCAGACATCGGTCAGAATCCAGATTCGGCGGGCGCAGTCTCAGTTTTGCTATGGGGCGCCCCAACGTTGTCGCGTCAAGTCTCCGGACGCCAGTTGCTCCCGGCCGCCAGACCGGTATCCTGCGATTTCTGCATATCGCAAATTAAACGGACGAGTTCAGACCCATGGCGCTACCCCCCGTGCTGGCCGGCAAGCTGGCTCTTCCCGTCATCGCTTCGCCGCTGTTCATCATCTCCAACCCGGATCTCGTGATCGCCCAGTGCAAGGCCGGCGTCGTCGGATCATTCCCGTCGCTGAACGCCCGTCCGCTGGCCCAGCTCGACGAATGGCTGTCCCGGATCACCTCTGAACTCGCCGCCAGCCCGGGCTCGGCCCCCTATGCCGTGAACCTCATCGTCCACAAGTCGAACAACCGCCTCGACGAAGACCTCGCCCTGTGCGTGAAGCACAAGGTTCCCGTGGTCATCACCTCGCTGGGCGCCCGGCCCGAGGTGAACGAGGCGATCCACTCCTATGGCGGCATCGTGCTGCACGACATCATCAACATCATGTTCGCCCACAAGGCCCTGGAGAAGGGCGCCGATGGCCTGATCGCCGTCTGCACCGGAGCCGGCGGCCACGCGGGGATCATGTCGCCCTTCGCTCTGGTCCAGGAGATCCGCCAGTTCTTTGACGGCCCGCTGGCGCTCTCCGGCTCCATCGCTAACGGCTCGGCCATTCTGGCGGCGCAGGCCATGGGCGCGGACGTCGCCTACATCGGCTCGGCCTTCATCTCGACGCACGAGGCGGGCGCGGTCGACGGCTACAAGGACATGATCGTCTCCAGCGCCGCCAAGGACATCGTGTACTCAAACCTCTTCACCGGCGTGCACGGCAACTATCTGGCGCCGTCCGTCGTGGCAGCGGGCATGGACCCGAACAACCTGCCGGAAGGCGACGTCTCCACCATGAACTTCGGCTCCGGCGGCAACACCAAGGCCAAGGCCTGGAAGGACGTCTGGGGCGCCGGCCAGGGCATCGGCGTCATCGACAAGCGGATGTCGACGGCTGACTACGTCGCCCGCCTCAAGCGCGAGTATGCCGAGGCCCGCGAGCGTCTGGCGGCCCTTTCGGCCGCCTATACCGGCTGATCTGGCGCAGCCCGCCTCAACGCTGGCTTAGATAAGCTCGTTTGCGGGCAGATCGGGAAATGGCGCATAACCGCGCCATGATCACGAACCCGCTCGCCGACCTGCCCACGCTCGAGGACATCGAGGACGCCGCGCGCCGTATCGAAGGCGTGACGGTCCGCACGCCGCTGCTGCGCTCCGACGAACTCGACGCCTACGTGGGCGCGCCGGTCTGGCTGAAGTGCGAGAACCTGCAGCGCACGGGCTCCTTCAAGATGCGCGGCGCCTGGAACCGCATCAGCCGTATCCCGGAGGCAGACCGCCCGCGGGGCGTCGTCGCGTTCTCCTCCGGCAACCACGCCCAGGGCGTCGCAGAATCCGCACGCATGCTTGGTATGGCCGCCACCATCGTCATGCCTGCCGACTGCCCGAAAGCGAAGATCGACAGCACGCGCCGGCGCGGCGCCACGGTGCGCCTCTACGACCGCTACACCGAAAGCCGCGAAGCCATCGGCGCGGAGATCGCGGAGCGCACCGGCGCCACGATGGTCCGCCCCTACGACGACGCCTGGATCATGGCCGGGCAGGGTACGGCGGGCCGCGAAGCCATCCTCGACGCCCGGGAGCAGGGCGTCACATTCGACAGCCTCATCTGCAACGCCTCCGGCGGCGGCCTCATGGCGGGCGTCTCGACGGCTTTCGCGGGCCTCTCGCCTGAGACGCGCCTGTTCGCCGCCGAGCCCGTCGGGTTCGACGATACGATCCGCTCGCTCGCGGCAGGCGAGATCGTCGCCAACCAGCCGGGCCTCAAATCCATCGCCGACGCGATCATGACGCCCCAGCCCGGCGACCTGACCTTCGCGGTCAACCGCAAGCTCGTCGCCGGAGGCTTCGCCGTCTCCGACGACCAGATGCTGGATGCGATGGCGTTCGCCTTCACCCACCAGAAGCTGGTGGTAGAGCCGGGCGGCGCCGCTTGCCTCGCGGCCCTTCTGGCTTACCGGTCGGAGTTCGCCGGCGGCGGCCCGGTCCTCGTGATCCTGTCCGGCGGCAATGTCGACCCGGAGATGTTCGCCCGCGCGATCAGTCGTCCGCCGCTTTAGTCCTCTTCCGGCGGCCAGTCCTTGACGGGGCGAAACCCCTTGTGGCCGGGCAGCCGCTCGAACGCGCTGCCGGGCGGCGAATGCAGCTTCGCCACGATGGTCGGATCGTGGTTGGCGATCGTGTTGACGTCATAGACGCCGTGATTGTCCGGATCGTCCATGTAGTCCTGGTCTTCGGTCCCCGACAGGAACCGCCAGCCGCTGTCGCTCTCGTTGTCGGGCTCGACCTCGCGATACATGAAGCCGACCGGCTCGCCATGAACGGTGATCATGTCGGTCGCGACGCAGGCGCCAAGCCCGGTTGCGATCGGTTTGATGTCTTCCTGGCGAAGTTTGTAGCGCTTGAACATCAGCGAGCCCTCCCGCGCCGGATGTCCTTCGACAGCGTGATCTCTGTGGGCCGGCCCGTCAGGCGGTGCCGATAGACGACGGTGTTCTCCAGCACCCGCTGCACATAGTTGCGCGTCTCGGAGAAGGGGATGCTCTCGATCCAGTCGATGGGGTCGGCGCCGCCGCCCTCGCGCGGATCGCCGAAGGCGTCCATCCACTGGGACACGCGGCTCGGGCCGGCGTTGTAGGCCGCAGCCGCCAGAATGTAGGAGCCGTTGTAGCGCTGCACGAGTTCGTCGAGAAACCCGCGCCCGATCCGCAGGTTGTACGTCGGATCATCCGTCAGCCAGCTCGTCCGGTAGGGGATGCCCACCTTGCGCGCTTCGTCCTGTGCATAGCGCGGCACCAGTTGCATCAGCCCGCGTGCATCCGCCGAGGAGATGGCGCGGGGGTTGAACTCGCTCTCCTGCCGCGACAGCGCCAGCACCATCGCATCTTCCGCCGCGCCGTTGCGCGTCGATTTCGGCAGTGGAAGCACGGGGAAAACCGCATCCGGCGCCACGACGCCACGGCCAAGCCCCGCCTTGGCGCCTCGAATGGCGGCCCGCATCTCCAGATAGTCGCGGCCGATCTCGTACAGCATCTGGTGCTCGACCGGCGTCGCCAGCATGTCATCGATGGCGAACGAGAAGCGCTCGAACGAGGCTGTGCGTCCGGTCTCCGCCAGCAGGATCGCAGCGCGCACGATGGGGCGTGTCTCGAAGGCCGCGCGCTCGGCCGTTGTCGGCGGTGCGACCGGCGCAAAGGCGAGAATGCCCGCTTCAGGCCTCCACGCCGCGACCTTCTCGGCTGCCAGCTGCCCGTAGAACACGTAAGGATATTTCGACCCGATCTCGTAGGCCGCCTGCGCCTCCGGCATCCGGCCCTGGGCCTCCAGCGCCCGGCCCAGCCAGTACTGCGCCCGCGAGATGCTGATCGGCGTCTCGACGCCTGCGCCGAACGTCCGGAAGTGCGCCTCGGCCTGGACCGGATTGTTCAGCTTCTCCAGCGCCAGCCACCCCGCCTCCCATTCGGCGTCGCGGAACCCCTCGCCGGACGACAGGCCGTGGTCGGTCGCCAGCAGATAGGCCGTCTGGAAGTCGCCCTCGCGGATCAGCCGCCGCACGACGCTGTGCTTCTCGTCCCAGATCGACTCGCGGCCAGCCGGCGTCGCCGCCGCGCCTCTGGCCCGCAACAGCATCTCGAGTTCGCCAGCCTCGTTGCCACGCCGTTCGCGCCAGCGCGCACGTTCGTAGGCGAGGCCTGGATCGTTGGCGTATTCGGCGGGCACCGCGTCCACCAGCCCGTCGACGCTTTTCTGGTTCTGGTGCAGCGCGATTCGCGCCATCGCCAGCCTGCGCAGGCCTTCGGTGATGCGCGGGTAGAGCGCCGCCGCCTCGCGCAGGTTGCTGCGCCAGATCAGCATGTCCACGCGCGCCCAGTGGTCATCCGTGGTCAGCAGCCCGCCATGCTGCGCCAGCACGGTATCCGCCACATCGGAGGACAGCGTCCGCGTGCGCCACAGCTCCACGATGGTGGCCCGCTGTTCGGCGGCCCGCGCCTGCGACAGGTACGAGTCCGCCAGCGCCAGGTACCCGCGCGGCGTCTGCGGGCCGTAGCGCTTCAGCCAGGCGATGCGCTCGTCAGCGGTAAGCCCGGACGACAGGATGGTGTTCTCGCCCAGCTCGATGATCTTGCCGTGGTCGGGCCAGCCCGCGAACTCTTCCGCAGCCGCCGACAGCGACTGGAAGCCCAGCCCGCCATTCGGGTCCGTCGCCTGCCGCCAGCGCAGCAGCGCCCGTCCGCCCGCGTCCGTGGTCTGGGACAGCGCCGAACGGAAATCCGCCCAGCGATTGTCCTCTGCCGCTTCCAGCCCGCGGCTGATGGCGCGGAACTGCGCGGCGTCGATCCGCTGCGACTTGTACTCCGCCCGCGGCTTGATCGAGGGCGAGTCGGGCAGGGCGCTCGCCGCCGGCGCCAGCGCCGCAAAGGCGAGAGCCGCCAGCGCCGCTCCCCGCCATGCCTTGCCAAACGTCCGCCCGCGATCAATATCCCCGCCTTTCGCCGATCTGACCGTCCTTCCGGAGCTTCCCATGTTCAAGGGATCCATTCCCGCGCTCGTTACGCCCTTCCGCAATGGCAAGGTCGACGACGATGCGTTCAAGGCGCTGGTCGAGCGGCAGATCGAGGGCGGCTCGCACGGGCTTGTGCCGTGCGGCACGACCGGCGAATCGACCACGCTCTCACACGAGGAGCACCGGCACGTCATCGAGCTGTGCGTGAAGGCGGCGGCTGGTCGGGTGCCAGTCATTGCGGGCGCGGGCTCCAATTCGACCGAGGAGGCCATCGGGCTCCTCGCTCATGCCAAGGCGGTTGGGGCGCATGCTGCGCTTGTTGTGAACCCGTACTACAACAGGCCCACGCAGGAAGGCATAGTGGCGCATTACAAGGCGTTAAGTGAAGCAGTCGAGCTGCCAATTTTTGCGTATAACGTGCCGGGCCGGACAGGATCCGATGTATCCGTCGAGACTATGGCGAAACTCGCGAAGATTCCAACTGTAATAGGCGTCAAGGACGCCACGGCCCAGCTCGACCGCGTCTCGCGCCACATGCACGCCTGCGGCCGCAATTTCATCCAGCTCTCAGGGGAAGACCCCACCTCGCTCGGGTTCATGGCGCTCGGCGGCATGGGCTGCATCTCGGTGACCGCCAACATTGCGCCGAAGGCCATGTCCTCCATGATCGGGGCGGCCATGGCGGGCGACTATGCCACGGCCCGCCGGATCAACGACACGCTCTCGCGCCTCCACCGCGCCCTGTTCCTTGAAGCCAGCCCCGCGCCGGCCAAGTACGCGCTGGCCCGCCTCGGCCTCTGCACGGAGGACATCCGCCTGCCGCTCCTGCCGGTCGCCTCCGCCGACGTGAAAGCCGAGATCGACGCCGCGATGCGGGAGGCCGGCGTCCTCTGATGGCCAGTGCGCGTGACGAGGCAAAGAAGCTGATCGCGGAGAACCGCCAGGCCCGCCGGGAATACCAGATCGAGGACAAGTTCGAGGCCGGCATCGTCCTCGTCGGCACCGAGGTGAAGGCCCTGCGCGAGGGCCGCGCCAACATCGCCGAAAGCTACGCCCGCGAGGAAGACGGCGAGGTCATGCTCGTCAACGCGACCATCCCGATCTATCCGCCCGCCGCCCAGTTCAACCACGAGCCCAACCGCAAGCGGAAGCTGCTGCTGCGCAAGCGCGAGATGGCCAAGCTCTTCAACGCCATCAACCGCGAGGGCCGCACCATGGTGCCCCTCAAGCTCTACTTCAACGACAAGGGCACCGTAAAAGTCGAACTCGCCCTCGCCACCGGCCGCAAGGCGCCCGACAAGCGCGACATGGAGAAGAAGCGCGACTGGGACCGCGAAAAGGGCCGGATTTTGCGAGATCGGGGGTAGCCTAAACCACCTTCCCGCCATCCACCGTCACCCGCCGCATGTGCCGCCGCTGGCCGTGATAGTCGTTCAGCGCGTAGTGCCACACACAGCGGTTGTCCCACATCGCCAGCGAGCCCGGCCTCCAGCGGAAGCGGCAGGTGTAGACCTCCCGGCGCGACACCTCGAACAGGTACTCCAGCAGGGGACGGCTTTCCTTGCGGGTCCATCCCGCAAAGCGCAGCGTGAAGGCCGGGTTCACGTAGAGCCCCTTGCGACCGGTATCGGGATGCGTGCGCACCACCGGATGCTCGAACTCCGGAACCTCATCGCCGACAACCTCTGAATCCATCGACGCCCGCTTCCTCGACGACGCTCCGGCAGACCCATACTCCTCCGCCGCCGAATGGATCGCGCGCAGCCCCTCCAGCGTCGCCTTCAGCCCCGGCGACAGCGCGTCCCACGCGCCGTACTGGCTGGCGAACAGCGTGTCCCCGCCCACCTCCGGGACCTCGATGGCGTGCAGGATCGAGCCCAGCGCAGGCTCCTCCAGGAAGCTCATGTCGGAGTGCCAGCCGCCGCCGAAATTGATCTTCTCGTACGGCTCCTTGATGATCTCGAGGATCTCCGGATGCCCCTCCATGCCCTTCACATAGGGATGCACGTTCAGCGTCCCCCAGCGCCGGCCGAACGCCTTGTGCTGCTCGGGCGTCAGCGTCTGGTCTCGGAAGAAGATCACGTGATGCTTCAGGAACGCCTGCCGGATCTCCACAAACGTCTCTTCGCCAAGCGGCTTGGACAGGTCCACCCCGCCGATCTCCGCCCCCAGCACGGGCGACAGCGGGCTCACCGTTATGGTCTTCCACGACATGACAGGCGTCTCCCTTTTTCGGGGAGAATGACGGTTACGATGCCCGCAGGCAAATCGTACCTAGGCCGGTGCAGACACAAGCGCCTGCAGAGCATCGGCCTGCATCGGCCGGTGCAGCAGGAAGCCCTGCGCCGCATCCGGATCGAGCTGCTTCACGAAAGCCCACATGGCGTCGGTCTCGACGCCCTTGCAGACCACGCGCATGTCCCGTTTGCGCGCCACGGCGAGGCACGCGGCCAGCGCCTTGCGCGCAAACGTCTCTTCCATCGCCAGCAGCGTGAACGCCGCGTCGATCTTCACTTCGCTGAAGGGCAGGGCCGACAGCCGGTCGATCCCGGCATGGCCCGCGCCAAAATCATCCGCCGAAACGCCAAAGCCGAAATCCCGCAGCGCTTCCATGGTGGCGATGGTGCGCGGCGAGGGGTGCGTGGCGACCCGGTCGGTGATCTCGACCGTGAACAGCGAGCAGGAGGCCCCGGTCTCGCCCACGACAGCTGCGAGCTGGTCGGCGAAATCGGCGCGCGCCAGCGACGTCGGGCTGATGTTGATCGAGAAGGGCAGCGGCATGCCCGCTTCAAGGAAGGCATGCGCGCGCACGGCGACAGACCGGGCCATCGCAAACGTCAGCGCATCGATCCGGTTCAGCCGCTCGGCCAGCGCCACCCACGGACCGGGGCTCGCATGGCTGCTGTCGGGTGTGGTGATCCGGGCCAGCGCCTCGGCGCCCACCACGGAGCCGTCCATCGCGACCTGCGCCTGGAAGAAGGGATGAAGCCCGCCGCGCTCGATGGCGGCGTCCAGCAGGCTCTGCGTCGCCACGTTTGCGCTTGCGGCGCGTGACGGCGCGTCATTGGAATTGGCGGTCGGGATCATGCGCGCCTCGGATCACGCGGGGCGGCAGCCACAACAGCCGCCCGCGTGTCCCATAGGCACACAAAAAAATGTCGATTCTGCTAAGCCTGGGCCGTGATTTGGTCACACCCGGGCCAGCAGCAAGGCAGAGGTTACTTCGCCGCCTTCAGGTTCGCGGACGCGAAGTCCCAGTTCACCAGCGTATTCAGCCAGGTTTCCATGTATTTCGGCCGGGCGTTCTGGAAGTCGAGATAGTAGGCGTGCTCCCAGACATCCATCGTCAGCAGGGGCGTGGCGGCGGGGTCGGTCAGCGGCGTTTCGGCGTTGGCGGATTTCGTGACGGCCAGCTTGCCGTCCTTCAGGACCAGCCAGGCCCAGCCCGAGCCGAACTGCGTTGCGCCGGCTTCGGCGAACGCCTTCTTGAACGCGTCGAAGTCGCCGAAGTCTTCCTTGATCTTGTCGGCGATGTCGCCGGTCGGTGCGCCGCCGCCGGTCGGCGACATGGAGTTCCAGTAGAAAGTGTGGTTCCACACCTGCCCGGAATTGTTGAAGACGCCCTGATTCTTGCCGTGGCTTTCGCGCACGACCTCCTCCAGAGACATGCTTTCCATCGGCGTGCCGGCGACCAGCTTGTTCAGATTGTCGACATAGGCCTGATGGTGCTTGCCATAATGGAAGTTCAGCGTGTTCTCGGAAATGTGCGGCGCCAGCGCGTCACGGGCGTAGGGAAGGGGCGGAAGCGTGAATGCCATTGGGAATCCTCTCTCTTGCTGAGCCAGACATAGGGCCTACCGGCGCAATTGGAACATGACCGATACGGCGAACCCTGAAAAACTTGCAAGCGTTGATACGTTTGACGCCCGCCTGAAGGCGCTGGACGAGCCGCGCTGGCTCGCCTCGCGCTACGCGCCGGACGATGCGCGCCGCCGTCTGGTGGCCGTCTGGCTGCTGCGGGCCGAGCTCCACCGGGCGCTGACCGCGTCCGAACCCATGCTTGGGAAGATTCGCCTGCAATGGTGGCGTGAAAGCCTGGACAGCGCCGCCGGACCCACGCCCCGCCGTCACGACCTCACCGAGGAGTTCGCGGTCGTCCTGACGGACCAGCCCGGCCTCCTCGCGCCCATGCAGGAGGTCGTGGACCGCCACGACGACATCCTCGACGACCACATGGCCGCCGGCGGCCACACCCCCGGCGGAGACCACGAACAGCGCCACATCGAGGCGGAAGCCGCCTCATGGCGTCTGGCCGGGGCGTCCCTCATGCCTGCAGCGCCCGCAGACCAGCTGGCGATCCTTGCAGGTCTGGCCGCAGCCGAGGTCTCGATCCGCGCCGGGCTCCCGAACGCCCCAGACCTCTGGACTGCGGCGCGCAAGGCCGCCCGCACCCTGAAACCCGACCTCTGGCCCGCCGCCGCCCACATCCTCGCGGTCGATCCAGACCGCCCCGAACTGGGGCCCCTGGGTCTGCGCCTCGCGATATTCTGGTCCGTCCTGACCCGGCGGCTATAGGCATCAAGCAAGGCGGGGGTGTGGGACATGACAGCCTGTCTCCCACACCCCGGCGCCTCGCCTGGAAACGGACACGCAAGTGTCCGTGTTTCCCGCGCACGCGGGAATCCAGACTGGATGGTCTGATCACAGGCATGGGCTTTGGGCTGGGTTGCTTTCAGCCTTTCAACCACAATCCTTGTCTTTTCAATGTAGTAGAGGCTCTCGCCGTCATCCCGCACAAGCGGCGAAGGGCGCAGTGCGGGGTGAGGAGCGGCGCCTAGGGCGCAAATCGCATGGCGATTTGAGGGACGAACGCCCGAAGCGACAGCGAAGGGCTCCGGAAACGACCACCGGAGCCTGCCGACGGATCCCGTATCGCTGCTGCGTCGCGTCCGGGATGACGCAAAAACATGTTGGCTTCGACCCGTTCAATCCGACCGGGTATCCGCCTCCCGTAATTTCCCCCTCGCGCCTGTCATGGGAGGGTTCGGTAGCGCTCCGAAGCCAACGAACGACAGGCGCCGGTCGGCGTGGGTGAGGAGTGGCGAGCGTAGCGAACGAAACGCGATGAGCGTTTCGAACGACGAACGCCCGAAGCGCAAGCGAAGGGCGGGAGGGCGCCCGCCACACCTCATGAAAATCTGGCTTCGGGTATGGAACCGGAGTGTCGAGGGGGATCGGAAGCCCTCTGCGCGAGCGGTCCGGGATGTGGGAGTGGGTCTAAACACCGGGCGTGTCGCTCCGGCCTTCGCTTCGGCAAGGCGGGAGGACGGGACTACGGTCAAATCCTATCCCCACACCGGTCAGCAACCGATCTGCGGGGCGCGTGGGAACACGCACCGGCCAGCTGCAACGCTGGCAATTGACTACCAATGGCGCGTTTCCACGCGCCCCGGCCTCCCAGCAGGGGAGGCAGAACGGCAGCAAAGCGGACGGTTCACACCGGTCCGGCAGGATCGGTGCACCCATGCGCTTGCTCATGAAATCAAGATGGCGCCAGGCACGCGCCTGTCGCATGCTCGCTTCGGGACTCGGAGGGACGTCGTGAAGAAACTGCTGGACCCTGGCTACTGGCTGAGGGCGCTGCAAAGTCCGGTCGTCCTGCTCGGGCTGGCGATCGACCTCATCCCGATCTACGCCGTACTGGCTTGGGGCTGGACAGCGGCGCCGCTTGTTTTGCTCTACTGGCTGGAGAACGTGGTGGCCGGCGTGATGACGCTGCCGCGCATCCTGATTTCAGGCGCCGTCTATGGCTGGCGCGGCGTGCTCATGGCGCTGTTCCTCTGCGCGTTCTTCACCTTCCACTATGGCCTGTTCTGCTACGTGCACGGCATCTTCCTGCAGGTCTTCCTCCTGATGTCGGATGCCTGGACAGCGCCTGCGGGCCCCGACATGGGCTTCATGGACGGCCCCTTCGCGATGATCGCCAGTTCGCTCGCCAGCGGCCAGAACATGATCTGGGTTGTGGGCGTCGGAGCCGCCTTCCAGCTTCTCCTGCTCGTCTGGCAGTACGGCGTGAAGGGCGAGTGGAAGACCAGCAATCCGATGACGGAGATGTTCTCGCCCTATGCGCGGATCGTGGTCCTCCACATTGGCATCTTCGCGGGCGCGGGCGCTCTGGTCCTGCTGGGCGAACCGATGATCGGCGTTCTGGGACTGATCCTGTTCCGCGCCGCCTGGGGCGTTCTCTCGCGCACCGGCTCCGGCCCGTTCGTCAATCTCGACAGCCTCGAGATGACGCCTGAACAGCGCCAGGGGATGGAGGCGATCCTCGGAGCCAAACTGCCGGAGAAGGAAACCGTCCGTCGCTACGATCCCTGAGGCGGCTCAGACCGTTTCGGTCGCCACCGCCGCGTCGCGCGTGCGCGATTTCGTGGGCTTGGGCAGTTCCATCCGCGCGAGCGTGTTCATGAAGGGATCGCGCGGCGGCAGCGGGTCGAGGATCGACAGGTCGTCGATCCGCCGGAACGCGAAATCTCCGGGCAGGCCATATCCGCCAGCGCCGCCGATACGCACGCCCCAGTACATGATCTGCCGCTTGAGCCAGTGCACATCCAGCAGCCGGAGCGCTCGCACAAACGCCTTGTCGGCGATCTTCCGGTTCTTCGCGTCGCCCCTGGTCCCCAGCGTGTAGAGCCAGTCATGCACCACCGCCGCCTCGGCATGCTTGCCGAACGGCGAGATCAGGAACTGCACCTGCTTGGGGATCGAGGCAAAGTCGGTGACGTAGCCGGCCGGCGTGATGACCGCGAGCCGCTCGTGCTTCGACAGCTTGCAGACGAACCCGAACGGCTGGGCCACGGCGGCGATGCGGCGGCTCTTCTCCTTCAGCTCCTTCGGCACCAGCACGATGGCGAGGGCCGAGATGAACCCGTCCTCCTTCGCCTCGAACAGGATGCTGGCGCCCTTGGCGGCCGCCTCGTCCTCGATGGCGGCCTCGGCCCCGGACGCCACCAGATGGATGGCGTCGGAGATGCGGTTCACCAGCGCTTTTTCGCCCGGCGGTATCGCCTTGCCCAGCTTCTGCTTGTCGATCGACATGACGCGCCCTCCCGGATTCCCCGGCAGAACCTAGCTGACCGCAGCAGGCTCCGCCACCTGCGCAGAAAGCCATGCATCAATGTCCGCCAGAGCCCGGATCGACATCGACCGCTTCTTCGAGCGCGTCCTGTCAGCGCCCTTCAGACGCTTGCCATCCGGTCCCTTGGTTTCGAATTCATCGATCTCCGGCAGCAGGCCATAATTGATGTTCATGGGCTGGAACGTGCCGGAGCTTCCCGGCGCGGTCAGGTGGCCGCCGGTTACATGGTTCACCAGCGCGCCCAGCGCCGTCGTCAGCGGCGGCGCATCCAGCTTCCGCCCCAGCTTTTCGGCCGCCGCAAGCCGTCCGGCCAGCAGGCCCATGGCGGCGCTTTCGACATAGCCTTCAACGCCCGTCACCTGACCGGCAAAGCGCACGCGCTGCTCGGCCTTCATCCGCAGCTGGCTGTCGAGCAGCAGCGGCGAGTTGATGAAGGTATTGCGGTGGATGCCGCCCAGCCGCGCGAACTGCGCATTCTCCAGACCCGGGATCATCCGGAAGATGTCCGATTGCGCGCCGTGCTTCAGCTTGGTCTGGAAGCCCACCATGTTCCACAGCGTGCCGAGCTTGTTGTCCTGGCGCAGCTGCACGATGGCGTGCGCCTTGACGGTCGGGTTGTGCGGATTGGTCAGCCCCACCGGCTTCATTGGCCCGAAGCGCAGCGTCTCGGCGCCACGCTCGGCCATCACCTCGATGGGCAGGCAGCCCTCGAAATACGGCGTGCCTTCCCATTCCTTGAACTCGGTCTTGGGCGCGACGGCGAGCGCCGCGAGGAAAGCCTCGTACTGCTCCTTGTCCATCGGGCAGTTGATGTACGCCGCTGCGTCGCCGCCCGGACCGGGCTTGTCATAGCGCGACTGCCGCCACGCCTTGCTCATGTCGATCGACTCGAGATGCACGATAGGGGCAATGGCGTCGAAGAAGGCGAGGCTGTCTTCGCCCGTCTTCGCCAGAATGGCCTTTGCCAGCGCGTCAGACGTCAGCGGGCCGGTCGCCACGATCACGCTGTCCCAGGCTTCCGGAGGCCAGCCGTCGACTTCGCCGCGTTCGATGGTCACCAGCGGATGCGCCGTAAGGGTAGCGGTTACGTCGGCGGAGAAGGCATCCCGGTCGACCGCAAGCGCGGACCCGGCAGGCACTTTGTGGCGGTCGCCCATGGCGATGATCAGCCCGTTGGCGCGCCGCATCTCCTCGTGCAGCAGCCCGACGGCGTTGTGTTCCCAGTCATCCGACCGGAACGAGTTGGAGCAGACCAGCTCGGCCAGCCCGTCCGTGTGGTGTGCGTCGGTACGGCGGACCGGCCGCATCTCGTGCAGCACGACGGGGACGCCCGCCTGGGCGATCTGCCAGGCGGCTTCGGAGCCGGCCATGCCGCCGCCTATGACGTGAACGGGGGATATTGTCATCGTGGCTCTATGGTTTACGTTCTACAGACAAGGAAACCGGGGGGAACCGCCTTGCCTACAGCCTCAAAGCGTCTGCGCCCAGTCACATTGGCTGCGGCCTTCTTTCTTTCATTCGCGAGCGCCGCGCCCGCCATCGCCGATATCGCAGGCTACAACGCTGCGATACGGAAGGGCGACGCAAAGGCTGCATCCGAAGCCGCAGTGGAAGTCTGGGCGGGCTGGGACCGGTCCAGCCCCGATACGGCGCTGATGGCCCGGGAATTCGGCTTCGCGGCTCTGGCGGCGGGTCTGAACGAGCGCGCAGCCGAGTTTGGCGGATTTCTCGTCCGCGAAGGCGCATCCCTGAAGACCCCGGACGACCAGCCCGCCACGTCCCTGGTCCTCCTGCGCGCCGCCGAACTCAGACTGAAAACCAGCGACAAGACACGCGACACGCTTCGTCAGGCCCTGTTCGCCCGCAATGCAGCGCCCGGTGTCGACATGACGTCGGTGCTGGCCTGGGAACTGCTCTACATGTCGGACTGGACCGCGTCGACCTGGGAAGAGTCCAGCAAGGCCGCCACCGCCGCCGCCGAGTATCTGCAGCGGGCAGGGGACGTCCACGCGGGCCGCGTCTCGAACGCCGAGGTACAGGCCGCCGCGGCTGCATTTATGGCTGGCCGTGTCCGCCAGACCAATAGCCGGAACGATCACTACACTCGCATGGCAGACGCCCACGACCGCGTGATCGACCGCATCGACGCCTCGACCACCCCCGCCGCCCGCCGCACCCACTGGGACGCCAAATGGCAAGCCGAAGCCTGGGCCATCGCCATAGAGTCCTACCTCACATCGACCTACGCCCAGACCGGCAGCCTTCTGAACAACAAGCTCCAGCCCCGCGAGCTCAAGGAACCGGGCGCCGGGCAGAACCCCGGCTCCGGGACGCCGGAATCCTTCTGCAGCGGGGATTTGAAGGGCCCCAAGATCACCTACCCGGCGAGCAAGACGTATTCCGGCATGGTCGGCAGCGTCATCATGCGCGTGACCACGGACAATACTGGCAAGGTGACAAGCGTCACCGAACTTGCATCCATTCCAAGCCGTGGCTTTGCCGAAGGCGTCCGCAAGTCCCTCTCGGCATCGCGATATGTCGCCGACAGCAGCGCAGCAGCCGGATGCACCCTGCAGAACGACGACCTCGTCTACCGCGTGATGTTCTACCTCGGCTGAAGCTGCCGGACGGTATTCGCAATCCGATTGCGATGTTGGCCCGCTCGCATTAGCCCTTGGAGCAGGTGCAACAGGCTACGGGCGACATGGACCAGAATTCTGCAGGCAAGATCCCCGTTTTCGACGTAGCCAGGGAGGCATACAGCTTCTCGTTCGCCAACTGGGTGCGCTTCGCGCCAGCGGCGGTGTCTATGGCCCTGCTTGGCTCAGCGGCACAGCTTCTCTTGGGCCCGCTGCCCTTGGGTGCTGTTGTCGCCCCACTGATATCGGCAGCTGCTTCCATCATTTTCGCGGCGGCTGTGCTGCGCCTGGTGCTTCGGCAGGAATTCGTATCTCCCATCGGCCTCGCGGCAGGCCAGGACGAGGTTCGGCTGCTAGGCGTCGCGGCAGGTCTGGGGCTCATGTTCGGCCTGCCGTTACTCCTCGTGGGCGGCGTGTTCATCACGATGTTGATGGGAAGATTGGGTCTAACTCAAGCCGAGCTTACCGAGCTGACCCGCGACCCGGCCGCCTTGATGAGCGCTCTGGAGTCGGTGGTCAGGCCCGCAGATTCACTGGTCGTGATGATGGTGCTGTTGGCTGCCATCTATATCAGCGCCAGACTAGCGATGGTGAATGCTGCGACGATGGGCGAGCGCCGAATGGTGGCGCTTCAGACATGGGGTTGGTCGCGCGGAAACGTGGTGGGCGTCATATCGGTGGTCATTCTTGCGGGACTGCCTTCGATCATCACTGCGACCGTTGCGGACTTGCTGACGCGCCTGATCGGCAGCTCCCCGTCCGTTCTGGTGCTCTTCTTTGCAGCCAGTCTCGCAGGCGTCGTTGGAAACCTGTTGAGCCTGCCTGCGATTACCGTTGGCGGCATTCTGTATCGCGGACTGAGACCGCCCGACTTCAAGCCGAAGTAGCCGGGAGCAGAAACGAGAACGCCCGGACCTCGCGGTCCGGGCGTTTCGATGTCTGATCCGTGATGGACCGCAGAAGCGCTAGATGCGCTCCTTCAGTTCCTTCGCCGGACGGAAGGCGATCTTCTTCGACGCCTTGATCTTGATGGACTCACCCGTCGACGGGTTGCGGCCCATGCGTGCAGCGCGCTTGCGCACGACGAGGATGCCGAGACCGGCGAGACGGATACGGTCGCCCTTCTTGAGGTGCTTGCCTACCATCTCGACCATGTCGTTCAGCATGGCTTCCGAGGTCTTTTTCGGTAGCTCATAGGTTTCCGCGAGCGAAGCGGCGATCTGCTTGAGGCTGATCGTTGTCTGTTTGACGGCGGCTTTGGCAGCCGGAGCCTTGGCAGGAGCCTTGGCGGCGGGGGCCTTGGCGGGCGTCTTCGCCGCGGTCTTCGCGGCAGCTTTGGCGGCAGTGGCCATTCGAGTTACTCCCTCTGAATCTCGCCTGCCTGAATCGCTGCGCGAACAGGCGTCATAGTGCGGAAGCGCAGTCAGGCGCAGATTTCAAGCGGACTCGCACCGATTCCTTGCGTTTTAGCTGCGTTTTCGCATGCAAACCGGGGATAACTCACGATTTCGAACGGTTTGAGCCGCCAGATAACGCTCCCGTCACTCCGCAGCCTGTGTCGCCGCGCGTGAGCCACGCTTCGCTTTCGAGGCCGGTTTTGCAGGCTGTTTCGCAGCTTCCGCATGCAGTTTCCGCTGCCGCGCACGCCTTTCCTCCTGCCGCTCGAACGTCTGCTTCAGGAACCGTCCGGTCCAGCTCGCGGGTATCGCGGCCACCTGTTCCGGCGTTCCGGTCGCGACCACTTCGCCGCCGCCATCGCCGCCGTCCGGGCCCATGTCGATGATCCAGTCAGCCGTTTTGATCACGTCGAGGTTGTGCTCGATCACCACGACCGTGTTGCCGTTGTCGACCAGCTCCTGCAGCACCGCGAGCAGCGCGCGGACATCATCGAAGTGCAGTCCTGTTGTCGGTTCGTCGAGAATGTACATCGTGCGGCCGGTGGCGCGTTTAGAAAGCTCCTTCGCCAGCTTCACGCGTTGCGCTTCGCCGCCCGAGAGGGTGGTCGCCTGCTGGCCCACCTTCACATAGCCAAGCCCCACGCGGGCCAGTGTTTCCATCTTGCCGCGAATGCCTGGCACGGCAGAGAAGAACGATGCCGCCTCGTCCACTGTCAGGTCGAGAACGTCCGCGATGGACTTGCCCTTGTAGAGGACCTCGAGCGTCTCGCGGTTGTACCGTTTGCCCTTGCATACATCGCAGGTGACATACACGTCCGGCAGGAAGTGCATTTCGATCTTCACCACGCCGTCGCCCTGGCAGGCTTCGCAACGGCCACCCTTCACGTTGAACGAGAAGCGACCGGCCTGGTAGCCGCGCGCCTTGCTCTCCGGCAGGCCGGTGTACCAGTCGCGGATCGGTCCGAACGCACCGGTGTAGGTTGCAGGGTTGGATCGAGGTGTGCGTCCGATGGGCGACTGGTCGATGTCGATGATCTTGTCGAGCAGATCGACCCCCTCGATCCGCTCATGGGGGGACGGAGCATCGCTCGCCCCGTTCAGCCTGCGCGCGAGAGCCTTGTAGAGCGTCTCGATCACCAGCGTGGACTTGCCGCCGCCCGACACGCCGGTCACGCAGGTGAAGGTGCCGAGCGGAATCTCGGCAGTCACGTTCTTGAGGTTGTTGCCCGTCGCGCCGATGAGTTTCACCGACTTCGTGCGAGTGCCCCAACGCCTGCGGGACGGGATCGCGATCTCCTCCGCCCCCGACAGGTATTTGCCGGTTGTGCTCGCCGGGTTGTTGAGGATGTCCTCGGGCGTTCCCTCGGCGATGACTTCACCGCCATGGATGCCGGCGCGCGGCCCCATGTCGATGACGTGGTCGGCCGTCAGGATCGCATCCTCGTCATGCTCGACCACGATGACGGAGTTTCCAAGATCGCGCAGCCGACGCAGCGTTTCCAGCAGACGCTCGTTGTCGCGCTGATGGAGACCGATCGAGGGTTCATCGAGAACGTACAGCACGCCGGAAAGACCGGAGCCGATCTGGGAGGCAAGGCGGATACGCTGGCTCTCGCCGCCTGACAGCGTGCCGGATGCGCGAGACAGCGTCAGATAGTCGAGCCCGACATCGTTCAGGAACCGCAGCCGGTCCCGGATCTCCTTGAGGATGCGGGTCGCGATCTCGTTCTGCTTTGCGGTGAGGCGCACGGGGAGGGCGTCGAACCAGTCACGGGCTGCGCGGATCGACAGCTGCGATGCGTCGGCGATCGTGGCTTCGGACACGCGCACGGACAGCGCCTCGGGACGCAGGCGTTTGCCGGCGCAGACCGGGCAGGGCGCGCCGGTCTGGTACTTGGCGATCTCGTCGCGCATCCATGTGCTGTCGGTTTCGCGGAAGCGGCGCTCCAGATTGCCGACTACGCCCTCGAAAGGCTTGGTGACCTCGTAGCGGCGCATGCCGTCTTCAAAGACGAACTTCACCTCGTCTTCGCCGGTCCCGAACAGGATCACGTCGCGCGCCGTCTCGGGAAGCTTTGACCACGCGACATCGAGCGAGAACTTGTATGCCTTTGCGAGCGCTTCGAGCGTCTGTGTCTGCAGGGGTGATGCAGCCTTGCCCCATGGCGCGATGGCGCCCTGGTTCAGGGTCCGGTCCGTGTCCGGAATGACAAGGACCGGATCGACCTTGGCCTGTTCGCCGAGCCCGTCGCAGGCCGGGCAGGCGCCGAACGGGTTGTTGAACGAGAAGAGGCGCGGCTCGATCTCGGGGATGGTGAAGCCGGAAACCGGACACGCAAACTTGGCGGAAAACACCACGCGGCGCGGCTCGCCATCTTCTCCAGCCTCGGCAAACTCCGCGATGGCGATGCCGTCCGCGAGGTCCAGGGCCGATTCAAAGCTCTCCGCCAGCCGGCCTTCGAGACCGGCCCGGATGACGATCCGGTCCACCACAACGTCGATGTCGTGCTTCAACTTCTTGTCGAGCCTGGGCGCGTCCTCGAGTTCATGGAACTCGCCATCCACCTTCACGCGCTGGAAGCCGCGTTTCAGTAGGTCGGCGAACTCCTTGCGATACTCGCCCTTTCGACCCCGGATCATCGGGGCCAGCAGGTAGAACTTTGCGCCTTCGCCAAGGGCCATCGCCTTGTCGACCATCTGGCTGACGGTCATGCTCTCGATAGGCAGACCGGTGGCGGGGGAATAGGGAATCCCGACCCGCGCCCACAGCAGGCGCATGTAGTCGTAGATCTCGGTGACCGTGCCGACGGTCGAGCGCGGGTTCTTCGACGTCGTCTTCTGCTCGATGGAAATGGCGGGGGACAGACCCTCGATGCGCTCCACGTCGGGCTTCTGCATCATCTCGAGGAACTGCCGCGCATAGGCCGAGAGCGATTCCACATACCGCCGCTGTCCCTCGGCATAGATGGTGTCGAACGCCAGCGATGACTTGCCCGAGCCCGATAGGCCCGTCAGCACGACCAGCTGGTTGCGCGGGATATCGACGTCGATGTTCTTGAGGTTGTGCTCGCGTGCTCCGCGGACACGGATGTGGGTCAGTTCGGACATCGCTGATGCGCCCCGGGGAGTTGGTGCAGAAGTCTAGATACGTCGTGACGGCGGGCCGCGATCAAATCGAATCGTGAGTCGGGCGACCGGGCAAGAACAAACGCGGAACTGGCGACCCTTGGCACGCCGCCGCGCAACTGTGTAGGCAGCCGGGCATATGGCGCGCGTCAAGCCCGGCGCAAGACGATGCTGACGGTGTATTGGCAGCATGTTGCGCCTGGTGCGCTGTCGGTCCCAACTTGCGGCAAGAACAAAAATCGAACATAAGAGCTGTGAACCGTTTGCGCTCGGGCAGTGCCGTAGGCGTTCCGGTCGGTTAAGCATGCAGGTGTGTCAGGAACCGGAGCGCCAGCCAGGGAAGGCGGCGGGGCCGGAGAGATGGAGACTTGAAGTGGCTGGATCCGTAAACAAGGTAATTCTCGTCGGCAATCTGGGCCGCGACCCCGAGATCAAGCAGATGCCGAGCGGCGGCTCCATCGCCAACCTCTCGATCGCGACGTCTGAGACGTGGCGCGACAAGGCGTCAGGCGAGCGCAAGGAAAAAACCGAATGGCATCGCGTGGTTGTTTTCAATGACGGCCTTGTTCGCGTCATCGAGCAGTACCTGAAAAAGGGCGCCAAGGTGTACATCGAAGGCGCGCTCGAAACCCGCAAGTGGACGGACAAGGACGGCAACGACAAGTATTCGACCGAAGTCGTGCTCCGGAACTTCAATTCCGTGCTGACGATGCTGGATGGCCGCAGCGAAGGCGGCGGTGACCGCATGAGCGATGATCGCGGCGGCGGAATGGCCCGTACGGGCGGCCGCTCGAAACCGTCGGGCCCGGAAGAGAGCTTCAACCGTGGCGGCGACTTCGACGACGAAATTCCCTTCTAGGGAGAGTCCTGACTGTTGCGGCCGTCTCCCTCGCGGAGGCGGCCGCTCCGCGTTCCAGAGCGTTTCGTCTCCGCGTTTGTCGTACCGGACCGAAATGGGCTAGGAAACGCTGGCGATTCCCGATCCCTCCGGCGTCTGACGCCCGGCTTCAGTATCTGGCGACCCCAACTTGACCGACACACCCGATCCCAGCTCGACCCCGCCCGGCGCCGCAGACGGCGTCGCCTCGATCCTGATCACGGACGAGCTCAAGAAGTCCTACCTCGACTATGCGATGAGCGTGATCGTGAGCCGGGCGCTTCCGGACGTGCGCGACGGGCTCAAGCCGGTTCACCGCCGCATTCTCTACGCCGCCTACGAGGGCGGCTACACGCACGACAAGGCGTTCCGGAAGTCGGCCAACATCGTCGGCGACGTGATCGGCCGCTACCACCCGCACGGCGACCAGTCGATCTACGACGCCCTTGTGCGCATGGCGCAGCCGTTCTCGATGTCGCTTCCGCTGATCGAGGGGCAGGGCAACTTTGGCTCGATCGACGGCGATCCGCCGGCCGCCATGCGTTACACCGAAAGCCGCATGGCTCGCGTCACCGCGAACATGCTGGACGACATCGACAAGGACACGGTAAACTTCGAGCCGAACTATGACGGGTCGCGCAAGGAGCCGTCGGTTCTCCCGGCCAAGTTCCCGAACATCCTGGTCAACGGCGCCGGCGGCATCGCCGTCGGCATGGCCACGAACATTCCGCCGCACAACCTGGGCGAGGTCATCACCGCGACCATCGCGATGATCAACGACCCCCTGGTCGACGACGCTGAACTGCTGGACATCATTCCGGGACCCGATTTCCCGACGGCTGGCCTGATCATTGGCCGCGCCGGATCGCGCAACGGCCTCCTGACGGGGCGCGGGTCAGTCATCATGCGCTCGCGCACCCAGATCGAGGAAATGCGCAACGGCCGTGAGGCGATCATCGTCACCGAGGTTCCCTATCAGGTGAACAAGGCCACGATGGTCGAGAAGATCGCCGAACTGGTCCGCGACAAGCGGATCGAGGGCATCGCGGACATGCGCGACGAGAGCGATCGCAACGGCATCCGGGTTGTCATCGAGGTCAAGCGCGACGCCTCTGCAGATATCGTCCTCAACAACCTGTTCCGCCTGACGCCGATGCAGACCTCGTTCGGGGTCAACATGCTGGCGCTGAACGGCGGCCGCCCCGAGCTTATGAACCTGCGCAAGATGCTGCAGTCCTTCATCCGCTTCCGGGAAGAGGTGGTCGCACGCCGCACCAAGTTCGAGCTGAACAAGGCCCGCAATCGCGCCCACGTCCTCGTGGGCCTCGCTGTTGCAGTCGCCAACATCGACGAGATCATCCGGATCATCCGCTTCTCGCCGGATCCGGAATCGGCGCGCATTGCGCTGCTTGATCGTAGCTGGCCGGCCATGGACATGGGGCCGCTGATTGGTCTGATCGCCGATCGCCGCACGAACATGGACAGCGAAAACAACATCCGTCTCTCTGACGAACAGGCGCGCGCCATTCTCGATCTGCGCCTCCAGCGTCTGACGGGCCTCGGTCGTGACGAGATCGGCAACGAGGCCAAGGGGCTGTCCGAGGCGATCCAGGAATACCTCGACATCCTGGGCTCGCGAGCCCGCGTGATGGGCATCATCAAGGACGAGCTGACCGCCGTCCGCGACAAGTTCGCCGTGCCCCGGCGCTCGGAGTTCCTCGACGCCGACCTCGACCTCGAGGACGAGGCCTTCATCGAGCGCGAAGACATGGTGGTCATGGTCACCCACGGCGGCTACGTGAAGCGCACGCCGTTGTCGGCCTACCGTACCCAGCATCGCGGCGGCAAAGGCCGTGGCGCGATGGACTTCAAGGAAGCCGATTTCGTCGTCCGGATGTTCTCCGCCGACACCCACACCGAGATCCTGTTCTTCTCCTCGACGGGTATGGTCTACAAGCAGAAGGTCTGGCGGCTGCCGCTTGGAGCGCCAAACTCGCGCGGCAAGGCGCTGGTCAACATCTTCCCGCTCCAGGCTGGCGAGCGGATCACCTCCGTAATGCCGCTCCCCGAGAACGAGGAAGAGCGCGCCCGCCTCAACATCCTGTTCGCCACGCGCTCCGGCGGCGTCCGCCGGAACATGCTATCGGACTTCACCTCGGTGAACCGAGCCGGCAAGATCGCCATGAAGCTCGAGGACGACGGCGACAGTATCGTGGACGTCCAGGTCTGCGCGCCGGAGGAAGACGTTCTGCTCACTACGGCGCTGGGTCAGTGCATCCGTTTCGCCGTCGAGGACGTCCGCGTCTTCTCGGGCCGCACCTCGACAGGTGTGCGCGGCATACGGCTCGGCGCGGGCGATGAACTGATCGCCATGAGTGTCCTGAAAACCTGCGATGTCACGCCCGCCGAGGCGCGCGCCTATCTCAAATACGCGACGGCCCTGCGCAGGTCCGACGATGAAGAGGAAGGCGCGGACGAGATCGAGGAGGCCGCAGATGCGGACGCCGAGGCTGGTCCGGATGATGCGGCTGCCGCCGAACCGGGAGAGGTCTCGCTCGACGACGAACGCATCGCGGCGCTCCAGGCCGCTGAGGAGTTCATCCTCACCATCACCGCCGATGGCATGGGCAAGCGCGCGTCGGCCTTCGACTATCGCCGGACAGGCCGGGGCGGGAAGGGCCTGATCGCCCATCGTCTCGCCAAGGGCGGCCGCCTCGCAGCGTCGTTCCCGATCCGTCCTGAGGACGAAATCATGATCGTGACAGATGCAGGACAACTGATACGCTGCGGTGTCGACCAGATCCGCATCGCGGGCCGGGCGACGCAGGGCGTGCGGGTTCTGCGCGTCGCCTCCGGGGAGCGTGTCGTTTCAGTGGAACGGCTAGAGGATCCGGGCGAAGGCGAAGCCTGACAGGCAGCCCGGGCGGAGACAGGGCGATAGCGCTCCGGCACGCAAGGCCGCGGCGGGCTTGGGAGGCGGCAGGTGCAGCGGGTCGGACTATATCCGGGGACGTTTGATCCCATCACGAACGGCCACCTCGATATCATCGGGCGTGCTGTCAAGCTGGTCGACAAGCTGATCATCGGCGTCGCGGTCAACCGCGACAAGGGCCCCCTGTTCAGCCTCGAAGAGCGGGTGGAAATGGTCATGCGCGAAACCCGGCGGCTGGGCCCCGGGATCGAGATCGAGGCCCGTCCGTTCGAGAACCTCCTGATCCATTTCGCCGAGGACTGCGGAGCGAACATCATCGTCCGCGGCCTGCGCGCCGTGTCGGACTTCGAATACGAATTCCAGATGGTCGCGATGAACCAGCGGATGAACCACGACATCGAAACCGTCTTCCTGATGGCCGATCCCGCTCACCAGGCCGTGTCTTCGCGACTGGTAAAAGAGATTGCGCGGCTCGGCGGAAGGTCCGATCTGTTCGTGCCGGCGGACGTGAATGCGCGTCTGCTGGAGCGGTATGGGTCGAACGGGAACAGATCGTGATGTTTCGCAAGGCGTTGATTTTGGCGGCCGCCTCGATGGCGGCTGTGGCTACGGCCGTGGCAGGACCGGCGGACGATCCCGCCAACTGGCGCAAGGTGGACCCGGAAAACCTTCTGCAGTTCACCATCAAGCGGCAGGAGGTCCTCATCGAGCTCCGGCCGGATTTCGCCCCGGCGCACGTAGCCCAGATCCGGAAGATCGCCCGTGACGGCAATTACAACGCCCTGCCGTTTCACCGCGTGATCAGCGACTTCATGGCTCAGGGCGGGGAAGTGTCCGCCGTCTACCAGCTTCCCACTCCTTACCCGGAGCTCAAGCAGGAGTTCACCTTCCGCCGCAAACCGGATGAAAAGCCTGTCCAGTGGATCGGGCGTGGCGGCGCGGGCCAGCTTGGCTACCTCGACGGCTTCATCGTTTCCGGTCAGCCAGACGCCACCGCAGATCTTGTGGCGGATGGTTCCGTGCGAACCTATGCGTTGCACTGCCCGGGCGTCACCTCGATGGCGCGCACAGACGACCCGAACAGCGCCGACACCCAGTTCTTCCTCATGCGCGAAGCAAACGACGTTCTCGACGCGAGTTACACCGTCTGGGGCAGGGCGCTGACCGGGCTCGACGTGATCCGCGCCATCAAGGCCGGACCGGAGGAGACCGACGGTCGCATGTCGCCGGCTGTCGCCGACAAGCTCTCGAAGGCGGTCGTGGTCGCCGACATCCCTGAGGCGCAGCGTCCCACAGTCTATGTACAGCGCACGGACGGGCCGCTCTACGCCGCCACACTTGAACGGCTTCGCACAGAATCCTACGAGAACGCCTGCTACCTTCCCCCCGTACCCGTAGCCGTGGAGCTGCCGACCCAATGACCCAGACGACCGACAAGGAAAACACGCTCATCCTGACCCTCGACACCGGCCCGGTGACGATCAGGCTGCGCCCGGACAAGGCCCCGCTGCATGTCGCCCGTATCAAGGAGTTGGCGCGCGAGGGCTTCTACGATGGTCTCACCTTCCATCGCGTGATTGAGGGCTTCATGGCGCAGGGCGGTTGCCCGAATGGCAGCGGCATGGGCGGCTCGGGCGAAAACCTGCGCGCCGAGTTCAACGACATCCCCCACGTCCGCGGCATCTGCTCGATGGCGCGCGCCCAGAACCCGAACAGCGCCGACAGCCAGTTCTTCATCGTCTTCGACGACGCCCGCTTCCTCGACAAGCAGTACACGGTCTGGGGCGAAGTCACGGACGGCATGGAAAACGTCGACAAGCTGCCGAAAGGCGAGCCGCCGAAAAAACCCGGCAAGATCGTGTCGATGAAGGTCGCCGCCGACGTCTGATCCGTTTTGACCGGATCGACGCTTCAGGGCTCGATCCGGTCAATGATCCCGTCCTCGCGGAAGATCGGCGCTTCCGGCAGATCGCGGACGGGAGGCAGGGGCGTCGCGGGCTTCGGCTCGTTCTCCTCCAGCCATGAACTTGCGGCCCGCGCCCGCTCGCCGGCGTTCAGGGCTATGTCTGTGAAGAACAGGTTCACCCGCGACGGCCTGTAGCGCGCACCCCATCCGCCGGGCTCCTTGAGTTCCGCTTCTTCCGGAGCGCTGACGGCGAGCACGCCGTTAGCGCACTGGGCGGTCACCGCGCCCGGGTAGGTTTTCGGGGTCTCGGCGGCAGCCCCCAGCGGGTGCGCGGCGCCCTTGTGCGCGCTACGCGCCGACAGAGCTCCCGTCACGTCCCAGGTGACCGGGTTAATGCAGGCGAGGTTCGCGCCGGCTTTCTTCCGCGCCTCGGCCGCACCGCCAGCGACGCTGGTCCAGGCGACAGCGCACTGGAAATCAGTTGGGGTCTTGCAGGCCGGGACGGGCAGGCCTGCGTCAGCGTTGATTCCGGCCTCGATCAGATAGGCGGCCGCCAAACGGCGCTTCGAAGCCTCGTCAGCAAAACGATCTTTCAGCAACCGGGCTGCGTGCTTTCCGCCCTGGCCGACGCCCGCGATGATCACACCGCGTCCGTTGTTGTCGCTCGCCATGTAGTGGTCGAACGCCCGCAGCACGTCGCTGTAGGCAAGATCCAGAGCCTGTCCGGCGTCTTCGCCTGACGTAACGTCAGCGTAGAGAGAGGCCTGGCGATAGCGCGGAGCATAGATGGGCCCGCCACCCCGGAACGCCCCGGCATGCGTCGGCAGAATCGTTTCATCCAGCCGTCGCATCCCGTTCCTGTCATCCAGCGGCGCGTTCCAGCGGCCGCCATGGACGGATGTCGGGTGGATGAAGAAGACGTCGATGCCCCATGGCTTTTCCCAGGCGCCCGGGGGCGCCGTTTCCGGGCGGATGGCCCATGATTCCGCTGAGGCATAGTCGGGGCGGGCAGGCGCGCGTTCGGACGCCATCGACCCAGACGGCCGGATCGACGCCAGATACAGGCTCTCCTGAAAGGCGAATCCGCCGCCAATGGCCGCGACCGCGAGCGCGCCAGCGCCCATCAGCACCTTTTTCGACGTTTTCATCCCCGTCCGACTCCCATCCGGAGAGACCGGATTACGCCCTCAACGCGAGCGAATCCATGGCGACTTCCCGGCAACGCCCGGGCATTCCCGCTACGGCAAATTGACCGGCCTCAGACGGACGAGGCTATCTTCCGGCAAATTCTGCTGCGGCAGAGGCGTCGACCTTCACGCAAACGCGAGCGGGAGCTTGCGCGGCGCCTCAAACGAAATAGAAAAGGCCCCACAGGGAGCACGTTGCATGGATTTCAATTTCACACCCGAACAGGACAGCCTGCGCGACATGGTCGCCCGCCTGGTTCGCGAGCAATACGACTTCGACACGCGCCGCAAGGTCGCCCGCGGCGAGCCGGGCTGGCGCCCGGAAATGTGGTCCCAGTTCGCTGAACTCGGCCTGCTTGGCGCCCCGTTCTCGGAAGCGGACGGCGGCTTCGGCGGCGGCCCGGTCGACGCCATGGTCGTCATGGAAGAGCTGGGCAAGGGCCTTGTGATCGAGCCCTACCTGCAGACCGTCATCGTGGCCGGCGGTTTCCTGAAGCACGCCGGCACGGCCGCCCAGAAGGAACAGCACCTGGCCGGCATCATCGGCGGCGAGGAGATCTACGGCTTCGCCTATTCGGAGCCCAAAGGCCGCTACAATCTCTCTGACGTCACGACGACCGCCAAAAAGGACGGGTCGGGCTTCGTCCTGAACGGCCACAAGGCCGTCGCCATTGGCGCTCCGATGGCCACCCACCTGATCGTCACGGCCCGCACCTCCGGCGCCCAGCGCGACGCTGGCGGCATTACGGTCTTCATCGTGCCGAAGACCGCCAAGGGCGTCACGACCCGCGACTACCCGACCGTTGATGGCCTGCGGGCCTCGGAAGTCTACTTCGAGAACGTCGCTGTCGGCGCCGACGCCGTTGTCGGCCCCGTCGACGGCGGCCTGCCGCTCATCGAACAGGTCGTCGACGAAGCCATCGCCGCCCTCAGCGCCGAAGCCGTCGGCTGCATGAAGGTTCTCAACCAGGCCACCATCGACTACGCCAAGCAGCGCAAGCAGTTCGGCGTCGCCATCGCCTCATTCCAGGTGCTCCAGCACCGCATGGTCGACATGTTCATGGCGGCCGAGCAGTCCATGTCGATGACCTACATGGTCACCCTGAAACTGGACGAACCGGCTCGTGAGCGGTCGATGGCGGCTTCGGGCGCCAAGATCCAGATCGGCAAGGCCGGTCGCCTGGTTTCCCAGGAAGCCGTGCAGATCCACGGCGGCATGGGCATGACCGACGAACTCAACGTCGGCCACTTCTTCAAGCGCCTGACGATGATCAACAGCCAGTTCGGCGACGTCGACTTCCACCTGAAGCGCTACGCCGCGCTCTCGGCGAAGGCGGCTGCGTAAACTAGCTTGCGGTTCTTGGGCCAAGTCCGGAACTGAACTCAATGACTTTGCGGCGTCGCCATTTGGTCTTTCTGGCTGTGGCGGCGCCGCTTCTGATTTCCGCGCTTTGGTGGATTTTCCGGCCTCAGAGTCTGACCGTCGAAAGCCAGGTCGGCGTCGCGTCCTGCTCTTTTAGATTTGATGGTGGAAGTGCGCGAAGGCTGGAGGTACCGGCTGAAGAAGCGATTGAGATCGGGGTGTGGGGAGGTCTTCCAACACGTGTCGACTGGACCTGCGATACCAGCGTGGGCCAGTTGGAAGGTGTCTCCGAATCCTGCCCATCGAGCTGGCCAGTAAGCGCTATCGCCGTCCGGGCGACGGAGGCCGACGCGAACGCACCTTACTGCTGAAGGGGCCGGAACAGCGCCGCCGCTGAATCTCAACTCTTACTGATCACTCTCGGCATACCTCTTCCCCCAACGGTCCTTGACCGCTATGCGCGGAGGCAAATCATCCTCAGGGGAGCCGCCGCCACATGATCACGCTCGAAAAACAGGGTCCGATCGCGATCCTCACGCTGAACCGTCCGGACGCCATGAACGCCCTGGGCGAGCCCGGTGATGGCGAGGCCGTCCGCGACGCCTGCGCCCAGATCAACAAGGACCACTCCATCCGCGCCGCCATTCTCACTGGCGCGGGCAAGGGCTTCTCCGCCGGCGGCAACGTCAAGGCGATGCGCGACCGCGTCGGCTCGTTTGCCGGCAACCCGGCCGAAGTGCGAGACAACTACAAGAACGGCGTGCACATGATCGTGCGCGCCCTCTACAACCTCGAAATCCCCCTGATTGCCGCCGTGAACGGCGCTGCGGTCGGGCTTGGCTGTGACGTCGCCTGCATGGCCGACATCCGCATCTCCGCCGACAACGCCAAGTACGGCGTCACCTTCCTCAAGCTCGGCCTCATCCCCGGCGACGGCGGCGCCTGGCTGTTGCCGCGCGTGATCGGCATGAGCCGCGCCTGCGAGCTCCTGTTCACGGGCGACCTCATCGACGCAAAGACCGCCCAGGAATGGGGCCTCGTCTCGAAGGTTGTGCCGGGCGACCAGCTGATGCCGGAAGCCATGGCGCTCGCCAACAAGATCGCGAAGATGCCGCCGCAATCGCTGCGCGTCGCGAAGCAGCTCCTGCGCAACGGCACCCAGGCGAACTACGACACCATCATGGAAATGTCGGCCGCCGCCCAGGGTCTGATGCACCACACCAAGGACCACGAAGAGGGCGTCGCCGCGATCCTCGAGAAGCGCGAGCCCACCTTCACGGGCCAGTAGGCCTCACACGAACCGCTTGATCGGGAAGGGCGCGGGTCTCCGCGCCCTTTCTGTATTTCTGTGGACGCTCAAGGGGCTAACGCGCTCGTTACCGTTACGGCAGGCTGCGCCTCGTGACTTCCCCGCTTTTCTGCCTATGCTGCGCGCCAAAGCGGCAGGGCGCGCGACTCGTTCGGGCGCGCATCACCGTGAGGAGGACACCACAATGAAATACGCGCTCGCAGGAATGGTCTGTCTGGCTGCATTTGCGGCCCCTGCATTCGCTCAGGCCGGCCCCGCAGAATCCGGCGCCTACCAGCCGCCCCGCACGGTGGACGGCAAGCCCGATCTCCAGGGTTTCTGGACCAACGTCTCGCTCACCAGCCTTGAGCGTGCGCCGCAGTTCAAGTCGCTTGTGGTCACCCCCGAGCAGGCGGCGCAGATCGAGAAGATGCGCGCCGAGTACGCCGCCCGTGACGCCCGCCCGACAGACCCCAGTTCTGGCGCCCCCAAGGCCGGCGACGTCGGCGGCTACAACTCCTTCTGGGTGGACGCCGGCAGCGAGTTCGCGAAGGTCAACGGTGAGATCCGCTCCTCCTGGATCGTAGATCCGCCGAACGGGAAACTTCCCTACAGCGCCGAGGGCCGCAAGACCTTCGACACGCAGCTCGCCTTCGTGCGCGGCACGTTTGACGGCCCCGAAGCTCGCCCGATGGCAGAGCGGTGCCTCGTCGGTTTCGGCTCGACCGGCGGCCCGCCGATGATCAACGTGATGTACAACAACACGTACCAGTTCGTTCAGGCTCCGGATCACGTGGTGATCCTTGTCGAGATGAACCATGACGCCCGCATCATCCCTCTGAAAGGCGCCTTCGACTCCAACCCGCAGTGGCTCGGGAACTCGAAGGGAAGCTGGGATGGCGATACCCTGGTGGTCGAGACCACCAACTTCAATCCGGGCGAATCGCTGCGTACCTTCTTCGCCAACTCCTTCTTCCTCTCACCGGACGGCAAGGTGACGGAGCGCTTCACGCGCGTGGCTGACGACCAGATCCTGTATGAATTCACGGTTGAGGATCCCAAGATCTACACCCAGCCATGGAAAGCCCAGATGCCGATGAAGCAGTCTCCCGGGCAGATGTTCGAGTATGCCTGCCACGAGGGGAATTATTCGCTCCCCGGCATCCTGGCCGGCGCCCGCGAAGACGAGCGCCGGGGCCTGACCACCGCCCCCGTAGCCGAGAACGAGTAGGGCGCTCCTGCGACGACTGACCGGGTGACATTGGCGCTGCGCCGCGTATCCTGCCTCCCATATCGGGGAGACAAGATATGATTGGCGCAGTAGCCGAACTGACCATCCTGGATGGCAAGAACGAGGAATTCGAAGCCGTCGCGCGCGAGCTCGAGGCCGCCGTGAACGCGAATGAGCCGGGCGTGCTGCTGTACGCCCTGTTCAAGGTGCGCGACACGCCCTCCACCTACATCTTCATGGAACAGTACGCGGATCAGGCGGCGGTTGACGCCCACCGCGGCTTTGAGCACTTCAAACGTCTGGGCAAGGCGATGGGCCCGTTCCTCGCCGGTCCGCCGAAAGTCACCCGCATGGACAAGGTGAAATAGTCATGGATCTCGAGTTCACCGCCGAAGACATCAAGTTCCGCGACGAAGTCCGCGCGGGCATCGCCGAAATCTTCACCGAGGATTTCAAGAAGCGCATCGTGATGTCCAAGAACCACTCTCTCGACGAGACGTGGCAGAAGGCCTGGCTCAAGGCGCTGGCCAGCAAGGGCTGGATGACGCCGAACTGGCCCGTCGAATACGGCGGTCCGGACTGGAACCAGACCCAGAAGTACATCTTCGAGATGGAATGCTCGCTGGCCGGCACGCCGCGCAACGGCTCGATGGGCGTGCGCATGTGCGCCCCGGTCATCATGAAGTTCGGCACGCAGGAACAGAAAGACCGCTTCCTGCCGCCGATCCGCAGCGCTGACGTCTGGTGGTGCCAGGGCTATTCCGAGCCGGGCGCCGGGTCTGACCTCGCCGGCCTTCAGATGACGGCCCGCCGCGAGGGCGACCACTACATCGTCAACGGCACGAAAACCTGGACCACGTACGCCCAATGGGCCGACTGGATCTTCTGCCTCGTCCGCACCTCGAAGGAAGAGAAGAAGCAGCTCGGCATCTCCTTCCTGCTGATCGACATGAAGTCGCCCGGCATCACCATCTCGCCGATCAACACTCTCGACGACACGCCCCCGGGCGAACAGGAGATCAACTCGGTCTTCTTCGACAACGTGAAGGTCCCGGTTGACCAGCGCATCGGCGGAGAAGGCGAGGGCTGGACCTGCGCCAAATACCTGCTGACCTTCGAGCGCGGCGCCGCCTACGCCCCCAGCTGCCGCAGCGCCCTGAACAAGGCGATGCACATCGCCGAGCTGCAGGAGGCCAACGGCCGCCCGCTGATCGAGGACCCGGATTTTGCCCGCAAGGCCGCGGAAATCTCGATCCAGATCGACGCTCTCGACTTCACCGAGCGCCGCATCTTCTCCTCGCTGGCCGCCGGCCAGTCGGTGGGCGCGATGTCGTCGCTGATGAAGACGCGCGGCTCCGAGATCGGCCAGAAGGTGACGGAACTCGTGCTCGAAGCCGCTGGCGATCAGGGCTTCCCGTTCGTGCAGGACGTCTACGCCCACATCGAGGGCCGCACCAACGAGCCGCTTCCCGTGCCCGACTATCTGGTCCCCGCCGCCGGCGCGTACTTCAACAACCGGAAGACCTCGATCTACGCCGGTTCGAACGAGGTCCAGCGCAACATCATGGCTCAGATGATCATGGCGGCATAGCTTGATGGTTGTTGGGGGCTGCGTCGATGTGTTTTCGGATCCAGAGGAGTTCGAGGACGAAGAGTCGCCCTGGACGGATTTGGTGTTCGATCTGGTCGCAGTAGAACTGAGCAGATCGGGTTCCGGCATCCATTCGATTAGCTTTGAGATGCGAGGTTTGAACGCTGGAGAAGAGGTTGGGCTAGGAGTAATCTTGAACCCTGACCGCTGGGAGGTAGCCGGTCGCGATGACTTCCTGGTGACCTACGGACTGGTCACTTTGAGATCGATTGGCGCCCCCAGTGACAGGTTGCTCCGGCTCTATGAAGCGCGATGGGGTACTTCAGCAGCATCTCGTCCGTGCGTGGATGCCGTCACGGTGTCGACCGCCGGCATTGATTGCCATCCAGCCGATTGTGAGATCTCAAAGATCCATTTGAAGGTGTTCTTTGAGCCAAAGCGACCATGGGTCGAGGAGGGCAGGTCCGATCCTGCATACGCTGAGCTCTTTGTGAACTTCGATATCGAGGCGAGGCGTGGATGGCTGTTGGAAAAGGGTGAGTCCTACCGGGAAGCCGTCGTTGGCTGGCTATCGGGCCTACTGCATGCAGATGTTGACTAGGGCCCGCCGCATGCGACTGACGCCGAGTTTCATCATAACAGCCGTTTTGGCAGGCTGTTTGGTGCAGGCCGCTCCCGCGCTGGCCCAGACAGCGCCGGGCCCTTCAACGACCGCAAGCCTTTATCTCGCGCCCGCCTACAGCGAGACGGCCGATCCCTCGGCCGATCTCGAACTGGCAAAGCGGCTGGCGAAAGCCGGCAACAAGCGCATACTCCTCGAGGTCGGCGGCGACTGGTGCGTGTGGTGCCATCTCCTCGACGACTTCCTCGCCGGCGATGCGAAGGCGAGGGAGGCGATGTCTGCGTCCTTCATCGTCATGAAGGTCAACTGGAGCCCGGATAACAGGAACAGCGACTTCCTCGGCCGCTATCCGAAGATCGGCGGCTACCCCCACTTCATCGTTCTGCACACGGACGGATCGTTTCTCGCCAGTCAGGACACCGCAACATTCGAGAAGGGCAAGTCATACAACTCCAAGAAGCTCATCGCCTTCGCGAAGAAATGGGACCTTCCCGATTGACCGGAACCTGGCTGCAGTCCTGCGCTAACGCACTGAGGTCAGCCACAGCAGCGGCGCTTGTGCTCATCTGCAGTGCGCCACTCCACGCGCAGACCCCGGTCAGCCTGCCGCCCGGCGCCGAGACGGTTGCGTTCGTCGGCGGCGACTACGACCCGCGCATCGATCCGGCGCCTGTCCTCGACGTCGCCAAAGCCGTCGCCAAAGCATCCGGCCGCCGCATTCTCGTCGAGGTCGGCGGCGACTGGTGCGCCTGGTGCCACATCCTCGATGACTTCGTGTCGAAGGACATTGCCGTGCAGGAGGCAATGGTCGGGTCATTCGTGGTGATGAAGGTCTACTGGGGCTTCGAGAACCAGAACAAGAAGCTGCTGGGAGGCTTCCCCAAGGCCCCTGGCTATCCGCACTTCTACGTTCTCGACGCCGACGGCAAGCTGCTGGACAGCCAGCCGACCGAAGTCCTGGAGCAGGGCAAGACCTACGACAGCGCCCGGTTCATCGCCTTCGCACGAAAGTGGGCCATTCCGGGATGAGCCAACAATGAGCAGAACCGTTCCCCACGAATCCTTCCACAAGGACGGGACCATCTGGGCGCGCGGGCAAACGCTGGATGGCGAGACGCACGGCTACTGGGAATGGTTTCGCCGGGACGGCGTCATTCTGCGCTCTGGCCATTTCTGCAAGGGCGCGCAGGTCGGCGACTGGACGACCTATGACAAGGCCGGAAACGTATACAAGGTTACTCGCATGAAGCCCCCCGCCGACACGCCCGCCAAATCCCCAGCAAGGAAGGCGGAGCCAACGGCTGACGATTTCATGGCCGAACTCGATCATCCGCTCAAGGAGGACATCGAGGCGATGCGCGCCCTGATCCTCGCCGCCGATCCATCCATCTCCGACGGGGTGAAGTGGAACTCGCTCTCGTTCCGCACAACCGAGTGGTTCGCCACGGTCAACCTGCGCTCCACCGACAAGGTCCAGATCATCCTCCATCTCGGCGCCAAGGCCGGGAAGGCCGTCGCCGTCGACGCGATTGCAGACCCGAAGCGTCTCCTGAAATGGCTGGGCCAGGACCGTGCAACTCTCACGGTGGGAACGGGCAAAGCCATCAAGTCGGGCCGCGCCGCCATCACAGCCGTCCTCAAAAGCTGGATCACCTTCGTCTGAAAATCCTGCAGCTGGCAGCGGGATGCATTGGTCCGCGCCAGCTGATATAAGGCATCCAAACAGAATACCGCCCGGAGGACGCCATGGCCGACGATCTGAAATCCATTCCCCCCGACTCCTCGGCTCATCACGGCGAGCACGAGCAGGCGACCTTCTCGTCCTTCCTCGAGTCCAAGCCGGAGGACTGGGCGATCATCGTCAAGGCGGCTGTCGAGTTCAACAAGAGCAACGCGGACCGCATCCTCAGCCACCTGAAGCTGCTTGAGGGCGATTGCGGCGGCTTCCCGGTGACCCGGATGGAGCACTCGCTGCAGACCGCCACCATGGCCCACCGTGCGGGCAAGGACGAGGAATATGTCGTCTGCGCGCTGCTGCACGACATTGGCGATACGCTTGGCGCGTTCAACCACCCCGACATCGCCGCAGCGATCCTGAAGCCCTTCGTCTCGGAGCAGAACCACTGGATGGTCGAGATGCACGGCATCTTCCAAGGCTACTACTTCTTCCACCATCTCGGCCTCGACCGGGACGTGCGCGAGCAGTACCGCGGCCACCCGCACTTCGAGCACACGGCGCAGTTCTGCCACCTCTACGACCAGCCAGCTTTCCGCAAGGACTACGACAGCATGCCGCTGGAAGCGTTCGAGCCGATGGTCCAGCGTGTCCTCGCGAAGCCGGTCCGCTCGATCTACAAGCGCAAGGACGCCTCGACGATCTGGTAGGCCGCCCGCCGCACAGCGCCTTTTGATCCCGGTCAACAGCTCGAAACGGCGCTGTGGCCTACTGGCCTCTCAGGAGGCCGATCATGCGCAACTCCAGTCGGAACGCCTTCAGACCCTGGCTTGCAGGGCTATTCGCAAGCCTGGCGCTCGCTCCGGCCGTCGCCGCCGAACAGGGTGATGCGAAAGCCGGTCAGGCGTACGCAAGGGCCGCGTGCGCGCAATGTCATGCCGTCGAGCTGGGAAGGTCGTCGCCTGTCGCATCCGCGCCGGCCTTCGAGAAGATCGCCAACATGCCGGGCATGAACCTCATGGCGCTGGACGTCTGGATGCGGACGGGCCACCCGACCATGCCGCTGCTGAAGATCACCGCGACCCAGACCGAAGACCTCGCAGCTTGGCTTGCGACCCTCAAGACGCCCAAGTCAGCCGGCGGATCTTCGCCCAACTAGCCGCCGCCGTTTGGTTGCTGTCACCGGTTGGCGCTATGACGGTCAGGGCTGAGTCGAGCCTGCCGGAGATGCAATCGATGCGGACGCAAGCAATGCAGGTGACTGGCGGTCCACACCAATGACGAGCCGTTTCGAGTTCCCCGGCCGCACAGCCGTTGTCACAGGCGCCGCCAGCGGTATCGGTCGCGCAATCGCCTGTTCGCTGGCGGCCCGCGGCTGCAATCTGGCGCTTGCTGATCGCAACGAAGTCGGCCTGGAAGAAACGGCGAAACTTGTCGGCGACAGCGTACGGGTGACGCGTCATCGTCTGGACGTCGCCAACGCGAGCGCAGTGGCGGCCTTTCCCGCAGAAGTCCTGGCGGTTCACGGCAGCGCCGATATCCTCGTCAACAATGCGGGCGTTGCGCTCAATGGAAGCTTCGAGCAGTTGGCGCCCGAGGATTTCGACTGGCTGATGTCCATCAATTTCTCTGGCGTCGTGAATCTCACACGCGCCTTTCTGCCCCATCTGAAAACCCGGCCGCAGGCGCAGATCGTGAACCTGTCCAGCCTGTTCGGCATCGTCGCACCGCCGGGGCAGACGGCCTACTGCGCTGCCAAGTTCGCCGTGCGCGGCTTCTCCCAGGCGCTCCGGCACGAGCTGGTCGGTCAGGGATCGCCGGTCGGCGTAACCGTCGTGCACCCCGGCGGCGTCCGCACTCGCATAGCAACGGACGCCAGGATCGGCCGCGGCGCAAATGGTCCCTCCGACGCCGACATGCGCAATGTCGAAAGACTGTTGCGAATGCCGCCTGCGAAGGCGGGCGAGATCATTGTCCGCGCGATCGAGAAACGCCGTGCGCGTGTTCTGGTAGGCGGCGACGCCATCGCCGTGTCGATTCTCGAGCGGATCTTCCCGGTCTCGTACTGGTCGCTGCTCGGGCGAGCGGCGCGCTGACGCAGCGTCGGATAGCGGATCACGCTTTGGTTTACCCTGAGAATGACGGCAGTTGTTGAGACATGCTCCGCAACTGTTAGGGTCCAACTCACAGGTAGGCCTGCGGGAGACCCACTGTATGCGCGTACGTCTCATGGCCATTCTGGCGGCCAGCATGACGGTATGTCTGGCGGTCCTTTCGCCGGCGGCCGCTGCCGACGAGGGCATGTGGACGTTCGAGGCCTTTCCGTCAGCCCGAGTAAAGGCGGCCTACGGCTTTGCGCCAGACAGGGCATGGCTGGAGCGTGTTCAGAAAGCCTCCGTACGGCTTGAGGGCGGATGTTCGGGGTCGGTAGTCTCGAAGGCCGGTCTCGTCCTGACCAATCACCATTGCATCCGTGCCTGCATCGACGCCTTGTCCACGGATCGAAGCGATCTGTCGGCGCGGGGCTTTCTGGCGGTGGGTCGGGCCGACGAACGTGTCTGTCCCGGCATGGAAGCCTCGATCCTGCAGTCCGTCACCGACGTCACGGCGCGCATGCAGGCTGCGTCGGCAGGGCTGGACGCCAGCGAGGTCGCGGGCGCCCGTGCGGCAGCGAGGGTGGTGATCGAACAGGAAGCCTGCGCCGGTGCGAAGACCGACGCCTGCCAGCTTGTGACACTCTACAATGGCGGCCGCTTCATGCTGTACCGCTACACCCTCTACCAGGATGTCCGTCTGGTCTTCGCGCCGGAGTTCCAGGCAGCCTTCTTTGGCGGCGACCCAGATAACTACAATTTCCCCCGTTACGCACTCGATATGGCGCTGCTCCGGCTCTACCGCGACGGGGCGCCGGTCCGCTTTCGGGATCCCCTGCGGATCGATCCAGCCGGCCCCATCGAAGGCGACCTTGTCTTCACATCCGGGCACCCCGGCGGCACGGAACGGTTGCTGACGGTTTCCGAACTGGAGTTCCAGCGCGATCACTTCCTGCCCTGGCGCATCGAGTATCTCGCGCAGATCAGGGGCTCACTGCTGGCCGTCGCACAAACCGGAGAAGAGGAGGCGCGGCAGACCCGCGACGCAATCTTCTCGATCGAGAACGCCGTGAAGGTCCAGCGCGGACGCAGGCAGTCGCTCGTCCAGGAGGAAGTCCTCGCCCGCAAGAGGGCGCAGGAGCAACAGTTGCGCGACGCCCTGGCGGCTGACGCCGGCCTCCGGGCGACCTATGGCGATCCCTTCCTGGACATGGACACCGTTCGCGCCGCTGAGGTCGAAACGTGGCTGCCCTGGGAGATGCTGGAGGCTCGCCTCGGCGCTGGCTCGACGCTTCTGGCAGATGCCCGGACAATCGTCCGCGGCGGCGCGGAGCGGAAAAAGCCGTCCGCCCAGCGTCTGCCCGAATTCGTCGACGCCCGGCTGCCGGCCGTCGCCCGACGCCTCACAGCGGAAACCGTCGTCCATCCCGTGCTTGAACGTCTCGAAGTGGAGTTCTGGCTGCTCAAGACGCGCGAACTGCTCGGCCCCGACCATCCGGCTGTCCGCGCGCTGTTCGACGGGAAGTCCGCCGCCCAGCTGGCGAGCGAAATCGCAGCCAATTCCCGTCTTGTTGATCCCTCCTACAGGCAGAAGCTCTGGAGCGATCCGTCCGCTCTGGAGGTCTCGTCTGACCCCGCCATCCAGATGGTCCGGCGCCTCGACAGCTACGCGCGCCTCGCCCGTTCGGAGTACGAAACACGCGTCACGTCACCCAAGGCGCGCGCCGCCGAACGGATTGCCCATCTGCGGTTCGCTGTGCTCGGCGACACGGTCTACCCGGACGCCACCTTCACGCTGCGGCTCTCGTACGGCGTCGTGAAGGGCTGGCTCGATCCCCAGCACGGCGCCGTTCCGGCGTTTACCTTCGTCGAGGGTCTGTTGCGCCGTGCGACTGGTTCCTCACCCTTCGACCTCACCCCTCGCTGGTCGTCGGGCGCCGCCCGGATCGAGGAGGGGACCCCTATGAACATGGTATCCACCAACGACACTGTCGGCGGACACTCAGGTTCGCCGCTGGTCAACCGCAAGGGCCAGATCGTAGGCCTCGTGTTCGACGGGAACATTCACTCTGTGGGGGGGCATTTTGGCTACGATGAAGCCCTGAACCGTACGGTTTCGGTCGCCTCGCCGATGCTGATCGCGGCGTTACGGACCATTTACGCCGCCGATGTGCTGATAGACGAAATGCTGCGCGGATAAGCAGCGGGCCGGCGTGGTTGTCTCCCCGGGAACGATTTTCCTTCCTTAGGGCGCCTTGGCGCACTAATCGTAAGGCCAGTTTCGGGCCGCGGGGACTACATGTTCGATAATATTGAGTGGGGCTGGGACAACGCACGCGCCATCCTTGGGCTGGGCGTCATCTATCTGGTCTGCTGGGGCATGTCCGAGAACCGCAAGCGGTTCCCATGGCGGATCGTGCTCGGCGCTACCGCCCTGCAGATCATGTTCGCCCTGCTTCTCTACGGTGTGCCCCCGATCAAGATGGCGCTTTCGCAGGCCAGCGTCGTCGTCGACGCCCTTCAGGCCGCGACCCGGGCGGGCACCAACTTCGTCTTCGGCTATGTGGGCGACAACACCGCCTGGAACTTCTCGGAGGCCTCGCCGCCGCCGCTGTTCTTCTTCCAGATCTTGCCGCTGGTTATCGTGGTGGCGGCCCTGTCCGCCATCCTGTGGCATTGGCATGTGCTGCGCTGGGTGACGAAGGGCTTCGCGATCATTTTTGCCCGCACCATGGGCATTGGCGGCGCCACCAGCCTAGCCGTATCCGCGAACGTCTTCATGGGCATGACCGAGGCCCCGGTCCTCATCAAACCCTACCTTCCGGGCATGACGCGGTCGGAGATCTTCATCGTCATGACCGCCGGCTTCGCCACCATCGCGGGCTCCGTGATGGTCATCTACATCACCTTCCTCGCGCCTGTGATGGCAGACCCGCTGTCGCAGCTTCTCGCCGCGTCCCTGATGGCGGCCCCCGCCGCCGTCGCCGTAGCGCTGAGTATCGTGCCGGAAGCAACCGCCACGAATGAACGCGCCCACGAACCTGACTTCGAATACCACTCCACCATGGACGCCTTCGCGACCGGCGCCTCTGACGGGATGAAGATCGTCCTCAACATCGCCACCATGCTGATTGCGGCGCTGGCGCTGCTCTACCTCGTCAACAGCATCCTGGGCGCGTTCCCCGCTGTGATGGGCGACAAACTTAGCATCCAGCGCATCCTCGGCTGGCTCTTCGCCCCCCTGATGTACATGATCGGCGTACCGATGGAGGAGGCCCAGAAAGCGGGATCGCTGATGGGCGTGAAGACCGTCCTCACCGAGTTCGTCGCCTTCATCGACCTCTCCGCCGTCCCGGTAACCGAGATGTCGGACCGCACCCGCCGAATTGTCGCCAACGCCATCTGCGGCTTTGCCAACTTCGGTTCGGTCGGGATCCTGATCGGCGGCCTGTCGATCATCGCCCCGGAGCGGCGTGAGGTCTTCCTCAGTCTCGCCTGGAAGACACTCGTGTCCGGCACCCTCGCAACCTGCACCTCCGCTGCAGTTATCGGACTGCTCCCGGCAGCTTTATTTGCGGGTTGAGGCGGAACAGCCTATCCGGGACGTTGAAACGCGACGCGACCAGTAGAGTCCCGGGAGAAAACCATGACCGTACGCACCAGCGCGGCCAGCACGATTGCACTTGCCGTGGCCCTTGTGGCGGCAAGCGCCGCCGCGCACGCCCAGACGGCTGGGGCTAATCCTGCCGGAAAGCCCGCTGCTGGTCCTGCCGAGGCGCCTCCTGCGGGCCGCGAAGTCATCACCATCTACGGCGATCGCGTCGAAGGCGATCCGGGTTCCTATTCGGTCATCCCGCAGGCGACCATCGAGGAAACCCGCGCTGACCATGGCGCGGAAATCCTCAACACGGTTGCTGGCGTCAACGTTCAGATGAACTCCCTGCAGGAGCACATCATCGCCATCCGCTCGCCCGTGCTCACCGGCGGATCGGGGCAGGGCTCGTTCCTCCTGCTCGAGAACGGCGTGCCGCTCCGCGCCCCGGCCTTCGGCAACGTCAATGGCCTGATCGACACCCACCACGAGATTGCCGAAGCCATCGAGGTCGTTCGCGGCCCCGGCTCCGTCCGCTACGGCTCGAACGCCGTTCATGGCCTGGTGAACTTCATCGACCCCGATCCGGGCGCTGAACCGGGCGGCACATTCACCCTCAGCGGCAACACGCTCCAGCGCTACCGCTCCGATGCGGTCGTCAATTTCTCCGAAGCCGGCGTCGACTACCTCTCGGCGCTCTCCGTGACGAAGGACATCGGCTGGCGCGACGCCACTGGCGTCGACATGCAGAAGCTGACCTTCCGCTCCGGCTGGGGCGGGGACGACTGGCGCGCTGTCGCCACCATTGCCGGGGTCAATCTCCAGCAGGAGACCGGCGGTTTCATCCAGGGGCCGAAAGCCTACGAGAATGACGACCTCGCCAAGGCCAACCTGAACCCCGAGGCCTACCGCGACGCGTGGACGGCCCGGGCCAATCTCCGCTTCGAGAAGGAGTTCGGCCGCGACCTCCTCACCGTCACGCCCTTCGCCATCACCCAGCGGATGATCTTCATCCAGCACTTCCTGCCGGACCAGTCGACCGAGAAGAACGGCCACGACTCGGGCGGCCTGATGGTGCGCTACGACTTCGGGCCTGAAGACCTGCGCGCCAGCTTCGGCGCCGACATCCAGTATGCTGACGGGTTCCTGCGCGAGATCCAGACGCGACCCACATTCAACCAGGGCGCCAACGTCTTCCCGCGAGGCGTCCACTACGACTACGACGTCACCACCCTTACGACCGCCGTCTACGGCGAGATCGACTGGAACTTCGCCCCGGACTGGAAGCTGCTCGGCGGTCTGCGCGCCGAGAGCCACGCCTACGACTACACCACCAACATCGCACCGGGCGACCGTGGCCGTTTCCGCACGGCGCCCAGCCGCGAGGACGACTTCAACCTTCTGACGCCGAAGCTGGGTCTGGTGTGGTCCGGCCTCGATGCGGTTGAACTCTACGCCAACTACGCACGCGGCGAGCGCGCGCCGCAGGTCTCGGACCAGTACAAGCTGCAGAATCTGCAGACGATTCAGCCGCTCGACGTCGAAACCCTCGACAGCCTCGAGGCGGGCGTGCGCGGGCAAGCGGGCCCGGTCCGTTTCGATGTCGCCGCCTACACGATGAAGAAGGACAACTTCTTCTTCCGCGACAGCGACGGCCGCAACGTGCCGGACGGCAAGACCGACCACGTCGGCGTCGAGGCCGCCCTCTCCGGCGATCTGCCTGCCGGCTTCTTCTGGAACGCCAGCGTCGCCTGGTCGGACCAGACCTACGCCTTCAACCGCAACGTGGTCTCCGCTGCCGAGGACATCTTCGACGGCGGCCAGATCGACACCGCTCCGGAATGGCTCGCTGACGCCGGCTTCGGCTGGGCGGACGGACCGTTCAGCCTTGCGCTCTCAACTGAGTTCGTCGGCGAATACTTCACCAACGCTGCGAACACCGCCTCGTATGACGGCCACCTCCTGGCCCACCTGCGCGGCGCCTACGACATCAACGACACGCTCGAAGCCTTCGTGATCGTCCGCAACCTGACAGACGAGCGCTACGCCGACCGCGCCGACTTCGGCTTCGGCCAGGACCGCTACTTCCCCGGCGACCCGCTCAACGCGACGTTCGGGGTACGGGTGCGGAAGTAGGGGGCAGTCTTGGCTGTTGGGGGGATGTCGGATCAACAGATCGACAACGCGATCAAGGGATCCATACCTGTCGTCCTCTGGTATGGCCTTACATGGTTTGGCCGCGCACCCGGCATGGAGCTACTGGAGTTTGTGCTCTGGCAGCTTCTGACAATCGCGGTGCTTGCAGGGCTTGTTCTGGTAGGCCACCTGACCCGGCCGGGTCCACTCGCCAAGCTCTGGTTTTCCCTGGCGCTGATGATGACATGGATGGGCGGGTCGGCTTTTCCTGTATTCGCAAAGGGCGCCCGGACAATTTTGGTCTACTGCGCCTTCATAGGCGGGTTTTGGCTGTTGGCCCTTTGCGTCGCCGTAGTCCTGACAATCTGCTCTCGTTTGTCGGGCCAAAAGAGATAGTTGCCCAAGATACGGCCCGACGCATGGTGTTACCCATCGCCGAGCACGCCAGAGGTAGATTCATCGGCCAGGGAGCCTGACCTTTTACTCGCTCAATCCGAGCGCTACGCGTCCATATCCACACCCGGCTCACGCGCCCAGAACCGCAATGCGCCTAGACCGTCGACAAACCCCTGCGCATCGCCAGGCCCGCCCAGCTCAACACAACCATCGTCAAGGCTGTCGTCGATCCCCGCCTTCTCCAGCAGAACCATCGCGTCCGCCGTGTAGCCGATGAACTTGCAGTGCGCGAAAGCGTCGGCGATGAAATCGCGGGTCGGAGCATCCTTTGCAAGCATGGCGGCCCCGTCCGCAGACACCAGCAACACCACCGCATCGTAGAGGACCGACGGCCCGCCATCGATCTTCTGCTTGGCCTCGACCAGCGTCCCGTCGTCGAGCGTCGCTCCGGCAATGCGCGGAGCGATCACCTCCACAACACCGTCTGCGCCGGTCACTGCGTTGCAGAGCGCATCATGTAAGGCTGCGCTCGCCCCGTCCGTCAGCAGCACGCCCAGCTTGCGGCCCTTGAAAGTCTGCGGACCGTTGTTGACGATGCTCAGGCTCTCCAGAACGGGCAGGTCGATGGGCTCGCGCGCAGGCGTAGCCGCCTCCGGCAGCTCCACCCCAAGACCGTCTGCAACCATCTCCGCCAGCTCGGGATCAAGCGTCACGAGGTGCGAGACGACACGCATGCGGATGGCAGGCGTCTCCACCTTCGACAGCTCGAACGTCAGCGCATCGGCGATGTGCTTCTGCTCAACGTCAGTCTGGCTGCGGAAGAACTGCCGGGCCTGGCTGTAGTGGTCGGCAAACGTCTCCGAACGCGTGCGCAGCTTCTCGCCCGACACCGGCTCCGGGAACGACCGGAACCCTTTGCGGGGGTCCTCGCGCGGACCGCCTTCCTTGGGCCCCCAGCTGTTGGGCTCATAATTGGCGCGGCCTTTCGGATTGCGCATCGCCATATGCCCATCCTGCTGGAAAGTCGCGAACGGGCAACGCGGCGCGTTGATCGGCAGGTGCGTGAAGTTCGGACCGCCCAGCCGCTTCAGCTGCGTATCGAGATAGGAGAAGTTGCGCCCCTGCAGCAGCGGATCGTTCGAGAAGTCGATGCCCGGCACGATGTTCTGCGTGCAGAAGGCGACCTGTTCCGTCTCGGCGAAGAAGTTGTCGACGACCTGATTGAGCACCAGCCGGCCGACGATGCGGATCGGCACCTGCTCCTCGGGGATCAGCTTCGTCGAGTCCAGCACGTCGAACTCGAAGGCCTCGGCGAATGCGTCGTCGAACAGTTGCACGCCCAGCTCCCATTCGGGGAAGTCTCCCTGCGTGATGGCGTCCCACATGTCGCGGCGATGGAAGTCGGGGTCTGCCCCGTTGATCTTCACCGCCTCGTTCCACATCACCGACTGCAGTCCGAGCTTCGGCTTCCAGTGGAACTTCACGAAGGTCGATTTGCCCTCGGCGCTGACAAACCGGAACGTGTGGACGCCGAAGCCTTCCATGAACCGGAAGGAGCGGGGGATCGTCCGGTCCGACATGATCCACATCACCATGTGCATCGCCTCGGGCGACAGCGAGATGAAGTCCCAGAAATTGTCGTGAGCGGTCTGGGCCTGCGGGAAGCCGCGATCCGGCTCGTCCTTTGCGGCATGGATCAGGTCGGGAAACTTGATCGCGTCCTGGATGAAGAAGACCGGGATGTTGTTGCCGACGAGGTCCCAATTGCCCTGCTGGGTGTAGAACTTCACCGCGAAGCCGCGCACGTCTCGCGCCAGGTCTGCCGATCCCTTGTTGCCGGCTACGGTCGAGAACCGGACGAACACGGGCGTCTTGTCGCCCGGCCGTTGAAACAGGTCGGCGCTGGTGACGTCAGCGAGCGAATCGGTCGTTTCGAAATAGCCGTGGGCGCCAAAGCCGCGCGCATGGACGACGCGCTCGGGAATGCGCTCATGGTCGAAGTGGAAGATCTTCTCCCGGAAATGGAAGTCATCCATCAGCATGGGCCCCCGGGGGCCGGCGCGAAGGTGATTCTGGTTGTCTGAAACAGGTGCGCCCTGTGCGGTCGTGAGGGTATCGAAGCCGTCGTTGGTGGTCTGGTGCGGTACGCCAGCGTCGTCCAGCGGCGCCTGATCTGTCGGGTTGGACATGGGTTTCCTCAAGGGCGGATGAGATAGGGGAATGGGCGGGAACGGGGACATCGAAACGCCGCGCTCTCCCGCAGGTTGCAGGGACCCGCTTTCGCGTGTCAGGCATGATGGCCCGGCGCTTGCCTTTTCCGTGGCGGCGCCTCTATTTGCGGGCGTCACAATTCTTTGCTGAACCACACTTTTTGACGGGTCGAGGGCGCGTATGAACGACAACGTTGCGAAGCTGGAAGCGCGTCGCCAGGCGGCCCGTCTCGGCGGCGGCGAGAAGCGGATCGCCGCCCAGCACGCCAAGGGCAAGCTGACCGCGCGTGAGCGCATCACCCTCCTGCTCGACGAAGGCTCCTTCGAGGAGTGGGACATGTTCGTCGAGCATCGCTCGGCCGATTTCGGCATGGAAAAGCAGCGCATCCCCGGCGACGGCGTCGTCACCGGCTGGGGAACGGTCAACGGCCGTCTGGTCTACGTTTTCTCGAAGGATTTCACGGTCTTCGGCGGCTCCCTGTCGCGCGCCCACGCCGACAAGATCGTCAAGGTCCAGCAGGCTGCCGCCAAGGTCGGCGCGCCGGTCATCGGCCTGTTCGATGCGGGCGGCGCCCGCATTCAGGAGGGTGTCGATTCGCTGGCAGGCTACGCCGACATCTTCATGGAGAACGTGCTCTCCTCAGGCGTGATCCCGCAGATCTCGGTCATCATGGGGCCGTGCGCGGGCGGAGACGTCTATTCCCCCGCCATGACCGACTTCATCTTCATGGTGAAGGATACGTCCTATATGTACGTGACCGGCCCGGACGTGGTTAAGACCGTCACCAACGAAGTTGTCAGCCATGAAGACCTCGGCGGCGCCCGTGTTCACGCGGCGAAGTCGGGCGTGGCCGACGGCGCGTTTGAGAACGACATCGAGGCGCTGATCCAGATCCGCCGCCTTGTGAACTTCCTGCCTCTGAACAGCCGCCAGAAGCCGCCGACCGTGCCGTCCTTCGATGATCCGGAACGCGTGGAGCCCAGCCTCGACACCCTTATCCCGGCGAACCCGAACACCCCCTACGACATGAAGGAGCTGATCCAGAAGATCGCCGACGAGGGCGAGTTCTTCGAGATCGCGCCCGACTACGCCAAGAACATCCTCACCGGCTTTGCCCGCATGGAAGGCTCCACCGTCGGCATTGTCGCCAACCAGCCCATGTCGCTGGCGGGCGTGCTCGACATCGACGCCTCCCGCAAGGCGGCGCGGTTCGTGCGCTTCTGCGACTGCTTCAACATACCGATCGTCACGCTGGTCGACGTGCCGGGCTTCATGCCCGGGACGAAGCAGGAGTATGGCGGCCTCATCAAGCACGGCGCGAAACTCCTGTTCGCCTATGCCGAGGCCACGGTTCCCAAAGTCACCGTCATCACCCGCAAGGCCTATGGCGGCGCCTATGACGTCATGAGCTCCAAGCACCTGCGCGGCGACGTCAACTTCGCCTGGCCCACAGCCGAGATCGCGGTCATGGGGGCCAAGGGCGCGGTCGAGATCATCTTCCGCTCCGAGATCGGCGATCCGGAGAAGATCGCCGAGCGCACGAAGGAATACGAAACCGCCTTCGCCAACCCCTATGTCGCCGCCTCGCGCGGCTACATCGACGACGTGATCCAGCCCCACAACACCCGCCGCCGCATCGTCCGCGCCCTGCGCACACTGAAGGACAAGCGGGTCAAGAACCCGCCCAAGAAGCACAACAACATCCCGCTTTAGGACTTGGCGGCGCGGGGCAGGGCGCGCCGCTCACTAAGCGGGAGGCGGTGCGCGTCCGGCCGCCACCGTCATTCCGGGGTGGTGCCGACAGCCGCATCCCCGAACTCCCGGTTGTCTCAACGCCGGGACTGGACCCACTCACCCCTGTCATTCCGGGCGCAGGCGCGAAGCGCCGGAGACCCGGAATCCAGGATGGTCCGGCGCTTGGTGGACGGGCAAACCGCACCCACAAAATAAGTCTCACCCCAACTTTCCCCACCCCCTCCAGCGTCCCGTAAAGTGTCCTCGTCTTTCCGGAGCAGGCGCTCGTGTCGACCGAACGCGAAGCCGGAGGGATATGCGATCTACGGGCCGTGGCGCGCGAATAGGTGGCGCGCTGCGGTCGGCGATCTGCTCCGCCAACAGGAAGACAGACCGGATTCACGCGCCCGGACCGGGCGCGATCCGGTCTGGGTCCGTCCTGGCGACAGGCGGCGTCTAATGTGGGACCGCGATGGCCAGCGAAAGCTGGCCGGGACAGAGACGGAGCCCGCGCGCCCGGTTGAATGATCGCATGCGCGGAGGCGGGACGCAGGTCTCACCCCTTTTTTTGCGCTCTACGAACTACCCGAGGCGGCTCCCGCCTCCGCGCATCGCCTGCATCTGTGTGGGCCGGACCACAGCATCCCGGACGGCGTCAGCTGGTCCCGCCGGAGAGATGTACCTGCGAGCAACTGCACCCTGAACTCGCTGTTCAGCTCCCGTTCGGATGGAGAGGCCCAGCGTGATCCCCATGAACATGCTCCTCAGACAGACTGGGCTCGTGGTGGCGGCGCTGGCCGTTTCGGCGGCCTTCAGTGCAGCAGCTGCCCACGCGGACCCGCAAGTCCGTTCCGGCGGCGGTTCGACAGCCGTCCTCAACTGCTCCTCGAACAGCTACGAGAAGGTCTGGTGCGAACTGCAGGGCGGCGGCGACATCGTCGACGCCGCCATCGTGCGCCGCATCTCCAACGCGGGCTGCGACCGGCGCGATGACTGGGATATCGACAACGGCTCGCTCTGGGTCCGCAATGGATGCCGCGCCGACTTCGAGGTCGTCCTGGCGAGCACCCCTGCCTACGGACGCGACGACGACCTTGCCGGTGGGCCGGGCGGCTATATTCCGCCGGCAGGCGCCTACAGCGACCGCGGTAAGCTGGACACGCGAGACCGGGATGACCGCGACGACGAACGCGTGCTCGACGGCCGCCTCGCACAATCTATCGCGGCGTGCTCGCGCGAAGCCAACGAAATCGCCTGGGATCGCGGCGACTGGTCCGCGCAGTATACCGGCAGCCCGCGCTTGGTCGAAACCCGCACCACATTCGAACTGCGGGGAAGAATGCGCGTCCACGACGAGCATGGCTTCCATATCGAGGAGAGTCGCTGCGAGATCCGGCGCGGCAAGGTCATCGACTTCGAGATGCGCTGAAACCGCCGCAACCAAACGGCATGACGCGCATTTGAAAGGGCGACAGAGCGCGGACCCGACATCCGCGCTCCGTCATCTGGCCTCAGCCCTGCAGCCCGGCGCGCTGCGCGCAGGCGTAGGCAAACCGCGCCAGCGGCGCCACGCGCCCCTCGTTCTGCGCCGCCGCCGCGTTGGCCGCCGTCCCATCCCGCACCCGACCGACAATCCCCTGCAGGATGCCGGCAAGCCGGAAGGCGTTGTAGGCGAAGTAGTAGTCCAGCTCCGGCAGTCCGGACCGGCCCGTCAGCTCGCAATAGCGCGCGACGTACTGCTCCTTCGTTGGAATGCCGAGCTCCACCTTGTTGGGCACTTCCGCCAGCGACGGACGCGACGGATCGGAGGAGGGCATTTCCCACTGCATCAGGTGGTACGTGAAGTCTGCGAGCGGGTCGCCCAGCGTCGACAGCTCCCAGTCCAGAACAGCGATCACCTTCGGCTCGGTGGGGTGAAGGATCATGTTGTCGATCCGGTAGTCGCCGTGGACCACCGAGGTGCGCTCGCCCGCCGGAATGTTCTTCGGCAGCCATTCGATCAGCCTGTCCATCTCGGGGATCTTGGTCGTCTCGGAGGCGACGTACTGCTTGGTCCAGCGATGGATCTGCCGGGCGATGTAGTCGCCCTCCTTGCCAAAGCCCTCGAGGCCTGCAGCCTTCCAGTCGACGTTATGCAGGGCGGCCATCGTCGATATCTTGGCGTCGAAGATTGCCGCTCGTTCCTCACGCGCCATGTCGGGGAAGGTCGCGTCCCAGAGGATGCGGCCTTCGACCATGTCCATGACGTAGAACATCGTGCCGATCACGCTGTCGTCTTCGCAAAGGCCGTAGGGGCGCGCCACCGGGAAGCCCAACGGATAGAGCGCGCTGAGCACGCGATACTCCCGATCGACCGCGTGGGCCGACGGCAGCAGCTTGCCGGGCGGCTTGCGGCGCATCACGTACTTCTTCGCGGGCGTTACCAGCTGATAGGTCGGGTTGGACTGGCCGCCCTTGAACTGGCGGACCTCAAGCGGGCCCTTGTACCCGTCGACATTGGCCTCCATCCATCGGGCCAGCGCGCCTTCATCGAACTTGTGGGCGTCCGTCACGTCCTTCGTGCCGGTGAACAGTTCGGTGGCGGTCGGTTCCGTCATGGCGCTGGCATACCCCGGGTCGCTAGGTGTCGATCATGTCCGGGAGAGAGCGCGCCACGCAATATCGCGGCGGCAGAATCCGTCCGGCCAGTCGATCAGGTCTACGGCCTCGTAAGCCCTCGCGACCGCATCGGCAAGCGTTGGCCCCAAAGCGGTGACGTTCAGGACCCGCCCGCCGCTCGCCACCAGAACCTCGTCCTTCAGGCTTGTTCCTGCATGGAAAATCGTGACCCCGGTAACATTGCCGGCAGCCTCCAGATTGCGGATTTCGCCACCCTTCACGGGTGTTTCCGGATAGCCCCGGGCCGCCATCACGACCGTCACGGCTGGTTCCGCAAACCGCTCGAGCCGCTTGCACCCGTCCAGCCCGCCGGTTGCGCACGCCAGCAGCTGCGGCAGGGGATCGTCCTTCAGCCGCGCCATGATCACCTGGCACTCCGGATCGCCGAAACGGCAATTGTACTCCACCACGCGCGGACCATGCTCCGCGTCGATCATCAGCCCGACGAACAGCACGCCGCGATAGGCGCGCCCCTCCGCCTTCATGCCGCGCACGGTAGGCTCGACGATCTCGGCCATGACACGCGCCTGCATGGCCTCGTCCAGGATCGGAGCCGGCGAATAGGCGCCCATGCCGCCGGTGTTGGGGCCGGTGTCTCCGTCGCCCACGCGCTTGTGGTCCTGCGCTCCGGCCAGAGCGACGGCCGTTTCGCCATCGCACAGCGCGAAGAAGGACGCCTCCTCGCCGTGCATGAACTCCTCGATCACCAGGCTGGCGGAGGCGGCTCCAAAGCGGCCGGACAGCATGGCGTCGACTTCAGCTTCCGCTTCGGCGAGCGTCTCGGGAATGACCACACCCTTGCCGGCAGCAAGCCCATCGGCCTTCAGCACGTAGGGCGGCGACAGTGTCGCAAGGAACGCCTTGGCCGCGGTCGCGTCCGTGAAGCGGCCATAAGCGGCGGTCGGGATATTGTGCCGGGCCATGAAGTCCTTCGAGAAACCCTTGGACCCCTCGAGCATGGCGGCCCGCGCCGAAGGCCCGAAGACCGGAATGTCATTGGCGCGCAGGCGGTCGGCGAGGCCGGCGACCAGCGCAACTTCGGGACCGACGATAACCAGATTGGGCCGTTCCACCTTGGCCAGAGCAACCAGCCCCTCGACATCCTCCGCGCCCACAGGTTCGCATCGTGCGAGGGCGGCAATGCCAGGATTACCCGGTGCGCAAACAATCTCGGTCACCCGGGGGCTCTTGCCGAGCCTCCACGCGAGAGCATGTTCGCGCCCGCCGCCGCCGACAATCATGATCTTCATCGGTGGATTTCCATGTGCGCGGCCCGATACTACGCAGTTGCGGAGCAGTGTCCGGGATATGTACGGACCAGACGCCAAGAGCAAGGCGCAGCGTATGGCCGACGATAGCGACAGCGACGACCGGACATATTCCGACCTGACCGGATTTTGGTACGGCCTCTACTGGTACGGCGCAGGGGGCGGCGAGACCTCGTTCAACGCCTACATCGCTGACACGGCGGGCTCCCTTTCGGGCACGACGCTGGAAGCGCGCACCGGATTTCCGCATGCCGTGGACGACGAATTGTCAGCCAGCCTTGAAGGCGCGCGAGAGGGAGGCCATGTCCGCTTCCGCAAGGTCTACGACCCGGCGGTCGGGGTGCATTCCTACCCTATCATCTATGCCGGCGAGGTCGATCCAGCCTTCCTGCTGATCGAGGGTCAGTGGACCTTCAAGGCTTTGGGCGGCGTGGGCGGTTTTCGCATGCAGCGCGTCCGCGCATCGCGGCGTTCGGCCCAGATCGAGGAACGACTTCTCGCGACAGTCGGCGCCGGTGATCGACAGAACCGCTGACATATCGCAATTGCCGCGCCTCCGGCAAAGGAGCAGAATTGGCACCTGAATCGGGAGGGATTTTTGATGCATATGCTACGGGTCGCGGCACTCGGCGCCGCGATGGCGATGTCGCCTGTGACGGCGGCTTATGCCCAGACCATCAGCGCAGAACAGCTCAAATCGATGGTCGAGGGGCTGGGGTATACCGCCACCGTTCTCAGCAAACCGGGCGAAGACCTCAAGTTCGAGGTTCCGATCGAGAAGGGCGGCTACACCACGCCGATGCTCCTGGAAATCAGCCCAAGCGGCCGGTTTATCTGGGTGAGCGCGAACCTTGGCGACGAAGACGTCGACCCCGATCTTGCCCTCGAGTTTCTATTCGTGAACGCAGAGGTCCAGCCATCAAGTTTCTGGATCACCGAGGATGGATTCTTGAAGCTCGGCATGGCCATCGACAACCGGGCGGTCACATCCGACTACGTCAATTACGTGCTTCAGAAGATCGCCTCGGACGTCGTCGACACTGCGGATCTCTGGGAACTGGAATAGTACCGTCCAGCCTGATCCTGGGCCTGACGAAGCCGAGAGGCGGGCTATACTGAGCAATGTCCGATTTCCCCGATTCCCCGTTCTTTGCCCTCGACGCCCAGCCCGACCCGCAGACGAACGCGCCGGAGCTCAGCGTCACCGAGCTCTCGATGGCCCTGAAGCGGACGGTCGAGGACGCTTATAGCTTCGTGCGCGTCCGGGGGGAGCTTGGGCGTGTTGTGGCCGCTAAATCCGGCCACCTCTATTTCGATCTCAAGGACGAGAAGTCGGCCCTGAACTCGGTGATGTGGAAGGCGTCGGCCGGTCGCCTCCCGTTCAAGCCCGAGGAGGGCCTTGAGGTCGTCGCTGAAGGACGCCTGTCGACCTATCCGGGCCGATCGAACTACCAGCTCATCTGCGAACGCATGCGGCCAGCCGGACTTGGCGCGCTCATGCAGTTGCTGGAGGAGCGCAAGAAGAAGCTCGCCGCAGAAGGGCTGTTCGACGCAGAGCGCAAGAAGACGCTGCCCTTCCTGCCTGCCGTCATTGGTGTGGTTACCAGCCCGACGGGCGCCGTCATCCGTGATATTCTGCACCGGGTGCGCGAACGATTTCCCGTCCACGTCATCATCTGGCCCAGCCTTGTCCAGGGCGAGAAGGCTGCCGAGCAGATCGAGGCCGGGATACGTGGTTTCAACGCCCTCAAGCCTGGCGGCTCGGTGCCCCGTCCGGATCTGATCATCGTGGCGCGGGGCGGAGGCTCGATCGAGGATCTTTGGCCATTCAACGAGGAGCGCGTCGTCCGCGCCGCCTCTGACAGCGCGATCCCGCTGATCTCGGCCGTTGGTCACGAGACCGATACGACGTTGATCGACTACGTCTCCGACCGCCGCGCGCCCACGCCGACCGGCGCCGCCGAGATGGCGCTGCCGGTTCGCACGGAATTGCTTGCCGCTGTGGAGAGCTTCGGGTCGCGGCAGACCCGCAGCCTGTCCCGCACGCTTGATCGCCGCAGGCTGGAATTGCGCTCTGCGGTCGGCCGGCTGCCCCGGATAGATCGCCTGCTGCAGCAACCGTCTCAGCGACTGGATACCGCAAGCCAGCGGTTTGGCGGGGCTCTGGAAAAGCTGGTCTCGCGTAAGCGCTCCCGCTTCATGGAGGCCGGTGCGCGGATGCGACCTGCAGCGCTGGGTCGCGAAGTCGCCCGCAAGGCGCAGGATGCCGGGCGCCTGTCCCGGCGGCTGGAGCCAGCATTCAGGCGCCGCCTCGAGGTACTGGCGCGCCGGCTGGAGACGCAGTCACGAGTGCTCGACAGTCTCTCGTACGCGGGTGTGTTGAAGAGGGGGTTCGCTATTGTTGAGGGCGCGGACGGGCATGTGATCCGATCAGCTCGTGCGGTCTCGGCTGGGGATCCCTTGAGGATTCGCCTTGGTGACGGCCAGGTTGGCGCCGTGGCGAGCACCTTAACTGGCCTGCCTCTGGCGGCTGGGGCGCCCATTCTCTCGGGCAAGCTCGCGCCGACCGATGAACCTGTTGTGGCGGAACCTCAAGCGAAGCCCAGGAGCCGCACCCGGAAGAAACCTGGGGAAGACCAGGGCAACCTGTTCTAGAAATCTGCGAAGGTACAAGCCCTAGCTAGGGCCGGCCAGCAGGTGACGTGGCGGCTCTTGTGGGGACGGTGTGGTCGACTCAGATCGACGCCGCTCGGGCGTCATACTCGGCCTGTGCTGCCGCCACGGATCCCATCCGCGTTTCCGCCCAATCGATGATCGGCTGAATAGCGACGACCAGCGTCCGCCCGAGTGGCGTCAAGGCATAGGTCACCGAGACAGGTACTGTCGGCTCGACAAGCCGGGAGACCAATCCGTCGCGCTCGAGCTGCCGAACGGTCTGGCTCAGCATCTTCTGCGACACCCCTTCGATCCTCCGCCTGAGCGCGTTGAAGCGCATGGGTCCGTCATCCAGGGTGGAGAGCACCATGACGGACCATTTATCGGCCAGACGATCGAGAAGGCTGCGCGTCGGACATTGCGCTGCAAAAACGTCGCCCCGCTCGCGGGAGGGGTCCGGAAACGGCAAGGTTACCTCAAGGTGACTAGGAGACGGATAGGTGCCTTCTTGCATGGGTAGGATCCATATCACACCTGGTATCCATTGGGAACCAATGGAGAAGAATCCTGATGAAAGTCACCGTCTTGGGCGCTAGCGGTCGCGCCGGCTCTGAAATCACGAGGGAACTGGCAGCCCGCGGGCACGCGGTCACGGCAGTCGCCCGCAATCCCGACCGCATCGCACTGACCCCGGGCGTCACAGCAGTTTCGGGTGATGCGTCAAATGCCGTGGTCCTTGCGGACATTGTGCGGGGGGCTGACGCTGTTATCAGCGCCCTGCATTTCGACGTGACGGCCAATGTCATTCTGGGAGCCCTCAAGGCGGCGGGCGTGAACCGCCTGCTTGTCACTGGTGGAGCAGCCAGCCTGGAAGTCGCGCCTGGAGTGCGACTTATCGATACTCCGGAATTTCCTGAAGAGTGGAAGGCCTTCGCCCATGGCGGTATCGTTTTCCTTGACGCCCTGCGCGATGAGAAGGACATCGATTGGACCTTCTTCTCCCCTGCGGCCTTCATTGAGGAGACGCCCCGGCTCGGCCGCTTTCGGACAGGGACCGATCAGCTGATCGTTGATGAGAAGGGTGAAAGCCGCATCGGCTTCGCGGACTATGCCATCGCCATGGTCGATGAGCTGGAACGGCCGCGCCATAGCCGGGCCCGCTTCACGGCCGCGTACTGACGGTGGGGACTCCCTTCGGGTGCGATGGGTAAGCCTCTACTCCTCGCCCTGCAGGCGGGCTCTGGCTGAGGACGTCCTCGCCTGATGGCCTGGTTTCTGACGGCGCCATTCAGTTTGCTCCGACAGCCGCTGCGCGGGCGATCGGCTTCGGCCGCTGCGTTGGGCTGCAAGAGAACAATCTGGTCAGGCGTTGAGGCGTTTCAGGAACCAGTCCGTGAGGTGGGTCCAGACGGCTGTCTTTTCTGAAGCGTCCTCGATCCCGTGTTCGAGGTTCGGGTTGTCGTTGATCTCGATGACGACGGGGCCATCGGGACCGGACTTGATGTCTACGCCGTAAAAACCATCGCCGATCAGGTTTGCTGCGCGCACCCCGATATCCATGATGTCGTCTGGCGCCTCTCCGATCGAGAGGGTGCGGAAACCGCCTTCGGTGAACTGCCCATCCGTCTTGTGGTTGACGATCTGCCAGTGGCCCCGCGCCATCTTGTACTGGCAGACGAAGATGGCCCGCTTGTCGAGAACGCCGATCCGCCAGTCGAACTCGGTGGGGATGAACTTCTGCGCAATGACGAGGTCGGAGTCTTCGAGGAATGCGTTCGCAATGGCTTTCAGCTCGGCCATGTCCTTGGCCTTCTTGACGCCGCGCGAGAACGAACCATCGGGGATCTTCAGGACCAGAGGGAAGCCCAGCGTATCGGCGACTTCCTCGAGAGACGTTCGTTCCTGGATGATGATGGTCTGGGGGGAGGGGAGGCCGGCGCCGGACAGACGCTCCCAAAGGTAGACCTTGTTCGTGCACCTCATCATCGAGACCGGATCATCGATGACCGGCATGCCTTCCGCCCAGGCCCTGCGGGCGAAGCGGTAGGTGTGGTTGGTGATCGACGTCGTCTCGCGGATGAACAGCGCGTCGAATTCCGCCAGCTTTGCCAGATCCTTGCGAGTGATGGGTTCGACTTCGACGCCATCTTTCTCGGCGAAGCGGGCCCAGTATTTCAGAGTCTCGACGCTGGACGGGGCGAGCTTGTCGTTAGGGTCGTAAAGCACCGCGATGGAGTGCTTCGCGACGATCCGGGCCTTTGGCGACTTCCAGACGCGTCCGGTGTACTCGGTCAGCGCGTCGATAAAGAACTTCAGCTCGTCGCCCTTGAGCGTCGTGAAGGGCGCCAGCTTGATCCGCTTGATCTTGACGCCGGGAACGCCATTGGAGCTCGTCTGAACGGCGATGACCGGGGCCCGGTACCAGTCAAAAAGGATGCGTCCAAAGCGCTTGAACCGCTCGTCCTCGGTTTCGCCGAAGCAGACAAGGATCCGCTCCGGGATTTTGTCGCCTGCGGCCGGGGCCTTCTCCGACCCCTTGTCGCCGCCCTTGTCGGACCGCTGAAGGTCCCTGTTCAGGACCTCCTCGAGATCCGGAATGGCCTGCTCGGGACCATCCTTGGCATGCATCTCCAGCAGCGTCTCGACGCTCGGAATGACGCGATGACCGCGCGCTTCCGCCAGAAGGGAGGCGTAGTAGCTGTCGGTCTGGTAATTGTAGTTGCGGGCGAGGTTGATGATCTTCGGCCGCGAGCCGGCCAGCAGCTTGGGCTTGAGCACGTAGTCGCGCGTCGTCATCATGCGGAAAGGCGCGCCGAGGGTCGCAAGGTCGCGCAGATCGTCGGCGATCAGGATCCAGTCTTTCATGCCGCTCGGGCTCCGCGCTTCACGGGCATGAGGTCCTTTTCGAAGCGCAGCGCAGGAGCGCCGTCCTCGTAATAGTCTTCGCGGCGTCCGATCTCGCGAAAACCGAGTTTTCGATAGAGCGCAATCGCCCCGTCATTGTCCTCGCGCACTTCCAGCCGGAAGGACTCCTTCCCGCGCCCGGCGGCCGCGTCGATAGCCGCTGCCGCCAGTTTCCGGCCAACGCCCTGGCCCCGCGCCTCTGAAGAGATCGCAATGGAATAGAGGCGAGCGATGCTGGTGGATGCCCGGTAGAACACCATCGCGTATCCCGCAATCACGTGTCCGATCTCCGCAACAAGGAGGTCACACGAGGCGGACTTCAGCAGCCTGCGAAAGCTGCGACCGGACAGCCTGTCGCCGTCAAAGGACGCGGCTTCGATCCGCTCCAGGTCCGGCATATCTTGGAAGGTGGCGCCGCGAATGACGACGCGAGACCCAGAGGGGTCCATGGAATTAAAACTCCCGCAGGAAGGCCGTCTGTAACGCCGCCCGCCCCGCGCTGTCGAGCGGGATTTCACCGCGAATTCACCGCCGCGCTGTAGGCCCCTGTGGAGGATGTCCTGACGATCGGACACATAGGGATTTGCATGCCTGCCTTGAAGGTCATCAGGATGACAATCCGGACAGGGAGGCTGTTGCTTGCGGCAGCCTCGGGCGGAGGGTTGGTGCTGCTGGCGGCCCTGCTGCTGGGGCCATCGACCGGGCAGGAGAATGCTTTTCCGGCCCAGGACAAACTCTATCACTTTCTGGCGTTTGCCGCCGTCGCCCTCCCTGCCGCCCTGGCGCTGTCCTGCCGGGGGCGGGCATTCTGGGCCTGTCACCTGCTGGGTTTTGGGCTCACGTCCGAAATCGCCCAGACCATGCTGGGCATAGGGCGGGACGGCTCCGGGCTGGACTTTCTAGCCGACGCGGCCGGTATAGCAGCCGGCGTCGCCATCGGTGGGGCCGGCTATCGGTGGATGGCGGCGCGTCAGCCCAGCAGCTGGGCTGCACGCTCGGCGAAGTAGGTGACCACCCCGCAGGCGCCGGCGCGCTTGAATGCTGACAGGGTCTCGACGATGGCCTTGTCCTCGTCGAGCCAGCCCTGCGCGGCGGCAGCCTTGATCTGCGCGTACTCGCCCGAAATCTGGAAGGCCAGGGTGGGGACGCCGAACTCTGACGAGACTCTCTGAACGATATCCAGATACGGCAGGCCAGGCTTCACCATGACCATGTCGGCGCCTTCCTGAATGTCCATGGCGACTTCCCGGAGCGCTTCCTCCGTGTTGCCGAAGTCCATCTGGTAGGTCTTCTTGTCCCCCTTCAGGACCGAAGCCGTTCCGACTGCGTCGCGATACGGTCCGTAGAACGCCGATGCATACTTCGCGGCATAGGACAGGATCATCACCTTCTCGAAGCCGGCGTCGTCGAGGTGATCGCGAATGGCGCCGATCCGGCCGTCCATCATGTCCGAGGGAGCGACAATGTCGGCGCCCGCGCGCGCCTGCACGAGCGCCTGCTCGATCAGCGCCGCGACCGTATAGTCGTTGATGACATAGCCATCCTCGTTGAGGACGCCGTCGTGACCGTGTGTCGTGAAGGGATCGAGCGCCACGTCGCAGGCGATCCCGACTTCCGGCGCAGCTGCCTTCATGGCCTGGATGACGGTCGGGATGAGCCCGTTCGGATTTGCGGATTCGGTTCCGGCCTCATCTTTCAGCGAGCCGTCGATGAACGGGAAGATGGCGATTGCCGGGATGCCGAGTTCGCGGGCGCGGACGGCCATGCGGGCGGCCTCGTCGACATTCAGCCGGTCGAGGCCCGGCATCGTCTTCACCGGGACGCGCGCTTCGGTCCCGTCATGGACGATCATGCCCCAGACGAGGTCGTCGGGGGAGGGGCGGGTCTCACGGGTGAGGCGGCGGGACCAGTCATGCTGGCGCAGGCGGCGCATGCGCGTCGACGGGAACGACCCGACGGTCAGGGACTTCGGCATTGGGGCAGCTCCCGGCATTCGCCGCTTGCGACTCCCCAAGGTCGCCCGCGCTACGAAGTGGATTTCACTGCCCGCTGCATAAAGCATCTGAGGCGGACGTCCATCGTCTGCTTCTGGAGCTCGCGGATTTCGACCTGCCAGTCCTGGAGGCGCCAGACCGGCACCTCCCGGAAGCCAAGCTTGCGATAGAAGGGCCCATTCCAGGGGACCTTGCGGAAGGTCGACAGGGAGAGACGGCGGTAGGCGCGCGTCTCGGCCTCAAGGATCGCGCGACGCACCAGGCGTGTTCCGATGCCCTTCCGGCCGTGGCTGGGCAGGACCGAAAGCTGGTCGAGATAGAGGTCCTCGCCCCGATCCGAGCACAGGGCGAAGCCCACGAGCTCTTCCTCGTGATCGTCGACCGCCACCCAGATCAGGCCTTCACCGAAGCCCTTCCGGAGCCGGTCTTCCGGGATCGGGTCGCTCGGTTCGCCGAGGGGGCCAAAATCGATCAGGCCTGTGCCCCGGAACAGGGTGGCGGAGGCAAGGTCGATGTTCTGCAGCACGCCGACTTCATTCCCGCGAGCGGGGCGAATGGCGTACTGCGACGCCTTTTCGGTGATCAGGGTAGCCATGGGGGAGCCGCCAGCCTCGGGTGCCAGTTCTTGGGTCTAACGCACGAACACGCAGGAGGTTACGGGTACTTGCCGTCGCGCCGCCAGCGAAAATACCAGTCGGCGAGGGGTTTCACACAAATCTGATTCTCAGCTGCCCGTCATTGATCGAAATCCCTTATTTTTTCTTTCGATCCGCCCGGAAGCGCAGCAGCGCCACGAGCGCGGACAGGGCGCCGGCGACCCCCGCGACCACCGCAAACACGGGTTGGTAGCGCTGGGCCAGATTGACGATCCGGTCGAGTTCGCGGACTTCGACGACGATCTCGTCGCGGTAGGCGTCGAGCGGCTCGGCTTCGAGCGCGCCGGACTGATAGCCGAATATTTCCAGGATGAGCGTGTGTGTCCCTGGCTCGGTCGGGGTGATTCGCCATTGCCAGCGGTTGAGCGTGCGTTCCGACAGCTTCTGGCGTTCGACGGACTGGGAGACGATGTCGAATCCGACGCCGGTCAGCTGGGCCGAGACGATGTTCGAGAGCTCGACGTCGCGTTCGACAATCTCGCCCTGGAATCCTTCCAGAGCTTCGCGGGCGGCTTCCTCATCAGCGGTCGCGTTGATGACCAGCGACACATCGATGGGGCGGCCCAGCACCAGTTTCGAGGGCGGGCGGTTGTAGGCGACCTGCCGGGACCGGAACTCGGAGGCGAGTACCGATGGGGCGGCTTCTGCAGGGGCAGCTTCGGCGACCCTTGCGGTCTGCGCACGCCGCTCAACGGGGGCAGGCGCGGACCGGAGTTCGGGAGTCTCGGCTGGACCGACCGGCGGCGCAGCCTCTGCGACGACGGGGGGTGTGCGCTGGGCAGACAGGCCAGGGATGTTTCGGGCAGCGCTTTCCAGTTCAGCCTGCAGGCCCGTTGACTGGCCGGGAGCCAGCGACGCGCCCGGCGGAACTGTTGTGGCCACGGCTGGCGGCGCAGGCGCTGTGGCGGGGGCCGGAGGCGCGTCCTTCGAGGCCAGTTCATGCTTGGGTTCGGGCGCAGGCGTAGTCTCCTCGGCTCGAACCGGCTCCGGTTCGGCGCTACGCGCCTCGGGAGCGGCTTGAACCGCAGAGGGCGCCGGCGCTACGGGTTCGGGAACCAGCGGTTCGGACTGAGGCGCCAGCTCGGCGACGGGATCGGCAGGCTGGCCCACCTCCGCGAAGATCCACAGGCCGCCGGCTGCAATCGCAACAAGTGCGAACAGCACGATCGCGAGGTTGCGCATGATTATCCCTCCACACGCCGTCCCGGCGCGACTCCACGCGGACAATAGCGACATTGGCGCCCGAGCACAGCCCGCTGCGTCAGCCGCCGGCATGACCCTTCATCGGGACCGGCTGACGCCGTCCGTGATGCTGTCGTCTTGCCCACACGGATGCAGGCGGTGCGCGGAGGCGAGAGCCGCCTCGGGTAGTGGTAGCGCGCAAAAATGGGTGAGACCTGCGTCCCGCCTCCGCGCATGCGATCATTCAACCTGGCGCGCGGGCTCCGTCTCTGTCCCGGCCAGCTTTCGCTGGCCATCGCGGTCCCACATTAGACGCCGCCTGTCGCCAGGACGGACCCAGACCGGATCGCGCCCGGTCCGGGCGCGTGAATCCGGTCTGTCTTCCTGTTGGCGGAGCATCTTCACACGATCAGGATTTCATCCTGATCGCGATCTGCTCCGCGCGCCTCAAGACGGGCGAGGTTTGCCACGGGCTTTTTCCTCCCGCTCCCCATGCCGAGCCAGATCGCCGACCGCAGCGCGCCACCTGTTTGCGCGCCACGACCCGTAGATCGCATATCCCTCCGGCTCCGCGTTCAGTCGACACGAGCGCCTGCTCCGGAAAGACGATGACACTTTACGGGACGCTGGAGGGGGTGGGGAAAGTTGGGGTGAAAATTTTTGCGGGTGCGGCCTGACGGGCCGCGTCCCTCACGTCTTTCGACAGGCTCAAGATGAGGTGCGAGGATCACGCACAGCAAGCTGTCCGTGTCCGGACGGCGGCTGGACATGTGTTGGGGGTGACTCTGGTTTGCGCCGGGCCGCAGCTATCGACGGCGGAGCGCGCGATCACTTCCCGTCGTCGATGAGATCCTGCATGGCCGTGAAAGCGGGCTTGGGACCGGTGGTCGCCCACTGACCGGATGCATTCCGCCCGACGCGGTACAGTCCCATCACCGACTCGAATCCTGTCCAGTAAGGCTCGTCGAGCAGTTCGTAGACGTGTGCGGCCTGGACATTGTAGCGCTCGCGGTAGCTTCGATAGCGAACGATCCGTTCCTGCAGACCTGCGGCCTGGGCGGCTTCGCCGTCCGTGCTTCCCAGCGGGTGATTGAATTCCGTGATCCAGATCGGCTTCCCGAAGGCCGCCAGCTTTTCCATCGCCCAGGCGTTGTCCTTGTCGTAGTCGTGCCAGACGGAGATGTCCCAGGCGATCCCGTCCGCCTTCATCCGGTCGAACGCGCCGGTGTGGCCCCAGCCTGCGGTCCCCATCGCCTTGAGCGCGCCGGGATCGGCGGCGGAGACGCCTTCGGACAAACCCTTCAGGGCGGCGCTGACCTTCGCCCATCTCGGTCCGTAATACTCCAGCGGGCCTACGCCGCCGGCGGGACCCCAGGCACAGGGATACTGCACGCCATTGTCCTGCATCTCGCAGGGCTGGATGATCGCGTAGACCTCCAGTTCATTGCCCAGTTCCCAGACCGGCATGCGGCCCTTGAATGCGGCGGCAAACTGCTTCGCGTAGTCGAACGACCGGGCCCGGATGACCTCTGCTGTCTCGGTCTCGAGGGAGACGGGAGGCGAGATTATCGGCAGAATCTGGAGGCCGCGCGCCTCCGCAAGGGTGACGAGCCGCTGGAGATCCGCTGGCGTTGTCGCGCCGCCGAGGTTGACCCGGTACTGGCGCGCGCCGAGTTGTTTCACGAGATCGAGCTGCTGCTCCCAACTGATGCCAGGATGCGCCGTAAAGGGATGGCCGTTGACGCCCCAGATCAGGTCTGCCGGGGCAGCGGCGGGCGGCAGGGCGGGAGAGGCGACCGGCGGCGCAGGCGACGGCGGCGGTGAGGGTGGGCCCGCCGTGGGCCCAGGGCTGCTGATGACCTGTGGGTCGGGCCCGCCGCTGCCGCTGCACGCAGCCGCCGGCAGGACGAAGACGGCGGCAAATGCCACTGCGCACAGCAGTTTCATCAAGGCCTCATCAACTCCCCCAGCCAGACGACCTTGATGCCCCGGACTAGGTGCGCCGTCGCCTTAATTCGTAGAAAGCTACGGCCGCCGCGTTGGAGACGTTGAGGCTTTCCATGTCAGGCTCGATCGGGATGCGCGCAAGACGCGTGCAGTGTGCGGCCACGTTCTGGCGCATGCCATCTCCCTCGGCGCCAAGCACGATCGCGACGGGCAGGGGCGTGTCGAGCGCTTCGGCCAGCGACATCTCCGCTTCGCCAGCGAGTCCCACGACGCACCAGCCGGCGTCGGTCAGTTCGGTGGCGGCGCGGGCGATGTTCACGACGCGGATCTCCTCGACCGTCTCGATGGCTCCGGCAGCGGCCTTGGCAAGCGCGCCGCCCAGCGCGGGAGCGTTGCGGGTCTGCAGGATGACGGCGCCGACGCCGAAGGCTGCGGCGGTCCGGATGATCGCGCCGACGTTCTGTGGATCGGTGACCTGATCGAGAATGATCAGGGGTTTCTCCGGACGCATGACGGCTTCCGAGAGGTCCAGCGTGTCCAGGGGGGCCGCAAGGACGGCGGCGCCCTGGTGGACGGCGCCGTCCGGCAGGCGGCGGTCCATCGCGTCGGGTTCGGCCAGCGTGGCGAAGGGCGGCAGGTCGTCCGGATCGAGTTTCAGGCGGATGGCGCCGTTGCGCGTCATCAGGGCCAGCGTGATCTTGCGGCGGGGGTTGGCCAGCGCGGCGCCCACGGCGTGCAGCCCCCACAGCCAGACGTCGCCGTTCTCCTCGAAAGATGACGTGCGCTGTTCAGGGCGGCGCCCGGGGGGACCGCTGCGGCGCTGATTGCCATAGCCGCCCGGCTGTCCGTGTCCGCCGGAAGGGCGGGGAGCGCCGCCACCTTTGTCGCCCCGACGATCCCAAGGCGTCTGGTCTTCGCGCTCATGTGCGGCCATCGCCTCGAAGTCAGGAAGCGGTGCGCGCGGCGTGCGGTCTGCGGCATCGGCGCGACGCACGCCGCTGTGAGGCTTACCATCGCGGGCCAGACCATCCCGGGATTGAGCGGGACGGGGCTTTTGGCCGCCAGGGGCAGGGCCCCTGGGGGGGCGGTTACGGAAGTTGTCCTTGGGCAATTCGGTCAGGCTCCAGCGATCAAGGCTCCGTGTCGGCCCGGCGGGCCGGGGCGTCAAGCACGGTGATTCAATCGGGTCTGGCCTTCAGAGTGGCCCGGAATGCGGACCGAGCCGATTGACTTGCTGTGCATTATGCACTAATTGAGGCGTCTCCATACGGGCCGGAGCTGCCGGGTTATCATCCCAAACATGCCTCCCGTCTGCACCAACACGCCTGTATGGGGCCATGTACTATGCGACGCCGGCCTGTCCGGTGGAGCGGGCCGATTGGTCTGGGTTATCAGGGATGGCAAGGTCGCGGGTTCGAATCCCGTCCGGACGACATGTTCGTCCGTTGGCTCAGTCTGGTAGAGCGTGTCAGTGCGCCGCAAGGCGCATATTCCGGACCTCCCACATGCCCGTTCCTCCAGACAGGCTGGTTCACCGCAAAGCCTTACCTACGGGCGGGGCGGGCCGAATGGATTGGGTTATCACTCATAATGACCGGGTCGCGGGTTCGAATCCCGTCCGTTCGCAAGGACGGTAGCTCAGCGGTAGAGCAGGTTGGCGAAGCCTAAGGGCCGAGCCTCTCCCGATCCTCCAACATGCCCGCTCCGCCTGATGGCTGGCGCGACGCGTGCTCCAGGTGCATCATGACGACGGCGCGGGCCGATTGGTTCGGGTTATCGCCACGGTGAGGGTTGCCGGACTCGCGAACCGGCCACGGCGCAAGCTGTGTAGCTCAAAGCCAGAGCATCACTGGGAGCGCAAGCTCCTCTCCCGGACCTGCAACACGCCCGCGCCACCTTTCCTTTGCTTCGTGATTTTCCGATTGCGAATTAGTGCAAAGTGCACTAGTGCAGTCTTCATCGACGGGCCGATGTCTGATGATTATCGGTAGAGCGCGGCGCGAGCCGAGGTCGCAGGTTCAAATCCCGCCAGCCGGGAGGCTGTAGCTCAGTCACTTCGTCACCGACGACATGTCCGCCGATACTGAATTCACTGGGGGATGCGGCCATGCCGTGGAATTACATCAAGCACTTGCTTTCACCGCGCACGCAGAGCGACCCGCTGCCAGGCATGGTCCGGAACTCTGCCGGCGGAGCAGCCTATCCGGTCGACGACTGGAAGCGTTTCGAGCGCTTCCTGATCCTCGGTTCGGAGGGCGGCTCGTACTATGCCAGCGAACGGTCTCTCACGGTGGACAATGCGCAGGCCGTGATCCGTTGCCTGATGGAGGACGGGCCGCGCGCCGTGGAGATGATCGTCGAGATCTCCCACTCCGGACGTGCGCCGAAGAACGATCCGGCCATCTTCGCTCTGGCGCTGGCTGCGGCCAGCGAGAACGAGGCCGCGCGAGCGGCTGCGCTGGCGTCGCTGACGAAAGTCTGCCGGACGGGCACGCACCTGTTCCGGTTCGCGGAGTCCGTGAACGCGCTGCGCGGCTGGGGCCGCGGGCTGCGTCGCGCCGTGGGCCGCTGGTATCTGGAGCGGCCGGTCGAGCAGCTGGCGTACCAGGCGATCAAGTACAAGCAGCGCAACGGCTGGTCGCATCGCGACATGCTGCGTCTGGCGCACCCGCAGGCGGGTGAGGACGACGCCATGCGTCGCGCGCTGTTCGACTGGATCTGCGGGCGCGAAGTTGCGGCGGAGTCTCTGCCGGAGATCGTGCGCGCACATGATGCGGCGGCTGTGACGGCGGCCGCCGGCGGCGTGGCGGAGCTGATCCGTGCGCACCGGCTGCCGCACGAGGCCGTGCCCTCGCAGTTTATGGGCGAGCGCGAGATCTGGTCGGCGCTGCTGGACGAGATGCCGATGACGGCAATGATCCGGACCCTGAACCGGATGACCGCTGTTGGCCTGCTGGCGCCGATGAGCGATGCGGCTGCGCATGTGGCTGAGCGTATCCAGGATGCTGGCGTGCTGGCGAAGGCGCGCGTGCATCCGATGGCGTTGCTGGTTGCGCTCAAGACCTATGCAGCAGGGAAGGGCCAGAGAGGCTCTCTGACCTGGGATCCCGTGGTCAACGTTGTCGATGCGCTGGACCGCGCGTTCTACCTCGCCTTCGAGCAGGTGGAGCCGACGGGAAAGCGCATCCTGCAGGGACTGGACGTATCCGGCTCCATGGGCGGGGCGATGATTTCCGGAACGTCGCTGTCGGCTCGCGAGGCTGCGGCGGCGATGGCGCTGGCGACGACGGCGACCGAGGCGAAGGTGCACACGATCGCGTTCACGTCGAAGGGGGACGGTCACTTCCCGGCGCCCGGGTCGCAGAGTGCGAACGACGGCGTGACGCCGTTCCCGCTGTCGTCGAAGCAGCGGCTGGATGACGTGGTGAAGTCGATGACGGGCATGCCGTTCGGAAACACGGACTGCGCCCTGCCGATGATCTATGCGCTGGAGCGCGGGATCGAGGCGGACGCATTCCTTGTCTATACGGACAGCGAGACCTGGCACGGCAAGGTGCACCCGGTTGAGGCGCTGCGGACCTACCGCGAGCGGACCGGGATACCGGCGAAGCTGGTGGTGGTGGGGATGGTGTCGAACCAGTTCACCATCGCCGACCCGACGGACGCCGGAATGCTGGACGTGATCGGGTTCGATACGGCGGCGCCTGCGCTCATCGCCGACTTCATCCGGGGTTAGCCATGACAGGTCTGCCGCCCCTGGGTCCCGGACAGCCGCTTTCGCCTGAAGGCCTCAAGGCCGTGGGGGAGGCGCTGTTCGGGAGCTGGGGATGGCAGACCCGCATGGCGGAGGCGCTGGAGGTGGATGGGTCCACGGTGCGGCGGTGGGTGTCGGGGGCGGTGGCGGTTCCACAGCCCGTAAAGGTGGCGCTTCGGCTGATGTTGCAGGCAAGGGGGATGTCGCCGATGTCCCGGCCGGCGGCGCCAGCGCCGGACAAGACGCCGGCCCGACCGCGCTCGCTTCGCAAAGCGCCAGCGTCCGGAAACGAAAACCGCTAGGCCAGCTGCGCCGTACAGACGGGCAGCCTGAGTTGAAGCGCGGCGGCCGGCCGCAGGATGACAGGCCGCGATACAGGGAGCATATACGGCGCATGACCGACCTCGACATCCGCCGCAAGAAGCTGAAATTCCGGGCTTGCCACCGGGGTTTCAAGGAGATGGACCTCTATATGGAGGCCTTCGCCGACGCCTATCTGGCCGGCTTTGACGATCAGGCGCTGACCGAGTTCGAGACGATTCTCGATATCAACGACCAGACCGTCTATGCCTGGATCACCGGACAGGAACAGGCGCCTGTCGAAACACGGTCGCGGGTGCTCGACCTGCTGCTCGGGTTTCGCTATCCGGCCCCGGCCGCCCAGCGGATCTGACGCTGGCGAAATGCATTCAACTTGAGGCCGGGGACCCCTCCGGCCTTTCAGCTATTGTTGTGATCCGATGCGCGTCTGGGACACACTTGCGAGCCTGACCCGTCCGGCGACGGCCTACGAGGCTCCGTTCGGAGCCGACGTGCGGCTGTTTTCCGAGGCGCTGGCGAAGCGCGGCGGGTTCGGCCTGTTCATCGCAAAGGACGAGCGGCGCGCGCATGTGGCCGCAGCCGTGGCGCGGTTTTTCCGGCCGGACCTTGATGTGTCGATCTTTCCCGCGTGGGACTGTCTGCCGTACGACCGGGTCAGCCCGTCGCCGGCGGCGGCGGCCCAGCGCTGTGCCGTCCTGGCGCGGCTGGCGTCTGCCGACGGCAAGACGCCGCGTCTGGTGATCGCCACGGCGTCGGCGGTGGTTCAGCGCCTGCCGCCGCGTTCCCGGATGGAGGCCTCGTCGTTTGTCGCCCGGGTCGGGGCGACGATCTCGGACGAGAAGGTGAACAGCTATCTCCGGTCCAACGGCTACACGCGCGGATCGACCGTGCGGGAGCCCGGGGAGTATTCGCGCCGGGGCGGGATCGTCGACATCTTCCCGGCCGGGTCGGTGGAGCCGGTCCGCCTCGACTTCTTCGGCGACACGCTGGAGACGGCCCGGTATTTCGATCCCGAGACGCAGCGCTCGACCGGGCCGCTGCAGGAGCTGGTGCTGGCGCCTGTCAGCGAGATCGACTTTTCCGACGAGGCGCTGGGGCTGCTGAGGCGGAACTACATCTCGGCGTTCGGGCCGCCCGGCGGCGATCCGACCTATGAAGCGGCGCGCGAGCGCATCCGGCGGCAGGGTGTCGAGCACTGGCTGCCGCTGTTCTATGAGCGGCTGGAAACGCTTTTCGACTATGTGGGGCCCAAGGCGCTAGTGGGTCTCGACGCGTCCGCCCGCGAGGCCGCCAGCGAGCGGCTCACGCAGGCGCAGGAATACTACCATGCGCGCCGGGCGTCTGCTTCGGCGGGGCCGTCGGTGCACGTCCTGCCGCCCGAGCAGCTCTATCTGACCGAGGACGAACTGACCGCAGTCATCGACGCCCTGGCCAGCGTCACGTTCACGAACCGCCATGCGCCGGAGAAGAATGACGGCGTGATCGGCCGCGCCCATCCGGGCCGCAAGTTTGTCGCGGAGCGCTCGGATCCGGGCGTCAACCTGTTCGACTCGGTGGCGGCCTATATCCGGGAGCGACAGAAGGCGGGCCGGACAATTGTTGTCGGGGCCTGGAGCGGCGGGTCCGCCAGCCGGCTGGAAGAATTCGTACGCGACCATGGCGTCGAGAGCGCGACGCTGATCGCCGACTGGACCGGAGCCGCCAAGGGCGGCGTCTATATCTCCGAACTTCCCATCGAGGAGGGGTTCGAGGACGACGACGTCACCGTCATCTCCGAGCAGGACATCCTGGGCGACAAGCTGGCGCGGCCGCGCAAGCGGAAGTCCTCTGCTGCAGTCATCGCCGAAGCCGCCTCGCTGGCGTCCGGCGACCTGATCGTGCACGTCGACCATGGTGTCGGCCGGTACCAGGGGCTGACCACTGTCAAGGTCAACGACGCGCCGCATGACTGTCTCGAACTGATCTATGCGGGCGGCGACAAGATCCTGCTCCCGGTCGAGAACGTCGAGCTGATCAGCCGCTATGGCGCCGAGTCCGGCGAGGGCGCGCTGGACAAGCTGGGCGGGGCGGGATGGCAGTCCCGCAAGGCGCGCGCCCGCAAGAAGATCATGGACATGGCGGCGGACCTCATCCGCCTCGCCGCCGAGCGCCAGATGAAGACGGCGCCGAAGACAGACGGCGCGGACGGCGTATTCCGCGAGTTCTGCGCGCGGTTCCCGTACGAGGAGACAGACGACCAGCTGGCGGCCATCGAGGACGTCGTGTCCGATCTCACCTCGGGCCGCCCGATGGACCGGCTGATCTGTGGCGATGTGGGCTTCGGCAAGACGGAGGTAGCGCTGCGTGCGGCCTTCCTGGTTGCGATGAGCGGCCTGCAGGTCGCGGTAATTGCGCCAACGACCCTGTTGGCTCGGCAGCACTTCCAGACCTTCTCGGAGCGCTTCGCCGGCTGGCCGATCAAGGTCCGGCACCTGTCGCGCTTTGTCACGAACAAGGAGGCTTCCGTCACCCGTGACGAGATCACGAGCGGCGAATGCGACGTCGTGATCGGCACGCATGCCGTCCTGTCGAAGCAGATGGAGTTCAAGCGCCTCGGCATGCTCGTCATCGACGAAGAGCAGCGCTTTGGCGTGAAGCACAAGGAGCGGATGAAGGAGCTGAAGGCCGACATCCACGTGCTGACGCTGTCGGCGACGCCGATCCCGCGCACGCTGCAGATGGCGCTGACCGGCATTCGCGACCTCTCGATCATCGCCACGCCGCCGGTCGACCGCCTGGCCGTCCGCACCTATGTCGTCGAGTTCGATCCGGTGACGATCCGCGAGGCGCTCCTGCGCGAGCGGTTCCGGGGCGGGCAGACCTATTTCGTCGCGCCGCGCGTGGCGGACCTGCCATTCCTGGAGCGGTATCTGCGCGAACAGGTTCCGGAAGTGAACTTCATCACGGCGCACGGCCAGATGTCGCCGACCGATCTCGAAGACGCCATGTCGGTCTTCTATGACGGGCGGGCGGATGTTCTGCTGTCGACGACCATCGTCGAATCCGGTCTCGACATCCCGCGCGCCAACACGCTGATCATCCACAAGGCCGACATGTTCGGCCTCGCCCAGCTTTACCAGCTGCGCGGCCGGGTGGGGCGTTCGAAGGTGCGCGCCTACGCCTACATGACGACCGGCGAGGAGCAGACGCTGACAGAGGGCGCCGAGAAGCGTCTGAAGGTGCTGCAGTCGCTCGACAGCCTCGGCGCCGGGTTCATGCTCGCCAGCCACGATCTCGACATGCGCGGTGGCGGCAACCTGCTCGGCGAGGAGCAGTCGGGCCACATCCGCGAGGTTGGCGCAGAGCTGTACCAGCAGATGCTGGAGGACGCCGTCAACGCCCTGCGCTCCGGCGAGGAACAGCCGCGCGACGACTGGTCGCCGCAGATCGATATCGGCGCTGCGGTCCTCATCCCCGAACACTATGTCGAGGACCTCTCGACGCGGCTGTCGCTCTATCGCCGCCTGGCCGATCTCGAGACGGACGACGAACGCGAAGGCTTTGCGGCGGAGCTGATCGACCGCTTCGGTCCGCTGCCGGACGAGACGCGGCAGCTGCTGGACATCACCGGTGTGAAGATTCTCTGCAAGCGGCTGGGCGTAGCGAAGGTGTCGGCGGGACCGAAGGGCGTGGTGTTCTCGTTCCGCGAGGATGCGCCCATCGATGGCGGCAAGCTGATCGGCTACGTCCACAGGCATCCGGACAAGCTGAAGCTGCGTCCCGACAACAAGCTGGTCAGCCAGGGCGTCTGGCTGGATGCTCAGTCGCGTCTGAAGGCGATCCGGCAGATGCTGCGGGATCTGACGGGGGCGGCGTTGCGAGGGTAGGGGTGCGCGCTTGGCGACCGCAACGAAACGGCGCCGCCACCGCGAGTCTTGTGTTCTGTGGTTCCGGCCTGCTTGATCAAGCGATGCGGCTTCGGCCCCAAATGCGAAGCGGAGACACACTCAGTCTGGAGTGGAGCGCTGAAACTGTTCAGGCATCGGCTGGTTGAACGACCCGAAACTCATCGAACAGCTTTGCCCAGCTCGCATGATCTCGTTGCCGCGCGTCCGCCCCGGGCGCGAAGAAGGACAGCTCGCGCTCCGCAACTTGCGGCATCTGAAAGCCTTGCGACCGGCCTCGCTCGCGCAAGATGACCAATAGATACTCGTCGCTTATCTGGGACAGGTGGCGACAGACCTCTTCGACCCAGTCCTCCCGGACATCCTCGTACTGCTTTCGAATGTACAGGCGCGGGCCAGTCGGTGCATAGAAGCGTTTGACCATATGGGCCGCCTTGGCGCGGTCGTCTTCGATCGATGTCCCGGGGTGGTACTGGATGCCATAGGGCATCTCTCGTGCGACGCCATACCAACGGCTGATGTATCGATCACGCATGATGCCAACAAACCGGGCTCTCAGGACGTTGAGCAACACGGGCGGCTCCGCGGCGCGCCAGTTCCAGAAGTGTGCATTGTCGAAACCAAGGTGGTCACGGAGCGCAAACCCGATCTCACATCCGACGTTCTCGGCGCCGAGAGACAAAGCCTCAGAAAAAACCAAACACCCCCCCTCCGGTTTTGACCTGGGTCTCTATAGCACGAAATGTCGTGAAGGCTGCGCTCTGCAATGATAGCCGGACGGCTCGTTGACCTAGCTCCATCCTTATCACTTCGACCGCTGGACAATGGGTCCCGGCTCTCCGGCGCTTCGCGCCTGCGGCCGGGATGACAACACCGAAACTTTACGCGTGAAGTGGAAACTCAAACCTCAACCGGCGGCGCGCGCAGAACCTTCTCCATCGCCTTGCCCTTGGCGAGCTCGTCCACGAGCTTGTCGAGATAGCGGATGTTCTTCATCAGCGGGTCCTCGATCTCCTGGATCTTCACACCGCAGATTGAGCCGGTGATCAGCTCGCGGGCGGGATTGAGTTTCGGGGCCTTGTCGAAGAAGGCTTCGAACGTGGTGCGCTTCTCGATCTGGGCTTCGAGGCCCTTGGCTGTGTAGCCGGTCAGCCAGCGGATGACCTGATCGACTTCGGCCTTTGTCCGGCCCTTCTTTTCCGCCTTGGCGATGTAGTGGGGGTAAACGCTGGCGAAGCTCATCGAATAGATGCGGTGCGTCATGTGATACCTCCGTTGAGGGTACGGCAGTCTTGCAGGCTCAGGGGCCAAGCGAAAAGGGGGCTGTGGGCACACAGTCGTCCGAACGAAACAAACTCCCCACTTGCCCATGACCGCTCATCCCGACGAAAGTCGGGACGAGCGGGGCTGGAATTCGGAGACGTGTATAATGGCGCAGGGTCCACTAGCCGGCATCCGGATTGTCGAGTTCGAGGGGCTGGGGCCCGCGCCGCTGGCGGGGATGCTGCTGGCTGACCTTGGGGCCGAGGTCCTGCGGATCGGGCGGGCGGGGGCTCCCAAGGCGCGAGCGACCGACCCGACGGGGCGGGGCAAGCAGACCGTCGGGCTCGATCTGAAATCGCAGGCTGACGTCGAGGCGGCTCTGAGGCTGATCGCCGGAGCCGACGCCCTGATCGAAGGGTTCAGGCCCGGCGTCATGGAGCGGCTGGGCCTCGGGCCGGAGGCGGCGCTCAAGGCCAATCCGAAGCTGGTCTATGCGCGGATGACCGGCTGGGGCCAGACCGGGCCGCTGGCGCATACGGCCGGGCACGACATCAACTATATCGCTCTGACGGGCGCGCTGCATGCGATGGGGCGGGCCGGGCAGCCGCCGTCGCCGCCGCTGAATCTGGTCGGCGACTATGGCGGCGGGACGATGTTCCTGATCTTCGGCGTGCTGGCAGGGATTATCTCCGCGCGGACGACGGGGAAGGGGCAGGTGGTCGACGCCGCCATGGTGGATGGCGTTGCGGCCATGATGGCGATCTTCCATGGCATGCAGGCGGACGGCATGTGGTCAGAGGAACGCGATTCGAACCTGCTCGATGGCGGGGCGCATTTCTACGACGTCTACGAAACCTCGGACGGCAAGTACCTGTCGGTGGGGGCCATCGAGCCGCAATTCGATAGCCTGCTCATGAAGGGGCTGGGCTTTTCAGAGACCGAGTTTCCGGGGCGGATGAGCCGGGCGAACTGGCCGGCCTATTCCGCCCGGATCGCAGACCGGGTGCGGGAGCGAACCCTGGCGGAGTGGACAGCGGTGTTCGACGGGACCGACGCCTGTGTGGCGCCAGTGCTGACCATGAACGAGGCGGCTGACCATCCCCATATGCGGGAACGTGGCACGCTGGTTCGCGCGAAGGGGCGTCTGGCGGCGGCGCCGGCCCCCAGATTTTCGGCGACGCCAGCGGTTTCGCCTGCCGAAATCCCTGATTGCGCGGCGGCAACCCTCGCTGGGCTTGAGGCATGGGGGCTGGATTCCGCGACCGCCGCGCGGCTCGCCGCTGAATAAGGCGCCCTCCCCGCGAAGATGAACGGACCATAACGCCAGCCTCAAATCCCGTTCAGACAGGGGAGACTAGATATCAACTCAAGCCGGGAGGACGCCATCTAGTCCCTCGACGGGTTCTTCCGGCTTCTGTTCCTGTGACACTGGGCCGGCGTCCTTTGGGCGCCGGCCCTTCTCTTTTCGTCTGCGACAGGAATTCGCTTTTCCCCGATCATCCACCAGCGATATAGGCATTACAGCTGGCCAGACTTGGCCCCGGTTTGATGTCTGGAGCGGTGGAAATGACCTTTGGAAGGCTGGCGGCTGCCTTGTTTGTTGCCCTCGCGCTTGCCGGGACCGCGTCAGCGGACGCCGTCAAGCAGACCAAGGGCGATTTTGACGACAAGTTCCGCCAGCTGGAAGTCGATCTGCCGACCCCGAACACCTACCGGGCCGCGTCAGGCGCGCCGGGCGAATCCTATTGGCAGCAGGAAGCCGACCACGTCATCAGCGCGACGCTGGACGAGGCCGCGAAACGGATAACGGCGAGCCAGACGGTCACCTACCGGAACAATTCGCCGCACACGCTCAACTACATGTGGTTCCAGGTCGACCAGAACCAGTTCCGCAAGGATTCGGTCACGGACCTGACCCGCACGGCCAGCAAGACGCCCTCGGGCGACGACACCCTCTCGATCGGCGAGATCCGGCGCCAGCAGTCGCTGGCCGATCGTCCGCAGGGTTTCGAGATCCTGACGGTAACCGACGGGTCGGGGGCCAAGCTGTCCTATACGATCAATGACACCATGATGCGTGTCGATCTGCCCCGCGGCCTTGCTCCGGGCCGTAGCCAGACCGTCAAGATCTCCTGGGCGTTCAACATCACCGACAACAAGGTGTTTGGCGGCCGTTCCGGGTATGAGCCGTTCGACGGCCAGAACGCCGACATTTTCTTCCTCGCGCAGTGGTTCCCCCGCCTTGTCGCCTACACCGACTACACCGGCTGGCAGCACAAGCAGTTCCTCGGGCGCGGAGAATTCACGCTCGAATTCGGCGATTATGACGTCACGCTGACCGTCCCGGCCGATCATATCGTGTCGGCCACGGGCGTGCTGCAGAACCCGGCCCAGACGCTCACGGCCACGCAACGCCGGCGGCTCGACCAGGCGAAGGCGTCCGACAAGCCCGTCTATATCGTGACGCCGGAAGAGGCGCAGGCCAACGAGAAGGAAGCCGACACCGCAACCAAGACGTGGCGCTGGAAGGCGGAGAATGTCCGCGACTTCGCGTGGGTTTCGTCCCGCAAGTTCATCTGGGACGCGATGAATGTGAAGCAGCCGGAGGGCGGCGATGTGCTGGCCCAGTCGCTCTTCCCGATCGAAGCGGATCCGCTGTGGTCGCTCTACTCGACGCGGTCTGTGGCGCACACAATCGACGTCTACTCGAAGTACTCTTTCCCCTATCCCTATCCGAACGCGATCTCGGTCAACACCTGGGAGGGAGGCGGGATGGAATACCCGATGATCTCCTTCAACGGATACCGCCCCTCGAAGGACGAGAAGACGGGGAACAAGACTTACAGCCGCGCCAAGAAGTACGGCCTGATCGGCGTCGTGATCCACGAGGTCGGCCACAACTACTTCCCGATGATCGTCAACTCGGACGAGCGCCAGTGGACCTGGATGGACGAGGGGCTGAACTCCTTCCTCGAATATCTGGCCGAGCTGGAGTGGGAAGAGGACTTCCCGACCAATGGCGGCATGCCGAACGTTCTCGACGCGATCACCAGCTACATGGTCAGCGAGAACCAGGTGCCGATCATGACGAACTCGGAGTCCATCCCGCAGTTCGGACCAAACGCCTATACGAAGCCGACAGCGGCGCTGACCGTCCTGCGCGAGACCGTGCTGGGCCCCGACCTGTTCGACTTCGCCTTCAAGACCTATTCCCAGCGCTGGCGCTTCAAGCGGCCCACTCCGGCCGACTTCTTCCGCACGATGGAAGACGCTTCGGGAACTGACCTCGACTGGTTCTGGCGCGGCTGGTTCTACACCACCGATCACGTCGATATCGCCGTCACGGGCATGCGCGAGTACCGTATCTCGAGCCGTGATCCCGAGGTCGAGCAGCCCATCGCGCGGGAGCGCCAGCAGGCCTCGCGACCCGAGCCGATGACCGTTATCCAGAACCGCCAGCGCGGCGTCGTGCCCTATATCGACCGCCACCCGGAGGCGAAGGACTTCTACAACGAGACCGACGAGTTCGTGGTCTCCAACAAGGACCGTAACGAGTATAACGACTTCATCGGCAAGATGACGGCCGCAGACAAGGCGACGTTCGAGCGGGCCCGGAAGGAAGACCCGTTCGTCTACTTCGTGGACTTCCGGAACATCGGCGGGCTCGTCAGCCCGTTGCCCGTGAAGATCACCTACGCCGACAACACGGTCCGTCAGGTCACCATCCCGGCCGAGATCTGGCGCATGAACAATGTCGAGGTCTCGAAGATGTTCATCGAGCCCAAGCAGGTCGTGTCGATCGAACTGGATGCGGGGCACCAGATTGCCGACGCGGACAAGTCGAACAATGCCTACCCCGCGCGGCTCGAGCCGAGCCGGCTGGATGTGTTCCGCAACCAGATGACCCGGCAGCAGCGCGACCAGATGGCCGACGCCCTGGTCGAACTGAAGGCCAAGACGCCGGAGAAGTCTGACACCCCGGCGGTCCCGCTGGTCCAGGGCCAGACACCGGCGCCGGCCCAATGACGCAAGCCGGCGGCAGATTGAGCCGACGCCTTCTGATCTGCGCCGGGCTGGCGTCGCTTGCTGCTCCGGCCGCGCTGGCCCATAGGGCCAAGAGTGTCCTTACCACCGTTGAGTGGAATGCGCGGAACTCGGCAATCGAGGTGATCCACCGGGTTCATCCTCACGATGCCGAGCTGGCTCTGGCGGCCTGGCGGGGCGGGGGGCCTGTCGACATCACCGAGGTCAAGGAGCAGGCGAGGCTGCTGTTGTATGTCGATGAGACGTTCCGGCTGACGCTGGAGAGCGGAGCCGTGTTGCTGTCGCCGGTGGGCGTCGAGCTGACCGGTGCGGATGCGATCATCTACCGGGAAGGCCGCCTGTCTGCGGCGCCTGCAGAGATGACGGTCGATGACCGCATTTTCCGGGAGCTCTTCGAAGACCAGACCAATCTGGTGAACGTCACGATGGGCAAGGGGGTGCGGACCCTGATGTTCGCAGGCCGTGACGGTCCCAAGCGGGCCCGCAACCTGCTTTGACCGCCAGCCTGATCTCCTCGCTGGGCCTGCCAAAACGCTCGGCGGTTCTGGCGGCGGCCGTCGGGGTTGTTGCGGCTGGCATGGCGCTGATTCTGGTTCGCGACGACCTCAAGGCTGCGGCGGTAGTGCTGGCGCTGGCGCTGGCGTGGGCGTCTGCGGTGGATATCGACCGGTTCATCCTGCCCGACCTGCTGACGCTGGGACTGATTCTGGCCGGTATGGGGTTCGCGAGCTTTCTGAGCCCCGCCGAGTTGCTCGACCGGGCCATCGGCGCCGTCGCCGGTTATGCCGCGCTCGGACTGGTGGCTCTGGCCTATCGCAAGCTGCGGGGCAGGGACGGACTGGGCCGCGGGGACGCCAAGCTCTTTGCTGCGGCCGGGGCCTGGCTGGGCTGGCAGGACCTTCCTCTCGTGATGCTGTCGGCGGCGCTTCTGGCCATCTTCTGGGTTGTTCTCTCTGCAATCGGCGGACGGAAGGTCGCAGCCGAGGCGCGTCTCCCCTTCGGTCCGTTCATCGCCCTTGGATTTTGGGGCGTATGGATGCTTCGCGCGGTGTGATCCCGCTTGACGGAACAGGGGCAAGCTGCCTAAACCCCTTCCTCCCGACGCCGAGAGGCCCGGGGAAAAAGTGCGCGGGTGTAGCTCAGTCGGTTAGAGTGCCGGCCTGTCACGCCGGAGGTCGCGGGTTCGAGCCCCGTCACTCGCGCCATTTTTTCCTTCCGACATCGTCAGACTGTGAGTGGTCGAGCCCGCTGGGCGGCGGCGCCGTCGGCTCCGGTTAACGTCCTGGAAGCACTCTCCGCAAACATTGCCGAAACCCCGTTTCGCCCCGCGACGAGGCGCCTCAGCCTCACTTCGGGCGCCGCCTCGCATACTCGGGGAATAAGCCAGGGGGGCGATCTTGCCTCTAGGGTCAAACGGGCATAGGCCGTGCCCAACGGAACACCGAGGCGACATGCAAGACGTCCAGACGCTCGTCACCGAGTACCTGCCGGTCGTGATCTTTCTGGTCTTCGCCGCAGTGCTTAGCGTTGGCTTTATCGTGGCTTCGGCGCTCATCGCGCCGACGAAGCCTGACCCTGAGAAGCTGTCGGCCTATGAGTGCGGCTTCAACGCGTTCGATGATGCACGCATGAAGTTCGACGTTCGATTCTACCTGGTCGCTATCCTCTTCATCATCTTCGATCTCGAGGTCGCCTTCCTGTTCCCGTGGATATTCGCTGTTGCGGACGGAAATGTGGCCGCCTTCTGGTCGATGATGTCGTTCCTGGGCGTCCTGACGATCGGCTTTGTCTATGAGTGGCGCCGTGGCGCGCTGGAGTGGCAATAATGGCGGACGTAAAGTCGCAACCGCTGGTAGTTCCCGCGCTGTCGAACCGCGCCGGCGTCGAGGGCGGTCGCGTGGTCGGAGCCAACGACCCGTTCTTCAACGGCCTGTCTGACGAACTGGCGGACAAGGGTTTCATCGTTGCGGCGGCGGACGACCTGATCACATGGGCGCGCACCGGCTCGCTGATGTGGATGACGTTCGGTCTCGCCTGCTGCGCCGTCGAGATGATGCAGGCTTCGATGCCTCGCTACGACATGGAGCGATTCGGCGCCGCCCCCCGGGCCAGCCCGCGCCAGTCCGACGTGATGATCGTCGCCGGCACGCTCACCAACAAGATGGCTCCCGCGCTCCGCAAGGTCTACGACCAGATGCCGGAGCCCCGTTACGTAATCTCGATGGGATCATGCGCGAACGGCGGCGGATACTACCACTACAGCTACGCCGTGGTGCGCGGATGCGACCGGATCGTGCCGGTGGACATCTATATCCCCGGTTGCCCGCCGACCGCTGAGGCCCTGATCTACGGGTTGCTGCAGCTGCAGAAGAAGATTCGCCGCGAGGGGAGCATCGAGCGATGACCCTGGCCACCGAAGTCAGCGCAACCCAGCGGGAATTGAAGGCCCATCTGGAGCGCCTGCCGTTCGCGGCAGTGGTATCCACCGCGATCCGCTCGGGCGAGCTTACGATTTTTGCGAAGCGTGATTCGATCATCGAACTGCTGACGTTCCTGAAGGACGACAGTCAGTGCCGCTTCGAGACTCTCGTCGACATCTGCGCCGCCGACTATCCGGACGACACGGAGCGTTTTGAGGTTGTCTATCACCTGCTGTCGATGCGTCTGAACCAGCGCATCCGCGTGAAGATCCGCACCGACGACACGACGCCTGTGCCCAGCGCGATCTCTGTGTTCCCATGCGCCAACTGGAACGAGCGCGAGGCGTTCGACATGTACGGCGTGCTGTTCTCGGGCCACCCGGACCTGCGCAGAATTCTCACGGACTATGGCTTCGAGGGCTATCCGCTTCGCAAGGACTTCCCGCTCAGCGGCTTTGTCGAAGTCCGCTACGACGAAGCCCAGAAGAGGGTGGTGCGTGAGCCGGTGAAGCTCATGCAGGAATTCCGGAATTTCGACTTCGTCTCCCCCTGGGAAGGCATGCAGGCCGTGATCCCGGGCGACGAGAAAGCCGTGGAGGCCAAGAAGTAGCCATGGCCGCTGACGACGCTTCGATGATCAGCGATCTCGACGATCGCAAGTTCACAATCAACTTCGGTCCCCAGCACCCGGCTGCGCACGGCGTGCTGCGGCTCGTGCTCGATCTCGACGGAGAAGTCGTGGACCGGGTCGATCCGCATATCGGATTGCTCCACCGGGGCACCGAGAAGCTGATCGAGTACAAGACCTTCCTACAGGCGCTGCCGTACTTCGACCGGCTCGACTACGTCGCGCCGATGAACCAGGAACACGCCTACTGTCTCGCGGTCGAGAAGCTGGCCGGGATCGAGGTTCCGCGCCGCGCGCAATTCATCCGGGTTCTGTTCTCCGAAATCGGCCGGATCCTTTCCCACCTTCTCAACGTCACCACGCAGGCAATGGACGTCGGCGC
>CAYOWK010000012.1:57788-85289 GCA_964407665.1 uncultured Rhizobium sp. | reverse complement strand
GTTTCGAACGACGAACGCCCGAAGCGCAAGCGAAGGGCGGGAGGGCGCCCGCCACCCCTCATGAAAATCTGGCTCCGGGTATGGAACCGGAGTGTCGAGGGGGATCGGAAGCCCCCTGCACGCGCTGTCCGGGATGTGGGAGTGGATCTAAACACCGGGCGTGTCGCTCCGGCCTTCGCTTCGGCAAGGCGGGAGGACGGGACTACGGTCAAATCCTATCCTCACACCGGTCAGCAACCGATCTGCGGGGCGCGTGGGAACACGCACCGGCCAGCGCAAGCTGGCATTGTACTAAACAAGGCGCGTTTCCACGCGCCCCGGCCTCCCTTTGCCCAAACGGGCATAATGGAGGCAGAGCTACAGCATCACGGACGGCTCGTGCCGGTCCGGACGAAATGTCGTATCTGCACACATACCTGCGCCCGGAAAATTCAGCCTGCCCTTGCGGCGCCTTCCGAAAGCGTCTGGCGGGGCCTCGAAAACAGGATCAGTCTCGACCTGCGCCGCAAGAAGCGCAGACGGACCTGGGGAGTGGAATGAGCGATCTGGCCAAGGGCTCGCGCGAGCAGAGAACGTTTGACGCGATCGTCGTCGGCAGCGGCATTGCCGGCGGCTGGGCGGCCATGGAGCTGTCGCGGCTCGGAATGAAGACGCTCGTGCTGGAGCGCGGCCGCAACGTCGAGCATATCAAGGACTATACGACGTTCGCCCACGCGCCCTGGGATTTCAAATATCCCGGCGGACGCCTGCCGCAGGCGGAGATCGACAAGCATTATCCCAAGCAGTCGCGGACCGGATACACGGTCAACGAGGCCTGGAACCACTGGTTCGTGAAGGACGACGAACACCCCTACACCGAGACCAAGCGCTACGACTGGATCCGCGGCTATCAGGTCGGCGGTCGCTCCATCACGTGGGGCCGCCAGAGCTACCGGCACAGTCCGATGGACTTCGAGGCCAACGCCAAAGAGGGCGTCGGGGTCGACTGGCCGATCCGATACGAGGACCTCGCGCCCTGGTACGACCGTGTCGAGACCTACATCGGCGTCAGCGGCAGCAAGGAAGGCCTTGCCCATTTCCCGGACGGCCAGTTCCAGCCTGCGATGGACATGAACGTCGTCGAGAAGACGCTGAAGGCGAAGGTGGAGGGCCGCTTCCCCGAGCGGCGCGTCACGATGGGACGGACCGCACACCTCACGGCGCCGAGCGAAGAGCAGAAGGCGCAGGGACGCGGAACCTGCCAGAACCGCAACCTCTGCATGCGCGGCTGCGCATTCGGCGCCTATTTCAGCTCCAACGCCGCCACGCTGGTGACGGCGAAACGCACGGGCAACATGACGCTCGAGGCGGACGCCATCGTCACGTCTCTGGTGCTGGACAAGCAGACCGGCAAGGCGACCGGCGTGCGCGTGCGTGACGCGGTCACGGACGAGGAGACGGAGTATTTCGCCAAGGTCGTCTTCCTCTGCGCCTCCACGCTGAACAGCACGTGGATCATGATGAACTCGGTCAGCGACCGCTTCCCGAACGGCTTCGGCAATGACAGCGATCAGCTGGGCCGCAACGTAATGGACCACCATTTCCTTGTCGGCGCCCAGGCAGAAATCGACGGCTTCGACGACCGCTATTATGCGGGACGGCGGCCGAATGGCGTCTATATCCCGCGCTTCCGCAATCTCGGCGACGAAAAGACGAAGCGACAGGACTTCATCCGCGGCTACGGCTACCAGGGCGGCGCAACGCGCGGAAGCTGGCAGCGGCTGGTCGCCGAGATGGGCTTCGGCAAGGCGATGAAGGACGAGTTGCAGGATCCGGGTCCGTGGACCATGGGGCTGACCGCCTTCGGGGAGACGCTGCCCTACGCCGACAACCGCGTGAGCCTGAACCAGGCGGTGAAGGATATCCACGGCCTGCCGACCCTGACGATGGATGTTTCGATCCGCGAGAACGAGCTGAACATGCGCAAGGACATGCAGCAGGCGGCCATGGAGATGCTGGAGACCGCAGGCTTCAAGAACATTCGCGGCTACGATCGACCCTATGCGCCGGGGCTCGGCATCCACGAGATGGGCACGGCCCGCATGGGACGCGATCCCAGAACGTCGGTGCTCAACGGTTGGAACCAGGTTCACGCCTGCACGAACGTCTATGTCACGGACGGCTCGTGCATGACGTCCGCCTCGTCCGTGAACCCCTCGCTCACCTACATGGCCCTGACAGCCCGCGCCTGCGATCACGCCGTGCGCGAGCTGAAGGCCGGCAACCTCTAGCCCCCGGAGACAGGTCATGATCGACAGACGCGAACTTCTCCACCGGGCTGCCATGATGCTGGGCGGCGCTGTCTCCTCAAGTGCAGTTCTGGGCGTGCTCGGCGGCTGCGCGGCGACGCCCCAGACGGCGACGCCCGTGCCGCTGCGCTTTTTCACACCTCCGGAAGCCCATATTGCGGAGATCATGGCCGGGCAGATCATCCCGGCAACAGACACGCCCGGCGCCATTGAAGCCGGCGTGCCGGCATTCATCGACCGGATGATGGCGGATTTCTACCAGGATACCGAGCGCGCGACGCTGCGCACAGGGCTCGCCCGTGCAGACACCGATGCGCAGGCCCGGTACGGCAAGCCGTTCCACTCTCTCGCTTCCGATCAGCAGGTCGCCCTGATGACGGTTTATGACCGCGAGCAGTTCGACTGGGGACGCGCCGGATCGACGGGCCCGATACACTTCTTCCGGATCATGAAAGAGCTGACCACGCTGGGCTTCTTCACGTCGGAAATCGGCGCGTCCAAATTCCTGCGCTACGATCCGGTGCCCGGCCCCTATCGTGCGGACCTCCCCTACGACGCAGCCACCGGCCGGGCATGGTCTACCTGAGCTCCAGGATCTCGATGTTGCTGAACTCGATGGGCGAGCCCTCGCTCTGCAGCGAAATATAGCCGCCATCCAGCGGAAGCTTGCCGCCCGCCGCAGCGACCAGCGGTTTCGAGTTCGCCATGCCGCTGTCGGGATCCAGCTGGACGCCCGAATACGTCATCACCGCCTCGCCGTTCACCCGGTGCGTGACAACACCCTGCGGCGTCACCTCGATCTCGAAGCGATGCCATTCCCCGTTTGGCGGCGCTGGAGACGTCGAGTTGATGCAGTGCCGGGTCACGAGCCGGCCCTCCATCACGACATGCGTCCCGGGAGTGCAGACATTGCCGTTGGTGGGCGCCGCCGCGCTGCCCGGGCCGATCAGCTGTGCCTCGACCGACACCGGAAAGGCGTCAGCTTCCGCCATCGTGCCCGGCGCCTGCGAGTGGATCATGACCCCGCTATTGTACCGGGCCCAGCCCGGCGTGTCGGCTGGCGGCTCGGCGTAGAAGCGATACTCGAGGCGCAGCCGGTAGCTCGTGAATGGCGTCTTGTAGAAGAGGTGGCCGAAGCGTTCGCCAAACTGGTCATAGTCTTCGTAGGACACGCGGATCGCGCCATCTTCAGCCCGGAACGTCTCGCGGTAATTGGCGCCTGCCGCGTAGCCCCTGATTTTTGGCGTCCAGCCCTCAAGCGATCGGCCGTCGAACAGGGACACCCATTGCTCCCCCCGTTCAGGGACAGCCGCGCAACCTGCCGTTGCGCCAAGCACCAGCGCCAAGACACCAAACCTGAGAGTGCTCATCTGATCCCCGTGGACAGGCCCTCACGCGGGCGGCATGGTCGGACTCTAGACGACCTCGCGGCGGCTGACGATCAGGCCGGACAAGGCGGGGCGACAAATGACGCGCCGCAACAGCGGCTGGGGAGACACCGATGACCGACGCCGCCGCCCGGCCACGATCCGGCCTGTTCATCACATCCTTTTCGGCGATCGTCGCCACCTCGTTCTGCTTCATCCTGCGGGCGCTGGTGATCGGAGAATGGGGCGTCGAGTTCGATCTCTCCGAGACGCAGAAGGGCGAGCTGACTGGGGCCGGTCTCTGGCCCTTCGCCATCACCATCGTCCTTCTCAGCCTGCTGATCGACCGCATCGGCTTCCGGATGACCTTCTGGTTTGCGGCGCTCTGCCATGTCGCTGGCCTTGCGATCCTGCTGACGGCGCAAGGCTACTGGGCGCTCTATGCCGGAACCTTCATCATGGCGCTGGGCAACGGCGCGGTTGAAGCAGCCGCCAACCCGCTGGTCGCCACGCTCTACAGCCACGACAAGCCAAAGTGGCTGAACCGGCTGCACGCGGCCTGGCCGCTGGGGCTGATGCTCGGAGGTATTCTGGCCCTCGGCCTCGGCGATAGCGTCGACTGGCGCATGAAGGTCGGACTGATGGCGGCCCCGGTGACGCTCTATGCCGTGCTGCTGCTGGGCCGCAAATTCCCGCAAAGCGAACGCGCCGCTGCAGGCGTGCCCTACAAGGCGATGCTCGCGGAGGCGGGCTTTGTCAGCGCCTTCATCATCATTGCGCTGATGATGCTGGAAGTCGGCCGGGTGTTCGCCATGCCGTCGGCAGTGGTCTGGGGCCTGATCGGCGCCTTGACACTGGCCTATGCCTGGTTCTCCCGCTCGGCCGGACGGCCGCTCTATATCGTGTTCGTCCTTCTGATGATCCCGCTCGCCGTGACCGAACTGTCGACCGACAGCTGGATCACAGAGCTGATGGGCCCGGAAATGAACTCGCTCGGCCTGCAGGCAGGATGGGTGCTGGTTTATACGTCCGCCGTGATGTTCGTGGTTCGGATGTACGCGGGCCCGCTGCTGCACGCGGTCAAGCCGCTGGGCGTGCTGGCGGGCGCTTCGGCGCTTGCGGCCATCGGGCTCTTCTGGCTCTCCGGCGCGCACGGCATCGCCCTTCTGGCCGCCGCAACGCTCTACGGCATCGGCAAGAGCTTCTTCTGGGGCACCAGCCTCGCCATCGCCTCGGAGCAGTTCCCGCGTGGCGGAGCTGTGACGCTGAACGTCATGGCAGGGGCCGGAATGCTGGCGGCTGGTATCGTCGGAACGGTGATGCTGGGCTCGCTGCAGGACCGGGCCATCAGCCGGGGCCTTGCCGCGCATGACGCCGCCAACGGCACGCAGCTGTCGCAGACCTATCTGACAGAACGTTCGGGCCTGCTTGGTCAGTACTCCGCGCTCGACCAGACGGTTCTCGCCGCCGCACCGGAAGCCGATCGCGCGACCATCCAGCAGGTGACGAACACAGGGAAGAAAGGCGCGCTACAGGAAGTCGCCCTCGTTCCGGTCTTCATGCTGGTCGCCTATCTCGGCCTGATCGCATTCTTCAGGTCGAGAGGCGGATACAAGCCGGTGACGCTGTCTCAGGAGACAGAATCCGCCGCGAAGCCAGCGCAATAGGAAGCTCCGTCATGTCCGCAATCATCCTTGACCGTGCCGCCCCCTCTCGCCGCCAGTTCCTGCAGCGGCTCTGCGCGACGGGCGCCCTCGCCCCTCTCGCCGCCGCCTGCGCCTCGGCTGGAGACGACGCCATGCCCGGCCCCTTCTTCGAGGCGCGCAATCTGCCCATCGGCATCCAGCTCTACACGCTGGCTGACCTGCTTCGCTCGGACCTCGAAGGCACGATCGCGAACGTGGCCCGCATCGGCTACAGGGCCGTCGAGATTCCGAGCTACATGGGCAAGACGCCGGCCCAGCTGCGCGCCTCGTTCGACAGTCATGGTCTCAAGTGCACGGGCGCCCATGTCGGCCTGCGGGCCGGAACGCCCGAGGAGCCGGGGCTGTTCGGAGACCTGTCAAAGCTGGCGGCCGACATGCACACTCTGGGCGTCAGTCATGTGATCGCACCCTCGATGGCGACGCCGGATGACATCAAGCTGGAGCCCATAGCAGGCGAAGGTTACGGGCTCATCGTCCGCGTCGCCGCCGCCATGACCGAGGATCACTGGAAGCGGATGGCGGCGCAGCTGAACGGCATCGGCCGAAAGCTGAAGGCGGATGGCATCGCGTTCGGATATCACAACCACAATTTCGAGTTTGTGCCTGTGGGCGGCAGCACCGGGTACGATATCCTGGTTCGGGAGACCGATCCCGAACTGGTGACGTTCGAACTCGACGTCGGCTGGACGGCTGCTGCGGGCATCGATCCTGCGGCTATGTTCGCGCGCTATCCGGGCCGGTTCGGCCTGATGCACGTGAAGGACATCAAGGCCTCCACCCAGCCGAACCTCGCCCTGAAGATGGACCCTACCGAAGTTGGCTCAGGCCGGCTCAACTGGAAAACGCTTCTTCCGGCCGCCTACGCGGCGGGCGTACGGAACTTCTATCTGGAGCAGGAGCCGCCTTTCGTGAAAACACGGCTTGAAGCGGCAGAAATCGGCTACACCTTCCTCCGCAAGCTGGAAATCTGAGGCGGCGGACATGAAGACCATCAAGGGGCCGGGCATCTTCCTCGCGCAGTTCGCGGGGCCTGATGCGCCATTCAATTCCCTGCCCGCCATCGCGCGATGGGCGGCGGACAAGGGCTTCAAGGGCGTCCAGATGCCCACTACGGACAGCCGGTTGTTCGATCTGGCGAAGGCGGCGAGCAGCGACGCCTATTGCGACGAGATCAAGGGGGTTCTCGCTGAGGCCGGAGTCGAACTGACCGAGCTCTCCACCCACCTGCAGGGACAGCTCGTGGCGGTCCATCCTGCCTACGACACGATGTTCGACGGCTTCGCACCCGAAGCTGTTCGCGGCAATCCCGCTGCCCGGCAGGCCTGGGCGACGGACCAGCTGCATCTCGCCGCGCAGGCCTCGCGCCGTCTTGGCCTCAACGCCAGCGTGACATTCTCGGGCGCCCTGGCGTGGCCCTATCTTTATCCATGGCCGCAGAGACCGCCGGGACTCATCGAGACGGCGTTCGCCGAACTCGCAAGCCGCTGGCGGCCCATCCTCGACGCCTACGAAGAGGCGGGCGTCGATCTCTGCTATGAAATCCACCCGGGCGAGGATCTGTTCGACGGCGCGACCTACGAGATGTTCCTCGAGCGCGTGAACAACCACGCCCGCGCCTGCATCCTCTATGATCCCAGCCACTTCGTGCTGCAGCAGCTGGACTATCTGGAGTACATCGACATCTACCACGAGCGGATCCGGATGTTCCACGTCAAGGACGCCGAGTTCAATCCGACCGGACGGCAGGGCGTCTATTCCGGCTACCAGCCCTGGCTGAACCGGGCCGGGCGGTTCCGGTCTGTCGGCGACGGTCAGGTGGACTTCAAGGCCATCTTCGCGAAGCTCGCCGGCTTCAACTATGACGGCTGGGCCGTGCTGGAGTGGGAGTGCTGCCTGAAGCATCCCGAGGACGGCGCCCGCGAGGGCGCGGCCTTCATCCGGGATCACATCATCCGCGTCACCGACCGCGCCTTCGACGACTTCGCCGCAAGCGGCGTTGACGTCGCCGCCAATCGGCGCCTGCTGGGACTCGACCGATGAGCCGCCGGCTGCGGCTCGGCATGGTGGGCGGCGGCGAAGGGGCGTTCATCGGCGGCGTTCATCGCATGGCTGCGCGCATCGACGACCAGTGGGAGCTGGTTGCGGGCAACTTCCAGTCCGATCCAGAGAAAGCCATCGCCTTCGGGCGCAAGCTGGGGCTCACGGAGGATCGAAGCTATGGCGACTTCCGCGCGATGGCTTCCGCCGAAGCGGCGCGGCCGGATCGCATCGACGGCGTCGCCATCGTAACCCCGAACTCGACGCACCACGCGATTGCGCGCGCCTTTCTCGATGCAGGCATCGCAGTGATCTGCGACAAGCCTCTCACGATCACGATGCGGCATGCGCTCGACCTTGCAGAAACCGTCGCCCGAACCGGCCTGCCCTTCATCCTCACGCACAACTATTCCGGGTATCCGATGGTGCGGCAAGCGCGCGCCATGATCGAGGCCGGGGAGCTGGGCGCCATCCGCGTTGTCCAGGTCGAGTATGCGCAGGACTGGCTCGCCAAGGAGCTCTCCGGCAACAAGCAGGCGGACTGGCGCGGCGATCCCGCCCGTGCGGGACCCGGCGGCGCACTCGGCGATATCGCCACCCACGCCTTCCAGCTGGCAGAGTTCGTCACGGGGCTGGAGGTTTCTGATATCGCCGCCGATCTCTCGACCTTTGTCGATGGCAGACAAGTGGATGACAACGCCAACATCCTGTTGCGCTTTGCCGGAGCCGCCAGAGGCGTACTGTGGGCGAGCCAGGTTGCAAGCGGGGCCGTCAATGGCCTGAGGCTACGGGTCTATGGCGAGCGCGGCGGGCTCGAGTGGGCGCAGGAGACGCCGGAAGAGCTTCGGTTCACGCCGCTCGGCGAGCCGCCGCGGCTCCATCGCAGGGGCGGACCGGGGCTACATGCATCTGCGCAGATCGCGCGCGTGCCTGCCGGGCACCCGGAAGGCTATCTCGAGGGCTTCGCACAGATATATTCGGACGCCGCCGAGCTTGTGCGGGCGCATGCGGAGAAACGCGAGCCTGCCGCCAACGCCCAGCTGGCGCCCGGAATTCGTGACGGGGTGCGTGGCGTAAGGTTCATCGAAGCCGCCATCGCATCGAGCAAAGAAAACGGCGCCTGGACGCCGGTTGAGGGAGACTGACATGTCCATCCGTTCAATCCTTATGTCTGCCGCAGCACTCGCCTGCCTCGCAGCCTGCTCGCCGGCTCCGGACGTGACGCCCGCACCGGCGGCCGCCGAAGCGCCGGCGCCTGTCGAGACAGCTCCGATGCCCAACACTCTGACAGCTGAGGAACAGGCTGCGGGATGGCGCCTGCTGTTCAACGGGTCTGATTTCACCGGCTGGAAAATCTATGGCGCGGGCGCGGTCGGCGAAGGCTGGTCCGCGGCCAACGGCGAGATCGCGCTGCTAACGCGCGGCTCCGGCGATATCATGACGGAAGAATCGTTCGGACCGTTCGAACTGTCGCTCGACTGGAAGATTTCGCCGAACGGCAACAGCGGCATCATCTATCTCGTCAACGAAGTCCCCGAGGCCAAGACGACCTACCAGACCGGGCCTGAAATGCAGGTGCTGGATGATGCGGGTCATCCCGACGGGAAGATCCCGACGCACAGGGCCGGATCGCTCTACGATTTCGCCGAACCGCTGGCAGCGGCTGCAAAGCCCGTCGGCGAATGGAACAACGCCCGCGTCGTCTTTACCGGCGGCACGATCGAGCACTGGCTCAACGGCCAGAAAGTCGCCGAGAGCAGCTATGGCGACGACGCCTGGCGGGCAAAGGTCGCGGCTACCAAATTCAAGTCGATGCCCTTGTTCGGCACTTTCCCAGGCGGCCACATCGCGCTTCAGGATCATGGCGATCCGGTCTGGTACCGGAACATCAAGGTCCGGCCGCTCTAGATGCAAACGCCCGCCCGCCCCCACCGCAGGGACATTCTAGCCGGCGCCCTTGCATCGGCAACGGTGGCCGGTCTCGCGCAACCTGCGCTCGCCCAGACCCGTCGCAAGCCCAATATCGTCGTCGTGCTGGCGGATGACCTCGGGTACGGCGACGTCGGCGTCTATGGCTCGAAGATGATCCGGACGCCTGTGCTCGACCGCATGGCGAAACAGGGCGCGAAGCTCACCTCCTTCTATGCCTCAGCCAACATCTGCACGCCCTCGCGGGCGGGCCTTCTGACGGGCCGCTATCCGATCCGCACCGGGCTGGGCCATCAGGTCATCCAGCCCAATGACGAGCGCGGACTGCCGCATTCGGAGATCACCATCGCGGAGGCGCTGAAACCCGCCTACACGACCGGGCTGGTCGGCAAGTGGCATCTGGGTCATGTCGCACCGCACTGGCCGCCGACCGGGCATGGGTTCGATCTGTTCTTCGGCCTGCCCTACAGCCACGACATGAAGCCGCTGAGCCTCTACACGGATGGCCCCGGCGTCGAGCTGACACAGGAAGATGTCGACTTCCCGAAGCTGACCGAGCGCTTCTTCGAGCGCGGGCTGCGTTTCATCGATGACAACAAGGCCAATCCCTTCTTCCTGCTTCTCACCCTGACCGCGCCGCATGTGCCGCTCGATCCGCATCCCGATCATGCAGGGCACTCGCAAGCCGCCGCCTATGGCGACGTAGTCGAGGAAATCGATGCTGGCGTCGGGCGTTTGCTGGCAAAGCTGAAGGCGCTGAAGCTAGACCGGGACACGCTGGTCGTCGTGACCTCCGATAACGGGCCGTGGTTTATCGGGTCTTCTGGACCGTTGCGGGATCGCAAGGGGGCGGCGGGGTGGGATGGGGCGTATCGCGTGCCGTTCCTGGCCCGGTGGCCGGGCGTGATCCCGGCGGGGCTGGTGAGCGACGCCATCGCGATGAACATTGACCTGATGCCGACGATCTGCGGCCTGGCGGGAGCGCCCCTGCCGGCAACGCAGCTCGATGGGCGGGATATCGTGCCGGTGCTGACGAAGCGCAAGGCCGCTTCGCCGCATGACGAGCTGCTCCTGTTCAACAACGAGCTGGTCGCCGGCGTCCGCACCCAGCGGTGGAAGTATGTGACGCGGTCCTACTACCGGACCATCGATGTGCCGCTGGAGCGTGTGGGCGGCTGGCAGCTGATCGATCTCGAAAACGACCCCAGCGAGAATTATGACCTGTCAGCCCGCTATCCCGACGTGGCGGCGGACATGAAGGCCCGGTATGAGCGGGCGCGGGCGACGTTCGAGCCTATGGGGGTGTGGAAGCCGCCGGCCCCATAGCGGCCAGCACGCCCGCGAGATGCTCGAGCGCTTCCGGCGTCGGGCCGGCATAGTCACCGGTGGCGGGCTTGTTGCCGAGATAGCCGAGATAGTCCCAGCCCTCCGCCGACGTGAACCATGCGCCCATGGTGAGCGAGCGCATGCGGGCGAAGAATTCGGCGGGCTTCTCGAGCCCCGGCTTGATCCGGTCCTTCCACGCGATGTCGTCGGCGATGGCCTGCTGTGCAGCGGCGTCGGCATGCGCAAAGCGCCGGCCGGAGCGCGCCTGACTTTCGGTGTCGAGCCACGCAAGACCGGGCACGATGAGGGCGCGGTCCTTCTGCTGGTCCGGGTAAGGAGCGCTGACCCATTCGTCGATGAAGGCGGGCACGCCCGCTGCAGACGCGGAGGAGAGGCCGCCATCGGCGGGCAGGATCAGATCGACCAGCGCCGTCGCCGCCATGAGCTCATCGCGCGTCAGCGTCAGCGGCCAGGGGAAGGACGGCTCCAGCATGTTCGGGTCACGGCCATAGCCTGGGCCCGTGAGCGGCTTGAGTTCGGGCCAGCTCAGCCCGCTGGGGGTTTCACCACAGGCTGCGAGCGGGATCGAGGCCATGGCGGCCCCCAGCCAGCGCAGCGTGGTGCGGCGGCTGAGGACTGGCGTCGACGGCACGGTGCGGATCAGGGTGTGTTTCATGGTCCGCTCCCCCTACAGCTCGCCGGCGCGAAGACGCGCGCCGATGTGTTCGGATGCCCGCATCGACAGCGCCAGGATGGTCAGCGTCGGGTTCTTGTGCGCCTTGGAGCAGAACACCGACCCGTCGGTAAGGTAGAGATTGTCGACGTCCCAGGCGCGTCCGTAGCTGTCGGTGACGGAGTTGGCGGCGGACGTTCCCATGCGGGCCGTACCGACTTCGTGGATGATCTCGCCGCCGGTCGAGATCAGCTCGGCGGCGGGCTTTGCGTTGCTGGTCACTGTGCCGCCCATGGCTGAGATCAGGTCGCGCATGGCCGACTGGAACTGGTCGACCTGGTTGAGTTCATGGTCCGACCACCCGAAGCTGAACTTCAGCACCGGAATGCCGAAGCGGTCCTTGGCGGCGCCGTCGATCTCGCAGAAGGACTTGTCGTTGGGGATCATCTCGCCGCGCTGGGTGAGGCCGATGGAGGCGCCGAAGCGCGACTTCACCTTGCCCCGCAGATCGGCGCCGTATCCGTCGAGACTGTCATAACCGCCCATTCCGGGTTCGCCGAAGCCGCCACCGATCTCGACATGGTAGCCGCGCGGGAAGTTCAGCTTGCCCGCCGCCTGCTGCTGGTAGAGCCAGAAGGGAATGTAGGCGTGCAGGCCGTGCGCCCCGCTTTCGTTGTATACAGGCCGCCCTTCAAGGGCCGGCACATAGCCGGTCACACGAGAGCCGACCGTATCCATGAGGTTGCGCCCGACCTGCCCGCTGGAGTTCGCGAGCCCTTCCGAGCGGCCATTGGGCTGCGAGTTCAGGAGGATGCGCGCGGTCTCCCCCGTGCTGGCGGCCAGCACCACCACCTTGCCCTTCGCCTCGCGGTGCGCGCCGGACGCCTTGTCGATGTAGCGCACGCCCGAGGCCTTGCCGCTGTCGTCGAGCATCACCTCGTAGACCATCGCGCCGGTCTGGACGGTGAGATTGCCGGTCGCCTTCGCCCAGGGGATCAGCGAGGTGGTGGTCTGGAATGCAGCGCCGATGGCGCATCCGCGTCCACAGGGCGAAGCCCAGTAGCAGGGATCGCGCTCGTCGATCTTCTTCGTCAGGATGGCGCGGCGCGCAGGCACGACCGGCATGCCGACTCTCTCACCAGCCGCTTTCATCATCAGTTCCCAGACGCGCATCTTGGGCGCAGGGTGCAGGACGCCGGGGCCGGAATCGGGATGGTTCTCGAGCCCGAGATTGGCGCCGTAGACGCCGACGAGCTTTTCCGTGCGGTCATACCAGGGTGCGATCTCGTCATAGGAGACCGGCCAGTCGACGCCGAGACCGTCCCGGGAATACGGCTTGAAGTCATAGGGGCCCATACGGAAGGAATTGCGCGCCCAGTGATTGGTGCGTCCGCCGAGCATGCGGCTGCGCCACCACATGAACTTCGAGCCTTCGGACACCGTGTAGGGCTCTTCGGGAATGTCCCAGCCGCCATCGATGGTTCCGTCATAGTAGCCGAACGCCTTGTCGGGTGTGCCGACGCCGCGCAGCGGGGCGTCGCGGGCGAAGTTGAGCATCGGCGTTTCGTCGGGGCTATAGTCGCGTCCCGCTTCCAGCATCAGGACCTTGGCGCCAGCGCGGGTCAGCGACCACGCCGCCATGCCGCCTCCAGCGCCGGAACCGACGACCACCGCATCCCAGGCATCAACCATGTCCATCTCTCCCGCGCAGCAGGTTGGCCTGTTCGTGCTTTGCGGTCCACCCATATCGCGACGTCAGGTGGGCGTGCTGTCTCGTTGGGACCGGCCTCAAGCCGTCCGTGATGCTGTCGTCTTCCTCCTGAAGACAGGAGGCCGGGGCGCATGGAAACGCGCCTACTGTATATGTATGCCAGTCGTGTGACTGGCCGGTGCGTGTTCCCACGCGCCCCGCAGATCGGTTGCTGACCGGTGTGAGGATAGGATTTGACCGTGGTCCCGTCCTCCCGCCTTGCCGGAGCGAAGGCCAGAGCGACACGCCCGGTATTTAGACCCACTCCCACATCCCGGACAGCTCGTGCAGAGGGCTTCCGATCCCTCTGGACGCTCCGGTTCCATACCCGGAGCCAGATTTTCATGAGGTGTGGCGGGCGCCCTCCCGCCCTTCGCTTGCGCTTCGGGCGTTCGTCGTTCGAAACGCTCATCGCGTTTCGTTCGCTACGCTCGCCACTCCTCACCCACGCCGACCGGCGCCTGTCGTTCGTTGGCTTCGGAGCGCTACCGAACCCTCCCATGACAGGCGCGAGGGGAGATTGCGGCAGGGTTGGACCCGGTCGGATTGGGTACGCTGAACCCAACAGAATCCAGGACGCTTGCGGCGGGCAGGCCCCGTCCTTCCCCATCGATGCGCGGCCATACGGCCGCTACTCACGGTGAGGGACGCTGCTTCGCAGCTCCGCAGGATGAGTCTTCCCTTTCATGAGAAGCATGTTTTTCTCTCGCAAATCCCACAAAGCGGCTCATCCTGAGGAGCGCACGCAGTGCGCGTCTCGAAGGACGGGCCGCGTGGCTGCGAGCTGCGGGGCGCCGCTTTGCGGCGGGCTCGTCCTTCGAGACGCTGCTTCGCAGCTCCTCAGGATGAGCCGTGCCCCTTGAACGACTGATTTTCCTCGAGGCTCATAGTGGCCCGCTGACCCGTTAAGCAATCATCGACCCGTGGCCGCTACCCCAGAAGCATGGGCTGTTTTGTATATGTCATTGCAACGATGGGTCCGCGCGGGGTCGTCACCTATGTCGGCTGGACGGTCGATCTCGAGGCGCGCCTGAAGCGGCACAACGCCGGCACCGGCGCGCGCTCCACCCGGGGCCGGAGCTGGACCCTTCTCTATGCCGAACGCTTCGACACCCGAAGCGAGGCCATGAGCCGTGAGGTCTATCTGAAGCGGGACCGCGAGCTGCGGGCGCAACTGCGCGCAGGATTCGAAGCCGCCGCCTGACGGAGTATCCAGGGGCCAACCATAAACAGTCTCGATTGCTTGTTTTATATCTCCTGCAATTGACCGGCGCCGGGCGCCTGCCTACCGTCCGCGACCCAACACAAGGGCTGGCGCTGACACAGCCCACTCGGGGAGTTCGCGAGATGAACCTGAAGCTGGCTGGCCTGATCAGCTCGATTGCCTTGCTGGGCGCGCTACCTGCACTGGCACAGACAACACAAGGCCCTGGGCGTGCGACGCAGGTAAGAGCGAAGATCGACACAGGCGTTCTGGTGGGCGAGACCAAGGATGGTCTCAACATCTTCAAGGGGGTTCCCTATGCGAAGCCGCCGGTGGGCGATCTGCGCTGGCGCGCGCCGCAGAAACCGGACAGCTGGAAAGCCGAGCGCTACGCCACCGCCTTTGAATCCCCCTGCCCGCAACCGGCGAGAGCGGACGGCAAGAGTGCGAATGGCGGCGGCGTGCTGGGGGCGACCAACGAGGATTGCCTCTATCTCAACGTCTATGCGCCAGCGAACGCCAGGAAGGCGCCGGTGGTCGTCTGGCTCCATGGCGGCGCGTCGTATCTCGGGGCGGGCCACCTCGGCGGCTATCACGGCGCAAGCAACGCAGCTCAGGGCGTCATCACGATCCCGATCAACTACCGGCTCGGTTCGCTGGGGTCGTTCGCCCACCCTGCCCTGACGAAAGAGGCAAAGGCGAAGGGCGAGCCGACCGGCGCGTTCGCCCTGATGGACGCTGTCGCCGCCCTGGCGTGGGTGAAGCGCAACGCGGCAGCCTTCGGCGGCGACCCCGACAACATCACCCTCGCCGGACAGTCGGCGGGCGGCGGCATGGTGATGAGCCTTCTCTCGATCCCGTCCGCCAAGGGGCTCTATCACAAGGCCATCGTGCAGTCGGGCGCGGGCCTGCGTCCCGGCACGGCGCTGGCGGACGCCGAGATCCGTGGCGACGAGGTCGTCACCGCGATGGGCTACGCAAGAGCGTCGGCGGCCGATCTTCGCGGCATCTCCGCGGGCACGCTGGTCGGGCATGCCCAGACCCAGCGCGGGTTCACGGCTGCCACGGACGGCGTGTTCAAGACCGTCTCCACGATGGATGCGCTCAACAGCGGCACGGAGATCGACGTGCCCGTGATGGTCGGCGCCAACACGGGCGAGTACGGGTTCGATGCCGCGCGCACCGCCGCGAAGCTGGCGGGCGATACCGGCGCGGGCGCGTGGCTCTACCAGTTCGCCTACGTGCCCGAGTGGGGGAAAGCCGCCCAGCCGCAGGGCGCGCCGCATTCGGCGGAGCTGGTCTACACCTTCGACAGCTGGAACCACTCCAGCGCGGGCGATGCGCGCGTGAACGCCACGGACCGCGCCGTCTCGAAGCGGGTGAACTCGTGCTGGGTGGCGTTCTACAGGATGGATCCGAAGGCGCAGTCGCTGGCGTGCGCCGACGGGTTTGTCTGGCCCGCCTACACGGAGGCCGCCGATGATGCGGCGCGATTTGGCGAAACGCCGTCGCTGGTGAAGTCGAAGACGCTGCCGAACGGCCCTCCTCCGGGCTCGCCGCGCGACTCGACGGCGCCGGACTGATGCCGCCGCCAGGGCGCCTCGGAGCGACCCAGGCCGCCTTGTATGCCTGCACAGCCCCGCAAATGGGCCAAATCGCGGCTCCTGCGTCCTCACGACAAGTTGATCCGGCGCGATTGTATGATAGTTCCTTCTCCCAGCGGGCCCCGATCTGGCCCCGGAGGTCGGATTGGCGCGGGACGAGGAGAAAGTGGCTGTAACGCCGCGTGAGCGTGTGCCCAATCCGGTGCGCAGCGCCGAAACGCGCGCCAGGGTGCTTGCAGCCACCATCCAGTGCCTGTTCGAGCTGGGCTACCACCAGACGAGCACCGTGCTCGTGACCGAACGTGCGGGCGTCAGCCGGGGCGCGATGCTGCACCATTTCCCCACCAAGGCCGACCTGATGATGGCGGCCTCCGAATACATCGTCGAACTGCGCCGTGACCTTCACGCCGAACGGCTGGGACGGTTCAAGACCGAGCGCGAGAAGTTCCTCCACCTGATCGACGTGCTGTGGTCCGCCTTCGAGACGCCCTCCGGCATTGCCCGCATCGAGCTGATGCTCGGGTCTCGCAGCGACCCGGAACTGGGACCGCGCTTCCGCGAGCTGAACGACCGGCTCGACGAGGCGCACAAGGAAGTGGTCTGGAAGCGCGCCCAGCAGCTCGGGTTCACCGACCGGCGCAAGATCCGTGCGTTCGTCCAGCTCTATGCGGCGGCGCTCAGGGGCCTCGCGATCGACACCCTGTCGCCGGGCGCGCGGCAGGACATCAAGGGCGCCATAGCGCTCCTGAAGGAGCTCCAGCTCCAGATGCTCGAAGCCATCGCCCCGGCGTGAACCGGCCAGGCACACGGGCGCGGCTGGCAATGTGCCGGTCAAAGGGTTAGGAGTCCGCCGAACCTGCGCAGCAGGATGAAGGGGCGGGCATGTTTCACGATCTGCTGGAGTGGCTGCAATCCGTGCCCGGCGCGACGGACGGTGATCCGTGGTCGTCATGGAGCCAGCAGTTCGCTGGCTCGCTCCACCTCTGGTCGCTCACCGAGGGCACGCATGTGCTCGCCCTCATGGTGTTTGCGGGCACGATCCTGATGGTTGACCTCAGGATGCTGGGTCTGATCTTCCGCGATGTCCCGTACTCGACACTCAACAACCGCATCCTGCCGCTGACGGTGGCCGGGTTTGCGATCCTGCTGGTGACGGGCGTGCTGCTGTTCCTGTCCAATCCGGTCCACTATTACCACTCTGTCTGGTTCCGGGCGAAGGTCATCTTCATTCTGGTAGCCGCCGCCAACATCTTCTGGTTCCACCTGAAGACACAGAAGTCGCTGGCCGACTGGGACGCCGCGCCGAGCCCGCCCGCATCAGTGAAGGCGGCGGCTACCAGATCGTTGGTCGCCTGGGTGCTCGTGATCGCCTTTGGCCGCCTGACCGCCTTTACGTGGTTCGAGTGCGAGAACATGAAGCCGGGATCATTCGGATACGCCTTTGCCGAGTGCGCCTCAGCCTTTGGCGACATGGGCGGCGACGCCGCTGAAGCTGTGGATGGGGCGGGAGAATAGCCATGGATTTCTCCGTTCTCTTTCCCGGCCTTGAAGACTGGATCGCCTCGCTGAAGACGGCCTTCCCGGCCTCGGTGATCCGCGCCCATGCGTGGGCGTTCCCGGTCATCCAGACCTTCCACCTGCTGGCGCTGTCGGCGCTGGGCGGCGCTGTCCTGCTCGCCAACCTCAGGCTGATGGGCGCGGGCATGACCAGCGTGCCGTTCGCTCGGATCGAGCGCAGCGTGCGCCCCATCCTGATCGGCGCGCTGGTGGTGATCGTCATTACCGGCGTGCTGATGGCGAGCGTCGTTGCGGCCAAGCTCTATAACCGGCCCGCCTACTTCGTGAAGATGGTGGCGCTGGCGTCCGCCCTCCTGCTGTCGCTGGGCGTTGAGAGTTCGCTGGCGCGCCATGACGGCGCCATGACCCGGCCCGCACAGATCATGACCGCCATCGCTGTGGCGCTGTGGCTGTTCGCGGTCTGGGTTTTCGGGACGTCGATGGGGGCAGCGCCCGGCACGTTCCACCTGGTTTTCGCAGGCTGGCTGGTCGTGATGGCGTTCGGCTCGCGCATGACCCGCATCATCCTGGGCTCCGTCACGGCGGTCGCCGTTATCGCGATCGGCATAGTCACCTACGGCGTCTACCACCCGATGGAGGACTACGACCTGGTGATGGAGATCAACCGCTGGGCCGTCCGTATCGCCGCCCTCGCGGTGGCGGGACTGATGGTCTGGGAGTTCGGGCGGCCGACGCCGACGCGTCTTCTCGGCGCCTTCACCATCGTTGTGTGGATCACCGTCGCTGCATCGGGCCGCTGGATCGGTCTTGGCGGCGGCGTCTGATCGCCCTCTACCTGACGACCACGTCCCGCTTCATCGGCGCGAGCTTGGCGATCAGACGGTTCTGCATTGCGAAGGGCACGCCCTCCTTGTCCATCGACTTCTGCAGCAGCTCGACCAGCGCGTTGAACTCGGCGACCGAGACGCCGTGGTCGAGGTGGACGCTCTTCATGTCGCGCCCGGTGTAGTCGCAGCCGCCGCCAAGGACGTAGCAGACCTGCTCCTTCAGCGTCCGGCGCAGGCGCACGAAGTCCGACGCCTCGAAGATCTTCGAGATGCGCGGATCCGCCTGAACGCGCTCGACGAGATCGTCGACAATGCGCGAGACGCCCTCAGAGCCGCCGAACGCCTTCCAGACAGCTGGATCGGTGATCGGACCGGCGCCCGCGTTGTTGTTGGAGATGGTGTAGGGATCGACCTCCGTCTCGCCCGGCGGGACGGCCGGCGCGGACTGGGCGACAGCGGCCCCAGCCAGCAGGAGAGCAGTGGCGGCGAGGGACAACTTGCGGGCGATGGCGTTCATCGGGGCGCTCCTCAGAAGCCGGCCTGAAGGGAAACATAGAGACCGCGCTGCTCCTCGAACGTCACGATGGAGCCAAGGTCCACATAGGCGGCGGTCAGTGTCAGATTGTCGGTCAACGCCCACGCCGCAAAGACGTCGAACCAGTCGTCTTCCTTTGCGATGGCGAGATTGTCTGGCTTCATCCGGTATTCGGCGCCCACGACCAGGCTGCGGTTCAGCATGTAGCCGACAGACGCCTCGGCCTGCAGCTCGTGGTCGTCATTCAGGTTGCCGCCATAGCCGAGCAGTCCGGTCTGGTTGGCGTTGGTGAGGCGCACCGTCCCGTTCAGTAGCAGGCTGTGGTCGAGGAGCAGCTTGGTGGCGGAGGCGTAGACCTCCCAGCCTTCATCGTCGCTGGCGCCGACAGCGCGCACCACGCCGCCCTGGTCGTTCTGCTTCCAGACCGCGCCCACGGCGATTTGCGGCATCCACCTGTCCTGATCGTAGACGGCGTCGCCCGCCACACGCAGCTTGGCGCCAATGACGTCCTGGCCAAACGTGAACCCCTGTCCGAGCCCGAGGGCGGCGCCCACATCCTCCGTGTCGAATTCCTGGCGCGTGTAGGACAGCTCGAGGCGGTCGTAGAGCCCGAGCGCGGCGCCATACGACTGGAAGCTGTAGTCCGGCAGCTGAACCACCGTGACGTGCGCTGTCGCGCCGACGCCCCGGTCCGTCTCGTTGCCGGTGATCAGCGCCCACGGCGACAGTCCGCCGCCGCCCTGCCCTTCAAGCGTGGAGACGCCACGCGTGAGCCTCAGCTTGCCGCCTGTCTCCAGGCCCTGCGCGTTCGCGGCGCCTGAACCCGCGGCCAGCCCGGCGACCGATACAACTGTGCAGACAAGGGCGCGCAATCCAGACGACATGCTTCCTCCCGGGCGCCCCGGCTTTCGCGAACCGGGGAGGTCCGGGACGCTTCGAGCAGGGCCACTGTCGGAGGACGTGGTTAAACAACTCCCAAGCCATCGTTGTTTATAGCAAGTGCAGGTTCCGTTTTACGGGCGAGTAACGTGCTCATGGTATGAAGCGTCATGATCAGGTTTCTCGTCTCCGCCGCGCTGTCTTCGGTCATCTCCGGCTCGGCGTGGGCGGCGGATCTGGCCGTGACCGTGACGACGCCGGACGGCAAGCCTCTCGCCAACGCTGTTGTCACCCTGCCCGCGCCTGCAGGAGCGCCGAAGCCTGCCTTCTCGTGGAAGCTGGAAGTCGCGCAGAAGGACAAGACGTTCGCGCCGTACGTCCTGATCGCGCCGGTGGGCGCGGAGGTCGTCTTTCCCAATCTCGACCGCTTCCGCCACCACGTCTACTCGTTCTCGAAGGGCAACAAGTTCGAGCTGGAACTCTACGGCAAGGAAGAGAAACGTTCGGTCCGCATGAAGGTCGCGGGCACGGCCGCGCTGGGCTGCAACATCCACGATGAGATGGTTGCGTTCATTCGGGTTGTCGATACGCCCTGGGCGGCAAAGACCGACGAGACCGGCAAGGTCATCCTCAAGGACATCCCGGGCGGCGCAACGCAGCTGATCGTCTGGCATCCGGAAGCAAAATCGAAGGACCAGATCGTGACCGTCGCCCTGCCCGCTGGCGGAGCCCCGGCAGCGATCTCCGCGGTTGTTGCGGTCGCGGCGAAAACCCACCACTGACGGGCGCTCACGATGTTTCGCCGCCTCAGCACGGAACTGACCATCATCTACGCCGCCCTCTTCGGGCTGGTGCTGAGCCTGCTGGCGGCTGCAATCTATCTTGCAATCGAAGACAACTCGAACCGCGTCGTCCGCAGCGAAATGACGGCGTCCTCGGCGATCTTCGACCGGCTCTGGGAGCTGCGCCAGAAGCAGCTTGGCGACACGGCGGGCGTTCTCGCGCGTGACTTCGGATTTCGCGAAGCGGTCGCCACCGCTGACGAGGAAACCATTCTCTCGGCGCTCGACAATATCCAGTCGCGCTTTGCGCTGGACACTGCCTTCATTGTCGGTCTCGACGGACGCGTGGTCAGCCTCGATGAGACGCTGCCCTCCGGCGCGGGCGAGGCGCTTCTGCCGGCCCTGATCGACGAAGCTCCGGGCGGCGTGCTGATGCTCGGCGGTCAGGCCTATCAGGCCGTGGCGGCGCCGATCCGGGCGCCAACCGCCATCGGCTGGGTCGTCTTCGGCCAGCGCCTCGGCGGGGCAAACCTCGCAGAGCTGGAATCGCTGTCGGCCATGCCGCTGCGCGCGCACCTTTATGTCCGCGATGGAGCGGGCGACTGGACAGCGATCGATCCCGGCGACGACACGCTGGCCTTCGACAGCGATACAATTGCCGACCGGGCCTACCGCTCCAACGCCCGCCTGTTCCTGCGCATCCCGGAGAATGACTCGATCGCAGGCGTGAAGACGCTCAGCCCGTTCGGCGAGGCTCTCGAGGTCTCGCTGCTGCTGGAGTATTCGCTCGGCCCCATCAAGTCTCAGTACCGCACCATGCTTTTGACGATCCTCGCCATCGGCATCGCGGGACTCGCGGCGATGGTCGCGGGCAGCTGGTTCGTCTCGAAACGCGTCACAGGGCCGATTGCCGCCCTGCGCGGCGCGGCGGGCCGGCTAGCGCGAGGCGAACTTGCAGCCGTCGAAGTGATCGGGCGCAACGAGATTGCGGAACTCGCGTCCAACTTCAACGTGATGTCGGACGAGATCGCCTCGCGCGAACGACGCATCGTACACCTCGTCCACCATGACGACGAAAGCGGTCTGCCCAACCTGCGCGCCCTGGAGGGCGAGCTTGTCGATATTCGCAGCGAGGCGGAGGCCGACTCCGTCTTTGGCGTCGCCATTGGCATCGACCGTTTCCAGCATGTGCGCAGCGCCATCGGTCACGCCGCTTCGGCGCGGCTGGTTGCAGAGACCGGCGCACGGATTGCTGCGCACTTCCCCAACCTCGCCGTGGGCCGCATCGCCACCGACAAGCTTGCGGCGGTCTTCCGCGCCCATAGCCGTGAAGAGGCGCTGGAGATTGCGGCCTCGGTCATCGGCGTCGTCTCAGAGCCGCTGCGTCTGGGCGGCGACCGGATCGATGTCCACGCAACCGCTGGCGTCTCCTGCGACAGCGATGGCGGCGACACGTCGCTGACCCTGCTTGAACGGGCCGAGGTCGCGCTCGAACAGGCGCGGGCGCGCCGGGACTCAACCGCTTTCTTCGACCGCAAGGCCTATGGCGATCCCTCGTCTGGCCTCTCCCTGATGAGCAGCATGATCTCCGGTCTGGACCGGGGAGACCTGTTCCTCGCCCACCAGCCCAAATTCGATCTGCGCAAAGGCCTGCTCAGCAGCGCGGAATCGCTCATCCGCTGGCGCCATCCGGAGCGCGGCATGATTTCGCCCGACAGCTTCATCGGCATGGCCGAAGAAACCGGGCACATCCGGCCGCTCACCGACTGGGTGCTCGATCGCGCTATCTTCGACCAGAGACGGATGCGCGAGGCGGGGCATGACCCTACCCTCTCGATCAACGTCTCCGGTCGCCTGATCACCAACGAGGATTTCGCCAGCCAGGCGCTGACGAAGATCAGCCGCGCCAGCGCGAAGATCTGTTTCGAGATCACGGAGACGGCGGTCATCGAGAACCCCGATCTTGCGCTGCGGATCATGAACGAGATATCGAAGGCCGGCGTCAGCATCTCCATCGACGACTATGGCTCGGGCCTCTCCTCGCTGTCCTATCTGCGCATGATCCCGGCGCAGGAGCTCAAGATCGACAAGGCCTTCATACAGGGCGTCGGCGGCGGCGGATCGGACGCGCTTCTGGTGAAGTCCACCATCGATCTCGCGCACAGTCTCGGCATGTCGGTTGTCGCCGAAGGCGTCGAGACAGCCGAGGGCATGGCTGTCCTGCAGGCGATGGGCGCCGACCTGATCCAGGGCTACTATCTCGCCCGTCCCATGCCGATCGCGGACTTGGTCGATTTTTGGGGCCGGCCGATCACAGCGGCGAGCAAGCGCCCAGCCTGACCTCTCAGTCCTCGTGCTTGCCGGCCTGGGCGATGGCCAGTCCGATCAGACCGACGGCGACTGCCAAGAGAGCGGTGGCCGACGCCGGGTGGGCGCGAACCGTTTCGCCGGCAGACCGGGCGACCGGGCCGGCCTTCGCGCGAAACTGTTCAAGCAGATCGGCTGCCGCATGGCTGAGCGTGGAGGCGGCCTTCTGGGATGTCTCTCCGGCGTTCTTCTGGAAGTGCTCCCCGAGCTCGCGCAGGCTATGAAGGATTTCCTCGTGGCTGGCGTGCTCGCTCTTCGTGGTGGTTGGCATATCCCGTGCTCCTCGATGCTGGACCGTTTGAGCATCAGAGCGCCGCCCGGACGCGGGGCGATTGACCGCGGTCAAGCAGCCTGATCACGCTTCGATCCCGTGTCAGGGATGATCTCGATCCCGGCGCGCGCCAGACGCTCAAACAGGCGGCGCTTCTGGTCGATTGGCCACCAGTCGTAGAGAAAGATCTCCAGCGGTCTCCAGTTGGCGACCGATCCGAGGATGAGAAGCGCCTCGCCGCCGATATCGGCAAGAGCGCCTCCGACCACAGCATGCAACGCCTGGCGCGCCAGCATGCAGACCGCCAGCACAGCCAGACCGATGGCAAGCGATATCTGGCCGACCCGCAGCAACTGGTCTCGGTCGCCCCGGATCCGCTGCGCGCGCGTCTCGAAATGCCGCGACACCGCCAGCCGCAGGTGATCGCGATCGACGCCTGCCTCTCCTTCGGTCAGGTGAATACGGATACGCAACCCTCGATCAGCGGGCAGCTCGCGCGCCCACCCCACCACGAACCCCTCGACGGCTGGCGCAAGATCTCTCGTGGGAAGCGGAACCGGGTCATATGGATCGAACAACTGGGCCGCCGACTCGAGCCGAAGCTCCACAAGTGCAGGCGCCTTGTCAGGGGTATTCGTCGGGTCGGTCATCGCTGGACAGTCTGATCCCGCGCCTTCAGCGCAAATGGACGTACTGGCCCGGAGCCGCCACACGGGGCTCACGTCCGCGCCGCCGGGCGACGGGGGGCGCGACGAGACGGCCGCTGGAATTCCTGCCGAGCCAGGCGAGCCACTCCGGCCACCACGATCCATCCCGCCTTCCGGCGCGCGCAAGCCAGGCATCAGCGTCGAGATAGTCGTCCGGACACTGGGTGGGACGGTCCTCGGCGTAGTAGTAGGCGCCGGGCTTGCCGGGCGGACTGACAACGCTGGTGTTGTGGCCGCCGCCCGTCAGGACAAAGGTTGTGTCGGCGGCGCCGTAGAGCTGGATCTTCTGCACCGATTGCCAGGGCGCGATATGGTCACGCTCTGCTCCGAGCGCAAATACGGGCGCATGAATGTCCTTCAGCGCGACAACCGAACCGCCAACACGAAAGGCGCCGTGGGCGAGTTCGTTGTCGAGGAACAGTTTTCGAAGATACTCGCCATGCATGCGCGCTGGCATGCGGGTCGCGTCGGCAAGCCAGGCGTCGAGCGCCGAGGGCGCTGGCGGCGACCCCAGAAGGTAGCGCTCGACAAAACGGGAAAAGACCATCTCGTTGGCGCGCAGCGCGTAGAAGGCTCCGGCCATGTTCCGGGAATCCAGATACCCTGCCAGTCGCATCATGTCTTCGAGAAGCGAGAGCTGGCTCTCGTCTATGAACATCATGAGCTCGCCCGCCTCCTCGAAGTCAGTCTGGGCGGCGAGGAATGTCAGCGACTTCAGGCGCTGGTCATTGGCGCGGTCCATCGCGGCCGCTGCAATCGCCAGGACTGTTCCGCCGAGGCAGTAGCCTGCTGCGTGAATCCTGCTGGCGCCCGTGATCCGGCAGACTTCATCGATTGCGGCCATCACGCCGCTGGACCGGTAGGAGTCGAACGCCGTATCGGCCATGTCCGGCCCTGGATTGCGCCAGGACATGATGAAGACGGTACGCCCATTCTCGAGGAGATAGCGGACAAGCGACTGCTCCGGTTCGAGGTCGAGAATGTAGAACTTCATGATCCAGGCCGGCACGATCAGAACGGGCTCGGCATGCACCGTCTCCGACAGGGGCGCGTACTGGATCAGCTCGAAAAGCTCGTTCCGGAACACAACTTCTCCGGGCGTCGCGCCCATCGTCTGGCCAACCACGAAGCCATCCAGGCCCGCGAGCTTCTCGCCGTTGTTCAGGCGGCGGACATCCTCAGCCAGCAGCGAAGCGCCCTGCACGAAGTTGGCGCCTCCCGTGCGGATTGCGGCATCGATCACCTCCGGATTGCTCCAGGGGAAGTTCGCAGGCGCCATGCAATTGAGCATAAAGCGTCCCATGAACTCCACCCGCCGCTGGTGATGGGTGGCGACGCCTCGCACGCCGTCCGTCGCCGCGCGCCATTGCGCCTCCATGGCAAGCTGGGTCTGCGCCAGGAAGTTGTAAGGGTAGCGAGACCACGGGTCATGACGGAACCGGCGGTCGCCATGGGGCGGGGGGAAAGCCCACGCGTCAGCCGGACGGTCGCCGGTCTGGCGGACAAGGGCTACAGCCGCCTGCCAGGCCTGCCATGCCAGTTCCATCTGCCGCCCCGGCGACACCGAGAGATGGAAGGCCCAGTCCTCCCACGCCTGAAACGCCGCCCATGGCGACTGGCCTCCGGTAACAGCCCCGAACCTGCCGCGCAGGACACGGTCCAGATCGGACAGCGAGGGACGATGCGACTCCGGTGCGGATGCGCCGCGCCAGGCATTGGCCTCATTCCTGCTGGAAGGATCGAACGGCATGAGCCATTAGCGCCCGGCCGGGCGCGATGTACTTGACTGGGGTCAACACTGCGTCGTCAGACCTGCACAGACGCATCTGCGCTGATCTGCGCGTGGCGCCGTGGTCGCTTCACGCTATCTCTGGGCGCCAAACGTTTCCTGCCGGGGTTTCCTTGCCGAACGCGACCGATACGCTCCCCCCCGCCAACGCCGGTCACAGCCGTTTCCGGTTGAAGGTCCGGCGCGCCAGCGCGGGGCTGGGCCTCTTTGCGGAGGAGGTCATCCCCGCAGGCTCCAGAGTCATAGAGTATATCGGCGTGAGGCTGGACGAGGCCGCCTACGAGGTCAGCCGCTCCTCCTACCTGTTCGATATCGGAGAGGGCGTATGGATTGACGGGGCGCCGCGATGGAACAGGGCCCGCTACATCAACCACTCCTGTGCGCCGAACTGTGAGGCCAACATCGAGGGCGAGCAGATATTCATCGACGCACTGCGCGACATCGAGCCGGGCGAGGAGCTGGCCTACAATTACGGGACCGAATTCTTCGAGGCCAAGATCGGCGCAAACTGCCGGTGCCCGGCCTGCGCCGGGCGACCCTAAACCGCCGCCTCAGTCGGCCTGAAGCGGCGCGTCCTCGACGGCCACAAACGCAATGCGCGGGTCCTGCCCGGCGCCTGGCCCCAGCTGGGCCATGATCAGCTGCTCGCGAAGGGTCCGCAGGCTGACAAGGATGTTGTCGACCATCTGGCCGTTGGAATACGTGTGCTGGTCGATCGCCAGCGAGCGCACGGCCATGGCCGTCGTTGACGACAGGCCCTGTAGCTCGTGGGTGGCTTCAAGACCGGCCTGGCGGATCAGGCGGCCGACAAAGCGCCCATAGTCGTCTGCAATGCGGGTAAGCGCCGCCGATGTCGCCGAGGCAAGGTCGGGATCGCTGCGGGCGCCGATGCGGACTTCGTTGCACGCGACGCCTTCGGGGATCCGGGCCGTCGCCCAGGCGAGGTCTATGATGGCGCGGAAACGCGGCAGCCCGGGGTCGAGCCTGCTCAGCTGGCGCTCCCGGAAGGCGCAGAGGCGGGCGTAGGCGGTCTCCACGCAGGCGACAAGCAGATCGGTCCGTGACGGGAAATGGTGCATGAGCGCGCCGCTGCTGATGCCGGCGCGCAGCGTGATCTGGGCGTTGGTGAGACTGCTGTAGCCGCTCTCCACCAGGATCGCGATCACCGCGTTGATGATCTTCTCCCGCGTCGAGGCCGAGCGCTCGACATTTGTGCGTGCGGAGACCGGCCGGGTGGGCTGCGCCTCGCCAGAACCGACAGTCAAATCGTGACCTCCCTGCCCATGCGGCCCCGTCCGGGCCGGCCTGACGGCATGCCACATCAGCCGGGGCGTGCGCAAACGCCCCGCGCCGGGCCGCGCCTGGTTCGCAACCGCAACCATACGTTACGGCAGGCTTCCGTGCTGGGGAGAGTTCGAACAGGCTGCTCATGTCCGAGCGCGACTGACCCGGGTGTTTCAGGATCGTCAGCAGCGCAATAAAATGTCTCGCGAATGGCGAATCAGATGTGCGCGGGGGCGTCTACACCCGGGGGTCGCGCAACGAAATAGACGCCGCAAGCAAATTTCGTCAAATCCGCCGGAAATCCTTGACATTTTGCTAACATTAATAGATGGTTACCAACGTCGGGGACAGAGTGGGCGAGCTGCATGTCTGGCTGCTCATAATCGCTCTCCGGTGGAATTCGTGTCGCGTGGGTGGGGAATCCGCGGACCTGATTTGGAGCGCCCAGGCGTGGGCGGGGACACCATGAAAGCTGTGCGTCATCTGCTGACGACTGTTGCGCCGTTGACCCTGGCGGTAGCCGGGGCCTTTGTTGCGGCGCCAGCGGCTTTCGCTGACGATCCAGCCGAGACGGTGTCGTCGGGTGTCCGACTTGAAGCCGCCTATGGCGACATCTTCCCGTTCTACGGGGACATCTTCCCCTTCGCCGGCGAGGCCA
>CAYOWK010000012.1:0-57688 GCA_964407665.1 uncultured Rhizobium sp. | reverse complement strand
AAGCCTCCTATGGCGACATCTTCCCATTCTATGGGGACATCTTCCCCTTCGCCGGTGAGGCCAAAGCCTCCTATGGCGACATCTTCCCATTCTATGGGGACATCTTCCCCTTCGCCGGGTCCGGCAAAGCGGCCTATGGCGACATTTTTCCGTTCGAAGGCGCGAGCAAAGCCTCCTACGGCGATATCTTCCCGTTCTACGGAGATATCTTCCCGTTCGCCGGCAAGGCCGCGGCCTCGTATGGCGACATCTTCCCGTTCTACGGCGACATCTTCCCGTTCGAAGGCTCAAGCCAGGCCGCCTATGGGGATATTTTCCCCTTCTATGGCGACATCTTCCCGTTCGAGGGATCGACCCAGGCGGCCTACGGCGACATCTTCCCGTTCGAGGCGGCGACCGCAGCCGAACTGGGCGCCGGCCTGCAGTTCGCCGGGTTTGTCCTGCAGTCCCAGTACTTCTGGAATTCCGCCGTCACAACGCAGACGGGGCAGTCGTTCTGGGACGGCTTCGCGGCCGGCGTGTTCGATCGCTACGGTCTCGACCAGAACGACCCCACGGCCTACGCGCGGCTGTCCAGCCTCGACCAGTTCCGCTTCATGCTCGACTGGCGCGACGGCCTGCAGCAGTTCTCGGGCCGGGACCAGTATGACTACTGGATGGGCGTGACGAACTGGTCGCCGGCGCTGTCGCGCTCGGTCAGCACCGGGTCGGACACGGTCATCGGCGTCGTCGACTTCCAGATCGCGAACCTGACCGATCTGGGCGGCCGTCTGGTCATGTCCGGCGGCTATGATCTTGACCTCAACAGCCACGGCGCCGCCGTTGCCGGCCTGCTCGCCGCATCGCACGACGGACGCGGCGCGATGGGCCTTGCGCCGGGCGCCACGATCGCCGCCTACAACCCCTTCGACGAGACGCGCTCGGCTGGCTGGAAAGACATCCGCCTCGGCATGGAGGCCGTGATCGGCGCCGGCGCCGGGGTCGTCAACATGTCGCTCGGCGTGCCTGACTACGCCTTCCACAATGACTGGGCGAGCGTCTATTCGGCCCAGTCCCTGAAGGCGCTGAGCGACAGCGCCGTGTTCGTGCACGCCGCGGGCAACCAGGGCATTGCGCAGACCCAGAACATCGACTGGACCGACGCGGCCGGCGCCAACATCATCGTTGTCGGCTCCATCGGGCCGACCGGCCAGATCTCGGCCTTCTCGAACACGCCGGGCTCGGCCTGCTTCACGCTTGCGGGCGTCTGCAACGCCGGCGACGAGCTGATGAATCGCTACCTCGTCGCTCCCGGCGAGTGGATCCTGGTGTCCGACGGCAATGGCGGCGTAGAACGCCGGTCCGGCACGTCCTACGCGGCCCCGATGGTGTCGGGCGCAGCCGCCCTCCTGCAGGATCGCTGGGGCTGGCTGAAACAGCATCCGGGCGAGACCGTCGACATCCTTCTCCAGACGGCCACCGACCTTGGCGCGCCGGGCGTGGACGAGATCTACGGACGCGGCCTGCTGAACATCGCGGCGTCGCAGTCGCCGCTCGACGTGACGCAGCTTTACCAGCTGGCCGCAACGGGCAGCGGATTTGTGCGCACGCCGCTCGCCTTCGCGATGCCGGGAACCCAGCGCGCGTGGGACGCCGTCGGCGCCAATCTCAGCGTCTATGAAGACGTCGGCGCCACCTTCCGCGACTTCAGCCTGCCGCTTGGCGCGACGCTCACCGGTACGCGTCTGCGCCTGTCCGACAGCTCGGAGGCCCTGCAGGCCTTCGTCTACGACAACTTCACCAACGGCTTCGCGGGCACGGGTTCGTCCAGCCGGCATGTCGGCAACCCCTACGGCTGGGACATGTCGATGAGCATCGCGCCGCTCCCCTACGGAGAAGCGCGCAAGCCCGACGATCTGCCCTTCGCCACCGAAGTCCAGATGACCGGCCCCACCGGCATGCGCGTCCTCGCTGGCCGCGGCCACGGCGCGATGGCGCTCAATGGCGGCGCGGCGTCGGGCTCGGGCCGGCTTGATCCGGCGTCGGGCGGCGTCAACCCGCTGCTGGGCCTCGCCTCCGGCGGCGGCTACAGCAAGGCCGAGATCCCGATGGGGTCGGGCCGGCTCGACATCGGCATGACCCAGCGCACCTTCGAGGCTGCGTTCTACCTGCCCTTCTCGAACGAAGAGCTGCGCGTCTATGACAGCCTGAAACCCTATCAGGCCGCAGCCGCGAACCTCTCTTGGTCGCAACCCGTTGCCGGCGGCCTGACGCTGGGCGCGGGCTACACCTATCTCCGTGAGGAGCAGGGCCTGCTCGGCGTCCAGTCCCTGGCGCCCGGCGCATTCTCCGGCGCGGCGGAAACGGACGCGCTGACCCTCTCCGCCGAGTGGGACGCGACCGACCGGATCAGCTTCGGCGGATCGCTGACATCGGGCCGCACCCGTCCGCAGGGCGCAGGCGCCCACGTTCTTGCTGTCGGGGAAGACGGCATCGTCTCCTCGGCGTTCGAGGTGTCGATGGACGTACATGGGGTGATGGGCAAGAACGACCGCGTCCGCTTCGCCGTACTGCAGCCGCTTCATCTGGAGACCGGCGACCTCGCCTATAGCGGCGTTTCGGTCACCGACCGCAGCCTTGGCCTGCTGGGCCCGATGACGCAGACGGCCTCGATCGATGGACGGGCCCGCAAACTGGCCTTCGAAGCCTACTACGCCGCGCCCGTGATGGGCGACCGGGCGGAGATCGCCGGGTTCGTCCGCGCCGAGACCGAAGCGGCGGCTGGCGCGGGCGGGAACGCAACACAGATGGTCGGCGGCCAGTTCCGCCTGAACTTCTAGTCCGCCTGAACGTCCAGATACTATCGCGATCCTGACGGGCCGGCAGGATCGCGGATGGCCCCAACCCGTACGGACTCCGAATTCAGCAACGGCTCCGGCCGTAGCGGCAGGCTCGCCCAGCCGGCCAGGAGCCCTGTCGTTTGCGGTGTTCGCCGACCGTTGGACTTCGGATCTACTGTCCCGGACGCTGTGCAGGACAGTCTCTGAAGCAGACTACGACTATCCAGCAAATTTCAGCATGCGATTCACTGGACGTTATGTCTGTCGGTGTAAGCAGTGTTCTGGCGGCTTGTCAGTGGCCTGCTCCGGGGGAAGCGCGCTGGATTGACCAGTCCTCACATTCGGGGCGCAGGAGCCCGTGGCAGAGACGCATTTCATGCTTTCGCGGCAAGATCTCTTGAGTGCCTGCGCTTCGTCCCCGGACGCGCTGACTCCCCATACAGCGCTTGTTGTCGGCGTTGATCGCTTCGCCCGCCTGCGCAATGCCATCGGATACCGGCGCGCCGAAGAGTTCATGGCCGGCCTCTCGCGCCGCCTTGGTGCGCTCCTTCCCGGAGCGCCCGTTGGCCGCCTAGCACCGGACGCTCTGGGCGTCCTCGCCACCAGCGACATCCCGGTCACCGCCGATACCCTGGCCGCCCTCCGCACTGCTCTCGAACGCCCGCTTGACGTTCAGGGCCACGCCATCAATCTCGGTGTTCGGATCGGCTACGCCGCACAGTCTGGAGCCGAGCAGGAGTCCGACATTCTGCTGCACCACGCAGAAATGGCGCTGGACCAGGCGCGGGAGGATGGCGAACCCGTCTGCAAATTCCCTTCGGAAGCCTACGGCGACCCGGTCGGGCGCCTCTCCCTGCTGGACGATTTGCGCGACGGTCTGGATCGTGGCGAACTCGAACTGCACTACCAGCCCCAGGTCCGCACCCGCACGGGCGAGATCGTGGCCGTGGAAGCGCTGCTCCGCTGGAATTCGCCGAAGCGCGGCCGGGTGCCGCCGGACGCCTTCATCGGCATTGCCGAGGAAACCGGCCTGATCCGCCAGATCACCGAATGGGTGCTCGCCCGCGCCAATTCGGACGCGCGCACGCTTCAGCTGGCCGGCCACACGATCGGCATGAGCGTCAACATCTCGACCCAGCTGCTCTGCGATCCGGTCTTCGTGCCGAACGCTGTCCGCCTGCTCGAGGGATCGACGGGCCGGATGACATTCGAGATCACGGAAACGGCTGCGATCCGCGACTGGGAGACGTCGCTGAAGACGCTCCGGCAATTCGCCGATCTTGGCGTTCGCCTCGCGATCGATGACTACGGATCGGGCATGTCGTCGCTGGCCTATGTCCAGCAGCTGCCCGCGCACGAACTGAAGATCGACAAGCAGTTCATCACCCAGATCACGCACGCCCACCGCGACCCGCTGCTTGTGCGCTCCACCATCGAACTGGGCCATGCCCTGGAGTTTGACGTGGTCGCCGAAGGCGTCGAGGACGCGGCGACGCTGGCGCTTGTCACCATCATGGGATGCGATCTGGCGCAGGGCTATTATCTGGGCCGGCCGATGGCGCTTCCCGCCCTGCTGGCGTGGCTGAGCGAAGGCCGCAAGACGACCGTCGTGTCCCGGCCGCTGTGGGAAGATTCGTCAGACAAGCTGGCTTCGGAGAGCTAGATGGCGCGCACCGTCCGCCCGGCATCGACAGCGCAACTTCTGCGGGCAACCAGCCTCGCGGCTGTGCTGTGGCTTGGCGGCGCAAGCGCGCACGCCCAGGAGACGGCCCCCACTGCGTTCGAGCAGGCCATAGCCGACGCCAAGTCGCGCATGATGGCCGATCCGTCCGCCGCTTATGCCGGCGCTGTCGCCGCCGAGACCGGATCGGACCAGCTCTCGCCCTCGCAGGTTGCTCTCGCGCGGTGGCTGCAGGCCGAAGCGCTCAACCGCATGAACCGGTCGCCGGAAGCCTCGCCCATCATCGACCAGGCGCTTGCCGCCATCGAAGACGAAGGCGGAAGGACCAAGCTTCATGGCGACCTGCTGGTCGCACGCGCCGTCGCCGCCCGCGCGCAGGGCGACTATCTGACAGCGCTGGAGAGTTTCCAGTCCGCCCACGAGGTCTTCCTCGAACTTGGCGAGGCGCGCGCCCGCTCGATGGCGCTGCAGAGCATCGCAACCATCTACACCGACGCGCACGACTACAAGCGCGCGCTGGTCTACTTCGAACAGGCCGGCGAGGCCTATGCGGGTGATCCGCCTATCGATCTCACCCGGCTCAACAACATTGCAACAGCGCATCGCGAGATGGGCGACTACGCCGCCGCCGAGGACGGATACAACAAGGCGCTGGCGATCGCGCGCGAAATGGGCAGCGTGACGCTGCAGTCCCGTATCATGGCGAACCTGGCGGCGGTGCAACTCGCCGGCGGCAGACCAATCGACGCCGAGCGCACGGCGCGCGCGGGTCTTGCTCTCTCGTCTGGCGGCGCGAGGCTGGGCTGGGAGCCCTTCCTGTGGGGCGTGCAGGCGCGCGCCGCCTTCGCGGAGGGAGACACCAGCCGCGCCGCAAGCCTGATCACGCGCACCTTCGAGGGCCAGAACCTCGACACGACCGTCATTCCATTCCGCGAGTTCCACCAGGCCGCCAGCGACATCTATTCGGCGCAGGGCCAGACGCAGCTCGCCCTGCTCCATCTCAAGGCGTTCAAGCGCCTCGACGACGAGGCGCGCGACGTGTCCGCCGCCGCCAATACGGCGCTGATGGGCGCCCAGTTCGACTTCGCCAACCAGGAACTGCAGATCGCCAACCTGCGCACCGAGGCGCTGGAAGACGAGATGACGCTGCAGAAGGCGCGCGAGCGCCAGCGCCTGATCTTCCTCGCAGGCGCCGCCATCCTTGCTCTTGCGTCGGCGGCGGGCGGCTTTGCTCACTACCTGTCGATGCGCCGCAGCCGCAACCAGGTCCGCGCGGCGAACACCCAGCTCAGCCGGTCCAACAGCGCGCTGGAAAAGGCGCTGAAGGCCAAGTCCGAATTCCTCGCCACCACCAGCCACGAAATCCGCACGCCTCTCAACGGCATCCTTGGCATGACCGAAGTGCTGATGCGCCAGCCCAACCTCGCCGCCGATGTTCGCGAGCGCGTCGAGCTGGTCCACGGTGCGGGCGAGACGATGAAGGCCATCGTCGACGACATCCTCGACATGGCGAAGATGGAAACGGGCGTCATCACCCTTGCCCCGTCCACGTTCGATCCGGTCCGCACGCTGACCGGCGTTGCGCAGGTCTGGCGCGACAGCGCCTCCACCAAGGGCGTTGCGCTCACGACGGACTTCGGCGAATGCCCGTCCACGGTCCGCACGGACGAACAGCGCGTCCGGCAGATCGTGTTCAATCTCCTGTCCAACGCCGTGAAGTTCACGGACGACGGCGGTATCCACCTGAGCGCGCGCTGCATCCAGCAGGAGAACGGGCACGCGCTTACCATCACGGTCCGCGACACGGGGTCGGGCATTCCTGCCGACCAGATGGACGCGATCTTCGAGCCCTTCCACCAGGTCGATGGCGGCCAGCGGCGCCAGCATGGCGGCGCGGGCCTGGGCCTCTCGATCTGCCGCAATCTCGCCCGCGCACTGGGCGGCGACGTCACCGCGGAAAGCCGTCTCGGCGAAGGCTCTGCATTCACCCTCACCCTGCCTGTCGAACAGGCCGGCATGCCGGGCGGCGAACAGGGAGAGACCGGCGTTTCCGAATACCTGCTGGTCGACCCCAACCCTCTGCGCGAGAGCGTCCTCGAAGCCATGATCGACGGCGACGATGCGCGCCTGCGCAGCGCCGCGACCGTCGAGGCCGCCCTTCAGATGCTCGCCTCTAGCCGGTTCGCCGCCCTTATCGTCCATGCGGACGCGCTGGGCTCCCCGCCTCCGGAAGCGCTGGACCGCCTGATGCAGCTTTCGGACGCAGCCGGCGAGACGCGTATCATCGCAGTCGTGGAGCGGGGCTCGCTGCTCACGACCGCCATGCTGCGGCTGGCCGGCGCTTCCGCTGTCATTGAAGGCGGGTTCGATGCGCTCAGCATCTGCGCCGCCGCCACCAATCCTGAAGAAGATGTTTCCAGCCCCGCGCCAGTTGCAGCAATCGCCTAGGGCAGGCGTTAAGACGATCGCGATACAAGTGAAGTGATCGGATGAGGCTCGATATGCGCGTTCTCTTTGTCGATGATGACGCCATGAACCGGAGGGTCGTTCGCGACATGCTTCAGGTGGCTGGCGTGACGCTGGACGAGGCGCCTGATGGCCCGTCGGGCCTCACGATGATCGACACCCTGGACTATGACATCATCCTGATGGACCTGCGCATGCCTGGCATGGACGGCCTCACCGCCATTGGCCGCATCCGCGCGCGTACGGACGCCAAGGCGGGCCTGCCCATCGTGGTGGTGACGGCTGACACCTCGCCGAACATTCGCGAGGAATGCATCGCGGCCGGCGCCGACGAGATGCTGCAGAAGCCCGTGGCGATGAAGGCTCTCTTCCGCATGCTGGGCCAGATGGTCGCCTCACGCGCCCGCGCCGCCCAGCCGGCGCCGCAAGCGGCCGTAGCGGTCTAGGCCGGCAGTCACCCGCCCGAAATCTTCGGGATCAGCACAATCTCGGCGGTGTCATCGAACGCCAGCCCCATCGCGTCCTGATGGATCTCGCCATCGAGCGAGACCGACATCCTGCTCTCGACGTATTCGCCCAGCCCCGGATACCGCTCTTCAAGTTCGCGGATCAGCGACCGCATCGTGAGAGCCTGAACAACAATCGTCTCCAGCCCGCCGGCAAAGTCCTTCACCTCGCCAGAGATCGACGTCACGCGCGGCAACGGCTCAGCTCTCTTCCAAGGCGGCCAGGATCTTCACGGGCGACAGCGGCAGGGACGTCATCCGCCTGCCCACAATCGCGCTGACCGCGTTCGCAACGGCGGCCAGAGGCGGCACGATGGGAACTTCGCCGACGCCCTTGGCGCCATAGGGGTGGCGCGGGTTGGGCTTGGCCTCCACCAGGATGGTGTCGATCATCGGCAGGTCGGACGCCACAGGCATCCGGTAATCGAGGAAACCGGCGTTCTCGAGCGTACCGGCCTTGCCGTACACATACTCCTCGTTCAGCGCCCAGCCGACGCCCTGCGCCACGCCGCCCTGCAGCTGACCTTCGACGTAGGAGGGATGGATCGCCCGCCCCACATCCTGCGCAGCGGTGTAGCGCACGACCGTCGTCCGGCCCGTCTCCGGATCGGTCTCCAGATCGCAGACATGCACGGCGTAGCCCGCCGCCGCGCCCTGCGCGTTCAGCGACACTTCCGACGCGATGGGACCGCCCGTCTTCGCGGACTTTGACGCCAGCGCCTTGATCGACAGCGGCTTCACATCCTTCGACGGGTCGAGACAGATCGCCGAACCATCGCGCCACTCGACATGGGCGACATCGCACTCCCACGTCTGCGCTGCGCGGCGTTTCAGATCCGCGACCACCTTCTGGGCCGCCTCCACCACCGCCATGCCGGTTGCGAAGGTCACGCGGCTTCCGCCAGTCGATCCGCTGAAGCCGATGGAGGTGGTGTCCGCCACCGTCGCGCGCACCTTCTCGATGGGCAGGCCCAGCGTCTCGGCGGCCATCATCGCCATCGAGGCGCGCGAGCCGCCAATATCCGGGTTGGAGGAGACGACCGTGACGCCGCCCTCCTCGTCCACATGCACGGCCGCCGAGGACTCGCCGCCGATGTTGAACCAGAAGCCGGCCGCCACGCCACGCGCCTGGTTGGGGCCCGGCTTTGTCTGGTAGTGCGGATGGGCCTTGATGGCCTCCAGCGTCTCGACGAACGCGCTGTAGCGCACCGTGGCGCCATAGACGGTCTTGGCTCCGTCCCGAACCGCGTTGAGGATGCGAAGGTCGATCGGATCCATGCCCAGCTTCAGGGCCAGATCGTCGATCGCGCTCTCGACTGCAAACGCCGCCATTGGCGCGCCGGGCGCGCGGTAGGCCGCAACCTTGGGCCGGTTGCTGACCACATCATAGCCGGTCAGGGCCAGGTTCTCGACATCGTAGCAGGCAAACGCCGTCATGCACCCCAGATGGACCGGCGAGCCCGGGAAGGCGCCGGCCTGATACTTCAGCACCATCTCGGCGCCGGTGATCTTGCCGCCCCTCGTGGCGGCCAGCCGGATATCCATCGCCGTGCCCGAGGTCGGCCCCGAGGCGACGAACACCTCCTCGCGCGACATCACCATCTTCACGGGACGCCCGCACTTGCGCGACAGCGCCAGCGCTAGCGGTTCGAGATAGACGGTCGTCTTGCCGCCGAAGCCGCCTCCGATCTCGGCCGGGATGACCCTCAGGTCCGACAGCGGCATGTTGAGAATGCGCGCCGTCAGCGAGCGCACCAGGAACTGGCCCTGGCTGGAGCACCAGATCGTGCTCTGCCCATCGGCGCCCCAGGACGCAACACAGGCGTGAGGCTCGATATAGCCCTGATGGACAGCGGCGGTATCGTAGTGGCCCTCGATGATTACGTCGGCGGCCTCGAACGCCGCCTTCACATCACCCCGCCCCATCACCGTCTTCATGGCGACGTTCGAAGGCTTCGGCACAGGCTTAACGCCCTTGGTGATCAGGTCCTCGTGAACCAGCGGCGCACCTTCGACCATCGCCTCTTCCACGTCGATGACGTGCGGCAGGATCTCGTAAGTCACCTCGATCAGGTCGAGCGCCTCTGCGGCGACCTCCGGAGACGTCGCCGCCACGGCCGCAACGGCGTGGCCCGCATAGAGGGCCTTGGCCGTCGCCATGCAGTTGCCTGCAACCTCGGCGACAGACGTGGCGCTTTCGCCTGCTTCGATCTCCGCATTGTCGGTTGTGGCGAAATCCGCGCCCGTGACCACGGCCTTTACGCCGGGCAGAGCCTCGGCGGCGCGCGTATCGATTGAAACGATGCGGGCGTGCGCGTGCGGGCTGCGCTTGACGCGCCCCGTCAGCATGCCCGGGAGATGGAAGTCGGCGCCAAACTGCGCGCGGCCCGTCACCTTGTCGACGCCATCGGGCCGCACGGGCCTCTGGCCTACCACCTTCAGTTGAACACCCGCCTGATTGACATCGCTCATCTTCGGGGCTCCCCTATGCCTGAACCGGCTTCGGCGCCTGCCGCAGCTGGGCCGCTGCATCCATCACCGCGCGCACCACCTTGTCGTAGCCCGTACAGCGGCACATGTTTCCCGCCAGCCAGTATCGCACTTCCGTCTCGGTCGGGTCCGGATTGCGCTCCAACAGCGCCTTCGACGCCACCAGCAGCCCTGGCGTGCAGAAACCGCACTGCAGCGCCGCGTGTTCCAGGAACTGCTGCTGTAGCGGATGCAGATGCCCGCCCTCGGCCATGCCCTCGATCGTCTCGATACGCTTGCCCTCGGCCTCCGGGGCCAGCATCAGGCAGGCGCAGACCAGCCGTCCGTCCACCATCACCGAGCACGCGCCGCAATCGCCCGTGCCGCAGCCCTCTTTCGATCCCGTCAGCCGTAGCTCGTCGCGCAGCGCGTCCAGCAGCGACTGTCCGCCGCCGCCAAGGAACTCGACGGGCTCGCCATTGACGATGGCGGATATCCGGATGCGGCTCATGACAGCGCCCTTTCCTTCGCGATCAGCACGGCCCTGCGGGCCAGCACGCACGCGATCCTCGTTCGATAGTCCGCCGTGCCGCGCTTGTCGCTGATGGGCCGGCACGCCGCACGGACAGCCTCATCCATCTGCGCGAGAGCCGCCTCGTCCAGCGCGGTCCCGGCGAGAACCGCGCCCGCAGCCTCGACCAGCAACGTCGTGGGCGCCACGGCCCCGACGCTCACACGCGCCGCCGTACAGACGCCGCCTTCATTGACCGACAGCCAGACGCCGGCGCCGACCACGGCGATGTCCATCTCGGTGCGCGGGATCATCCGCAGATAGGCGTCGCCCGAGCGGGCAGCCTTCGGCGGCAGGCGGAACGCTACAAGGATCTCGTCCGCCGCCAGCGTCGTCTTGCCCGGCCCGGTCTGGATGTGCTCCACGGGAACCTCTCGGGCGCCGCCGGGGCCCTCGATGATGCACACGGCGCCCGCTGCGATCAGCGCCGGAACGCTGTCAGCGGCAGGAGAGGCATTGCAGAGATTACCGCCCAAGCTTGCCCGGCCCTGAACCTGCGTCGAGCCGATCAGGTTCGCCGCCTCGACAATCCCCGGCCACGCCTCGCGCAGCGCCCCATGCTCACCGATCACCGCCCCGGATGTGGCCGCGCCGATGACAAAGCCGCCGCCTTCCATGCGTATGGCCGCGATGCCGGGTATCTTCTTGATATCGACCACGAGACCGGGCTTCGCCCGCCCGCCGCGCATCTGGACCAGCAGGTCCGTGCCCCCGGCCATCAGCCGCGCCGTCCCGCCTGCGGACCGGAGGGCGCCGACGGCCTCCGCAATGCTGGCAGGCGCAATATAGTCGGTTCCGCTCACGTCAGACTCCGTGCTGGCCAACCTTGCTAGCTCATCCGGGCAGACATGGAAACGGGGGATGTGAGTGTTTGCTCACTCACAACCTTCATGAGCGGTGCGCACACGCCACTGACGCCCCTCCCCCGAACGGGGGAGCACGGATTTCAGAGAAAGAACGCTGGGCGAAGCGCGAGGAGGGGGTGGGTCTCTCCTGCCCGAGCATCGGCCGGTTGCAACCCCCACCTGATCTCGACCGCCGATCCGTTCTGCGAGCGCGGCCCCTCCCCCGTTCGGGGGAGGGATGGGCTGTTCGTGGAGCCCAAGCGAGGCACGCTAGTACCCCGTCATCTCCAGATAGCCGCGCCCGGCATGCGTCCCATCGAACCGGACCGGCCCCTCCCAGTAGGGCACGCTGGTTTCCATCCACGCCTGGGTGTTCAGCGCCGTCGTGGTGATGTTGAGCCCCCTGTCGGCCAGCTCCACCCGCCAGCGTACCGGCACGCGGCGCCCGGCCACCCGTGCCCTCGACAACGGCGTCAGCTTCAGCCGCCCTGGAGCCACCGGCGTGGCGGTCCCGTCCGCCGCGATCCACGTCGCCGAGGTGAAGCCCGCCGCGCTGTCGCGCAGATGAAACCCCATGAGCTTCTCGCCGCTGTCGAGATGCAGCGAGAACCAGTCCCACCCGGTCTGGTCGGCGGCCAGCGGCTGGGACGACCATTCCCGGTCGAGCCACGCCTCGCCCGTCACCTCCACCTTCTTCCCGTCCACCGTCAGGGCGCCGGAGACGCGATAGAAGGGCTGCGAATAGTAATGGCTCGCCTGGCCGCTGGCCGACTTCACCGAATAGCCCCGCTCGCCCTGCAGCACTATCGGGCCGTCCGCCTTCAGCTGCAGATCGTAGGCGAAGCCCTTGCCGGAGGCCTTCAGCGCCACCGCCGAGACGGCATCCGCACCCGCACCGGCGGCGCTGGTCATCTCCCAGTTGTCGATCCAGGCCGAGAACGGGCTCGCCGTTACGCCGGCCTGCCCGATCCCGCCGCGCGCCAGCCTCTCCGCCACATAGTGCTGCTTCGGCGTCGTCAGCGCGGCGTGCCCCATCCATAATTGCGGGCTCGACCAGCCCTGCGCACCCGACGCTGCCGTCTCCGGCGCCAGCGCCGTGCGGAACAGCGTCCACTGCACGCCATAGTCCGTCCCGTCCGCCGCCTTGAGGTTGGCGGTTACGTACCACCACTCGATGCGATAGTCCGGATGTGCGCCGTGGTCGGCGGGAAACGCGAACGTCTTGCCCCGCTGCGGCAGCGCAAAGCCCTCGGCGCTCGACCCCAGCCCTGCAAACCCCTGTGCGTGAACCGGCGCGGCGAGCGCCAGCCAGACAAGAAGCGCCCCGATCCATCCTCTAACGCTCATGGGCGAACACCCTCAGCAGGTCCGCCGGCGCCAGACGCGCCAGGCGCCGCGCCGGGATCACACCGGCAATGAACGCCGCAAGCAGCGCGAGAAGTCCCAGCCGCAGCCAGTCCAGCGGAAACAGCTTCATCGGCAACAGCCAGCCGAACGCCTCGACATTCACCACGGACAGCAGCACCCACGCCATGGCCAGCCCTACAGGTATCGCCGCCGCCGCCGTCAGCGCCGCCAGCGCCATGGTCCGCGCCATCTCCAGCGCCGCCAGCCGCCCGCGCGTCATGCCCATCGCCCACACCGGCGCGAGCTGCGGCAGTCGCATGCCCGACAGCGTCATCAGGCTTGCAAACATCGCAAGCGCCGCGACGCTGAGCGTCAGAACGTTAAGGGCGGCAGTCACCGCAAAGGTGCGTTCGAACACGGAGACCGCGACCGCCTTGAGGCCCGCCTGGTCGATAAGCGCCTGCGCCGGCAGGCCGAACTCCGCCTGCACCTCCGCCTTCAGCTGCGCGACGTTTGTCGGGGCGACGCGCACAGCCAGCCGCGAGTGCGCGGCGTCCGGATAGTGCGCCTCCATCGCGCCCTGCCCGACGATCACCTGCCCGTTGGTGTTGCCATAGTCCGAATAGATCCCGGCGACCTGGATGCTCCATCCGCCAGGCAGCCCGATGCTGTCTCCAATCGCGATCCCGTTGCGCCGCCACATCTGCTCGTTGATCAGCGCACCCTCGCCAGCGGCGATCGTATCCCACGCGCCCCCCTCCGCCTCGATCAGCGGCCAGTTGTCCCGGTAGGTGGCGTGATCCACCGCGCCGTAGATCTCCGCGCGTTGTCCCGCGACCTCGCCTTCGATCACCCACATCGGCAGTACGGCGTCGGCCCGCGTCTCCAGCCAGCGCGCGATGGTCTCCGCCTCCTCATCGGAACGGGCCTGCACATAGAGTTCCGACGCCAGTCGCTGGTCGAGATAGCCGACAAACGTCTCACGAAAACTGCCCACCATCGTCGAGACGCCGATATTGGTCGCCAGCGCCAGCAGCAGCGACATCAACGACAGCGACAGGCCCGGCAGCTGCTGTCGCGTATCCGCCCAGAACCACTGCACCAGCGGTCCGCGCGCAAGGCTCTGACACGCGGCCAGCGCGGCGGCGAGGCAGACCGGCAGGACGAGTGCCGCCCCAACCAGCAAGCCCCCGAGAATCGCAAAGCCCGCCAACAGCCCGTCGCCAAACCGGTAGAGCAGGAAAGCGCCTGCAAGCATCGCGAGTGCAGCGGCGCCCTGCCAGCGCATCATCCGCGCCGAAGCCCGCGCCCAGGCTCTCGGCTGCGCCGCCGCCAGCAGCGGCAGGCGCCCCGCGCGCCACAGGCTCTCGGCCGCCGACACCAGCGTGCCGGCCACGGCAATTCCCAGTCCCGCCAGCCACCACGACGGCCGCAGCGACAGCCCGTCGGACACGCTGGCCCCGTATAGTCCGCGCAGGGTCGCTGCGACATCCGGCATCAGCGCAAGCGCCACCGCATAGCCTGCGATAACGCCTGCCGCTCCTGCGACCAGAGCCAACCCGACCAGTTCGACCAGCAGCATCAGCATGAGCGACTGCGCGGGTATGCCCAGCGCGCGCAGGGTCCGGAACACCGGGCGCCGCTGCTCGAAGGCCAGACCGATGGCCGAGTACACAATGAAGAGACCGACGACGAAGGCCAGCAGGCCGAACGCTGTCAGGTTGAGATGGAAGCTGTCGGTCAGCCGCGCCAGATCCGTTCCCGACGATGGCGCCCGCCGCTCCAGACCCGGTGCGACCGTCTCCAGGGGCGCAAGACCGCCCAGCTGATCCGGCGCAACGATCAGGAAGCTGACGTCTTCTCCGCCGAAGCCCAGCAGGCGGGCCGCCACGCCGATGTCGGTAATCGCCACATCCGGCGGCGCGGATGCGGCGATGCGCAGGGGCGGCGTCTCCTGCCCCTCCAGCTGGCGCGCCAGTGTCTCCCCGACGATCAGCGTCCCCGGCCCCGTCAGGAACCCGTCTAGCCCTTCGGCGGGATCGATCTCGAACTCCTGCCCGCCCCGCGGCAGCGTCAGCGGATCGACGCCCATCAGCCGCACCCGGACCGAACCGAAGGCAGCCTCGCCCTCGACGACCGGAGAGACCGCCCAGCCCGCGCGGCGGAGCGCGATAAACTCGCTCAACGCGATCCGCCCGCCGTCGGCCCGAACCAGCCGCTCGAAGCCGCCGCCTCCGACTTCGTTAGCCGCCCGCGCATAGCTGGCCTTCGCTTCAACGTTGATCGCCTGCACGCCTGTCCACAGCGCCGTCGCCGCCGACAGTCCCAGCAGCAGCATCGCCAGCTGCACCGGACGGCGCACCCAGTGCGACAGCAGCGCGGAGAGGCCTGCTCCCCACATCAGGCCGAAACCTTCTCGACTATCCGCCCAGCCGCCAGATGCACATGATCGTCAAGCCGCGCAGCAAGCCGTCTGGAGTGCGTCACCATCAGCAGGCTGCACCCGGCGTCGCGCACCAGCGACAGCATCAGGTCGAGCACCTGATCGCCCGTCGCCTCGTCCAGATTGCCGGTCGGCTCATCGGCCAGCACCAGCTTCGGCCGCGCCGCCAGCGTGCGCCCCACCGCAACACGCTGCTGCTGCCCGCCCGACAGCTGTTCCGGAAACCGCCTCAGCAGACCGGAAAGCCCCAGCCGATCGGCCAGCTCGCGCTGCCACTCGCGATCGTGACGGCCGGCCAGACGCGCCTGGAACGCCAGATTGGCTTCCACATTCAGCGACGGGATCAGGTTGAACTGCTGGAACACCAGCCCCACGACGCTGCGCCGCAGGGCCGCCCGCCCGTTATCGTCCAGCGCGGTCACCTCCTGACCCGCGAGGTCGATCCGGCCCCCGTCGGCGCGGTCCAGACCGGCCACCAGATGCAGCAGCGTGCCCTTGCCGCTGCCGGACTCGCCGGTCAGCGCAAGGCTGCGGCCAGCCTCAAGCTCGAGGCTGACGCCATCGAGCACCTTCAGCGGCCCCTCGGACGTCGGATAGGTCTTCTCGACGGTCTGGAGAACAAGCAGCATGAGGATCCTGAACAGCGGGCCGGACAGACATGTCCGGCCGCCAGCCTTCTACGGCGCGCAGGTGTCCATGGTTTGCGGCGTCTGGCTAGGCCAGGAGGCTAATCCAGCATCGCCCGAGCCGCCACGGACAGCCGGTAGCGGGCGCCCTCCGGCGTTCGCACAGCAAACACCGCAGCCAGTCCCTCGGCGTCGGCCATCGCTATCCCCTCGTCCGCTCCAAGGGCAAACACCGCCGTCGCCCAGCCGTCGGCGTCCATCGCTGCCGCGTGGATGACGCAGACGCCCGACAGGGCGCCGCGCAGGGGCCCGCCTGTCCGCCCGTCCAGCAGGTGCGAGACAGCTCCCTCGCCCTGACCCCGCCGCCGCACAAAGTCTCCGGAGGTCGCAACCGCACGATTGCAGGCGGCGACGGCGATGTGCGCCGGCTCTCCAGCCGCCGGCAGACCGTCCGACAGCTCCAGCTCCACTCGCCACGGCTGGCCATCTGGGCGCACGCCAGCCCCCCGGAACTCGCCGCCGATCTCCATCAGGAAGGACGGAACGCCCAGCGCCGCGACAGCCTCCGCGCAGAGATCGACAGCAAACCCCTTGGCGATCGAGGAGAAGTCGAGTGCGACACCGCCCGATTGGAACGCTCGGCGTGTCGCTGGGTCAAACTGAAGAGCGCGCCAGTCCAGCTGGGAGAGAGGGTGATTCACACCCGGCCCGAAACCGTGGCGCTCCACGGCGGCCGCGAGCGCCGGATTGAACGCGCCGCCGGACTTGCGGGCGATCTCCAACGCTCGCTCGAGCACGGTTGCAAAGCCCTCCGGCAGCTCATGCCAGCTACCCGCCGCAGCACGGTTGAAGGCGCAAAGCCGGGAGGAAGGATCCCACCCGCTCATTTCTCGGATGACGCGGGCAAACACCGCCTCGAGCGCCGCCACGACGTCCGCATTTGCCACCGACTCAGGCGCGGCAAACGCCAGCGACCAGCCCGTGCCCATCGTGGCCCCGGCCAGCCGCCTCACCGGCGCATCGACGCGCGAGGCGTAAAGCGCCTGCGCGTCATCCATCTGCGGAATTAGGAGCCAGCCCTCGCTGGCGCCCTCTGTCGGGGCGGCGTCCAGCGGAGCTATTCCGGCAGGACTTCCAGAACGGCGACGTAGGTCGACCGGCTATCCATGGTCTTGCCCTCAAGCGTCGTCTGGCCCTGCGCTTCGGCTTCCAGCCAGTACATGCCGGCCTGCTCGGGCTTCACCTTGAAGACGCCGTCCGCGCCGGTCTTCAGCTTCATCTCGCCCGGCTCGTCGCGATAGCGGTCGGCGCCCTGGATCATCACGACTTCGACGTTGGCGGCAGGCTTGCCGTCCGACAGCATCTTGAAAGAGATTTCCTCGCCCGCATAAAGATCGTTCGGGTGCGTGACCGGAACCAGCTCGAGGCCGCGTCCGGTCGACTTGATCTCGCTCGGCGCGCCATTGGTGACGAACGTCTCGACGCGGCGGTTGTTGGCCGAGAGCTTCACGTCCGTCTTCTTGTCGATGCCCTGCGCGACATACTCCGCCATCGTCCCGCGCCAGCGTTTGGTCTCCGCGCCTTCCTTGTAGGTGGCGTTGAGGCCGCTCGAGGCGTTGGCGATGCGGTAGGTGCCCTTCTGCTTCAGCTCGAGGTCGAAGGTCATGCGGTACTTGCCCTTCGAAGCGTTGGCGATCTTGACCTCGGAGCCATCCGGCGCGGTGACCTTGATCTGCTCGGGCGCCATGGCGACGTGGTCGGCGTAGAACAGGTTGTTCGAGATGGCGCCGTCCAGCGTCACCCAGGCGTTGTCGCCGGACACCACCGTCGCCGACGGCAGGATCCACGCCCGGTGGGCATGAGCCGCGCCTGCGGTCAGGGCGGCGAGGGCGACGGCGGTGATGCAGCGTTTGGCGAGGGTGTTCATGGGTGCGTTTCCTGGATCTGGTTTCAAAGCGTCTGGATCTACTTCACAACCTTGAGCGTCACCGCTCCGAGTTCTTCCTTGCCGGCGGCGGACTGGGTGCTCTCGGAGCCGGGCGCCCACTTGAACGCGACCTCGACCAGCTCGCGGCCGCCGACTTCGCGCGCAGCCTCCACCACCAGCTTGTACTCGCCGGGCTTGAGGTCCTTCAGCGCGCCGGACGTGTCCTTGAAGCTCATCTTGTTGGCGCCGGGCGCCTTGGTCGGGCTGGAGACGCCGTCCATCGGCAGGTCAAGGCTGCGGCCGGTACGACGCCACCACTGGCGCACGTCCTTGAGCCACTTCTCGCCTTCCTGGTCTTTCAGCTTGATGTCGTACCAGACCGACAGGTTGCCGGCGACCTTGCCTTCGGCGTCCTCGATCCAGATCGCGACGTAGGGCCGGTGGTATTCCGACACGCTGAGCTTGGGCAGCTCGACCGTCACCTCGAGGCCGCCGGCATGCGCCGCACCTGCCGCTGCAAGAGGAATCGCCAGTGTGATCAGCTTGCGCATGGATGAACCTCAGACGTGAAGGAGGAAGATGGCGACAACCGCCGGAACGGCGAGCCCTGCGCCGACGATAAACCAGGTCGGGGGGCGCCGGGCAGCATGCATCCACAGCAGAACCAGCCCGGATATGCAGAAGACGATGCACGCAACCGAGAAGATATCGAGGAACCAGAACCACACCAGCCCGGTGTTCCGGCCCTTGTGCAGGTCGTTCAGCCACGAGATCGCGCCCCGGCTGGTGTTCTCGTAGACGACATCGCCCGTCTCGCGGTCGATCGACAGCCAGGCGTCGCCGCCCGGACGGGGCATGCCCACATAGATGTCAACGTCGCTCCACTCGCCGATCCGGCGGGAGACCGGCGCGCCGGTCTGTTGTTCCAGCCAGTCGGCGACATCGGCGGGCAGCACGGCCTCGCCCTCCTCGCCGGGCCCTGCGCCAAGCCGCGCCAGCATCTCCGGCGGCATCACCGCCTCGACCTGCTCGACCTTCGGCTGGGCCTCGATGTCCTTGGCGTGGTTCAGCGTGATCCCGGTGAAGGCGAACAGCGCCATCACGATCAGGGTCGCGGCGCCGCTGATCCAGTGCCAGATGCGCGCCTGCGTCATCCAGAACAGGCGGCGCACCTTCTTGCGGTGCGCACGCTGGGCTGCCTTCTCGGCGGCCATGGCCGCCGCATCCATGCTGGTATTGGACCCTTCGGCCATCACTCATCCCGCAGCCCGGCCGGAGCCGCGCCCGCCGTCGCATCGATCGTTAGGGGAAAGCGGAAAAATTTGCAACGCATTCGCATTCGCAAACTACTCTTCGTACGATTGGTCGCACATCGGGCCCGCCCGAATTGCCGTTGGCGCCACGCCGCAAAGGTTCGAGTTCGGGCGCCGCTGCGTTCGTACGCCTGAAAAGGGGTCGCCCACGCGCCCCTGAGCGTTCAGATGGCTCGCGTTCTGGCTTCGGGTGGGCGCAGCCCGTAACTCTGGCTTTGCCAACCGACGGAGCCTCCCATGCGCAGACGCACCTTCCTCGCCACCCTGCCCTTTGCGGTCTCTGCGGCCGCGATATCCCGCGCCTGGGGCCAGAACGTCGAGCGCCCGGACATGCATTCCGGCGACCGGCAGGTCGGCGCCTCGTTCGCGGGCCGGTCCACCGTCTGGGGGGCGAACGGCGCCGCGGCGACCGGCCATCCCATGGCGACGCTGCTGGCCATCGAGATCCTCAAGGCCGGCGGCTCGGCCGTCGACGCCGCCATCGCCGCCAACGCTGCGCTGGGCTTCCTCGAACCCACCGCCAACGGCATCGGCGGCGACGCCTTTTGCCTCCTGTGGGACCCCAAGGCCGGCAAGGTGATGGGCCTCAACGGTTCCGGGCGTTCGCCCGAAAAGCTGACGCAGAAGATCATGCAGGCGCGCGCGAAGGACGGCGAAGTGCCGGGCCTCGGCCTCGCCTCCGTCACGGTGCCGGGCTGCGTTGACGCCTGGTGGACGCTTCACCAGCGCTACGGGAAGCTGCCGTGGAAAGACGTCATCATGCCGGCCGCGATGCTGGCCGAGCGCGGCACGCCCGTACCGCAAGCCATCTCGATGCTGATGGAGCGCGGCATGAACCGCTTCCTCTCGCCAACCTCCGGCGTCGAGGAGACCGAGAACATCTCGAAGCTCTACCTCACGCGCGGGCGCACGCCGAAGGAAGGCGAGATCTTCCGCAACGCGGACCTCTCCAGCACGCTCAAGAAGGTGGCCGAAGGCGGCCGCGACGCTTTCTACGAAGGTGAAATCGCCGACCGCATGGAGGCCTATTTCAAGCGTATCGGTGGCTGGATGACGAAGAAGGATCTTGCCGCCCACCGCGCCGAATGGGTCGATCCGCTATCGATCAACTACCGCGCCGGCGTCAGCGTCTATGGCATGCCGCCGAACAGCCAGGGCCCGACGACCCTGCAACTGCTCAACATCGTCAAGAACTTCGATCTGCGAGGCATGGGTCTCATGTCGGCTCAGGCCGTCCACCACATGGCCGAGGCCAAGCGCCTCGCCTTCGAGGATGGCGCCCGCTACTACGCCGACCCGGCCTTCGCCGACATACCGGTCGCCCATCTCCTCTCCGACGCCTACTGCGCCGAGCGCGCGAAACTGATCCGGCCGGACAAGCCGATGACGCGCGCCTTCCCGGGCGATGCGCCGGTCAAGGGCGACACCACCTACCTCACGACGTCCGACAGCAGCGGCATGATGGTGAGCCTCATCCAGTCCAACTTCGCGGGCATGGGCTCCGGACTGATGCCGGACGGGCTGGGCTTCATCTTCCACAACCGCGGCTCGAACTTCGTGCTCGATAAGGCCTCGCCCAACAACTACGCCCCCAGGAAGCGCCCCTTCCACACCATCATCCCCGGCTTCGCGCTCAAGGACGGCGCCCCATGGCTCTCGTTCGGCGTCATGGGCGGATCGATGCAGCCGCAGGGCCAGGCCCAGATCATCGCCAACATGGTCGACTTCGACCTCGACGTGCAGGCGGCGGGCGACTGCCCGCGCTGGCGCCATGACCGTGGCGACCTGGGCGCGCTGGGCGTCCTCTCGCTGGAATCCGGCGCACCGCTGGCGACCCGGACCAAGCTGGCGGAGATGGGCTGGACCGTCTCTCCGATGAAGTCCTACGACTCGGGCTATGGCGGCTATCAGAACGTCATGAAGGGCCCTGAGGCCTACGGCGCCGCCAGCGAAATGCGCAAGGACGGCCTCGCCCTGGCTTATTGAGGCGGGGCGCTCAGGCGCATCTGAGCCCACGGGATAAATGCGAAGGCGATCTGCGCGATCAGGCCCATCGCCGGGCCGGGCTCGCGATAGTCGAGCATCTGCGCATCGAGGCTGCGGCCCGATCCAAGGCCCAGCAGCGTTTCGGCGAACATCAGGATCGCGAAGGCAATGGCCCCCATCGCCAGCCGGTCGCGCGTCACCGGGGCGACGCCAAAGCGCCCAACCACCCAGGCACAGAAGATCCATGACACGCCGAGGATCACAGGCAGCTCCGCCAGCGTGGCCAGCGTCCGGCCCATGGCTGGCTCCGTCACGAGAACGCGCAGGGCTCCAAGCGCGAAGCCTACGGCAAAAACGGTCGTGAAGTAGGCGACAGCAGCTGTCAGATACCGGGGCATGTGCAGTGATAGGACGGGACGGGTCTTGGGCGAAAGCCCAGAACTATCCGAAGCTTCGCGCGGACGCACCATCCGGAATGCCGGCCGGAATATGCTGGCTCCAGCGCTTCCAATCCGACCGGGTATCGGCATCCCGCATTCTCCCCCCCGCGTCTGGCGCGGGAGGGTTCGGTGGCCACCGAAACATCGAATGCCAGACGCTCGGACGGCGCGGCGACCATCGCTCCGGCTGCTTCCGCGCGGCTCATCCTGAGGAGCGCCCGAAAGGGCGCGTCTCGAAGGAGGGGCCCGAGGAAGCAGCCCCAAGCGGCGGTCTGAAACACCTGTCCCCGGAATTGATCTAAACCGGGGGTGACCATGGGCGTCGGCGCCCATGCGCGTGAAACCGGGACGGGGATGAGGACTAAAAAGTGCGCACCAACCGCCGGGACAAACGTCCGACACGGGGCGCGTGGGAACACGCAACCGGCCAGCAGCAATGCTGGCAATGTACTCAACAAGGCGCGTTCCGCGCGCCCCGTCCTCCTGTCTTCGGGAGGCAGAACGACAGCATCACGGACGGCATGGGGCCGGTCCGGCCGGAGAACCGCGTCTACTTCTTCTCCCAGACCACTTCGCCGTTCTTCATCACCCAGGTCACCTTCGTGGTGTCGGTGATCGTCGTCAGCGGATCGCCGTCGATCAGGACGAGGTCCGCGATCTTGCCGGGCGCGACGGAGCCGATCTGGTCGCCCGCGTTGAGAAGATTGGCGTTGCCGGATGTCGCCATCTGCAGGGCCTTCGCATTGGGGATGCCGGCCTGAACATAAAGACGCATCTCGGTATGCAGCGAATCTCCGAACGTGATGAAGGGCGAATCCACACCGGCCATGATCCGGCCGCCCAGATCATAGATCGACTTGACGGTGGTCAGCAGCGCCGGATCGACCCGTGTGCCATTGCCGGTCTGCAGCGCCAGCGTCGGCGTGATGATCATGCCCGACTTCGAGATCAGCTGGACGACGTCCTGATAGGTCTTGTTGAGGCGCGAGACCTTGGTGGAATAACCGCGACGGCTTGTGCCGCCGACATGCTCCATCTGGTCGGCGCCGTTGGCGAGCGCCGGGTAGAGTTCGTGGCCGGAGATCGCCATGCCGAACTTGTGGGCCTCGGCGATCAGCGTCTTCTGGGTGGTGTAGTCCTCGCGCACATAGCTCTTCATCATGTCGAGCTTCAGATCCTCGGCGCGCTCGGCGGCTTCCACCGCCAGCTCGTCAGTTCCGACGGTCTCGGAGATGCCATAGGAAACGCGTCCGCCCTCGTTCAGCGGACCCGCCGCAAACACGCGCGGCCCCTTGCGCTTGCCGGCCGCCTCGGCCTCGCGGCGCTCGACGATCTCGTAAGGATCGGCGCCCGTCTCGCGGACAGCGGTAATGCCGTAGGAGAGCCAGCGTTCGCCCAGCGCGCGGCCCAGGTTGGTCGACTGGTGCGTGTGCCCTTCGATGAAACCCGGGAACATCGCCTTGGCGGAGGCGTCCACCAGCGTGCCGACAACCGGCGCAGAACCGGCAGGCTTGATGCTCTTGATGACGTTCTTCTCGACGACCACGTCGACGTTCGACTGGTAGGCGTCGCCGTTGCCATCGAAGAGGCGTCCGACGCGGATGGTGTAGGACGTGTCCGGGATCGCGGGGCTCCAGCTTGGCGCCTTCACCTCGGTCGTGATCTTCGTGGCCTTGTCCCACACGTTCAGCTTGTCGCCATCGACATAGATGAGTTTCGTGCCGTCAGCCGACCAGTTGGGGTTCTCCCCCTGCTCTGCGATCATCAGCGGCTCACCGGTGACTACGCCCTTGCCGTCGAGCGACTTCAGCCACAACTCGCCGTCGAGACGGTAGACCATGTCGCCTTTCGAGCTCCAGGCCGGACGGTTCCACTGGCGGCGGCCAAGCGAGACGCCCTCAACCGGCGAGACCCATTTCGGATCGCCCTTGCCGCTCGACGGGGCGAGCAGGAGCGCATTGTGCCCTTCCCGGAAGCGGCTGGTCAGCGGCTTGCGCGCCACGATCGCGACCGTCGATCCATCCGGCGACCAGGCGGGCTGCGAGGGCCCGAAGATCTCGTCCATGACGCGGACCTGCGACTTGGAGGCGACATCGAACACTTCGACCGTGCCCGCAAGGAAGATCGAGGCGCGGCTCGGCGTGTCCTGCAGGAACGCGATCTTCTTGCCGTCCGGCGACCATGTTGGCGCGCTGGCGGGTTTCGGGAGACTAGTCAGCTTCGTGAAGATCTTGCCGTCGGGCGTCACCGTCCAGATGTCGCCATTGCCCTCACGGTCGGAGACGAAGGCGATCGCCTTGCCGTCCGGCGACCAGGCCGGAGACAGATCGACCGCCGCGTCATTGGTCAGGTTGACGAGGGCGCCCGACTTCACATCCGACAGCCACAGATCGCCAAGCGCGGTGAACACGGCCTTCGATCCATCCGGCGACAGGGCCGGATCGAACACGCCGAGCGCGCGGCGGGGCGTGGCGTCGGTGTAGTCGTAGCTGCGCCGCTTGTAAGGATACTTCGGGAAGGTGACGGTCGCTTCGAACGGCGTGACCTTTGCCTCGGCGCCCGCCGCTGCATAGGTCTTGATCAGGCCGTCGGCAGTCACGGTGACGCCTTTAGCCGAGACGTTCGGCCGGAACGGGAAGACGTCGCTTCCTGCAACAACGACCGTGGGATCGCCGCCCGCAGCGGACACGCTGACCAGCTGGCTGGCGCCCGAACCGATCCCGACCGCGTAGAGGCTCGATCCATCGAGGCTCCACGCGGGAGCGCCGACGGTCTCAGACGTGTAGACCGCCTTGGGCGCGCCGCCAGACAGCGGCCGCACGTACAGCGTGTCAGACACGCCATCGACCACGTAGGCCAGAGACTTCCCGTCCGGCGACACGACCGGAGAGACGACGTTGCCGTTCTTCTGGAAATACGGCTCGGTCGGCGGCTTGTACCCGACATCGGCGGACGCCACATGGATCGCCCGTACGCCCGTGGTCAGGCCGAGACTGACAGCAGAGTACCCTCCCTGGGTGTCCGAGGAATAGTACAGCGTCTGCCCGTCCGGCGAGAAGGACGGATAGCGTGCGTCGCCGATTCCGGTCTCGCTGCGCTGGACGAGGTTCTTGCCGTCCGGCGACATCGTCCAGACCGACCAGGCGTCCTTGGCGAAGGCATAGAACGCCACGAGCTTGCCGTCTGGCGAGAAGACCGGCTCCTGCGCATCCATCTCGGGCTGGGTCAGCGCCGTCGCCTTGCCGCCGGCCGCGGGAAGAGACCAGAGCGTGCCCTGAATCGAGAAGACGATCAGCGAACCATCTGGCGACACGGCCGCCGACATGTTGGTCCCCTGGGTCATCGTGACCGTCACCATCTCCGCCGCAGCGACAGCAGCCGGATCGCTTGCCGGAGACGGTGGCGGCGTGGCGCAGGCCGTGGCGAACAAAAGGGCGGCGATGGCGGTGGAACGGCGGAGGGCGCGCAGTGTCGGCATTTCAAAGCTCCGATGCGGCAGCGCGCGGACCTTCGCCCGCGCGTCGCCGACTGGACAGAATGGACAGGGGCGGCCTTGCGGACCGCCCCTGCTGGTCAGTTCAGGCTAGAAGGACTTCTTCACGTTGACATACCAGTAGCGCGGATAGGGCTGGTAGAGCGAGGAGAGCCAGCCGCCCGTATCGCCCGAAGCAAACGGCGGATCGTCGTTGAAAGCATTGCGAACCCCGACGAGGATGCTGCCGTCGTTCATCAGTCCACTGTCGAAGCTGTAGCGGATGAAGGCGTTCGACACGTAGGTGTCGCTGACCTTCCACGGTACGTTGTTCGTGCTGAGAACGGTCGGCTGATACACGAGCCCGGTGTACTGGGTAAAGGTTCCGATCTCCCAGTTTCCGACTTCGTAGGACAGGTTCAGCGAGCCCTTCCACTTCGGCCGGCCCCCCTGTTCGATCAGGCTGCCGCCGCCAGTGGTGACCACAGCCGTATTGATCGTCCCGGCCGCGCGCGCCGCAACCAGAAGCTCCGCCTCGGGCGTGGGGCTCTGGTAGTACTCGGTCAGGTTGGAGGCGTTGAGGCTGATGTTCAGGGCGCCGGGGCCCACGTCCACATTGTAGAACAGACCGTAGTCGATGCCCCCGACCTCAAGCGGCGCGAGGTTTGTGAACTTCGCGATCACGTTGACCACATCGCCGACGGGCTGGAGCGGATTGCCGTTGCGATCGCGGTCGCCGGCAAAGTCCAGAACCTGCTGGGGCGTGGGCGCGCGGCGGATCACGTTCGGGTTGCTGGTCCCCTCAACGTAGCGGAGATAGAAGTCATAGTTCAGGGCGACGTCGTCGGTCAGGAGGCCGATGACGTTCTCCTGCTGGATGTTCCAGACGTCGACCGTAGCCGTGAGCGAGCCCAGGAAGTCCGGCAGGAAGTCCGGCTCGAACACAGCGCCGTAGGAGAAGCTGGTCGACTCTTCCGGCTTGAGATCGGCGTTGCCGGAGCGGAGGCTGGCCACTGTCACGCTGCGGGTCGGGCAGGAGGCGTACGGAATGGACGTTCCGCCGGCCGGCGCCTGGAAAGCGGCCTCGCACTGGATGTAATCCGGATAGCCGTTCACGCGTTCCAGAAGCGGCGTATTCACCACCTCGAGGTTGGGGGCCTTGAAGCCCTCGGACCAGGACGCCCGCAGCTTCAGGCCGTAGCCTGTATCCCAGGCGCCTGCAACCTTCGGCTTCGCGACGGAGCCGACGTCGTTGTAGTCTTCGTAGCGGCCCGCGATCTGGAGATCGACGCTTTCGACAGCGGGAATGCCCCAATCCGGGTTCACCAGCGGCACGGCGAACTCGATATAGGCAGAAGTTGTGTTGCGGCTCCCCTTCACGTCCGGAGAGGGGCTGTGACCCATCAGATCGGAATCGGAGACCAGCGCGCCGGTGATCTGGTCGAAGAACGGCGTGGACGTATCCTGCCGGGCGTCGCGGTCATCGAGGTAGGTCTCACGGCGCCACTCGACGCCGCCCGCCATGCCAATATCGCCTGCCCAGTAGCTGAAGAGATCCGGCTTGGAGACCTTGAAGTCGAACAACGACAGCGCCGTCTTGTTCTCGCGGACCTGCTTGATACGGAACGAGTCGATCGTGTCCTGGAGGTTTCCAGTCGGATCGCCGACCGACGGCGTGGTCGGGCTGCCGCCGCTGAAGGGATTGTAAGCCGTGTTGTTGGTCCGGTTCAGCGCCCTCTGGAACAGGGTGGACGAGTATCCGTCGGCTTCGTCGCGGACGCTGGCCTCGCTGTACAGCGCAGCAGTGTCCCAGTTCCAGCCGAACTTCTCGCCCTTGGCGCCGACGAGCAGGCGGATCTGCTCGTTGTCCACGACAACGTCGCGGGTCCCGCTGTCTACGGTGGTGTAGGTTGTGATGACGAGCGGGACGCCTGCGGCCGACGAGTTCAGGCCGGGCAGACGGTTAGGCCCGCTGCCTACCGGGTTCCAGTAGGCGTTGGCAGCGATGGTGATCGGGGCCGAACCAAGCGAGCCGCCAGCGCCAATGACTGCTTCGGTCTGAGCCTTGTAGAAGCCGTACTCGCCGTAGAGCGTGGTGTCGTCGGTGAGGTCATAGTTGATGAAGCTGAACGCGTTGAATCGATCGACGGATGGCTGCGTCGTCAGGTCCTTGAAGGTCGACGGCGAATCGTAGCGCATCTCGCGGTAGCCGGCCGCCGTAAGAGCCCCCGGCCCGTAGCAGATGCCGCCCGTCACGGCCAAGGGGCAGGTCGAAGCCGTACCCGTCGTGGCCGCCCGGAAGCCGGGAGGCTGCGAGTGGAACGCGCCTGCGGCGTCCGTAAAGAGAACGCCATTGCTGCGGATACCGCCGGCCGGAGCCGTTCCGGCAACCGGCGTGAAGACACCCCAGGGACCGCCGACACCACGCGCATCGAAGACGACCGCCGGGGAGCCCCAGGGCGTTCCTGCTACAAAGTTGCGGCGATCTGCGTGATCCGTGTAATCCTGATCGGATGTGAGGAGCGCAGTGCGGCTGGTGCCGCCGAGGAAGAGAGAGATGTTCCCCCGGCCGTCGTCAAAATCCGCGCCGAAGAGTGCGCTGCCCGAGATTTCCTCCAGGCTTGTGCCTTCTGACAGACCGTACTGGAGGTCGACGTTGAAGCCCTCGAAGTCATCGCGCAGGACGTTGTTGACCACGCCCGCGACAGCGTCAGAGCCATAAAGAGCCGCAGCGCCGTCTTTCAGGATCTCGACCCGCGCAAGCCCCTGAACCGGCACAGCGTTGACGTTATAGCCGAACACCGGCGTCTGGTTGTCGGTCTGCGACGTGGGGTGGAGCACCGAGCGGCGGCCGTTGATCAGCGCCAGCGTGTTGCCCTGCGCCAGTCCGCGAAGGCTGACGGTGGAGATGTCGCCGCGCGCCGCGTTAGAGTTCCCGCCGCCTAGGTAGGTCCCGTTGAAGGTGATGTCGCCCGCCTGCGGGATGGTGCGGAAGAGCTCCTCCGCCGAAACAGCTGCGGTCGCCTCAATGTCTTCGATGCCTACGACCGTGACAGGCAGTGCGCCCGTGACTTCAGCGCCGGCGATCTGCGATCCGACGACAACGATCCGCTCGGTCGATGGCGACGGCGTCGCCGCCTGCGGCCCCGAGGTGGTCTCGACGGTCTGTGCCGCGGCCTCCTGGGCGGATATGGCGTTGACGCCGATCCACATGGCGGCGCCGGCCAACAATGATGACTTGAAGATAGATCTGCTCACTTTGCGTGGTCCCCGCGGAGGTTCATCGAACCCAGTTGAACGGCGCCCGCGCGTCCCGCCCCAGACGCGCCCCGGCTTCTCAAATCCTGCCCAGTGTCTCTTCCCTGATCTTTTTTTTACGATGGCGGCGCTCGTCACCGATGCGCAACGTCAATTGCGCTGAGGCCGTGCTGCAAGGCGTGAATGACAGGAAAGCGTGCGACTGCCGCTTGTCTTTGAGCGGCGCCCCCGGAAGGCGCAGGCCAGACGCACGCTGAGGAGGCGAACAGGATCGCAAAGCGCCTGTCGGATGATCATCGCCCGGCGATGCCGGGATCAATGCGGCCTGCCAGCGTCTTTCAGGCCACATGCAGACGGCTAGCAGACAGGCGCCGCCCGCAAGATCAACGCTCGTGATGAAACGCGCGTCACTGGTTTGTGGCCCAGTGCTAGTGGAAGTCGCGCGACTTCGGAAGGATCCGCGCGTTGCGCGGATGGCTACTGAGGCCACGCGGATGTTGCGGGTGAAGGAATTCGTCCGCGCGCGACAGCTGTATTGTAGGATCCCGTTCCTCGGCCAGCCGCGATAGATCGCTGGTCCGGTCATGGACCCGCACAGCCATCAGATGGATCACGCCTTCAGGGCTACGCTGCACCCTGCCCTCAATCAGAAGAAGCCGGGACGCCATGACTTCTGCCCGGAACCGCTCGAACGTCTGCGCCCACATGACCACGTTGGTGACGCCGGTTTCGTCTTCCAGCGTGATGAAGATCGCCTTGCCATTGCCTGGCCTCTGCCTGACCAGAACAACGCCGGCCGTTCGGGTCCAGGCTCCGTTCGGCCGTCTGGACGTCGCCTCGCAGGTGAAAGCGCCGCCCGCCTCGAACACCGGCCGCAGGATCTGCATCGGGTGCGCTTTCAGCGAAAGACGCGCTGTCTGGTAATCAGTCGCGACATGCTCCGACAGCGACATCGCCGGCAGCGCCATGCCCGGCTCTTCGCCAAGATCTGTTGCGTCAGCCGCTTCGAACAATGGAAGCGGGATATCGGCGGGCAGCCTGCGGACAGCCCAGAGCGCTTCTCGGCGATCCAGACCAATAGACCGGAAGGCATCGGCATCGGCGAGCTTCCGGAGCGAGTCCGCGGGAAGACGGCTGCGTTTCCACAGGTCTGTGACATCCCTGAAGCCATCCCGGCGAACTTCGGTCATGCGCTGCAGCGCCATCGCCGAGAGCCCGTCGATCTGCCGAAACCCGAGACGAAGGGCCAGTTCGCCCTTTGCTGTACGCTCCAGCGTATTGTCCCATTCACTGGCGTTGACATCGACCGCTCGCACATCGACGCCATGCTCCTGTGCATCGCGGACGATCTGGGCTGGCGCATAGAACCCCATGGGCTGCGAGTTCAGCAGCGCACACGCGAATGCAGCCGGGTGATGATGCTTGATCCAGGACGATATGTAGACAAGCTGCGCGAAGGCGGCGGCGTGGCTCTCCGGGAAGCCATAAGAGCCAAATCCCTTGATCTGCTCGAAACAGCGCCGGGCGAAGGCCGGATCATAGCCGCGCCGGGTCATCCCCTCGACCATCAGCGCCTCGAACTTGTGGATCGTGCCGACGTTCCGGAATGTCGCCATGGCCCGCCGAAGCCCGTTTGCCTCGGCGTCCGTGAACTTTGCCGCGACAATGGCTAGCTTCATCGCCTGCTCCTGAAACAGGGGAACACCCAGCGTCTTGCCCAGAACCTCTTTAAGTTCGCCAGAATCGCCGAATTCCGGCGCAGGCGCCGGGTAGTCGACGCTTTCCAGGCCGCTACGCCGCCGTAGATAGGGATGGACCATGTCGCCCTGGATCGGTCCGGGTCGAACGATCGCCACTTCGATGACCAGATCGTAGAACACGCGCGGCTTCAGGCGCGGCAGCATGTTCATCTGGGCGCGGCTCTCCACCTGGAACACGCCCAGCGAGTCGCCCTTGCAGAGCATGTCGTAAACGGCGGGATCATCCTGCGGAACATCCGCAAGCGCCAGACGGGGACCGCCATGCTGGTCGATCAGGTTCAGCGCCTTTCGGATGCAGGTGAGCATGCCCAGCGCCAGAATATCCACCTTCATCAGACGCAGCGCGTCGATGTCGTCCTTGTCCCACTCTATGAATGTGCGGCCATCCATGGCGGCCGGACCAATCGGTACAAGCTCGTCCAGCCGGTCGCGCGCGAGAACGAAGCCGCCCACATGCTGGGACAGGTGCCGGGGAAAGCCCAGGAGCCGGCCGGCCAGATCCAGAGCGCGCCGGATTTCGGGATTGGCGGGATCGAAGCCGGCCTGCACGATCTGCTGATCCGGCAGAGTGCGGCCCCAGCTTCCCCAGACGAGCCCGGTCAGCCGGGCCGTCACGTCCTCGGTCAACCCCATGACCTTGCCGACCTCTCGCATGGCGCTGCGCGGGCGATAGTGGATGACAGTCGCCGCAATACCGGCGCGGTGGCGGCCATAGCGCCTGTAGATGTGCTGGATGATCTCTTCCCGGCGCTCATGTTCGAAGTCGACATCGATGTCCGGCGGCTCTTTTCGCTCGGTCGACATGAACCGGGCGAACAGGACGTCGGACTTTGCCGGATCAACTGAGGTGATGCCCAGGACAAAGCAGACGGCGGAATTGGCGGCCGAGCCCCGGCCCTGACAGAGAATGCCCATCTCCTTTGCGACCTGAACGATGTCATAGAGGGTGAGGAAATAGCGGGCCAGGTTCTGCTCGGCGATGAACGCCAGCTCGAAGTCGAGCAGACGCCGGACCTTGTCCGGAATCGCCTCGGGATAACGCATCTGGGCGTGATGCCAGGTGCGGTCCTCCAGCCAGGCCTGGTCGGTCCAGCCGGGCGGAACCGGTTCGTCTGGATACTCGTACTTTAGCTGCCCAAGATCGAAATCGATCCGCTGCAGGAACAACTGCGTCTGGATGATCGCTTCCGGAGCCCTGCGGAACAGCCGGCGCATCTCGGGCGGCGGCTTGAGATGGCGCTCAGCGTTGGCCTCGAGAAGGCGGCCGGCCGAGTGGATGGTGACGCCTTCACGGATGCAGGTGACGACATCATGCAGGTCTCGCTGGGCGGATGCATGATAAAGGGCGTCGTTGACCGCGATGAGGGGAACAGAGGCGCGGTCGGCAATGGTCTGTAACCGGACAAGCTGGCGTGCGTCGCTGCCGCTGCGCGACTGGACCGCCCCTAGCCAGACTGCGCCGGGCGCAGCAGCTGACACTGACGACAATACCGCCTCCAGTCCGCTCAGACGGCGCGGAGGCATGACGATGAGCAACAGTCCGAAGGGATCGCGCAGCAGATCTTCCAGGGTCAGCCTGCACTCCCCCTTGATGGGCCGCGCCTTGCCAGGAGCCGGGGTCATGTTCCCACGTGTGAGAAGCCGGCACAGCCGCCCCCAGCCGCCGCGATCTTCCGGATAGGCGAGAATGTCCGGCGTCCCGTCGCAGAAGGCGAGCCGGGCGCCCACGACCAGCCGGAAGGTGCGAGCGCGCTCTTTCAGCTCCTGAGGCGTCACCGGCAAGTCGCTGCTCATGGGATGCTCGATCCAGGCGTATTCGCCCGGCGATCCACCCTCCCGCACTTTTTCTGGCGGCGGCTCGCCATCCTCGCGAAGCTGGTTGAGAGCGCTCCAGGCCCTCACCACACCTGACACCGTATTGTGATCGGCGATCCCGAGCCCCGAATGACCGAGCAACAGGGAAGTGAGAACCATGTCCTGCGGGCTGGAAGCGCCGCGCAGAAAAGAGAAACAGGTCGCAGCCGCCAGTTCGGCATAACCAGACGCGTCCGTATTGTTCCTGAAGGCGGGGGAAGACGCGCTCATGCAAAGAGCCCATGCACATACCAGCGCGGTGCGGAGCGTTCCGCGCCGTATTCGCCCGTCCGGAAGACCCAGAAACGCCGCCCCTCTGCATCCTCGAGCCGGAAATAATCGCGGGCGTCCTCGCCGGCGCTATCCCGCCACCATTCCGGGGCGATACGCTCGGGCCCCTCTGCGCGCACGACGCGGTGCACGACGCGCCGCCACGCAAAACTTGCTGGCGGACCATCGGGAATTTCGGCAGCAGACGGCGTGATGGGCTGTGGCGGATCGAAGAGTTGCAGGGGACGCAAGGGCGGCTCACCCGGCTCCGGCGGAAGCCAGCTTTCCGCCCGGCCGGTTTCCACGGCAGGCGATAGCCGCGCGGCGCGATCAGGATCGTGCGTATTCTGCGGCACGAAGCGGAGCACGCGCTCGCGACCGAAGCGGGTCGACAGACGGTCTATCAACCCGGCGATTTCGCCATCTTCCCGTACCCGTCCATCGAGACTGATCTGGCCGGACGCCACCGTCTCCGTAACGAGAACCGACAGACGCATCATGTCGAATCCGAAACCGGGATCGAGCGGGTCAGCCAGTGCATCCAGCCTCTCTCTATACAGACGCATCACGGCGCCCTGGTCCCGGGTCGCCTGCCCGGTCTCGACGCACAGATGACGGACAACACCGTCGGCGCGGAAGAAGCTGGCCTCGAACGCCCGTCCGCCCTCCAGGCGCTGCGCGAGGAGTGCGGCGGCCTCCCCCACCAGATCCCCGAGCACAGCCTCGATATCGCTGGTTCGGGCGACCGGCTCGGCGAAGCGACGCTCGACGGTGCAGACCGGGACCATGCGCCGCGCCGCGACAGGCGAGGCTTCCTGGCCGCACATCCGTGCAAGACGGCGGGCGATATCTTCCGAGAACCGAGCGGACAGCGGCAGGCTTGGCCGGTCCAGGAGGTCCCCGATGGTGCGCAGACCGGCCCGTACAAGCGCGGTCCTTGTATCCTGGGAAAGGTTCAGGGCCGCGACGGGCAAGCGCCGGATACAGGCCGGATCCCCGCCCTGCGGCACGATAGCAATGCGGGCGTGCCGAGCCAGTGCACGGGCGGCGTCCGGAGAATCCGCAATCGTTGCGCGTGCATGAAAGCCGAACCGGCGAAAGCGCCGTCCGAGCGCCAGACGCAGCTCGGCCTCTCCGCCGAACAGATGTCCGCAGCCGCCAATGTCGAGGATCAGACCATCGGGCGCGTCGATAGCTACGACAGGAGAAAAACGTTCGCAGTCGTCCGCCAGCCGTTCGAGCATGCGTGCGTCACGGGCGGGATCGTGATCCACAGCCTTTACATCGGGAAGGCGCGCGCGCGCATCGGCAAGGGTCAGGCCTGGCTCCAGCCCGGCAGCCGCAGCTTCCGGGCTGATTGCGGCAAGACGCAGCGCCCCCTTCACTGTTTCGACCAGGACCAGCCGTTCCATTTTTGCAGCAGAAACCGGCGGCGCCCTAGCCGGCCTCTCGCCAGTCGTCTCCCGCATGATCCGGCGCAGCGCGTCCACCGGGAGGAAGGGCAGCCACACGGCCAGCCACCGGCGCGATCTCGTTGAAGGAGAGTTGGTCACGGTCCCACTCCACAAGCCAGTTGCGCCCGGCTGCACCCGCCCGGTTGCGCAGCAGGGAGATGGTGAAAGATGGAAGACCAGGCGCGCCGGCCTCCAGAGCCCTTGAAGCACTGGTCACCACACGCCAGCGTGTCGTGGCGGCGCTGGCGGCTGGCGGCGCTGCAGCGCGGAGCATCAACACCGTGACGCCCGAGGTTTCAGCGGCAAACAGAAGACGGCGCGAGGCGGTCAGCCCCAGCACATCCGGTTGGCCCCAGATCTCGAGCATGACCGCACCCAACGGGGCGCACGCAGCCGCATCCGCGCCTGCCTTTAGGGCGTCGGCGGGAGAGCGCGTGCGAACGAGCGTCAGCCTGCTTACATCGAGCCCCAGCTCCACAAGACCGGGCGCATGAAGTCCTCCGCCCTCGAAACTTGCATAGTCGTGTCGCACCCATACAATCGGGCGGTCTGCAGCTGCACGCACTGCCAGTGCGAGCGTGAAGCCCGCGGCCGCCGTGGCGTCCGCAGCCATCCCTGCATAGACTTCATGCAGGCCGCCCCTGACGAGCCCCCCGCCCAGCGCTTCGTCCACACCAGGCGCGCCAAGCGTGAACACACCCGGAGACGCCGCCATCCGGCCGCGCTCCAGATGCGCCAGGGTCGCTTTCAGAGTGGCCAGGTCAGACCCCACAATGTTCCCTTTTTGTTCCTATCCTACTAAACGACTCAGCGGCGGCGAAGAGTCAAGCTGCTGCTCGTAAATCTCCCCAGGGTTGCGAGTGAGGCTGATCGTCATAAGGATGAGCCGCAGCGGTCCAGACCGAGCGCGTGAATCTGCTCTACTCGATGGTGAAGTCCCGATGACAGACGAGCAGAAACGGGCGCCCAGACGGCGGCGCACTGAAACATTTGCGGGCCTCAGCAGTCAGCTGACGGATGGCGCCCACCCCGGCCGCCTGACCCAGTCGGAACTGGCTGGCAGCCTTGGTTTCCTCCTGAGGCTCGCAAACGGCGTGGCGCTCGGACGCCTCGCCGAACGGCTTGAAGCGGCGGGCCTGCGCCAGAGCACCTACTCCGTCATGCTGATCGTCGAAGAAAATCCGGGACTGAAGCAGCATGAAGTCGGGGACGCACTCTCGATACAGCAGCCGAACCTGGTGGCTCTTGTTTCAGAGCTCGTCGCCGCCGGCCTGATCGCCCGCCTGCCGTGCCAGGATGACCGCAGGGCCAACATCCTCGCGCTGACGGAAAAGGGCCGTACCACTCTTGCCGAAGCCAAGGCCGCTCATGCCAGAAACGAGAGCGCGGTGGAAAGCGCGCTTGCGCCCTTGTCTGCAAGCGACTTCAGAGCGGCCCTTTTGCGACTCCTCCAGATGCAATAGCCCGCAGACAGCGACCGGGCAGGCTTCACACAGAGTTCGGAAAAGAAACGCATTTATCCAATCGTAAACTTTTGTCCTGCTACTGGTAACGATCCGCCCCTGTAGAGGCGGACAGGGGAGGCAAAAGTGCCAGGACTCGCGATCCCGCAATCCGCAACACCTGCGGACAGGCCCCGCCTTCAGGAAGACCTGGCAGCGAGCATCGTGGTGACGGGCCGTCGCTGGCGCTCGCGGCTCACGGACCTGCTTCGAGCAACCGAGCAGACGGATGCGCGCTGGAACGTGCTGTACACGCTGTCCCGGAGCCCGGCAGGAGTCATACAGGCCGAACTTGCCGAAGCGGTCGGCGTCCAGGGGCCTACTCTCGTCAAACTCCTCGACGCACTGGAAGCACAACGTCTCATTCGTCGCGAGGTACAAGCGTCTGATCGCAGGGCAAAGGCCGTGTATCTTGAGCCCGCCGGCGCCAGTATTCTGGACGAAATCCAGACCATCGCCGCCAGGTTCCGTAATGACATCTTCGAAGGCATCACGGATGCCGAACTGGCCATCACGCTTAGCGTACTGGACCGCGCCTGCCGCAGACTCTCCACGCCCCCACAACAGGACTGACACAGGACGCCGCTGCAGCCGTCCGGGCCCAAGCCCCAATGCTCGCGTCGCGCTCGCGGCGTCGCAGCAATTATCCAATCTGGCGAAACTGATCCGTTTTTGATCGCTCGGGCAGGCACACGTCCGCCAAAGGGATCGAAACGTTTCACTAACCATGAGTGCGCGGGCGCCTCCGGGTGCAATTCGCTTAACTGGCGAAGGGCCTGCCGCTTGTCTCCGGACACAAAGCTGGCAGCACACACCCGCCTCCAGCGCGGCGCTGCCGTGACTCTCGCGGTTAACGCAGCCAGCCCCTCTGCATCAGGCCGGCCGCCCCCCATCGGGTTGGACCCAAACTTGCTCTTTGGTGTTCAGCGCCCATTCAACATAACCGGAGGAACGGGAATGGCCAGAAACGCCCCCATCGGCATCCGCGCAGGAACGCCGTCACGCCTGCTCGCCGGCATCGCTGCACTTGTCGCCGTTACGGCTTCTTCGCTTCCCGCGCATGGCCAGGCGCTGGTCTACAAGCCCACCAACCCGTCGTTTGGCGGAGACGCGTTCAACTCCTCTCACCTGCTCTCGATCGCGAACGCCCAGAACGACTACAAGGCGGCAGCGGCTTCGGCCAGTTCGGCCACCGACCTCTTTGTCAGGCAGCTGCAGAGCCGCCTGCTCTCCTCGCTGGCCAGCCAGGTCAACGATGCGATCTTCGGCGAGAACCCGCAGGACAGCGGCACCATCACATTCGGCGAACAGGTCATCAGCTTCGAGCGCGGCCTCGACTCCGTCCAGCTTGTCATCGTCGACAACGCAGCGGGCACCCGCACAGAGATCGAGATCCCGCTCCTGGGCGCCAGCACGAACGCGGCCTCCTCCCTCGGACTCGGCGGAACGGGTCTCGACCTGGCCCCGGCGACAACGTCCGGCGGCGACCTGACCTCAGCCGTGGGCGGCTTCTGACATGGCCCTGATCCGCACCACCGCCCTCGCTGTACTCGGCCTGCTTGCATCGGCATGCGCCACGCCGGACCAGGCCCTGTCGGGACTGGTCCAGACCCCTGCCTATGCAGGCGCTGCAACAAGTTCGCAGTCTGATCTTCTGGCGCTGCCGCCCCCGCGCGAGAAGCTGGCGGTCACCGTCTACAACTTCCTCGACCAGACCGGCCGGTTCGAACCCACGGAAGGCGTTCAGTCGCTGTCCAAGGCGATCTCGCAGGGCTCCACATCGATCCTGGTGAAGGCCCTGCAGGACGCCGGGAACCGCACCTGGTTCACCGTCCTCGAGCGCGAGAACCTCGATAATCTCCTGAAGGAACGCCAGATCATCCGCGAGATGCGCAAGCAGTACCTTGGCGAGGAGATCATCAACCCCGAAGCCCTGCCGCCCATGCTGTTCGCCGGGATCATCCTCGAAGGCGGCGTCATCGGCTACGACACCAACACGGTGACCGGCGGGGCCGGCGCACGCTTCCTCGGCATCGGCGCGCACACCAGCTACCGGGAAGACACGGTGACCGTCTATCTGCGCGCTGTAAGCGTGAAGACAGGCGAGGTGATCACGACGGTCGTGGCGTCCAAGAAGATCGCTTCGGTCGGGATCTCCGCCAATGCGTTCCGGTTCGTGAGCTACAAGGAGCTGCTCGAGGCCGAGACAGGCATCACCACCAACGAGCCCGATCTGCTGGCGCTGCGCCAGGCGGTCGAGAAGGCCGTGGAGATGCTGGTCGTGGAAGGCGCCGAACTGGGCGTCTGGAGCTTCGGCGACAAGGCCACCGCAGCCGCCCTGCTCGACAAGCACCGCAACGAAAAGGGCAACGTGTTCGCCAGTGCAAAGACGGGCGCGACACGGGCGACGGAGCTGGCGCAAACCGCGCGGGTCCCGACCGCAGCTTCTGCGGCCAGGGGCTCTTAGAGATAGCGGCCATCCCTTGGCCGCTTTGCCGATCCGCCAGCAAGGGGGGACGGCGAATGAGGGAGCCCGCAAAAAGCGGGTGGCGATCAAAGGAGAGTAGACTAGATGCGTAGACTTTTGCTGACCTCTGCAGCGGTCGCAGCCCTTGTGGCCGCGCCTGCGTTTGCAGACAACAACACGTCGACGGTCACCCAGACCGACGACGCACATATCGCGACTGTCGCCCAGACAGCCGCAACGGCGGCTGACTCGACCGTGACCCAGTCCGGTTCGGCCAACATCGCCACGGTGACACAGGTGGACAGCGGCCTCCCGGCCGATGTCGCGGCCCTCAACCTCAGCAAGGTTGAACAGACCGGCTCTGTCAACACCGCCACAGTGAGCCAGGTTTTCGTCGACATGACGGGCACTGGTGACAAAAACGTCGCCGATATCAAGCAGTCCGGCGACGGTGGCGTTATCTCCGTCATCCAGCAGGGCGAGTCGAACTCGGCCAAAGCCGCTCAAAGCGGAACGGCTGTCATCGACGCGAAGATCACGCAGGCCGGCCTGAACAACTCTGCGGAAACCGCACAGTCCGGATCTGATGGCTACATCGTGATCAAGCAGGGCGAACCGGGTACGTCTTCGTCGACGGACTCATCCGCCATCGCGACGCAGGCCGGCTCGCTCGAGTTCACCACGATCCTCCAGACGGGTCTTGGCCATTCGGCGTCCGTGACCCAGCTTGGCGCCGGCGAAGAGGCGATCATCGAACAGATCGGTTCGATCCAGAGCGTTCTGCTTCTGCAGAACAACAACGACGGCCTTGCCACCGTCACGCAGGTGGGCTCGCGGAACTCCGTGACGGCCGACCAGCTGGGCTCGGACAACCAGTTCTTCATCGGCCAAGCCGGTTCGTACAACACTGTCGGAAGCACCTCTGCGCGCTTCGTGCAGGATGGTTCGAACAACTATGTCATGGCCGGCCAGGACGGCGAGTTCAACTCCCTGTCGGGCATGCAGGCGGGTTCCGACAACACGCTCAAGCTTCTGCAAGCCGGCATCGGCAACGATGCAGACGTGACCCAGACCGGCGTGGGCGGACTGGTCGAGATCAAGCAGACATCGTCTGACGGGATCGTCGGTGTGTTCCAGGGCGGCGGCTACGGCAACCGCGCCTACGCCACCCAAACCTCGGTTGGCGCTGTCTCGTCGATTTCGCAAATCGGCTCGAACAACCTCGCCACGGTCAGCCAGTAGGCTGATGCGGCGTTAGCGCCTGCAGGACTGGCGGAGGCGCTTCAGCGTCTCCGCCGCCAACGGCCAGGCCGGTTGCAGCCACCTGCAACCGGCCGCCATCGGCGATCGGAGACCGCCATGCATATCCTGAAAAACTGCCTGATGATGGCGGCCGCCGGCGTGCTCGCTGCGACTGCCCCCGCTGCATTCGGTGAACCACCTTCTGCAGAAGATATCCTGCTTGGATCGAATCCGGGCGCATTATCGTCACCCGCCCCCGACCCCGGTGGAGAAATAACGATCCGCCAGACCGGCGACAGCAACGTCGCGGCCGCGCTTCAGCGCGATCTGGCTGAGGGACTTAGCTCCATTTCTGCAACACAGTCGGGCGAGGGCAACCTGTCGGTGTTCCGCCAGAGCGGTGCGGATAACCACGCTACGACCAAGCAGGAGGGCGATGGCAATCTCACCCTCTCGCAACAGGTCGGCGCCGGCAACGTGCTGGTCAGCAACCAGACCGGCGACTACCTCGGTCTGATCGTGCGCCAGTACGGCGGCTCCGCGATCAGCGTAACGCAGTCGGCTCAGTAAGACCGCGTATCAGGGAGACCGGGACAATGCAGCGCAACGACCTGACGCGCATTCTGGCGATCCTCACCGCTTCCGCTGCACTTCCGACAGCGACTGCGGCGCCGCCATCTGCGTCGGTTGGCCAGATCGAGCTGCAACGCCCGCCTGGCGAGCCCTCCCCCCCTCTCAGCGCCCCTACGCGGCCCGCGGACCTTGCGCGGACGATGCAGATCAGCCCGTCCGGTCATGCCGCAAGCGACGACGGGTCTGCGCTCAACAGCGACACCACGACCAGTGCTGCCGAAACCTCACCGTGCTTTCTTGGTTCACAGATCGCCGCACTGGCTGCGGCGCTGCCGCTGGAAGACGCGGGCCTGAGCGACGTCTGCGTCGCGCTGGTCTGGCTCGATAGCGAAGCACGCCGGGCCCAGGCAAACAGCGGCGTAAGAAGTCTGCAAGGAAGCGAGTCAGCAACAGGTACCGTTGAAGCGCCGCCAAGCGCTACCGATCCAACTCTTCAGGAGACAGGATCCCCGGACTTGCAGTCAGATCCTTCCATTCCCTGACAATAGACGATCAGCACGGCACAGTCCGTTGCGATGCGCGTCAAGCCAATGGGTCCACGATGCTCCGCAGCAGTCTGGCCGCATTGCGCCATGTATAACGTAAGGCGACGCTCCGGGCGACCTGTGAGGTCGCCATGCGGACTGCTGGATCTCGGAGCAGCGCATCAAGACGCCGGCGCCAGCTTTCCTGGTCATCCGGCGCTTCGCAGAGCCCGGATGAATTCCAGATTTCTGTCTGGGCTCCTGCTCGCGCGACAAGAACGGCTGTTCCGCACAGCGCCGCCTCACCTGCCGGGAGACCGAAACCTTCCGTCAGCGACGGTGAAAGAAAAGCCGCAGCACCGCTGTAGAGAGCCTTCAGATCGGAATCCGGAACACGGCCAAGCAACCGGACATGGTCGCCGGGGAGACGAGCATCGCCGGGAAGCGCATCTCCTACCAGAGCCAGCACAACCCCGTCGGAGCGAGGCGATGAGAACAGGTCCAGTAGAAGTCCCGTATTCTTGTGCGGCTGGCGGGATGCAAAAGCCAGAACATACCCGCCCGAAACCAGGCCATGGCGGGAGAGCGCGTCGGGGGATGCTTCAACACGCAGTATATGGTCGAAACCGTTGGGAACTACGTGTGCGGACTGCGTGACGCCATTGGCGGCCAGCCGCGACCGCGAAAAGTCGGAGACCGTCAGGACAGCGCTGGACCGGCGCGCCAGCAGAGGATGGAGGAAGCGGTACCAGGCCCGAAAGGCAGGAGAGTAGGATTCAGGCGCGTCAAAGACCTGTGCGTCGTGCAGCATGACAACGCCACGCCGGTGCAGGATAGGCGCGCTGTTTGCGAGACTGACCAGAAGACCGCCATTTGCGGCTCGAGGCAGACTGGTCTGCTCCCATGCTGCTCCACCCTTCCCACCGATATCTCTGAGGGAAATATTCGCCAGCGAAAAGGAGTGGTCGGCGTTTTCTGGAGCAAGGATTTCCCAGCCGACAGCACTGGGATTCTCGCTCAGGTCGGAATCGAGTGCGCGGATCAGTTCCCGGGCAACCCGCTGTACGCCCGTTGCAGGCGCTGCCAGAAATTTCCCGTTTATCAGGATGCGCCGGCCAGGACCGGCGACCGGCTCGCCGCTCCGCGCCATCGTCAATCAATCCGAAAAGACGCGAGGACCGCGGACGGGATCTGCAGTCGGAAAATCGAGAGGACGCGTCCGTTCCTGATTGTGGCGAGCCATGATCGCGCGGACCGTTTGCGCGAACCGGTCCTTGAAGACATTGCGCTCGAACTTGTGAGCATGCGCCGCAATGTTGGTCGCGCTGAACGCCGCCTCATCCATCTCGAACTCGATGATGGCCGAAAGCATGCTGGCGACCGACTGCTCCCGGAAGGTTATACCGGTGTGTCCGTCAATGATGGTGTCTTCTGAACCACCCCTGCCGAAAGCGATAACGGGCGCGCCAGCCGCCATGGCTTCAACGGGAACGATGCCGAAATCCTCCTCGCCGGGGAAGAGAAGCGCGCGGCACCGGGCGTAGTGTTCGTAAAGGAGATCGTCCGGCAGGCGGCCAAGAAACTCCACCGAAGGCCCCGCCATCTTCTTGAGGCGCTTGAGCTCCGGACCATCTCCGATCACGATCAACCGCCGATCCAGCATGGAGCAGGCGCGGACAGCGATGTCTGCACGCTTGTAGGGAACGAGTTCCCCGACATGCAGGTAGAAGTCGTCCCGTTCACTGGCTGCATCAAGGCGGGAAACGTCTACGGGCGGCGCGATGACCTCGGCGTCACGACGCCAGTACTTCCGGATGCGCCGTGCAACGGCCTTTGAATTCGCGATGAAGTAATCGACTCTCGCCGCAGACGTGACGTCCCACTGACGCAGTCCGGAGGCGATCCACGGCATGGCGAGGCGGGCGAAGAACCCGGCTGAGTTCCGGTACTGGGTATACTGGTCCCAGATGTAACGCATGGGCGAATGGCAATAGCAGATGTGGACGGCGTCCGGACGTACGATGACGCCCTTGGCAGGTCCGGACTCGCTGGAAATCACCAGGTCATAGGCAGACAGGTCCAGCTCCTCCAGCGCCATCGGCATCAGAGGCAGATACTTCTGGTAGTGCCGCAAGGCGCCCGGAAGCTTCTGGATGAACGTAGTCCGGACGTTGTGCCGACGGATGCGAGGCGACATCGCCTTGGGATTGTAGACGTGCGTAAAGATGTCTGCGTCGGGGTACAGCTCGCACAACGCCTCGAGGACCTTTTCGCCCCCGCGCATATTCACCAGCCAGTAGTGGATGATCGCCACTCGCACCTGTGGATGCTGGGAATCACGCGGCGTGGCGATACCACCCATCATGCCGTCCAGACCGCCCATCAGACGGCCCCGCTACGGGAGGCAAGTGCAGGAACAGTGCGGAGCATTATTGAAACATCACTCAGGAAAGACCAGCGAAGCACATAGGATTTATCGAGCTCCACACGCCTGGAATAACTGGTGTTGGAGCGTCCACTGACCTGCCACAAGCCTGTGATGCCAGGGCGTGCGCGCAGGTAGTGCACTTTTGCGAGGTCGTAACGCACCAGTTCCTCGAACACGACAGGCCGGGGACCGACCAGGCTCATCTCACCGCGGAGCACGTTGAACACCTGCGGCAGCTCGTCGAGGCTCGATCGGCGGAGAAACCTCCCCAGCCGCGTGACCCGCGGATCCACCGCAAGCTTGCGATTGGCAGCCCACTCCCGTGCAGCCGCCGGATCCGTTGTCAGCACCTTTGTAAGGGCGGCATCGGAATCCGTCACCATCGTGCGGAACTTGAGACACTTGAAGGGACGCCCGCCAAGTCCGATCCTGCGATGCCCGTAGAGGGGGGGGCCGCCATCCTGCAGGTGAACGGCAATCAGCAGCACCAGCAGCAGCGGGGCGATAAAGACCACAACACCGGAAGCCACAAAAACATCGAACAGGCGTTTTGCGATACCGCCAACCGGCTGCCGCGGCCAGTCGCGCCACTCAAGTACGTAAGGCTCGGTCGTCCTGGCCGGTATCCCGGGTAGCGCTTCCGGATTGTGAGTCTTGTCTAGTGCGTGCATGCCCCACCCCGGTGAATTCCAGAACGACTGTGCATCGATCTGGTTCCGCGCCGAAGGCGAACAGGGTCGTTCGGCCTTTCATTCGCTATCAACTGCCGCACAATGCGTCTCTCTTGTTTCCTGTGCGTGGCCATTGATCAGAATTCCAGCAAGGCTTTGTGACAACAACAGCACAGACGCACATTTACGAATGCCCGCGCGGGCTTTGAGGACGCCCACGCCATCAGGCATGCCACATAACACCGTCCGCCGCTTCGGCCGTCCTCTGCCAGCCTGTTCCGGACACGAGTGAGGTTGAGCATCAGGGAGGGTCATGCGACCCAGTGAGACCAGATGCTGTCCATCCATGCAGACAAGCCAGTCGGGCGAGTGGAAACGCGGTGAGAAGCCCTTCTGTCCTGTTGTTCATCGCTGCGCTGACCACTCTGACAGCGATATGCCTTCTGGCGAGCATCGCGCCGCCATTCGAGCCGGTCACCGAGCTTGTGCCAGTGATTGCCGTCCTGGCCTTACCCCTTTCGCTCGCCTGGATTGTTCGCCGACAGACTTTCCCTCTTTGGGCGGCGATCGCGGGTGCGAGCGTTACGGCAACGCTTTTGGTTTCGTTTGGCGCCGTTGGCATCCGCGGCGCCAGCACAGGACTGGGGCAGGTTGGCAATCCTGACATCCGGATCCTGAGTCTCAATCTCTGGTTTGAGAACCGAGACCTCACCCCGACACTTGCACTCATTGAAGCCGAGGCCCCCGATGTCATTGTGTTGACCGAGGCTGGCGAAGCGGCGCTGATGCAATTGGCTGCGGCCCTGCCCGGCTATCCCTCACGCTTCACCTGCGAGGCGATGCCTTATTGCGGCGTCGCCATATTCTCCCGCCTGCCGGGCCGGGCCATCGGCGGCGGCGCCGACCTGGCGGCTGGCCTGTCGCGCCCGCCTGGGAATTGGGGCGCTATTCCCCTTGCAGCAGCAGAGTTCAGGATACCAGGCAGTGAGGATGGCTGGTTCCCTGTGATCGGCGTCCACGTTCTGCGGCGAGGCGGCATGAGCGCCGACGTGTCGAGTATCTCTGCAGTTCTGGATGCCGTTTCCGGGCTTGAAGACGTGGGCGGAGCCATCCTCGCCGGGGACTTCAATGCCACGGACTGGTCTTGGGCAATGCGGCGGATGGACAAGCGTCTGTCCCTAAAGCGGCGCACCTTCGGTATCCGGACGTGGCCCGCTCCGGCGTCGCCCCTTCGTCGTTACTCGCCAGCGCCGATATTCGGGATCGACCACGTGTTTGCTGGGCCGGCATGGTCGACGACGGACGTCAGACGAGGACCGGACGTGGGATCAGACCACTACCCGGTGCTTTCCGCGTTTCGCAGGGTTTCCGAACGGCGGCCGCCTGCCGGCGAATAGCTGCTGCGAACGACAGGGGCCGGAACAATCAGAAGATTTCGGGGAGCAATCGCCCCGCCAATGACAACGGCCAACTGGTTGAAGATCGGCGCGACCTCCTCGGCAGACGAGATGCTGCGCACCCATTGCGGGACGCTGTCGATGCGTCGCATGGAGACCTGCCGCACTTTGGGCTTTGTCTTTCGGACAAGGTCCTGAACAAATGGAAGCGTGGCGCCTCCGCCCGTCGCGACGCTGAGCAATTCGCGAAGCCCATGCCGCTTGGCCTCTATCGCGGCCGCATCGACCAACTCCCGGAACGCCGCCGAGATGGCTTTCACGATACGCTTGTAGTCCTTTGAGTCGGACAGCTTCGAGAGAGTGCAGCTTACGGTCACACCCGATCGAAGTGTCAGCGAGACCTTCCCCTTCTCGAACAACTGCGCCTTCAACCCGCGTATCTTCGGTAGCAGCGCGCGCCAGACATCGGCACGCTCCGTTATTGAACGCGCGCCTTTTGCAGAATCGACGAGGATATTGAGCAATACGCGGTCTATGTTGTCGCCCGCGATTGACAGCGTCAGTCGGGACTCGCCGATCCGCTCCGGCGCCGCGCCGACGTCGGACAGGACGAATGCTTCGATGTCGGTCGTTCCCGCACCAATATCCAGGATCATGATACCGAGCCGCTCGTCGGTGAGCTGCAGGTGGCAAGACGCCGATGCGGTCGCTTCGAACACGCCTGCTTCCACGATAAGCCCTGGGTGGGCGCGCGCCGCGCGTATTCCTGCCGACGCAGACTCATAGGGTAGCGGTTGTTTCCAGAAGCCCGACCCCAGCTGCTCGAGGACGCCCTTCCCTGTGCGCAGCAGGGCTACGATCTCCGCATGATCGTTCCCGGTTCGACTGGTGAACCAACCCGGGCGCGTGTAGCGCATCACGCAGCTGGACGCGGGGTCGGCAAGATCGACCGATCCCATCGCCAGCTCAGTCACATCAATGAAGTAGGCCAGAAACAGTACAATGAGGTCGCGGTAGGTGAAGATCGCGTCGGGGTCGATCTTGCGCGGAGGCGATGTGTCGAGCAATGCCGACAGATCGCTGGCGCCCAGCAAGAGCTTGAAGGACTGGAGGGCCTCGCGACGCTCAGGAAGCGTATCAGCGACGGCGACGGCGCGGGCGCCAAAGTGGATTGTCCTGTCGAGCAAGCAGAGCGCTGACGGGACCAGATACGGATTGTGCGAGTCCGCTTCGGCCCCGACCCGAAGAACCCGGATCCGGGACGGAAGCATCTGACCAGCGACTCTGGGCGCCACCGCCGCTTTCGAGAAAGCAGTGCCAAAATCAATGCTGACAACTTTGACTTCCTCGTTCGAGGACATCACCCCCATGCCTTTCGTCGCTCGCAAGGCTACTGGCAGCACCAGCTTTTCAAGTTCTCTTCAGCCCGCCGGTTTCTGCAACAACGTTCACCCTCGCAGAGAGCCCAATTGACGGCGGCGCCGCCTATCCGGTCTCCAAAAGTGAACGCTGCCCGTAGATTTTACCCTGCAGTCTACCTGCCGAATTGGCAACATCGGGAGGCCTGCATCAACTCCGGCGCCGACGATTCAACCAGTGGTGGAATGCCGCTCAACCCACGGCATAGATCCGAACGGCCGATTCAGTACCTACTTCGCCGCACTCACCTTCCCACCTCGACGAGACCCGACACGCACACTCGCACCCGCGAGGGCGTACCCGGCGAATACACCGAAAGCGAGACCTGGATCGGGGGTCACGCCGACCACCAGTAGCGGGACCAGCGACATGACGGCCGACCAGCCAGAAATGCGAACCTCCGCACGGCGGCTCTCCATTCCAAGGGGCGGCGTGAACAAGGGCAAGAAGTAGAGCGGTACGAGAATCGCTCCGACAATGCCGAACGAACCTATGCATGCCGTTAGAATACTCGAAGACCGGAAGCTCCCGGCACCGACGCCGAAGCCGTTCGATTCGAGGAAGAGTGAGAGCCCCTGAAGCGCCCAGACGGTGCGCTCATCCATGGAGTCGGTGCCGGCTTTCTCCATCGTCATCAGGCTGACTGCCTCGCCAAGGCTGCCAAAGGCGCTGGCGTTGAGCGCCAGGAGAAGGATGCCGAGAATCACCAGCGCCCCCGCAACCGCCATCATTCCAAGCAGCCTGAAGAATATCGCCGGACGGTGCGAGGATGTGACCACCCGCAACGCGAGCAGGATGCCGTAGCACCCTATTCCGAGAAAGCCCGCGCTGGACGTCGACAGCACGGTAGCGACCAGAACCGCGATGGCTACGAGCCCCGCCGTCCGGTCAGACTTCTGCAACCAGAGCTCGGACGCGAAGACCAGAACCGGAATGGAAAGCGACGCATAGGAGGAGGGTTCGGGAAAAGTGCCCGCAGCCCGTTTCAATCCGTTGATTGTCTGTTCGACCATCGCATAGTCAGCATTGCGGACAAAATCGAAGAGACCGGGGAACCCCAGCGTCCCGGCCGTAAAGTCCGCAATTCCCGCAGCGGCGTGAATGCCGCCGAGCCAGAGCGCCGCAACTCGCAGGTCGCCGAACTTCAGCGAGCCGCTCCGGAAGAACGCCACCAGCACAAGCGTCAATATGATCGTTCCGCAAAAGTACAGCGTGTGAGTGATGTTCGATGAACTTGGACCGAACGGGACCATCCCGACGTCGTCCATTCGCATCGGATAGACTTCCACGCCGACACCGAAAAGCCGGGGGCCGAAAAACCCGATAAGCGCCGCGTATGCGCAGACTACGAGCCCAAGCCACTGGGTGCGGGCCGCATCAGCGAGGGCGCCAGGCGGCAGCATCAGAAACCCGACCAAAACAAAAAGCGCCAGCATGAAGTGACTGACAAGGAGGCTGGCGCCCCCAAGCATAGGAAGCTGGATAATCGCGGTCCCGCCCAGCACGAGCGAGATCACCAGCAGGTAGAACGTACCGGCGATCTTGTTCTTTGAGACCATCGCCATGGCGAACAACGCCATGATGATAGGCAGGAAAACCGTCGGGATCATTGCCAGCGCCGATTCGACCAGTATCGCCGCATGACGCTACAGCTCCAGAATTCGCTCCGGGGTCACCCGGCGGCGCAAAAAAACGTCCTGGAGCGCCATCAGATTTCCCCGCAAGCGGCCACGTCGATCGATCTTGCCCCTGGCTCTAAGACTGCCGGCGCAGTTGGCCGCGAGATTTCGGGCGACGAGCTTGATCGCGTAACCGGTCGCCATCGTCCCCTTTCGGGAGAGGTAGATGGGATTAGAGACCTGGGAGTAGCCGAGCCGCAATCCCGATTGCCGCCCGCCCTTCACGCCAAGATGAACGCCGAGAAGAGCGTCCGTTCGCAGCACCTTTCCGAAACGCGACAGCTGGGTCGTGAAGTCAATATCCTCCTGCCAGCCATAGAGAGGAAGACGTTCGTCAAATCGCACGGAATGCTGGAGAGCTGCGGCCTGCCGGATGGCAAAATTGCAGCCATAAACACCCTTAATCCATTCGTTCCGTGAGCCCTCTGGCGGCGTCAGAGCCACAGCGGACAAGATCGTCTCAGCCTCCGAGAAGGTATAGCCGTCGTCCGAATTGATGCCGTCTGCAACCACAAGTCCCGTGGTCGCCACCAGTTGCGGATCATCCTCGAACAGGCGTTCGACCCTCTCCAGATAGGTCTCGTGCATCAGAAAATCGTCGTCCATGAAAAACACGATGTCGGCGTCACCGCCTATCGTGTCGAGCGCCAGGTTTCGCTGGATCGTCAGCCCCTTGCGGGATGAAACAACGGACAGGAGGCCTGGGGCATCCACAAGCGCGGCGATATCTGCCGGCGCAGCTCCGCAAACCACGATGCTGTTCGGTTGCCGGCGCTGCCGGCCCACCAGGGCGACACACCGGGCGACGACCTCAGGTCTGCCTGTCGTGCAGATGGCGACCGCAACCTTCATTAACGGTTCAGCTCCCTAGAGGCGCGCCGTGAGGTCTGGCGCCGATTGGCTCGCGGCACCCATGCGCCAGTTGAGCTCGATCCTTCATTGCTCCCCCCGGCCAAGAAGCACGGGGTACGCGCAGACGGAGAGCCAGAGCCATTGTATGCGCGCAGCATCAGAAAGGGGCCAGGAGGCAGCATCAAACTAGAGTTCCAGAATACGCTCTGGCGTAACACGCCGGTGAAGAAGAATATCCTGCAGTGCTATGAGGTTACCTTTCAGCCGTCCGCGCCTGTCGATTGTTCCTTCGGTCCGGAGGCTGCCCGCGAAATTCGCGGCGAAATTACGCGAGACAAGCTTCAAGGCGTAAGCCGCTCCCATCGTGCCCTTGCGGTACAGATAGACAGGATTGGACACCTGCGAATACCCAACGCGAAGCCCGGATTGGCGCCCTCCCTTAACCCCAAGGTGGACGCCGATTAGCGCGTTGGTTCGAAGGACGCGGCCGAAACGCGATAGCCGCACTGTAAAATCGATGTCCTCCTGCCAGCCATAGAGAGGAAGACGTTCGTCAAAACGAACATTCTGGGCCAGCGCAACCCTTTGCCTGATCGCGAAGTTGCAGCCGTACACGCCCCTAATCCACTCGTTCTTGGATCCCTCTTCGGGGGTCACGCGGGTTTCAGCGAGTACTCGCTCCGCCTCCTCGAAGGTGTAACCGGTTGCCGTCGATATCCCATCAACGACAACCCATCCAGTTGTCGAAACAATTGTCGGATCCTTCGTGAAAATAGCCTCCACCCGTGCGGTGTAGGTCTCGTGCAGCAAAAAATCATCGTCCATGAAGAGGATGACATCAGCGCGATCGCCGATGTGCTCGAGAGCGACGTTTCGCTGGGCGCATGAACCCTTGATCTTTGATATCAGCACCGTCAGCAACGCTTGATCTGCAAGACCGGCAACGTCTTGGGATGCGGCGCCGCAAACAACGATCTCGTCCGGCAAACGCGTCTGGCGGTTCAGCCTGGCCACACAGTCAGCAACAATTGCCGGGCGTCCTGTCGTGCAAATGGCAACTGCGATTCTCATCTTGGACGTTCGCTTCCCATCGGTGCACGCCGAGCGCTGTCGGTGACACCACGCCAGCGCCCCAGCGCAAACTGAGTTCGTTCCTTCATCGGGTCCCCGTCAAGGCAGTATCCGGGAATCCCGCATCCGAGTGTGCGCCCGACGCCAAAGAGGCGATCAGATCCAGCAAAGCTCCCGCAGCGCGATCCCATGTGAACGCCGCTGCATGCGCAACTCCAGCGGCCGACAACCGGCCACGGAGCTCACCATCGTTCACCAGGCTGAGAATCGCATTTGCCCAAGCCTCCGGACTATCCGGATCGGCAACGAGCGCGGCCGAGCCGCAGACCTCGGGTAGTGCGCCGCAGGGGGAAATGATCGCGGGTGCACCGAGGAGCATCCCCTCCAGAGGCGGCATACCGAAGCCCTCCGTGCGGGAGGGAAACGCGGTGCAGACCGATGCCTCCATCAGGGCCCTGAGCTCGGCGTCCGAAACTTTGCCGGCGAACACGACATTGTCGGAGATCGTCTGGTCCGCAGTCTTGAACGCCGTCGGCTCCGACGCCCCGAACAGGACAAGGCGAACATCAGCCAGTTCCGGCCGCGAAAATGCCCGGAGCAGAAGACCGACATTCTTGTGCGGCTGGGCATTGGCGATCGCCAGAACAAATGGTCGACCGGTCAGGCCGAGCTTCTCGATGACACTGCCATTGGCCGGCGTACGCAGCATATGGTCGACGCCATTGGAAATGACATTGATGTTCTCGGCCCGCGCCACCCCGTACCGCACCAGTTCCTGGCGGGAAAACTCCGAAACAGTCACAATCACATGCCGGCGACCGTTCGCACGGTAGACAGCGCGATACCAGGCGGCGAACGCCCAGGAATAGGACTCCGGGGAGGAAAAGACCTGTGCATCATGAATGAGCGTCACCGCACGTGATACCGCAACCGGAGCGAGGTTGCAGAGATTGACCAGCAACCGGCCGCGCGAGGCAAATGGCAACTCGATCTGCTCCCATGCCTGCCCCTTGAACGAACCGACCGCCCGAACCGGAAATGTTTCAAAGGCCGGCGGCTCGGGAAAGCCGGTGGTGCGGATGACTTCTGCATCGAACTGGCGATACGCGCCTCGCTGGCGCAAGCGATCCATCCCCGAGACCAACTCGCTGGCGACGCGATGAACGGCTGTAAACGGGGCTCCGAGGAACTTGCCATTGATGGCAACGGCCGACGGGGCAAACTTCCGCGCGCTTCCATCGACCTTGTCAGGCTTCAGCTGGCCCATGATTCAAAAAGTGTCCGTATGAAAAGGCGGCGAACGGAAAGCAGCGCGATCGCATAAAGCGCGGCTCCCACGACAACACATACGCCCAGTTCAACTCCGAGCATGAGGCTGGAGCTGACGTCCTGTGAAAACAGCAGCCGGACACCCGCCACGCCTGCAGACATGAACGCGCAACCGAAAGCGGCGGAGCCAAACTCCGAAAGCGTTGCGTCCCAGCGCATCGAGAACAGGCGTTGCTGCATGACTATAGCCACCACAGCCATGAGTATCGACACACCGGCCTGGACGGCCCCGACCATAACAGGGCTCATTGTGGCTGCGACGAATAAAGCCGGCAACAGGACCGCCATCGTTGCGACACGGAGCACGAGTAGCGACGTCATCCGTTTGTAGATCGCGCCCATCGGCTCCATGACAACCAGTGCGGGCAGTCCGAGGGATGCGATGCAAAGCATCCGCGCGACTGAAGCACTCGCCTCCCAGCCTTCGCCCAGAGTCAGGTCGACCAGCAGATCTGCTGTCAGAGCAAGCCCCGCGAACGTTGGCGCAAACACCAGCCAGGACTGACCGAGTATCCGCTCGCCGGCCGTGGCGAGCGCTGAGCGCGATTGTGCTGCCGCTGAAGTGAGTTTGGCCCAGGCGCGCGACCTGAGGGTCTCATACACGACGAACTGGAGAGCGGTCACGATCCGCACGCCAATACGATAGATGCCGACAGCCGCAGGACTCATCAGCAGGCCAAGTATCAGATCTGCGCCGTAGGACCCGAAGAAGGCCAGAGCCCGGTCAAGCGTGAGGGGCGCGCCAAGGCGCATGATCGCGGACACATCCTGCCCGCGCCAGACAAACGCGGGCATCCATCGCGCCAGCGCCATGTAAATGATGGGCGACAGAGTGAACTGCACGCATTTGTGGATGGCCAGGGACCAGACCCCATAACCGGCATAGAGTGACCAGACGGCGGCGCAGATAGCGAGCGTTTCCTGGATGATTGACGCGAGCCCGGCCGCGCCCAGTCTGCTTCGACGGATCAGAAGGCTCTCGCCCACCGAACGCCATCCAGCTGGAATGGCGAGCGGCGACATGATCATGATGAGCGGCGCCAAATCTGGAGCGCGGTAAAGCGCGCTGGCCGGTACAGCGATCAGCAAGCCGGCGGTCGTGAATACCAACGCGGCGGCAGTATTGAACCAGAAGGCGGTGGACGGAGCCTTATCGTCGTTCACTTCGCGAATGACATACTCGTAGGCGCCGACGCCGACCCACTGGTTCAGGGTCATCGAGATCGCCGTCGCCAGCGCGAAGACGCCAAACTCTGTCGCTGTGAGAAAACGCGCAGCCAGAACCAGAATAATCAGGCCACAGAGTTGGCCCCAGATCTTGGAGGCCGCCAGGATCATGGCACCGGACACGAAAAACTCTTTTCCCTAGTTCGTGTAGTAGTTCGCCCCGGCCGAGCCGAGATACAGGGAGTCCGAGTAGGAGATGCGCTTCACGACGGAGGTCTTCAGCTGGTTCAGAACAACACCGATCGTCTTTCCGCCCGCGTTCTCGATCTCGCGCAGGGCGGTCCGGACAGCCGGGGCAGGCGTTGCATTCCAGTGAGAAATCAGGACCGTCCTGTCCGCCAACGCCGACAACGTGCGTGCATCGGCGACCGCGAGGATTGGCGGGCAGTCGATGATAATGACGTCATACTCGGCCCGGATTTCCTGCAGCATCGTCCGCATGCGCGCGCTGGCAAACAGATTCCCCAGCACCATGCCTGAGGGCGCCGCCGGGAGAAGCTCGGCAGACGTCGCCTCGTCTGCAACGATCGCGGTGCGCCAGTCGGCATTCTTGCGCAGTGCGGAGACCAGGTCCGCGCCGTCGGAGACCGCCACAATCTTGCTCAGCGAGCGCATGCGCAGATCGCCATCGATCAGCAGGACACGTTGCCCGTTCATGGCGGCGACGCGCCCAAGACTCAGGGCCGTTGTGGTTTTCCCCTCGTGCGCGAGGGCAGATGTGACTGCGATGACGATGCCCGGACCGTCAGCGGCGTCCGTCAGGATCTGGCTCAGCAGGATACGGACGCTCTCGGCGAGACGCGACATTGGCCGCGCAACAACAACACCTGCGGGCGTACGCTCGTCCGGAGCGCACTGGCTCATCTCGGCCTTGCCGACCAGCGGAATGGATACCAGAGCATTTGCGCCAACCTTGCGGGCGACATCTTCCGGACGGACGAGCTTGTTGTTCAGCGCCCGGCGCAGGATGGCGAGCACCACGCCAAGGAACATCCCGATCACACCAAAGAATGCGACCCAGAGCGCGGGCGAGGGCGACACAGGTTCATCCAGCGCCTTGGCTAACGACACGGGTCGGGCGTCTACAACCTTGCGCGAGCTTTCCTCCGCCGTTTCCTGTTCCAGCTGCAGATACTGCTGGAGAAGATTACTCGCGGCCTCGGCTTCGCGCTGCTGCGAGCGGAGTTTGACCTGATCCCGGTTGCTGCCCGCCAGACGCAACTCGAGCTGGTCCTGGTTGCGCTGTAGTTCGGCAACGCGGATGCCGGCGACTTCAACCTCGTTGTCGAGGTTGGCGATGATGCGGGTCACTTCAGCGTCGATCTGCTGGCGGACCTCTTCCTGCTCCTTGATGACCTTTTGAACATCCGGGTGCGTGGGCAGGTATCGCTGTTCAAGCTCCGCCCGGCGGGAGCCGACATCGGCCTCGCGCCGCCGAAGCTCGGCCATGACGTTAGACGAGAGGGTTGCGGAGATGGATTCAACGGAGCCCCCCGAGCTGCGAAGGCGCTTCATCTGCTCAAGCCGGGCACGGGATTCCGCGTACTGCGAGCGCGCCTCAATCAGGGAAGACTGGATCGAGGAGAGTTGGCTTTCGGCCACCGTATTCCCGTTGACGGACAGCAAATCCATCTCGGCGCGATAGGCCTCGACAGCGGCCTCCTTCTGGCTGACTTCCGCCTTCAGGCCTTCGATGCGCGTCGTCAGCCAGTCCGTGTCGCGGCGAGAGAGGTCCATCCGGTGGGACGTCTTGGAAATCAGGTAAACATCCACCAGGCGGTTTGCGATCGTGGCGGCGTGCTCGGGATCGTGCGACGTTACAGAAATGGCAAGGACGTAAGAGGTCTCCTTGCGGGTTACGGCAAGCGACCGCCGGATCGCGTCGATCACCTGGGTCTCAGTCATCTCCGCCCGCTTTGGCGCAGGCAACAACCCCAACTTCGTCGGCGGCTGCACCCACGTCCGGGCCGCGTCCAGACCAGCTTCCTGGACCAGGAATGTGACCAGGCCATCCGATTTCAGGATCTCGATCTCGGATTCGACGATCCCGTTGGTCGGCCCCTGTGAACCGCCTTCCCGCTGGGCCGCGGAAACAACAGACTCGCCGGGGCTGAGAATGATTTCGGCCGTCGCCTGATAGATTGGATTACGCGTAAGGGCGTATCCAACTCCCATGATCAGGCCCATCACAGCGAGGCCGATGATCATCAGCCGATATAGCGAGAGCGTGGAAAAAAACTCGTGCAGGCCATCGCCGGATTCGATCTGGCCGCCATCCGGATCGCGAACTCTCGAGGCGAAGTTGAACTCAGAGTATGTTGACCGGTTCATCGAAACACTCTCCAGGCGAAGTCGCCCGGGCCGCCGCCACCCATTCCCCAGGTCAAGACTCCGACCTGTTTGGTCCCGACGCCTCTGCAGTGGGCGCGATGTTCCGACGGTGTCTTACCGGCTCGGCTCCCGCCCGACCAGCATGATGGAGCATTTATCGATACTCCGATGTGCTTTTCGGTCAGGGGCGCCGCATTCCTGCACCGGCCATGGGCAGTGCGACGGCGAGTGGGAGAGATCCAAAGACGGGCTGGCGCTGGCACAGCGCCCGCGCAGAGCAAGGTCGCGACGCTCATGCAGCGCATTCCAGGAACTTCAAGTACCACGACCGATCCAGCCCCACCGCCAAGACACACGTCTGCATCAAGGCGTACAGCCCAACGCGCTCGGTTACCTTAGGTTGCACGCGCTGCATCGCAAGCGAACGCACGCTATGGGCGTTTTTTGTTTACACCCGCCAACGCGCGAACGAACTCTCGCAGACTCTCGCCCAGCACGAAATTGAGGGATCTACCGCTGCAGGATCAGCGCCCTGAGGAGGTAAGCCGCAGCAGCGGTCCCGCCGAGGCCCGCCAGCCAGAGGACTGCAAACCATCCAATCCGGCTCCACAGCGGGCGCGGGGGCGCATCCACGGCTGGCGGTCTCTCAATGATAGGCGGCATCGTCGCTCACCTTCGCGCGGAATAGCCAGTACACATAGCCGGTGTAGCCAAGAATGATCGGAAGCATGGGCAACGCGCCAGCCAGTAGCAGGGCCAGCGCATTGTCTGCTGCGGCGGCTTCCGCAGGCGTCATGGCGAATGGCAATATGTAGGGCCAGAGACTGACCGCCAGGCCCAGGAAACCCGTGGCGAAGAGAGCCACCGCCAGCAGATAGGGCTGAAGATGATGGCGGCGGTCTGCTCCCCGCCAGAGCAGTCCACACAGGATGGCTGCAACCAGAGGCAGAGGCCCAAGTTTCACGAAGGCGCTCCAGTCGATACGCGTCATGCTCAGACCCCAGCGTTCCGTCACCCGGGGATCGATGTTGAGCGTGGCGAGACTGACTGCCGCCATCGCAAGCGCGGACACCACCACCAGCGCCTTCAGCTGCCGTCGAGCGCGCTCGAAGGCCCCTCCTTGCGTTTTGAAGACGAGCCACGCTGCACCCAGGAGCGAGTAACCCGCAACGACGGCCACCCCGACCAGAAGCGAAAACGGCGTCAGCCAATCGAAGGGGCCTCCGGCGAACGCACCTTCCCGAACATCGATTCCCTGAACGAAGGCGCCCAGCACAAGCCCTTGCGCAAAGGCTGCAACCTGGGAGCCGCCAGCGAACGCGGCCGTCCAGAAGGCCTTGCCGCGGTTACGGCCGTGGTGGCGGAACTCGAAAGCCACACCCCGAAAGATAAGCGCCAGGAGCATCAGGATGATCGGAATGTAGACCGCAGGCATCAGCGCCGCGTAGGCCTTGGGGAAGGCGGCAAAGAGCCCTCCCCCTCCCAACACCAGCCAGGTCTCGTTGCCGTCCCAGACCGGCGCGATCGCGGCCTGCATCTGGTCACGCTCATGGGCATCCTTTGCAAAGGGGAACAGGATGCCGACCCCCAGGTCGAACCCGTCGAGGATCACATAGAGAAAGACCGCCACGGCGATGAGAACCGCCCAGATAAGCGAGAGTTCGATGCCGAACATCATGATGCCTCCCGCACGCCCGCGCCCAGGGGCGTACCGGGTGGTTCATCGGATTTGGGGGGAGACTCGTCCGTCTCGGGCCCCTTGGCCATCAGGCGCAGGATGTAGATGGCGCCTGCCGTGAAGACGATCGAATAGACGATCAGGAAGAACAGGAGCGAGGCGGCGACAGATCCAGCCGGTACCGGGGACACGGCGTCTGCGGTTCTGAGAACGCCGTAGACAACCCACGGCTGCCGCCCGACTTCAGCGGCGATCCATCCGGCGAGGACAGCGATGAAGCCAGATGGACCCGCGAGTACAAGCGCGCGCTGATACAGCCAGGCACCGTCCAGCCGGCGCATGATCCAGAGCATTGCGCCCCAAAGCCCCAGACCAACCATCGCGAGTCCCATGGCGACCATCACACGGAAGGCCCAGAACACGATCCAGACGGGCGGCCTGTCCTCTGCCGCAAACGCATCCAGTCCTTTGACCTCTGCGTTGGCGTCTCCCGCAACGACCCATGAGCCGAGACCCGGGACTCCGACTTCAAGGTGATTTCGCTCGGCCTCCTGGTCGGGCCATGCGAACAGGATGGTGGGCTGGCCAGCCTTTGTGGTCCACCATCCCTCCATCGCAGCCACCTTCGCCGGCTGGTGTTCATGAGCGACGACCCCGCTCTCATGACCCACCAGAACCTGAAGCGGCGCCACGATCGCCATCATGATGACAGCCATGCGCAGGGCCGTTCCGCTCTCGTTGCGAGCCCTGCCCGCAAGCAATCCGAATGCGGATGCGCCAGCAACGACCATCGCCGTTGTAAGGTAAGCGGCCAGCACCATGTGAACGAAACGTGACGGGAGAGACGGGTTGAAGATGACCTCCACAAAAGAGGTCGCGACCATCGTTCCATCGTCGGCAAATTCGAAACCTTGCGGCGTCTGCATCCAGGAATTGGCGGCAAGAATCCAGAAGGCCGACATCAGCGTGCCGACCGCTACCGCGCAGGTCGCGAAGAAATGCAGGCCCGGGCCGACTTTGCGCCACCCGAACAGCATGACCCCAAGGAAGGAGGCTTCCAGAAAGAAGGCCGTCAGAACCTCATAGCCCAGCAGAGGACCGATAACGCTGCCAACCTTTGCCGAGAAGACGCTCCAGTTGGTCCCGAACTGGTAGCTCATCACCACGCCCGACACGACGCCCATGCCAAAGGACAGCGCAAAGATCTTCACCCAGAACAGGTAGAGGTTCTTGAACCGCTCCTTCCTGGTGAAGAGCCATAGCCCCTCGAGAACCGCCAGAAACGACGCGAGGCCAATCGTGAAGGCCGGGAATATGATGTGAAAGCCGATCGTGAAGGCGAATTGCAGCCTGGCGAGAATGAGTGCGTCCCAGTCCATCGGGCTTCGCTCCTTGGCCCCGGATCGATGGCCAACCCCGGCAGATACATTCGCGTACACGAATATTCATGCGTCCGGCGACGGGCGGACGCAACGCCCGAATTGACGCAGGTTGGCCCCTAGCGGGGCAAACCGCAATCGGGCTGCGCGCGGGGATTCGTCACGCGTGGCCGGCCAGAGTGGATCGTAGCGGCTATGTATCAGGCGGACGCGGATTATCGTCGGGACCGGCGCGGGCGCCGTCCGTGATGCTGTAGCTCCCCTCCCCGAACACAGGAGGCCGGGGCGCGCGGGTGCACGCCGACTTGTATAAGCTGCCAGCTTGCGCTGGCCGGTGCGTGTTCCCACGCGCCCCGCGATCGGTTGCTGACCGGTGTGAGGATAGGATTTGACCGTAGTCCCGTCCTCCCGC
>CAYOWK010000011.1:0-85297 GCA_964407665.1 uncultured Rhizobium sp. | reverse complement strand
GCCGCCGGAGGTCATCCAGCGGTTAGGCTTGTCGAAGTGGAAGAACTGGGCGGCCCACATCTGGTGCTGGCCGACTTCGGTGGTGATGTAGACGTCCTTGTCCCTGGTGAGTTCATAGAGCCGCTCGATGGCGTATTGCGGCTTGATCAGCGTCTTCGAGGCCGGATAGGCGAAGCCTTTCCGCGCGCGCCAGGCGCCGATCTGCTCCCACCAGGGGGTGAGGTCGGGCGTCTTCTTGGGGGAACGCTTGCTCCACGCCTTCACCAGCGCCTCGAGCGCACGGCCGCAGTCGGCCACGATGGGCACGTCGGCGCGGACGTTCTTGTTGATCGAGGACGGATCGATGTCGATGTGGATCTTCTTCGAGTTCGGCGAGAAGGCGTCGAGGCGGCCGGTGACGCGGTCGTCGAAGCGGGCGCCGACGCAGATCATCACGTCGCAGCCGTGCATCGCGTTGTTGGCCTCGAACGAGCCGTGCATGCCCAGCATGCCGAGCCACTCCTTGCCGGAGGCGGGGAAGGCGCCGAGGCCCATCAGCGTGGATGTGACGGGGAAGCCGGTCGCCTTCACCAGCGCGCGTAGCGCCTCGGACGCGGCCGGGCCGGAGTTGATGACGCCGCCGCCGGAATAGATGATCGGGCGCTCGGCGCGCATCATCAGCTCGATGGCCTCGGCGATGCGGCCATCCACCGGCTCGGTGCGCGGACGATAGGTGCGGTGCTCGATCTTGCCGGGGCCGACATAGCGGCCCTTGGCGAACTGGACGTTCTTGGGGATGTCGATCACGACCGGGCCCGGGCGGCCGGAGGTCGCGACGTAGAACGCCTCGTGCATGATGCGGGCGAGGTCGTTCACGTCCTTGACCAGATAGTTGTGCTTGGAGCAGGCGCGCGTGATGCCGACCGTGTCGGCTTCCTGGAAGGCGTCGGAGCCAATGAGGTGCGTCGGGACCTGGCCGGTGATGACGACCATGGGGATGGAATCCAGCAGCGCGTCGGCGATAGGGGTCACCATGTTGGTAGCGCCGGGGCCTGAGGTTGCGAGCGCGACGCCGCACTTGCCGGTGGAGCGGGCGTAGCCCTCGGCCATGTGGCCGGCGCCCTGCTCGTGCCGGACGAGGATGTGGCGCACCTGCTGCTGCGCGTAGATGGCGTCATAGATCGGCAGGACGGCGCCGCCGGGATAGCCGAACATGGTGTCGACGCCCTGGTCGGCGAGCGCCTTGAGGACGATCTCCGCGCCAGTCATCATCTCGCCCTCACCCGCTGCGGCGGGCGTTTCGGCTTTCGGGGTCATCGCGGCGTTTCCGTCCATCTGTCGTCTCGTCGTCAGTTCCGGGGTCTGGTCTGGGGTCTGTTCTGCGCATTTCGGGGAAAAGAAAAAGGGCCTCGAAGGGCCCTTTGTGTGCAACTCGCCGGTCCGTTTCCGCTGCTGTCAGCGTACGGTCGGCGAGCTTCCTACGAGTACGAGGCGCGACATCGCAGCCATGGTCAAAACTCCCCCGCAATCGGGTCACTTGTCCCTTAGCCGTTCTGTCTGGCCGGGTCAATCCGGCGCCGCAGGGGCAGATTTGACCCACGCAGCGTGAGGTGGAGCTTTTACACTACACGAATGGTTCGTGTAGTGTAACGGCGACCCGTGCTAGATGCCGGCATCCCCGCCTACGCGCCTCACCCCTGCCCGGCCGTCTCCCAGAAGGTGACGGCGACGCGGGCGCGGATGTTGAGGTCTTCGGAGGGGACGCGGGGCCAGAAGGGGAACTGGTGGGCGATCCAGGTCATCTGCCGCTTGGCGTAGCGGCGGGTGTCGCGCTTGCAGCGCTCGACGGCCTGTTCCAGCGTCGCGCGGCCGGCGAAATAGTCGGAGAAGCCCGGCATGCCGTGGGCGCGCATGACCGGCGCCTCGGGTTCGATCTGGCGCTCCCACAGCGCGCGCGCCTCTTCGAGGGCGCCGCGTTTCATCATCGTATCCACCCGCACGTCGATACGGGCGTAGGTCGCCTCGCGCTGTGGCGTCAGCGCCAGGCTGGTCCACTCGCCAGCAGCCAGAGCCGGGCGGGCCTCGATACGGAAGCTGGTCAGAGGGCGGCCCGACGCCAGGAACACTTCCAGCGCCCGCGCGATGCGCTGGCGGTCCTGCGGCTGAATGCGGGCGGCGCTGTCGGGGTCCACCTCCTGCAGGCGGGTCCAGGCGGCTTTGACGTCAGAGGCCACGAATGTGCGAGCTTCTTCGCGCACCGCGTCGGGTATCGGCGGCGCCTCTGCGAGGCCCTCGATCAGGGCCTGCAGGTACATGCCCGTGCCGCCCACGACGATGGGCGTGCGGCCCGCCTCGCGGATGGCCGCAATCTCAGCCGTCGCCTCAGACAGCCAGCGCGCGACCGAATGGCGCGTCGCAGCGTCAACATGACCGAAGAGAACGTGGCGGGCCTCGGCGAGTTCGGCGGCGTCGGGCCGGGCCGTCAGCACGTTCAGACCGGCGTAGACCTGCATGGCGTCTGCGTTGACGACATCACCGTCCAGACGCTTCGCCAGCTCGATGGCGAGGCGGGTCTTGCCGCTTGCCGTCGGCCCGTGAATTAGGATAGCTGCCCGCACTCGCGACGACGTTCCCAAGCCTGCCAATGCGGCCGGCGTTTCGCCGTCGCATCCGTTGTCCCCCTGTATCCCGCCCCGGCGGGCCGATGAGACCCCACCTTCCGATGGCCCCTCATAACCATGTCCTGACCGTTGTCACGCGCGCAGGGGGCGCTGCCGCCAGCGTGGCGGACAGGGCGCCCGGGGCTACTGGATCGCCCATTCGCCGGGAGGGCTCGAAATGGTCCGTATCCGAACGGATCATAACGCCGGACGCCCGCGCCGAGCTAGTCGAATATCTTGATGGGGTGGCGGCCTCCGAAGCGGCCGACTGGGCGCTGACCCCCACCGACAATCGCCGCAAGCGCCTGCTGATCTCGGACATGGATTCCACCATCATCGGGCAGGAATGCCTCGACGAACTGGCGGATTTTGCAGGTCTCAAGGCAGAGGTCTCCGCGATCACCGAGCGCGCCATGCGCGGCGAACTCAACTTCGAGGAGGCGCTGACCACACGCGTCGCCATGCTGAAGGGTCTCGGCGTTGCGGCGCTGGAGGCCTGCTACCGCGAACGGGTTACGTTGAACCCCGGCGCCCTCGCCCTTGTCTCGACCATGAAGGCGCACGGCGCGCGCTGCGTGCTGGTGTCCGGCGGCTTCAGCTTCTTTACCTCGCGGGTCGCCGCCGCTGCGGGGTTCCATGCCGACCGCGCCAATACCCTGATCGAGGCGGGGACAAGCCTGACTGGAGACGTTGGGCGTCCAATTCTGGGACGCGAGGCCAAGCTGGCCGCGCTGATCGAGGAAACCGCAGCATTGGGCGGCACAGCGGCTGACGCCATTGCGATGGGAGACGGCGCCAACGATCTCGACATGATCCGCGCAGCCGGCCTTGGCGTCGCCTACAGGGCCAAGCCGATTGTCGCCCGCGAGACGCTGGCTCGCATCGAACACACCGATCTCACCGCCGCCCTGTTCTTCCAGGGCTATGGCGAGGAGGAGATCCGCGAGAGCTAACTCTCGCGTGATCGGCGCATTTCCGGTTTAGAGACCGATTCAGCCATCAAGCTTACTCAGCTTGCTGGCATCGGGCTCTACGACCGGGTCCGCACTGACACGAACTCGGACGTTTCGGCGCCCCAGACCTGGATCAGCACGGGCTTGCCCTCTTTCGCTGCCGCCTCGGCCGCTTCGATGGCCTGCTCCGGCGAGGAAACTGGCTGGAAGTTCACCTCGGTGACAACCGATCCGCGCGTCAGCTTGCCCAACGCATCCGAGCGGCTTTCGATCTCGTCGACGACAACACCGCGGACAGAGGACGGAATGCGCATGCGGCGGCGGTCTGCGTCCGAGATGGTGCGGAACTTCACACCGATGACGTTGGAGAGCGCTTCCAGCGCCTCGGCCTCTTCCTTCTCGGCCTTGGCGGCGGCGGACTCGCTCTTGGCAAGAGTCACGGTGGCGGACGCCTGCTTGCCCTTGCGCAGGTAGCTGACATTCATCTTCGCGCCGACTTCGGCCCGGCTCATGATGCGCGAGACGTCGCGGGCTTCTTTCACCGGCTGGTTGTTGAAAGTCGTGATGAGGTCGCCGACCTTGAGGCCCGCCTTGCCAGCCGGGCCGGCCGCCTCGACCTGGGTGAGAATGGCGCCCTGAGCGCGCTTCAGGCCGTAGGCCTCCGCCAGCGCCTGATCGACATCGCCGACCCGGACGCCCAGCGTGCCCCGGTTGGCGGCGCCATACTTCTTGAGCTGGCCGACGACCGTCTTGGCGAGGTTCGCGGGAACCGAGAAGCCGACGCCGACCGAGCCGCCGCCCTCGCCCGGCGAGAAGATCGCCGTGTTGATGCCGATGACCTCGCCGCGCAGGTTGAACAGCGGACCGCCCGAGTTGCCCCGGTTGATGGCGGCGTCGGTCTGGATGAAGTCGTCGAAGGAGCCCTGGCGGATGTCGCGGTTACGGGCCGAGATGATGCCGGCGGTGACCGTGCCGCCGAGGCCGAACGGGTTGCCGATGGCCAGCACCCACTGGCCGACTTCGGCGTTGTCGCTGTCGCCCCACGGCACGGGGGTGAGGCTGGCGCCGTCCTTGACCTTGAGGAGGGCAAGGTCGGTGTCGGGGTCTGTACCCACCAGGGTCGCGCTCAGGGTCGTGCCATCGGACAGCACGACGTCGATTTCATCGGCGCCTTCGATCACGTGATTGTTTGTGACGACATGGCCCTCGGTGTCGATCACGAAGCCGGAACCGAGCGATCCCTCCCGGCGCATGCCGGGGTTGCCGCGTCCAAACAGGTCGTTGAACTGCTCAAGCGGGGAGCCGGGCCCGTACTGCGGCAGGCCGTCGGCGGCGACAACCTGGCGGGTGGAGATGTTCACCACGGACGGCATCAGGCTTTTCGACAGGCGGGAGAAATCCTCGCCGGAGAGGCCCGGGCGGTTGGCCACGGGAACGGGTGCGGCGGGCGCCTGAGCCGCAGGGCCGGGTTTTGGCCCCTGCTGGGCCAGCGACGGACCGGCCGAAAAGGCCGCAAGTCCGGCAAACACGGCGCCCGCGCCGGCGACAAGGGCAAGGCCCAGCGCAGGCAGTTTCCATGTCCTGGCGGAGATGGCGGCGTCACGTGCCATGTCGATACGATCCGGTTGTGGCGTTTTGGTCATGAATGCACGATGGCGCCAGACGCTGGCGCCCGCAAGAACGCAGGTCCCTCACGCTGCAGTGAGAATGGCCCTAAAATGAAAGACCCGCGCCTCCATCCGGAAGCGCGGGCCCAATCAGGTGGACCGGTTGAGGCGCCTGAGCCTGCCCCCGTCTGGTTTCAGCGGCCGCGGCCTTCGCTGTCGCCGAAGTATTTGAAGAAGTCGCTGTCAGGCGAGAGGACCATCGGCGTTCCCGCCTTGATCGACCGCTCATAGGCCTGGAGCGAGCGATAGAAGGTGAAGAACTCGGCGTCCTTGCCATAGGCCTCGGCGTAGATCTGGTTCCGCAGGGCGTCGCCCTCGCCTCGCAGCTGCTGCGATTTCTGGTTGGCTTCCGCCTTGAGAACCACGGCCTGCCGGTCCGCATCGCCGACGATGGAGAGATAGAGCTCCTCGCCTTCGGCGCGATACTGGGACGCTTTCTGCTGCAGTTCGGACTTCATCCGCTCGAAGACCCGCTCGGAGTTGGCTTGCGGCAGGTCGGCCCGGCGGATCCGGACGTCGATGATCTCGACGCCGAAGCTGGCCATGGTGGTCTGCAGCGAGGTGCGGATTTCCTGCATCAGCTGGGCGCGCTGGCCCGACACGATGGCCGGGGTCGGAACCTTGCCGAGCACGCCGCGCAGCGCCGAACGCATACGCTGGCGAAGCTGGTCTTCACCGTTCGCCTGCGTATTGGCGGCGCGGTAGAACTGCAGCGGATCCTTGATGCGCCACCGGGCGATGGCGTCGACGATCAGGCGCTGCTGGTCGCCCGCGACAATCTCTTCCTCGGCAAGGTCGAAGCCGAGGTTCTTCTTGTCGTACATCTGGATGTTCTGGAGGAACGGGATCTTGACGTGCAGACCCGCGTCCTCGGCGTCGCCAGCGTTGACCACGGCGACCTGACGGCCGAACTGGATCACGATCGCCTGCTGGTCGAGGCGAACGATGTAGAAGGCGTTGGAGACGATCACCAGCGCGACGGCGGCGATAATCCCGAAGATCACGATGAAGCGCTGCATCACTGAGCCCTTTCCGTCGAACGGCCACGGAGCTGGTCAAGCGGAAGGATCGGCACCGTTCCCTGCTTCGTGTCCACAATGGTGTTTTCGGTCCGGCCGAGAACGCCCTCCATCGTCTCGAGGAACATCCGCTCGCGCGTGACGCGCGGCGACTTCCGGTATTCCTCGTAGATCGAGTTGAAGCGATCGGCCTCGCCTCGCGCGATGGCGACCATCGATTCCTTGTAGGCTTCGCCCTCCTGGAGCATCCGCTGCGCTTCACCGCGCGCTTCGGGCACAACCTTGTTGCGGTAGGCGTTGGCTTCCGCCTCGCGGCGGGCCTTGTCCTGCTCGGCGCTGGAGACGTCGCGCTGGACCTCGACAACCTCGGCAGGCGCGGTGGCGCCCTTGAGCGAGATCGAGACAATCTCGATGCCGGACTGGTAGCTGTTGAGCGTCGACTGCATCAGGGCCTGCACGCGCTGCTCGACGCCCGTGCGATCGCCCGTCGTGATGGGCTCGAAGGCGCTGGCGCCGACGACTTCGCGCATGGCGCTCTCGCCGATCTGGCGGATCAGCTCCTGCGGCTCGGAGATGTTGAACAGGTATTGCTGCGGGGAATTGATCTTCCAGTTGATGGAGAAATCGATGTCCACGATGTTTTCGTCGCCGGTCAGCATGAGATTTTCGCCGGCGCGCTCGCCGATGGCCGTCTCGTTGATCACGTTGACCTGCAGCGTGGAGTGCGACTCGATCGGGTTCGGCAGGCGGATCTTGAAGCCCGGCCCCTCGGTGCGGTGATACTCGCCAAAGCGCAGGACAACCGCGCTGGACTGTTCGTTGACCTGATAGATGCCGGTCATCAGCCAGCCGACGACGCCGATCCCGATCAGGATGACGAGGCCGGTCGTGCCGAAGCCGCGTGCTCCGCCGCCAGGTCCGGCCGGACGGCCGCCACTGCCATTGCCGCCGCCCGGCTTGCCGCGGAACTTGTCCTGCATGCGCCGGAGCGTCTCTTCAAGGTCGGGCTTTTCCGGCTGGCGGCCGCCATTGTTGTTGCCGCCGGGGGGACGGTTGGGACGGCCCCACGGGCTGTCGTCGTTGCCGCCGGGTCCGCCGCCTGAGCCGCTGCCCCACGGGCCGCCGCCGCCGCCCTTCTGGTCGTTCCAGGGCATACGCCCCTCCTTTTGGGTTTGAACCGGTCGTATCAGGTCTGTTTATTGAATAGCACTAGTTGCGCAGCAATTAAGCGCGCTTCAAGTCCCGTGACGTGAGTTCGCGCGTGTTTGATCGATGCGAAGCCCAAATGAAGCGCGAGGCCAAGTCTCGGTCTGGCTGACAACTTGCATGCCCTCCGGTGACATCAAAGCCGGTTCTCATGACAAACAGCGCTGAAATCATCGACTGTACTGTGAATGACGGCGTCGCCGCTCCAGTAGCGGACGCATACGCCGCCGCAAGCGTAACCATAATTATCGCGGCATGGCGTGCATCAGCGACAATCGGGCGCGCCGTCTCCAGCGCTCTCGCACAGCCTGAAGCGCGCGAAGTCGTTGTTGTCGACGACGCTTCGAACGACGGCGGCGCGACCGTCGAGGCCGCCTGGGCGGCCGATGATGGCACGTCGCGGCTCAAGGTCATCCCGCTGACCCGGAATTCCGGTCCAGCCCGCGCCCGCAACGTCGCCATCGACGCCAGCACGTCGCCGTGGGTCTGCGTCCTCGACAGCGACGACTGGATGGAGGCGGGGCGCCTCGCTGCGCTGATCCCCCTCACCGGGCAGGGGTATGACATGATCGCCGACGACCTCGTGCAGACGACCAGCGACGTTTCACGCGGTGCGCCGATGTGGTTCCGGGATGGGCCGCAGCCGCAGGACGTGGCGTTCGAGACGTTCGTGATCAACGACATCCCCCGCAAAGGACAGGACCGGCGCGAGATGGGCTTCTTCAAGCCGCTGATGCGGCGCGAGTTCCTCGACCAGCACGCGATCCGCTACGCCGAGGACATGCGTCTGGGCGAGGACTACGACCTTTACGCACGCATGCTGGCGCGCGGCGCCCGCATGCGTCTGACGCCCTGGTGCGGCTATGTCAGCCTGGTGCGCGAGGACAGCCTGTCGGGCCGTCACAGCCGCGCCGACCTTGCGGCCTACCTGGCCTCCGACGACCGCCTGCTGCGGATGCCGGTCTTCCAGAAGTCGGAGATCCGCGCGATCCGGGCCCACAGGCTCTCCACGCTGGAGAAGCTCGGCTGGATCGATTTCATGGCGGCCCTGAAATCCGGCCGCGTCTTCCGGGCGCTCGGGATCGTGCTAAGAGACCCCCGAATGGCGGCTCCGATCTTCGCCGGCCTGTGGGGCATCGCCGTCCGGCGCCTGTTTTCCGCAAAGGGCTGACGATCCGGGGCTCCGCTGCCCGGAGACGTCCCCCAGATCATGCCGCCTGCCCCCTCGCCTCTTGAAGCCGCCGTCCGCGCCGCGCTCGACACCGTCATTGATCCTGCAACGGGCGCCGGCCTGTTTTCGTCAGGCCGCATCGCCGGTCTCGTTGTTCGTCCCGAGGGCCGGGCCGGGTTTGTCCTGGAAGCGCCCGGCGGACAGGCGGACGAGCCGGTACGTGCGGCCGCCGAGGCCGCAGTCCGCGCGGTCCCGGGGATCAGCGCCGTAACCGCCGTCCTGACCGCACATTCCGACACGCCCATCGCGCCCGCCGCGCCAAAGGCCCGGATCGCCCCCCCTCCGCCCCCTGCAGCAGCGACCGGCCGTCCGGCCGCCGCCATTGTGGCTGTGGCTTCGGGAAAGGGCGGCGTCGGCAAGTCGACTGTCGCCGTCAACCTTGCGGTCGCCGCCGCCCGGTCCGGACTGAGGGTCGGTTTGCTGGACGCCGACATCTTCGGGCCGTCCCTGCCGACCATGCTGGGAACGAAAGACCGGAAACCGACGCTCACCCCCGCAAAGAAGATGATCCCGGTCGAGGCGCATGGCCTGGTCACCCAGTCCATCGGCTATCTGGTCGATCCGGACCAGGCCGTCGCCTGGCGGGGACCGATGGTGATGTCCGCGATCAACCAGCTGATCGCCGACACCGAATGGGGCGCGCTCGACATCCTGTTCATCGACACCCCGCCCGGCACAGGCGAGGTCCAGCTGTCGCTGGTGCAGAAGCTGGCGCTGGACGGAGCGGTGATCGTCTCGACGCCGCAGGAGCTGGCGCTGGCGGACGTTCGCCGGGGCGTGGCGATGTTCCGCAAGGCGTCCGTGCCCATTCTCGGTGTGGTCGAGAACATGGCGTGGTTCGAGATGCCGGACGGGGCTCGCGCCTATCCGTTCGGACAGGGCGGCGCGCAAAGGACAGCGGGCGAAATGGGCGTTCCGTTTCTGGGCGCCCTGCCGATCCTCGCCGACCTGCGCGAAGGCGGCGACACCGGCCTGCCGGCTGCGGCGGGAGAGGGGCTGGCTGCGCAGGCCTTCGCCCTTCTGGCGGAGGGCGTCTGCAAGGCTGCCGCAGCGCCCGGCAAGGCGCCGCCGCAGATCATTTTCGAGTAGAGGGCCCCGGGCCGCCGTACCGCCTCCCCAGCGGCGGGAACCTTCGGACTGGTTTACGCCCGCAGCAATACGGCGCCTGCCTGCCATTGCACCGCTTCCCACAGGCCTGTGCGTATTAACCCTTTCCCTGTCCGCAACTGCTTTTCAGCGGATGATTTTTCTTGCCCGCGCCCAAAGCTCATTTACGCTTCTTTCATGGTTTCACCCCGGCCGAGGCCGGATTGGCGCCATAAGTGCGAGGGGGGTGGGATGGGAGTACGGATATGACGCAAGCAGCTCGTGTGCGTGGACAGTTCTGGCCGCAGGACTACTGGGGGCGCGTTACAAACGTCGCCTCGCCGCGAGAGGGCATATCCCGTTCCGCGATCGACGCCGCCGAGGAAGCCGCAGATCTGGCCCTGGAACGCTTTGGCGAACGCCTGCACTCCGTCTACCTGTCGGGTCCTGCTGCGCGCAGCCGTTCGGGCGGCGCGTCGTTCCTGATCCTGCTGCGGCTGGGCGCGCCCGGTGCTGCCGACATCCGCGTACGAGAGGCCTGGGAAATGGCGGTCGCCGCCCAGCTTCGCCGCCGTCACGCTTCGCTGGGGCGCATCTCGGTTTCGGTTTTCGACTGGAAGGACGTCTTCACAACCGACGGCGCCTTCTCGCTCGCCCGCTTCCGTCTTGCCGTTAACTCGCACTGCGTCGCCGGCCGCAACATGAGTCGCATGCTGGCGCCGCAGAAGCTGGACGCCGCCGCCGTCAATGGCGACATCCTCGCCTTCCGCACGCGCATGCTCGCCGCGACCCGCCGCGTCTCCGCCGCCAAGACGGAAGACCGCGTACGCGCCGCCGTCTCCGACGCCGGGCTGGCTGTGGTCTCCGCCGGCTTCGCTCTCGTGCTCGAGCGCGAGCAGGTCTACACGGAGGATCTCGATCTGCGCCGCGACCTGTTCATCCTGAACAATCCCAAGCGCGCCCGCCGGATGCGTGAAGCCTACCAGATGGCGCAAAAGCCTGTGTCCGATCCGATGAAGGCGCTGACCTTCATCGATGACGCATGCCGCTGGATGACGCCCCTGACCGACGCGTGGCTGAACTCGAACAACCCGCAACGCGCCGAACGCCTGCGCGCCTGAGCGATAGCCCCAACGCAGGAAGCCGCGGCGGATCTTGCGCCCGCTCGCGGCTCCACGCTTCGGAGAGTAATGCTCACGCGGCCCTCTGCCGGGCCGGCAACCCGGCATCCCATTCGAACTCGGGATAGAAGCGGTCCATCATCCGGGTGACGTAGGCGACCAGAGTCGGCCGACTGATCGCAGCGTCGCGAAGCGGCGAGGCAAAGTGCGGCGTCATCACGCCCGCCAGCGCCGCGAACACCAGCGCATCAGCACCGCACGGGCGTTCGCCCATCAGGTAAGGACCCTCGCCCATCAGGATGTCGAGCGCATCGAACGTGCGGGCGCCGAGCGCGACGATCTCGTCCGGCGAATGGCGGGCGATGCCCCTCGCCTTGAGGTTCTGGCCGACCTGACGGATCACGTCGGCGCAGACGGCCTCGCGCACATGTTCTGGCGCGCCAGCGAAAAACTGCGCGGGGCCTCTCGCGAAGTTCTCCGGGACCATCCAGCGGAACCAGGCCAGCGCCGCCGTCAGATCGTGATCGACCATCAGCTCGACCGACAGCGCCCTTGCCCGCTCCAGTGCGGTCAGGCCCTCGTCGAGATCGACGGCGTACTCCCGTTCGATGTGGAAGCGGATGAAGGTGGAGTCGGCGATCAGCCGGCCGCCATCGTCGATGAAGGGCATCTGCCCCTTGGGACTTTCATCCGGGTTGCAACGGTGCTTCTCGTAGGCGAGCCCTGCCATCCGCAGATGCACTTCCGTCTTCATAACGTAGGGGCTCAGTTCCGGCAGGCCCCAGCCTGCGCCTCCGCCATTCAACACGATCATCTGCGTCTCCCTCTGTGATGACAGGAGACTGCCACCGCGCTACTGACAGCATCATGGCAGCAGCCAGTCGAGCGGGGACCAGACAGACATGCGCAAGGCGGATCGCCTGTTCGAGATCATCCAGATCCTGCGCCGCTCGAAGCAGCCGGTGACGGCGGACGCCATCGCCGCCGAACTTGAGACCTCGAAGCGGTCGGTGTACCGGGACATCTCGGCGCTGCTGGCGCAGCGCGTGCCGATCCGGGGAGAGGCAGGCGTCGGGTATGTGCTGGACCGGGGGCTGGACATGCCGCCGCTGATGCTGACCACCGACGAGATCGAAGCGGCGGTGCTGGGCGCCCAGTGGGTGATCCACCACAGCGATCCGCAGCTGGCGCTGGCTGCGCGAAACCTCATCGCCAAGATCGAGGCCAGCGTGCCCGAACGGCTGCGTCCCTACATCGAGGACCCGCCGGGCCGCGTGATCCCGGCGTGGGACAGACCGAAGTCGAACGTCGATCTGGTGATGGTGCGCGGGGCGATCAATGGCGGGCGCAAGATGCGCCTTGCGTATCGCGACGCGGGGGGACGCGCCACGCGCCGGGTGATCTGGCCGATCATGCTGGGCTATTTCGAGACGACGCGCACGATCGCCGCATGGTGCGAGACGCGCCGCGACTTCCGGTCCTTCCGCGCCGACCGGATCGAGGAGGCGGAGGTGCTGGAAGAGAAATACCCCGAGCGACCCTCAGCCTTGCGCCACAAGTGGAAGAAGATGCGCGACGCCGAGCGCGAGACATGGATGAAGGCGAAAGAGGCGGGAGACTGTCCGCCTCAATAACAAGCCGATGCAGCGATCAGGCGCTGGAGGTCGCCGGAGCGCCCTGCGCAGGCAGCGCGAGGCTGTCCGCCGCCATCGCGAACGGATGCAGGAGCGAGCCCGTGAGGCTGTGCGGGTCTGCGGCTCCGGTGTGGGCGCCGAAGACCAGACGTTCCGAAGGGTCCGGCTCCATCAGCGTGCCGGCCATCCAGTCCCAGAGCGCAAGACAGAACCCGAGGTTCTTGCCGTAATGGCGCGGATCGTTCGAGTGATGGACATGGTGGTGGGCCGGGCTGAGGACCAGCTTGCCGATCCACCCGGTCCAGCTGATGCGGATGTGCGAGTGCTGCAGGTGCAGCAGCGTGAAGATGAAGGTGAGCACCAGAACGTTGGCGCCTGCGATCGTCGCCGCACTCACCTGCCCGCCCAGCACGAACCACATGGCGCCCTGCGTGGCGCCGACCAGAACCGCGGATATGTTGTAGAAGATCAGGCTGTCCACCGGATGCATCCGGAAGCTGGTCAGCGGCGTCAGGACTTCGGCTGTGTGGTGGGTCGAATGGAACGCCCACATCGCCGACAGGCGGTGCTTGAGATAGTGGTCGAACCAGTAGGCGAAGTCGTACGCGAGGAAGCCGGTGAGCGTGATGGCGGCGACCGCGGCCCAGCCGGGCAGCGGCGCGCCTTCGAACCCTGGCGCGAACGCCGCAAGCGCCGCATGAACCGCGATGCTGACCGCGCCGATCGAGACAAGCGCCCAGCCGATCAGGAGACCGGCGACGAAGACGTTGAGCACGAAGAACAGGATGTCCGCGCGGGTCGAGGCGTGGACCAGCATGCGGCGGGGCAGCAGAGCCCGGACCAGTGCACGCGCCTTCGGCAGCTTCGCGCGCCGGCGCCGGAATACGAGAAAGGCTGCAGCGATCACGAAGGCGCTGGCCAGCGAGGCCAGCGAAAAGGTGGAGCCGGGATTGAGGAAAACGTCCGACAGCTGTGCAACGAGGCGACCCGCCCCGAAGCCGTCCACTGCGCCGCCTTCGATCTCTCTGGCCATGCCGATCCCCTGCAAGGATGGCCTAGCAGGTCCGGGTTGATTTCGGTTTAAGGCGGGCTGGTTTCGGCTCAGATCGCCCTGGCGGTGATGCTGTCGAAGTCGCCGCGCCAGAGTTTGCGGGCTTCGGCCAGGTGGGAGCCGGAGGCTGTGGCGTTCCCCAGACCGGCTTCGGCCTTTGCAAGCACCCAGAGCGCCAGCGGGTCGTGCTTCCAGGATGCGAGGCTGGCCTCGGCTTCGGCTTTCGCCTTGGCGAAATCACCCGCTTCCAGGTAGGCGGCGGCGGCGGAGCGGCGGACGGGATACCACCAGGACGGCGGATCCCAGCTATCGGCCAGCTTCTCCTCCTGGATCTTCGCAGCCTTGAGGAAGATGCCCGCCGCCTTGCGGGGATTGCCGGCGGCCAGCACGGCGCGCCCTTCGAGAACGCGCCGGGCGATCTCGGCCTCGGGAGCTCCCTTGCCTTCCTTAATGCGGCCCATGGCCTTCGCCTCGGCCAGCGCGCCGACGGCGTCGCCCTTGGCCAGCATCGCCTCGCCGCGCGCATAGTGGCGGTAAATATTGACACGTGCGTCGCCGGAGGTTTCCGGCAGGGCGAGCGCCTCGTCCGGCGCGTAGCGGGCCAGCACGACGTAGGCGCGGGTCATCGGGTAGGCTGCCTGCCGGGCCGGGCGGTCCGAATAGACCGTCTTTGCGTGGCTGGCGTACTTCAGCGCCAGCTCGCGGTCGCCGGCCATCATCGCGCCGGTCAGGCCAAAGGCGAGGTTGTGGGCGTAGTACATCGGCAGCGGCGCCAGCGCGGCGCCTTCGCCGGCCTTGGCCATGGCCGCCGACGAACTTTCCGATCCCTTGGCGGCGCTCGACGGCGGCGGAACGAGCGACTTCGGCAGAGCGGGATCGCCGCCCGCCCGCGCCCAGTCGATGTCGGCCCCGATGGCGGAGGCGTTGACCAGGGCTGCGTCCATGTAGCGGCCGGCCCGGAAGAAGGTGTGGGCCGGCATGTGGACGAGGTGGCTCGCCTCCGGCGCCAGACGCGCCAGCTTGTCGGCGTAGGGCAGCGCATCCTCGGCCCGTTCGTCGAACTCGGTGCCGTGGATGTAGTAGTGGATGGCGCCGGTGTCGTCCGGCCGCTGCTTCAGCACCGCCTCGAGGATGGCGAGCGCGGGCTTGAGGCCGCTCTCCTCCTCGGCGCGAACGGGGATCAGCAGGGCGTGCGCAGCGAGGACCGACAGCTCCAGCTCGGACGGGTTGGCTGCGGCTATATCTTTCATGGTCTCGCCGAAGGTGCGGGCGACGGCGATTTCCGCAGTTTCCGCTTCCTTCTTGCCGAGGCCGGGAGCCGGAGCGGCATACCGGGCGATGGCGGCCTCGGCGAGGCGCTTCGCCAGCGCGTCGTCCGGCCGGGCCAGCTTGAGTGCTCGCTCGGCGGCGGCCAGCGCAATCAGGCGCTGCTTTTCATCGATGCCGTAGTTCAGGGTCGGCCCCTCGACCCAGGCCTCGCCCCAGGCGCAGCGCGCACAGGACGGATCGGCCTTCACGGCCTCCTTCATCGCGGCGATGGCGTCGGCGTGGTAGAAGGCGTGGCTGAGCTGGAGGCCGTAGTCGAACCAGGCTTGCGCATCGGCCGAGGCCGTGTCGACCTTGAAGCCGCCCGTGCCGACCCCGTCGGAGATCTGGAGCTTCTCCCCCGGTTTCAGAGCCGCCTCGGCGCTGCACATGGCGCCAAGCGCGCGCAGCGTGTCTTCGGTGGTGACGGCGGCCGCACGCATCGGGGCGACCGGCGCGACCGGGCCAGCGGTTGTGGCCGTTGCGCAGGCCGCAAGCGCCAGCGCCGAGGCTCCAGCAAACCGTTTAAACATACACGAAGCTCCGTCCCGCGATCCCCAACCTTAGGTACTCGCGTCGGGAACGCCAATCCTCAATCAGTCTGGTCCTGCCAGTGCAACCCAGAACGCCTCGTAGCTGTCCAGCACGGAGGGGTCCTCACGGACGATGCGTACGACCTGACCGGGTATGTCTTTCAGGTGGTCCAGCATCTCCTCCCGGCTGGCGCCGGTGGCGTCGGCAAGCGCGATGAAGATTTCGCGCGAGCGCACTTCGTAGGCGCCGATGTCCACGGCATCGGGACCGTTTGCGAAGGCCGCCTTCGTCGCCTCGTAATACTCCTGCAGCTGCGGACTGGCCTTCCACTCGGCCGCGCCGGGCTGAAGCGTCATCGTTGCTTCGCCGCCCGGCGGCGGTGCTCGGTGCCCGCCATGGAGGCCCGGGCCATCGTGACACCCGCCAGCCATCAGCGCCGCTGCAACCGCTGCCCAGACCAGCACTGATCGACCCATCTCCGCCTCCCATGTCATATCCAGATGACATCGTGTAAAATATATCGTACATTGAGTCGAGTCTGTTTTACATGGATTGGCGTCATGTCGTTTCGGGAAAAGTCAGCGTGGATCACGCTGGGGACCGTGGTGGTCTGCTTTGGCGGCTATTTCGCCGCCATCCTCACCGGCCTGACCCCGCGCTATGACGAACGGACGCTCCAGCTCGCCATTGCGGCGCTGGCCGCGCTGGTCGTGCTCCAGATCATCCTTCACATCGCCGCCGCGATGCTGGACCCGGTCGATGCAAGAGCGCCCCGTGACGAGCGTGAGCGGATGATCCAGGCCCGGTCTCACACGGCCGGCTACTATGTACTCCAGATCTCGGCCATCGGCCTGATCCTGCCCACGCACATGGCCGGCTTCAACCGGATCGACTTCGCACATTTCGCGCTGGGCGGCGTCGTGGCGGCGACGATTGCTGTATCTGTCTCGCAGATCATCCAGTTCAGGCGCGGCGGCTGATAGAATGGCCTCCCTTCGCATCCGCAACCACATCCGCCGCTACCGCTTCGAGGCTGGCGAGATGACGCAGCAGCAGCTGGCTGAGCGCATCGGCATGACGCGCCAGACGGTCGCCGCCATCGAGGCGGGCAAGTACTCCCCCTCGCTGGATGCGGCGTTTCGCATCGCCCGTGTTTTCAATGCTCCGCTGGAAGATGTTTTTACCTGGTCGGATGAGCCCTGAAGACGTCTTCCTGTCGGGCCGTCCTCGTGCGACCACTCGGACGCCCAGCCGCGTTGAAGGATCTGATGCGCATACTCTGCCTGATCACGATCGCACTCGCCCTGCTCGCCCCTCCGGCGCTGGCGCACGCCATTGGCGGCTCTGACGCAGCGTTCGTGGCGGCGGCGCGGGGGGCGGACCCGTTCCCGTTCCTCTATCTCGGCGCCAAGCACATGGTGACGGGATATGATCACCTGCTGTTCCTGGTGGGCGTGATCTTCTTCCTCTACCGGCTGAAGGACGTCCTGCTCTACGTCACGCTGTTCTCGCTGGGCCATTCGACGACGCTTCTGATCGGCGTCCTGGCCGACCTGAACGTCTCGTCCTACCTCGTGGACGCCGTGATCGGACTGTCGGTCAGCTACAAGGCGTTCGAGAATCTGGGCGGGTTCAGGAAGCTGGGCTGGCAGATCGACAACCGGATCGCGGTCGGCGGGTTCGGGCTGGTCCACGGGCTCGGCCTTGCGACCAAGCTGCAGGACCTCGGCCTCAATCCGGACGGACTTCTGGCGAATCTGGTCGCCTTCAATGTGGGCGTGGAAATCGGCCAGCTGATCGCGCTGTCGCTGATCCTTGTCGCCATGACCCTTTGGCGCGCCACGCCGAGCTTCAACCGGCTGGCGATCGCCGCCAACGCCCTTCTCTTTCTGGCCGGGGTCGTCCTCTGCGGCGAACAGCTGGCCGGTTACTTCCTTGCAGGAGACGCCTGATGGCCGAGATCTCTCCCACCCCGCTGAACGTGAAGCCGAAGACGCTGGCGCTGATCGCGGGCGGCGGTCTGGTTGCCGGCGCGCTGATCGTGCTCGGGGCCATCATGCCCGCGGAGTACAATGTCGATCCGCTGGGCATCGGCAAGCTGAGCGGCGTCTCGAGGCTCTGGGCCCCAGATGAAAAGACCTGGGAGGCTGGCAGCGGCGTCGCCCCCGCCAACTCCGGCGCCGGCCCCATCCAGCGTACAACCTATGCGATCCCGCTCGGGGCGTCGGACTGGCCGGAAGCGGCGCTCGAGATCAAGGTCGCGATGAAGCCGGGCCAGAGCTATCTCTACACCTGGACCGTCGAGGCCTCTCCGGGCTCGACAGCAGACCTTCAGCCGATCGAGTTCGACTTCCATGGTCACACGCTGGCCCCGGACGGCGCGGCCATGACGGTCGCCGAATACCGGAAGGACAAGGCGCTGTCTGACAGCGGCTCGCTGTCGGCCCCGTTCGAGGGCATTCACGGCTGGTACTTCAAGAACACCAACGCCGATCCCGTCACCGTCCGCCTCACCGTGGAGGGGTTCTACGACGTCATTGCGCCGGGCCAGCCCGGCAACGAGTTCCGCCTGCGTCCGCTTGAGACAGCAGCGCCGGAATAGCCTCGCAATCGGGATCGACCCGCGCTAGTTTTCCTGCAGGGAACAGGACCGCGGGGACGTCACTTCATGAAACCGATGCGATTTGCGCTGGCCGGCATCGCCATGGCCGGAGCCGGGCTGTCAGCCTGCAGCCAGAAGTCGGCGGCGTGGCGCGAGGTCGAGACGGACATCCCGGCCCTCGAGCGCAAGATCGAGGATCTGACAGCGCGTCCGTTCACGCTGAAGGCGGAGGGCGCCTCCGACATTGCCGCCGTGGTGGCGGCGCTGCCTGCGGATGTGAAGGTCACCTGGGGGACGCTGAACTTCGATGCGGCGGCGGGCTCGACGGTTCTGACCGACGTGAAGATCGCGCCCGCATCGGACCCCGAGCTGGGCTTATCCGTCGAGCGGCTGGCGATCTGGGGGCTCGACACCGAGCTCGCAGTGGCGCGCCTCAAGGGGCAGCGGCTGGATGAGTCCGCGCCGCTCTTTGCGCGGGCGGACCTCGCGAACGTCTCGCTGTTCGGCCTGGAGAAGCTCTTCAATCCGGCGATGGACGCCTACATGGAGGGCGTCCAGGGCGCGGTTGAAGGGCTCTCGCCGGAGGGGCTGGAGGCCGCCGAGACGCTGCCGGAGATGGCGTTCAACACCTATTCGTTCAACATCGAGCGGGTAATCTTCGACGACGTGATTGTGCGGCCGTACGAACTTGAACTGAAAACCCTGGCGGAGGACAATCCGTTCGCCCAAGCGATGCCGTTCATCCAGTCCGTGGCCGCCCTGTCGCGCTCGTTCGGCATCTCGCGTTACGCCTACCTCAACTCGACCGGCCGCCTCGACATGGACACGGACGATGTCGAGATGGCGGGCGAGTTCAAGATCGATCTTGTCGGCGCCAGCGGCGCGCGCGGGGGCGACGTGGACGCCAGCCTGATGAAAGGCCTGTCCTATGCGTTCGATATGACGGCGCCGATGGGACCGGCAGATGTCGAGCCATACGATGACGCCGCCATTGTCGAGCCCGATCCAGCGACTGCCACACTGCAGACGATAGCGATGGGCGTCACTGTCGAGCGCTCCGAAGCGACCGGCATGAAGCTCGACAAGGTGATGGGCTATCTTGCACGCGGTGTGATGCCGCCGCGGACGGACACCGACCTGCTCAGCCTCGGCAAGCTGCGCATCGCTGGAGAGACGGTCTCGCTGGGCGGGGTCGATATCTACTCTGTGGCAGAGACGAACATCGATCTGTCGGGCTTCCACTGGTTCATCCCGACGCACCTGTCGTCGAAGTCGACCGGCATTCGCTACGACATCAAGGGGCTGATGGACTGGGCAATGACCATAGCGCCCGAGGCGCAGGGCAATCCCGAAGAGATGGCGCAGGTGAGCCGGGCGATGGATATCCTGGCCCGTTACGGCCTCGGCGCGCCCGAAATGGATCTGGCCTGGGCCTGGGACTGGAACGCGAAATCAGGCGACGCGAAGATCGACACGTCGTTCGGGGTCAAGGACTATGGCCGGTTCGAGATGGTGGCCGATGGGGCCTTGCCGGCGTTCGATGCGGTGTCGGCCCTGATTCCGGACGACGTCAGCCAGACGGACGGCGCGGTGGTGGCAGAACTCTTCCAGCAGAAAATGGCGATCCGTACGGCGGGCGTCTCGCTTGAGGATGAGGGCGGGCTGGAGAAGACGTTCGGGCTGGTGAGGGAGATGAGCGCCGAGTTCATGCCGCCGGACCAGCCGGGCAACATGTCAGGCATGACGTCGCAGCAGCTGCGTCAGATGGCGTTCAACGGCGTGTTCGCGCTGGCGCCCGAGGCTGACAAGATGTCGAAGCGGATGGGCGATGTGGTCCGCGCGTTCGGCAAGTTCCTGCAGGAGGGCGGGACCGTCGCCGTCACAGTGGCTCCGGCGAAAGGGGCGACCATCCAGGAGCTGTCGACGATGGACGACCCGGCTGCGGCGGTCGACCGGCTGGACCTCAAGGCGACCCATACGCCGGCGGCGGTGAAGTAGGCGCCTTCTTCGGGGGTGAGCGGCTCATGGTGAGCAGGCGGGCGGCACGCACGCCGTCCGTCGAACCACGGGCCGCGTGAGGCCGTGACGTATCTGCATCTGTGTCTGTCGGCGCGAGTGAACCGGCGGCCGGGAAGCCCCGCACGCGTGGTTCGACGGACGCCCGGCCAGGGCCGGGCTGCTCACCATGAGCGGTACATTGATGTGGCGCCCAGCATCGTCAGCCAATCCGCCTGAGGTCGCGGACTACGAACGGGTGCTCGTCACCCTCGCCTGCCGGATGGTCGGTGCGAGAGACTTCTTCCCACTGTGCCGGATCGGGCGGCGCGAAGAAGGCGTCGGCTTCGGCGACGGCGTCGACTTCCGTGAGCCAGATGCGGTCGGTCATCGGCAGGGCGGCGGCGTAGATGTCGGCGCCCCCGATGATGCAGACCTCATCCATCCGCATGCGCGCCGCCATGGCGCGTCCGGCGGCAATGGCGGTGGGCAGGCTGGAGGCGATAAACGCTCCGGACGCCAGCAGCGAGACGTTTCGGGTGACGACGATGTTGGGCCGGGCGGGAAGCGGCCGCTTCGGCAGGCTCTCCCATGTCTTGCGTCCCATGATCACCGGACGTCCGCGTGTGACGGCCCTGAAGTGCGCAAGGTCGCTTTTAAGCCGGAACAGCAGGCCGCCCCTGCAGCCAATGCCGCCGTCGCGAGCGGCGGCCACCACGATCGTCAGGCGGATGTCGTCAGGGCTGACGGTCACGCGGCGAACTCCCAAAAACGGCGCAGTGCGCCAGAACCCCAAAAATGGCGCAGTATGCCAGAATCAATGACAGGCTTCCTGTCGGACCACACGGCCCAGCCATCGCAATTGCGCGACCAAAGTCAAACGCCCTTCCTTCCCGCCGCGCGGCAGACTATCGAGGAGTATCCCGCTAGCGCCGGGGTCTTTGAGGGGTCGCTGCAGACATGGACGTCGTCTGGTCCGAATTTGTCGGAGCGCTGACCAATGGCAATCCGTCCCAGCTGCCGCTCGCCGTCGCCGGGCTGGCCGTTACGGCGACGCTGATCTGGTTTCTGAAGGGCCGGCTCTGGGCCTATCTCTATGTCGCGGTCATCCCGGCGCTGAACTGGTCGTTCGGCAAGGCGCACATCCTCGAGGTGGACATGAGCCACCTGCTGGGCCAGCTGCCGAATGGTGAGAACGCGTTCTTCCAGCCGCTGACGATGGTGACCGGGCTGGTGTTCGTGGTGCGGGATTTCGTGCAGCGCGAGATGGGGCACAAAGTGCTCATCCTGATGGTCCTCGCGATCGCCTGGTCGTTCTACTATTCATGGCCGGTGATCGCCCTGGCGTCGGCGTGCGCCTTTGCGATCTCCGAAGCCGCCGACTGGGTGATGTTCACCTTCACCAAATACCGGCTGTCGACCCGGATCGTGCTCTCCAGCCTGGTCGCAGCGCCAATCGACACCACGGTGTTTCTCTACGGCGCCGATCTCGCCCGCCAGATGGAGCTGGGCGATCCTGCCGGTGGTCAGCTGAACCTGCCGAACTGGTGCTTCTTCATCCTGGGCAAGATGGTGGGCGCGGTCGCTGTGTGGTGGCTGATCCGTCAGCGGGAGAACCGCGGGACGGTCGATCCGGCTGCGGCCTGAATCAGAAAGGGCGGCTCTTGCGAGCCGCCCTTCCCGTCTCGAGATCCGAGAGGCTCTTAGTGAGCCGGAGCAGCCGGGGTTTCGGTCGGCGTGGCGGCGGGGGCGACAGCGCCCTCGACAGCGGCAGCGCCTTCTTCGACGGCAGTGGCTGCGGCGTCGCCGGCGGCTTCAACAGCGGTGCCAGCGGCTTCGACGGCTTCGCCAGCAGCTTCAACGGCCGTTTCAGCAGCTTCCTGAGCGGCTTCAGCCGGAGCGGCGGCTTCTTCCTGGGCGCAGGCGGTGAAGGCGAGAGCGGCGACCGAGGCGGCAGCGGCAAGAGCAAGTTTCATAGACATGTGTTAGTCCCCTCCGACGGAACGTTTCCTGACCGGTCACGTGTATGTGTTCCGGCAGGGACGCATAGATCACCACACCCATTCGCGCACAAGTGATTGAAACATTGCGCGATATTGACGATAGGGGCGGCATGGGGCGCAACGGCGGGCAGATGCTTTTCCGTCGCCCGGCCGTCAGGCGCCCTCATCTCGCCTGTTTCCATCCGGACGCGCCCGAGAGGCGCGCGCGCGAGGCGCTTGAATCCATTCAGGAGTTGCCCGCCCCCGAAGCGGGGAAAAGGGGCGCCTGCGGACGCATCACCCCGCGCCGGAGTCAGACCGCAACGGGCGCTTTTATATGCGGGTCTGCGCGGTAATCGAGCAGCGTGAAATCTTCGTAATCCCAGCCAAACAGGTCGGTTTTGCCCTCTGCAAGCGCCAGTCTCGGCAGGGCGTGCGGCGTCCGGGTCAGCTGCAGGCGGGCCTGGTCGAAGTGATTCGAGTAGAGGTGGACGTCGCCGAAGGTGTGCACGAACTCGCCGGGCTCGAGGCCGGTCGCGCGCGCCATCAGGATGGTCAGCAGGGCGTAGGACGCGATGTTGAACGGTACGCCGAGAAAAACGTCCGCCGAACGCTGGTAGAGCTGGCAGGACAGCTTCCCGTTCGCGACGAAGAACTGGAACAGGCAGTGGCAGGGCGGCAGCGCCATGTTGGGGATGTCTGAAGGATTCCAGGCCGAGACGACCAGCCGCCGCGACTGGGGATTGCGCATGATCTCGTCACGCACCCAGGTGATCTGGTCGATGGTCGCGCCGTCGGGCGTCGCCCAGGAGCGCCACTGGCGCCCATAGACGGGCCCGAGTTCGCCCTCGGCGTCGGCCCACTCGTCCCAGATGGAAACGCCGCGGTCCTGCAGCCATTTGACGTTGGTCTCGCCGCGGAGGAACCAGAGCAGCTCGACGATGATCGACCGCCTGTGCAGCTTCTTGGTGGTCAGCATCGGGAAGCCGTCAGCCAGATCGAAGCGCATCTGCCGGCCAAACACGCCGCGCGTGCCCGTGCCGGTGCGGTCCGAACGGTCAACGCCGTTGTCGAGAATGTCCTGCAGGAGATCGAGATACTGGCGCATGCCGCATTGTCCGGCGCCTGCGCGGCGCAATCAACAAGTGGCGCTGATTCCCCTGTGGAGTTAAGGCGTCTCCATGACCCCACACGACATCATCCGGGCCAACACCCAGCCCCGCCCCGTAGCCGGCCTTGGCTTGAGCATCTGGACGGCGGATGAGCTGACCCCCCTGTGGGAGGCGACCGAGGCGGACCTTGAGCGTCACAGGATGGGGCCGCCGTTCTGGGCGTTTCCGTGGGCGGGCGGTCAGGCCGTATCGCGCTATATCCTTGAAAATCCGCAGGTCGTGGCGGGCCGAAGCGTGCTGGATCTGGCTGCTGGCTCCGGACTGATTGCGCTTGCAGCCATGAAGGCGGGAGCCGCTTCCGCGACCGCCAACGATATCGACCCCTTCTGCGAACCCGCCGTCGCCCTGAATGCCGGCCTCAACGGTGTGACGGTGGGCTGGCTTGGGGGCGATCTGCTGGGCGCTGCGCCGCCGGCATTCGACGTGCTGACGGCCGGCGACGTCTTCTACGAGAAGGAGATGGCCCGGCGCTTCCTGGCGTTCCTGGAAGCGGCGCACGGCGCCGGGATTGACGTGATCGTCGGCGATCCCGGCCGCACATACTTCCCCCGGGATTCGTTCCGGCTGGTGGCCGAGTACGACATCGAGACCACGACCGAAATCGAGAGCATGCCGGTCAAATCAGCCCGCGTCTGGCGTCTCTGAGGCGGGACGAGCGTGGTTTTTCGCTCGCCTGCCAGAGCATCTTTCTCCAATGGATTCAGGTATTTCGTGTCATTATAGTACACGTAACGTCACTTTTGGCCGCTTAATGTCACTTTTCCTGACATGAAGTCTTGACGACGAACATGATCTTGGGCATATCGTTTGTCACTAAGCCGGCGCTCAAGACCGGCCAACGATAACAAGAAGCCAAACGCCAAGACCAACCGACCGGCCGACAACAGGCCGGCGTAATATGGAGATACCTGATGACCTCCCCCAGCCATGCTTCCCCGACGTTTTCGCGGAAGCACGATCCTCGCATGGCCATGTGGTCCCTGATCACGATCGCCATCACGGGCATCGCCGCCTGCGACCGCGCCGGTTCTGCGTCCCCAAGCGCTGACGGCGCGGCGCCTTCCTCCCACCCGTCCCCCGCCGTCTACGCCGCCAATGACATCGACGCCGGCCGCTACCTCGTCATGATCGGCGGCTGCAACGACTGCCACACGCCCGGCTTCGCCCAGACCGCCGGCGCGCAGCCAGCCGAGGCGGACTACCTCATGGGCGACGCCGTCGGCTTCGCCGGTCCGTGGGGCGTCAGCTACCCGGCCAACCTGCGGCTATCCTTCGAGGCCATGACGGAGGAAGATTTCGTCGAGATGGCGCGCAAGGGCGAAGGCCGCCCGCCGATGCCCTGGCCGTCTCTCAAGGCCATGAGCGACAGCGACCTGCGCGCCATCTACCGGTACGTGAAGTCGCTGGGGCCCAAGGGCGTGCAGGCCCCCGCTCCGGTGGGGCCGGGCGTCCAGGCCGAAACGCCGGTGATCAATTTCGTACCCGTCGGGCCCGCCTGAGCCCTTTCGATCCCAGCCGACACATAAAAGAGAACACTCATGTCGCCGAAACATTTTCTGGCAGCAGCCTCCCTGTGCGCGCTGCTGACCACCGCCGCCCAGGTGCAAGCCCAGCCGCCGGTCCGGCTCCGCCCCGACCAGCAACGGGCGCTCGATCTGACACTGCAGGGTGTGGAGCCCTCCATGCGCCCGTTCATGCGCGAACAGATGGCCGCCAACCTCGCCCCGTATTCCGAGGCGCAGATCGCCCTGCTCATCAAGGGTCTGACGGACGGAGCCTCGACCTCGTCAAGCGACGAGCCGGACACGGAGAGCGAACAGCGGGCGGAAGAGATTTCCCCCGCTGATCTGGAATACAACCGCAAGCAGTTCGAACCGGCCATCCGCAAGGCGCACGCAGCCCAGGTCGAGTTCGACGCCTACGCCAATGCCAGGCTTGAGGCGTACTGCCCCAAGCGCAGCGAGTTCGCGCGCTGGGGATCGGGCTGGCGTTACGAGATGATGCCGCTCAAGGAGGAGGTGTCGACCGCCACCTGGAATGTCGAGAGCGACATCGCGGTGATGGGCGCCACGTACGCCCCACAGGACGGACGCTACACGTTCAACTTCTCGAAGGTGCGTTACACGTTCGACAAGACGGCAGTGGACAGCGCGGTCAAGCAGGCCTGCAGCGAATACCGCGCTCAGGGGAAGACGTTCCTCGCGAAACTCGATCCACTGATTGCGAAGCAGGACTGGAAGGGCGCTAGCGATCTTGAACAGCGTGCGATGGACTGGGTCGAACCGGTTCGCCGCCGTCTCGACGAGGTGCTGACGAAGCAGTCGCCGAACTCGGACTACGCCCTGATCAACGCGATGCAGAATCCGAAGCGGGCGAGGTAGCCCGGATCGGACCGGAATCGAGGGAACGGCCTGGCGTCTCTGGCGCGATCAAGCCCGCGTCTTCCTGTGACCGCGCCGGACGGAGCGCCCGACGGACCTGTGCTCATTGCCTCCGATGGCGATGAGCGGTCCGCGACAAGCATCCGGACAGCCATCGCCGTTGCCTCGGCAGACCGGCGCAGGACGTTGCCTCGTCCTGCGCCGGATCGCGTTTCGCCCACCGCGGGCAGACGGATGCCCGTCCTGCGGCGCCTCCCGGTCACAGGCGGGGCGCCGGGCGGGAATCTGCGCCGGACAGGACGCCCATGCCTTGTCCTCACCTCTCCGGGTTGAAAGCGTCGTCCGGCCCCCCGGAGGACATTCATTCCATGACGCCATTCAAGTTCGCTCTCGCCGCCCTGGCCGCTGGCGGGCTCGCCGGGCTGACGCCCGCAAGCGCGCAGTCGGACGGAGAGGCCGAGTTCCGCGCCATGCTGAAGGAGATGGTCGAGACCGACACCAGTGTCGATACCGGCGACTGCACAGCGCTCGTCAACAAGACCGCAGCCCGCATGAAGGCTGCAGGCTTTCCGGCCGAGCATCTGCACGTGCTGGTTCCGGAAGATGCGCCCAAGGCCGGCAATCTTGTCGCGGTGCTGCCCGGCAAGGACCCGAAGGCCAAGGCCGTCCTGATGCTGGGCCACATCGACGTGGTGAACGCCCGCCGCGAGGACTGGGTGCGCGACCCGTTCGTGATGATCGAGGAGAATGGCGAGTTCTATGGCCGGGGCGTCTCGGACATGAAGGCGCAGGATGCGATCTGGGCCGACACGCTGATCCGCTATCACAACGAAGGTTACAAACCGCGCCGGGCGATCAAGATGGCGCTGACCTGCGGCGAGGAGGGCGGCTTCAAGAACGGCGCGGCCTGGCTGGCGGAAAACCACCGCGAACTGATCGATGCGGGAGTGGCGCTGACCGAAGGCGGCGGGGGCGAACTGGACCCGGCGGGCAACAAGCTCGCCGTCACCGTGATGGCCACGGAAAAATCCAGCGCCAACTATGTTCTGGAAGTCACTGGCCCCGGCGGCCACTCGTCCAAGCCGAGGCCCGAGAACGCCATCGTCACCCTGGGCCAGGCCCTCGCCAATCTGAAGACACTCGCCTTCCCGACCGAGCTCAACGATTCAAACCGCCCCTACTTCACAGCGATGGCCTCGCGCGTCGACGCCGAGTCGGGCGCCGCCATGCGCAAGATCCTGTCCGATCCGCAGGACGCCGCGGCCAACGCGATCGTCAACCGGTGGGTGAACTGGAACGCCATGCTGCGCACGACCTGCATCCCGACCCTTCTGGAAGGCGGCCATGCCGGAAACGCCCAGCCGCAGCGGGCGCGAGCCACAATCAACTGCCGGACCCTGCCCGGTGCGCCGCTGGAGCCGATCGAGGCCGCCATCGTCGCGGCGGTCGACAATCCCGAGGTGAAAGTAACCAGCGGCAGGGCGCGGGCTCCCAACCGTCCCGCTGCGCCGCCGCTCACCCCCGCCCTGATGGATCCGATCCGCAAGGTGGCGGCCAAAGTCTTCCCCGGCGTTCCGGTCACGCCCATGCAGGAGACCTTCGGCACCGACTCGGGGCGGCTGATCGCCGTGGGCATTCCCACCTACGGCTTTTCCGCCCTGTTTCGCGGGTCCGATTCCGGCAACATCCACGGCCTGAACGAGCACATATCTGTCCAGTCCGTGATGGACGGCCGCGACTTCATGTACCGGCTGATCCGGCTCTACGCGGAGCAGAAATAGCGGCGTTCCGGCCCGGGACGAGATGAGGGGCGCGCAGACCTTTGCGAGCGCGCCCGATTGGCCCATGGTCCGTCCGCGGCGCTCCCCTTTCGGGGCCCCGACCAGATTCGACCCGGAGCCTTCCATGACCGCCAGCCGCGAAATCCACCTCGTCAGACGTCCGCAGGGCGTGCCCACGCCCGCCGATTTTGCGGTGGTCGAGGTTGATGTGCCGCCCACGGGCGAGGGCGAGATCCGCGTGCAGGGTCTGATCATGTCGGTCGACCCCTACATGCGGCCCCGGCTTAACGCCGATCAGCCGCTCGGCGCGCCATTGCTGGGGACGGGCATCGGGCGCGTTGTCGAATCGCGCAATCCGAAGTTTGCCGAGGGCCAGCTTGTGCGCCACGCCGTGGGCTTCCGGCAGGACTTCACAAGCGATGGGCGCGGGATGTCAGTGCTGACGCCGGATCCGGCGCTGCCGCTTTCGGTCTACATGCATGCGCTCGGCGGCACGGGCATCACGGCCTATGGCGGCCTGCTCGAGATCGGTCAGCTGAAGGACGGGGAACAGGTCTTTGTCTCAACGGCAGGCGGAGCCGTTGGATCGGTCGTGGCGCAGATCGCGAAGATCAAGGGCTGCCACGTGATCGGATCGACGGGAACCGAGGAGAAGGCCGCCTGGCTGCGCGATGTCGCCGGGCTCGATGAGGTTATCAACTACAAGACCCAGCCCCTTGCCGCCGCCCTTAAGGCCGCGGCCCCGAACGGCATCGACGTCTATTTCGAGAATGTCGGCGGCGCCCATCTCGATGCGGCCCTGCCCCTGATGAACCTGCGCGGACGCGTGCCCGTCTGCGGCATGATCTCGACATACAATGGCGGCGGCGAGGGCGTGCAGAACCTCTTCAGCCTGATCTACAAGCGCGTACGGATGGAAGGCTTTGTCGCGACCGACTTCGCTCACCTCAACGCAGCGTTCGTGTCGGACATGACCGGCTGGCTGAAGGCCGGGCGGATCAAGTATCAGGAGACGATCCTCGAGGGCTTCGAGCGTGCGCCCGACGGCCTGATCGGCCTCTTCGAGGGCCGCAACAGCGGCAAGATGCTGATCCACGTGGCGGATTGAGACCTTACGGCAGGCCGGGCCGATAGCGAACCGGCGCGGAACGTTGAAACGTTCTGCGCCGGAACGACGAGACGTCCAGAGACTGGCTGGGGTCAGAAGTCGTAGGTGAGAGCCACACGGAAGGTCCGTCCGAGGATCGGACGCGCCAGGATGTAGCGCGCGCCGGCTGAACCCGACACGAACTGGCCTGCGCGCGGATTTCCTTCTGTCAGGCCAATCGCGTTGGTGATGTTGTCAACATCGGCCGAGAGCGTCACGCGGTCGTTGAAGCGATAGCGCGCCGATGCGTTCAGGACGCCGTAAGCGGGCAGCTCCTGGGTGTTTGCGACGTCGGCATACCGCTCGGTGTAGTATTCGTACTCGAGTTGCGCACGAACCGCGCCGTTGAGCAGGTTCACTCCGGGCACGATGCGCGCTCCGATCTCCGGTACGCGGATCAGCTGCTTGCCGTCAAAGACGGTGTCGGCGACGCCGGCCGTTGTGCTGCGGATGGTGAAGCCCTTGTACTGCGGGTCCTGCCAGGTCACGGCGGCGGACACGTCGAACCACTCGACAGGGCGAACCTCGCCCTCCAGTTCAAGGCCAAACGTCTCGGTATCGGCGAACGCCGTAACCTGGGTGAAGGTGTTGGTCGTGCTGTTGAAGACGTTGTCGGTGAAGCGAACACCCTCGAACTTCGTGAAGAAGCCGGTCGCGAACACGTCGACGATGGGCGAGACGTATTTGACGCCGGCCTCATAGAGCTTGATGGGTTCGACGATCACATCGGTCCGGGTAGGAGATCCTGTGAAATCGCTGGCATTCGGCATGCGGTAGGTGTCGGTGTAACGTCCGAACAGGCCCAGATCCGGTGTGAACTGGTAGTTGGCCCCCACCGTCCATGACATGTCGCTGTAGTCACGCTCGATCGGTGTGAAGACGCCCGTACCGGTGATGACCTGATTATCTGCGAGAGTGCCTGCCACGCCGAGATCGACGGTCGTCTTGCCCTCGACAGAGCCTTCGATGTCGACGCGTTCGGCGCGGAGCCCGGCGTCGATGCGCAGGGCGTCGGTGATCTGCCATTCGTCGGACAGATAGGCGGCAAGTGTGCGCGACTTGGCCTGCGCGTTGTCGAACAGCGACCCGTAGCGCAGATGACCATTCTCGGTGATACGGCCAACCACCGTGCCGGCAGCGTCCACAGCGACTGCATCAAGCAGGCGGGCGTTGTCGCGGACATCCAGCTGCACGGTAGACATGTAGCGGTCGAAGCCGAACTCGTAGTCGGCGTAGTAGACGCCGGCGGCAATGTCATGCGTCTGCCCGCCGAGGTCGAACTGCCTGACCACGCGCATGTCGTTGATGAATTCCTTCAGCGGCACGGTCACCGCCAGCGCGTTGCCGCTGACGATCAGGCCGTTGCCGTTGGCGTTCGCGGGGTCGAAGGCGCCGTTGGCGGCATTGACGTACTGGAAGCGTACAGCCGTCGCCGAGGGATAGGCCGACCTTGCCTGGGTCAGCAGGGCCGCGCCGCGGACAGCAGAGCTTTCGATGTTTCCTGTCGGGAAGAGGCCATTCCGCTGCTGCTGGCTGTCGCGGTAGCGAAGACCGTTCTGCAGTTCCCAGCCGCCGCCAAGATCGAGGTCCAGCTTGACCGTCCACTGGCTGAGCTTGAGCTCTGTACCCCGTGTCAGGTCGAATGCGAAGGGAGCGCCCACATTGCGAAGGCTGAGCAGCGCCGCCTCCGGACCCGCCAGCGTACCGTAGTTTGCGTCAAAGCCCGGAACCTCGTTGATGTCGCCATTCTCGGACAGGATTGGGACCGGCAGATAGAAGCCAACGGAATCTTCCATCCGCTTGTAGCCGACGTCGAGCGCGCCGCCGTCCCACTCCCGGATGAGCCCGACGCGGATCTGTCCGCCCTTGTTCGGCGTGTAGCCAGGATCCCTCACGCCGTTGTTCGAGCGGTAGAAGCCGCCCATGTAGGCTTTCCAGCCTTCGGCGAGCGGCGCGCCATACCAGAAGTCGGTGCGGAAATGATCGTAGTCGCCCGCCTCGATACGGACGACGCCTTCGGCTTCATCACCCGGCTTGCGGGTGATGAAGTTGACCACGCCGCCCGGCGCGTTCGATGCAAAGATGGATGAGGGGCCGCCACGGACAGCCTCGACGCGGCTGATCGACTGATCCAGGCGGAACGACTGGTCGGCGTTGAGCCAACCAAGGCCCGGATCGTGCTGAACCGGGAGGCCGTCCTCCTGCAGAGCCACCGCCGAGTAGCCGTCGCGTGGGATGCCGCGTGTGCGGATGTTGTTGGAAGCTTCTCCGCCGGAAGATTCAACCCAGAAGCCGGGGACCGACTTGAAGACGTCGGCCACGGAAATCGGCGCCTCAAGCGACAGCTGTTCGCTGCTGACTGTCGAGATCGCGTAGCTCGCCTCTGCGCGCGTGAGATCAGACGCTCCGGCGCGGCCCGTCACGATGATGGTTTCGGCGGACGGCGCCGGGCCTTCCTGTGCGAGAGCGGGCGCACTGGCAAATATGGCGCAGCCGACCGTGCCCGCCAGAAGCAGGTTTTGCAGTTTCATGTCGATATCCCTCGCGCGCCAGCATTCCCCGCAGCGCGCGCTCCCGATACCGGTCTTGCGTCACGCTCGTGTGACTTTTGCCAGACAGTTCGGTGAACGTGCCGGTACGCCGGGACGCCAGCCAGCGCCTCATGGCGCAGAAGGATGCGCCGCAGGGCGCTCCTCTCACCTGAGGGAGGCTAGTCCACGTTATTTCGACTTCAGCGTTGCCACGTAGGCGACGATGTCGGCGGCCTGCGAATCCTTCATGTGCGGCGCGGCGATGGGCGGATGTACGGTGTTGATGAAGTGCGCCAGCGCCTCGGGCTCCTGAGACCCGACCGACGTCGACCGCAGCGGGGGGGCGCTGGCGACGGGCGACGCGCCTTCCGCAGCAACCGAATGGCAAGAGCCGCACATTGAGCCTGCGTAGGCAGAGCCACGCATCGGGTCGCCCGGTTCGGCAGCGAAGGCCAGGGAGGCAAAGGCGGCAAGGCCCGCGATGGCTGTCAGTGCAAAAATACCCGTTCTCATGCGTCCTCTCCCGTGTCTTTTCCTGGTGCGGCAATCACGCCGCGTCCGTCGCGCCTTTCCCTTGATCTGGATCAATCCGTGCCGGTGAAATGGCGAGCCGCCGGGACGCCCGCCTTCTGGCATTCGGGTTGCCATTAGATGACGCGCTCTGGTATCGGGACACGTCCCCGGGAGAACGCCATGAGACTCGCCATCGCCGCCCACTCCGCCCTGCTTGCTGTGGCCTGCGTGACGACCGCCGCCTGTGCCCAGACGCCTGCGCCGGCTGGTTTGGCTGCCGCCGCGTTCGATCCGCCCAGCGCCGCCACGAAGGCGCACAATGCGGACGTCGCAGCATCCGCCCCCTTCTCCGACACGCGCGATTTCGACTTCGCTGCCCGCGGCTATCTGGGCACGCTGTCCGATCCTCTCATCAAGGCCGCTGACGGACGCGTGGTGTGGGATCTCAACGCCTTCAGCTTCCTCGATGGCGCGGCGCCCGACACCGTGAACCCCAGCCTGTGGCGCCATGCGCAGCTGATGGCGAAGGCCGGGCTCTATCAGGTCACCGACCGCGTCTATCAGGTGCGTGGATTCGATCTCGCCAACGCCACCTTCATCCAGGGCGACACCGGCTGGATCGTCATCGACACCCTGACCGCCAGCGAGACGGCGAAGGCGGCCTACCAGCTGGTGACGGAAAAGCTGGGCACACGCCCGATCGTGGCGGTGATCTATACGCACTCGCACTCCGACCACTACGCCGGGACCGCCGGCATGATCACCGGCGAGGATGCACGCTCGGGCAAGGTGCAGGTCATCGCGCCCGAAGGCTTCACCGGACACGCTGTCAGCGAGAACATCATTGCAGGGCCAGCGATGAGCCGCCGCGCCGCTTACCAGTTTGGGGTGCCGCTGCCGAAGGGGGTGACGGGCACGGTCTCGTCTGGCATCGGACCGGCTCTGGCGGTGGGCACGCAGACGCTGATCCCGCCCAACAGCGAGATCACCCGCACCGGCGAGGAGCGTGTCATCGACGGCGTACGGATGGTGTTCCAGCTGACGCCGGGCACCGAAGCGCCCGCCGAAATGAACATCGGCTTTCCGGACTGGAAGGTGGTCGACCTCGCCGAGAACGCCAACGCCACACAGCACAACGTCCTGACACCACGCGGCGCGCTGGTGCGTGATGCAAAGGCATGGGCGGAAGGTTTGACCCAGTCGGCGGAAATGTTCGCGGGTTATGAGACACTCATCGCCAGCCATGGCTGGCCGCGTCATGGCGCCGGCGTCATCGCCGACTATGTCGGCAAGCACCGCGACGCCTACGCCTTCCTGCACGACCAGACGGTGCGGATGATGAACTCCGGCCTGACCGGCGACGAGATTGCGGCGAGCCTGAAACTGCCGAAGGCGCTGGAGCAGGAGTGGTACGACCGGCCCTACTACGGCTCGCTGTCGTTCAACTCGCGCGCGGTCTACCAGCGCTACATGGGCTGGTATGACGGCAATCCTGCCAACCTCGCGCCGAAGCCGCCCGAAGAGACCGAGAAGCGCTATGTCGCGGCGATGGGCGGAGCGGGACAAGTGCAGGCTCTGGCGCAGTCCGCCTACGACGCGGGCGACTATGCCTGGGCGGCCGAGTTGCTGAACAAGATCGTGTTCGCAGGCGGAGAGGCCGGCGAAGCGAGGGCGCTGCTTGCCCGCTGCTATGACCAGCTGGCGTGGCAGAGCGAGAACACGCTGTGGCGCAACATGTACCTCACCGGCGCCGCAGAACTGCGGAACAATGCGCCCGCGGCCGCACGCCCCGGCGACAGCGGAGCGGCGCTCGCAGCCCTGCTCCCGACTTCGGACATCTTCAATCTGCTGTCTGTCCGTCTCAACGCCGACAAGGCGGGCGAAAACGCCGTAACCCTCGGCTTCATTTTTCCCGACCGCAACGAGCAGGTGACCGTCACCGTCCGCAACGGCGTGCTGATCCACCGCCCGGTCGCCCCGCCGGCTGGCGCCGACGCGGTGCTGACCATCAAGCGCTCCGACTTCATGGCCGGCGTCGTCGGCGGCCAGCCGCTGGCGGCGAAAGTGGCGTCCGGCGAAGCGACGATGTCGGGCAATCCGGCAGCCTTCACCCGCTTCATGAGCTGGATCGAGCGGCCGGCGCCCAACTTCGCGATCGTGACGCCGTAGGACTGTCCCACCTCGTCGTCAGGCCAATGCTGAACCGACTCTCGCCCGTTGCTGCCCAGCCTGCTAGCGCTCAGCTCGCTTGTGCATGCAGAGCCTTGCCCTTGCGGATCGCGACGTCGACGGGAACCAGGAAGTCCTTCTCGATCGCGTTGTCATAGATCGCTTCGAGTTGTCGGCCCTCGGGGGTCCGAAGGAACGTCTCGATTTCTCCCTTGAGGCGTCGTGTCTCCTCCGGATCCAGGACGACGTACTCGCATGGGGATGGAAGCTGCTCGCCCAGGCGCCGGCCGAAGTGGGTGAAAATCGGCAGGTAATCATACGTCCGTCTGTCTGCCGGAACCGGTTTCGGGCGGCTCCAGAAAAACCGCTTCTCGAGACTCGTGGGAAACTCGCTCGTAATCCGCGGCGACAGGAATTCCGGCGATTCCGGTTCGAGGCCGATCTCCCGCGAAAACACATGAAAGATCTCGAAGACGAAGCGGTCCAGGACTTTCAGTTCGGCCTTCGGACAACCTGCATAGCTGAAACCGTTTTTCACCAGCCTCTGTCCGACACGGACGTGACGCTCGATGAACTTCGGATCGTCGTCGAACGCCCGCATCTCCCGAATCACGGCGTCTATCATGGCCTGACGCGAATGGATCAGCGCATGCTCGAACTGGGCGTAGTCGAAAGAGTGGAAGGACCAGTTATAGGACATGGCTGATCTCTCGATCGGTTACGTGCCGGCGGACCTTGGCCGATTGTCATCCTCCGAAAGTTCCCGTCAGATCGCAATCCTGGCCCGCCCGCCCTCACATGAAGCTGTACGGCTCAACATCCAGCGTCACCCGCACGGTGGAGGGGAGCTTGATGCGTTCCTTCCACGCCAGGAGATAGGCCGACAGGTCGACGTCCTTGTCGGCCCGCGCAAGAAACCTGCGTCGATGACGGCCGCGCAGCACGGTGATCGGGGCGGGCGCGGGGCCCCACACTTCGACACCCTTGGCGTTGGGCTGGGCGGCGGCGAACGCCTTCGCCCACTCGTCCGCATCGCCCGACGACGGCGCAGAGAGAATGACGGCGCCCAGCCGTCCGAAGGGCGGGAAGCCCATCATCTCGCGGCTGTCCATCTCGAGCTCGTTGAAGGCGTCGCGGTCGCCCTCCGCCAGCAGGGCGATGGCGGGGCTTTCGGGCGCATACGTCTGGATGATCGCCTTGCCGGGCTTTTCAGCGCGCCCTGCCCGGCCCGCCACCTGGCTCAGCAGCTGGAAGGTGCGCTCGCCCGCACGCAGGTCGCCGCCCTTGAGGCCGGCGTCGGCGTCCACCACGCCCACCAGCGTGAGATGCGGGAAGTTGTGTCCCTTGGCGACGATCTGCGTGCCGATGAGGATGTCGATCTCGCCCTGCTCCATTCGTCCGATCAGCGCCATCAGCGCCTCGGTGGTCTGGGTGGTGTCGGACGAGAACACCTCGATCCTCGCCGCCGGAAAGCGCGTTCGCGTCTCTTCCGCCAGCCGCTCCACGCCCGGCCCGACGCCTGTGAGAGAGCCCTTGGCGCCGCAGTGCGGACACTCCGACGGCTTTGGCATGGTGAACCCCGTCAGGTGGCAGACCAGCATCCCGGTATAGCGGTGCTCGGTCAGCCAGCTGTCGGTGTCGGGCGCCTTCAGACGCTCGCCGCAGGCCATGCAGATCACCAGCGGCGCATAGCCCCGCCGGTTCAGATAGAGCAGCACCTGGTCCTTGCGCTCCAGTGTCGCCTCGATCTCGCTGACGAGGTGCAGCGACAGCCACATGCCCTTCTCCGGAGGGTACTGGCGCATGTCCAGCAGCTCCATTGTCGGCAGCCGCGCAACGCCCGGGCGAGCGATCAGCTTGAGGTGCGCGTAGCGGCCCGACTTCGCATTCGCCAGCGTTTCCAGCGAGGGCGTCGCAGACGCCAGCACCACCGTGCAGTCCTCGATCCGCGCCCGCATGACGGCGAGGTCGCGTGCGTTGTAGAGCACGCCCTCCTCCTGCTTGTAGGACGGGTCATGCTCCTCATCGACGACGATCAGGTTCAGCTTGCGGAACGGCAGGAACAGCGCCGAGCGCGCGCCCACCACGATCCGCGCGCGGCCATGCGCGACCTCCCGCCAGGCCCTGCGGCGCGCCTTCGATCCCGCTGCGGAGTGCCATTCGGCAGGCGTGGCTCCGAACCGTTCCTCGAAGCGCTGCAGGACGGCGCGACTCAGCGCGATCTCCGGCAGCAGGACCAGGATCTGCCCCTCCGGATCATCGCGCAGGGCGGCCGCGATGGCCTCGAAATAGACCTCAGTCTTGCCCGAACCGGTGACGCCGTCGAGCAGAGCCGGCCGAAAGGCGCGCTCGCGCACGAACTCCGACAGTGTGGCCGCCGCCTCCTGCTGGCGAAGCGTCAGCGTCTTCTGCGGCTGGCCGGGGTCGGGCTCTGCGTAGGGCGGATCGACGGCGCGCTCGACGAGACGAAGGGCGCCGGCGTCGAGCAGTCCCTTCACCACGCCGGACGACACGCCCGCCCGCCGCGCCAGTTCGGCCGCCGGCATGGCGACGGCGGGCTGATCAAGCACGGCGCGGCGCGCTTCCGTGAGGCGCAGGTCCGCTGGAACCTCGTCCGCCTTCACCACCAGCATCTCCAGCGGACTCGCAGCGATACCTTCGCGCGAGCGCATCATCATGGCGAGCATCAGGCCCGGCGGTGTGCAGGTGTAGCGTGCGGATCGCTCCACAAAGGTCCGGGCGGCGGCGGTCAGCGGCGGGGCGTCGCCCGCCTGCCCTTCGAGCGCCTTCAGCTTGCGGTTCGAGCCGGTCGCCTTCTCTGCCCAGACGACGCCCAGCACCTGCCGGGGTCCGAGCGGGGCGATCACCACATCGCCGGGCTCCGCGCGCATGCCTTCGGGCGCGATGTAGTCGAACGCCTCCGGCAGCGGCTGGGCGAGCAGCACGGAGACGACCCGGTTGCCGGGCTTTCTGGGAGGGGCCTCAGGGGCGTCGTCTTCGGAGAACAACATACGAACAAGGTGCACGACCTGCGGCGGCGGTTCAACTCCGCGAGAGCCGCGACGGAAACTGCCGTCCCAACAGGTTAGACTAACCTCACGTCAATCTTTTCCGTCAATGCCGTTACGTCAACAGACTCAACTTGGGAGACGACCTTGAAATCTGGCGCCCGACTGATCCTTGCAGCCGCATTCGCCGCACTCACGGCCGGCGCAGCCCTCGCGGCCACGTCCGAACGCGATGGCGAAAAGCTGTGTGAAGACCTCGCGATAACCCAGCCAAACTACAAGGCCGTCCGCGTCGAAAAGGACGCCACCCGCTCCACCGACGCCGTGCTCTGGTTCAACCTTCGCCTGTCCACGACGGACGGCGCCTCGACCAAGCTGAAATGCGCTGTCGACCGCAAGGCCGACAAGGCCCAGCTCTTCGCGGGCTGAGCGTTTCCAGCAGGAACTGACAGACACTGGCGAGGGCGGCGGACCGGACGGTTCGCCGCCCTTTGTATGCCGGCCTTTGCATGCCGGCCGTCACAAAACCTTTGTGACAGTAGGGACACACCTCTCGGTCCGAATGGGCTTGTCATCGTACTGAATCCCAATCGTCGCCGCTGCGTCACTGGCAAGGCCTAAGCCCCACGCCGAACACGGTGACGGCAAGGGGCCTCCATGACGAACAGACTTCGCACTTCCTGGCTACTGGGCGCAGCCAGCGCCGCGCTCTGCTTTGGCGCTGCTCCGGTGGCCCTTGCACAGGACGCACAGACCGCTGCAGCGGCAGGTCCCCAGACCACCGGCCCGCAAACCGAGACGATCACCGTTACGGGCCGGCCGCTCGCCGACTCCGAAGCCGCCTCGCTCGCCATCCAGCGCGAAGCTGACAGCGTCGTGTCGGTGCTCTCCGCCGACGCCATCGGCAACCTGCCGGACCAGAACATCGCCTTCGCCGTCGGCCGCCTGCCGGGCGTCGCCATCGAGCGCGACCAGGGGCAGGCCCGCTACATCAACCTGCGCGGCACGCCGAACTACTGGTCGACGCTATCCTTCGACGGCCTCTCGGTTGTGTCTCCGGAAGGTCGCGGCACGCGCTTCGACAACATCCCGTCCGCGGTTTCGAAACAGGTTGTCGTCACCAAGGCCGTGACGCCGAACATGCCGGGCGACACCGTCGCCGGCAACGTCAACGTCATCACGCGCTCCGCGTTCGACTATGACGGCCTGCACGTCAACGGCAGGATCGGCGCCGGCATCGTCACGCTCGGCGGCGGCGAGGAGACCGACAGCTCGGTCATCGTCTCCAACACCTTCCTCGACGGCCGGCTCGGCCTGCTCGCCTCCGCGTCCTACTACCGGCGCAACATGGCGACCGACAACTGGGAAACCGACCCCTATCTGGCGTCGACAGACGCGCAGGGCGGCTTCTACGCCCGCGAGCACGAGAACAAGCTCTACCGTCTGACCCGCGAGAACCAGTCGCTCGCCTTCCGCGCCGACTACCAGATCAACGACGATCACCTGCTCTTCTGGAACAACACCTGGACCAACTACACGGACGAAGAGCTGCGTTCGAACTACCTCTTCCGCCTCGACCAGGGAACCGGACCGACCGGCGCCTCGAACTCCTACCAGACCGCCGCCTCCGGCAATTCGGCGTTCACGGGTACGTCCTATGGCGCGCGGATCAACCTCAACACGAACTCGCTGGAGTCCGAGGAAGACACCTATCTCTCGACCCTGGGCGGCGAGCACGAAGTGTCTGACTGGGACGTGTCCTGGCGCGCCAACTACGCCTACACAGCCGACGGCCGCGATGCTCCGGCGACGCCGAGCTGGCAGAGCCCCAGCACGTTCACGAGCCGGCCGACCGTGTCCTACGACTTCAGGGATCCGGAAGATCACCGCATCCTGCTTTACCGCACCACGGGTGTGACTGGAGCCCGCACGCGCGGCGCGCCAGTGATGTCGGTCGAGGAATTCCCGGTCGACTTCCAGAGCATCTCCCGCCGTTCGGGCGGCGACGAAACGCAGGCCTACACGCTCAAGGCGGACGCCGGCCGCTCGTTCGAGATCGCGGGTCTCGACTTCGACTTCGACGCCGGTTTCATGTACACGGACCGCACCAAGAAGTCTTCGCAGTCGACCTGGACCACCACCCGCGCGCAACTCGTCACCGCAGGCGTCGCCGTGCCGGAAATCCTGTCGACGGGCCCCACCGCCGCATGGGACTCGATCTTCATGCGCAAGCCCTATCTCGGCGACCTCGAGACCAACTACGCTTTCCGCTACCACAACAAGTCGGCGCTGGAGGCGTTCGCCCTTGACCTGCAGAACCGCGGGATCGGCTCGCGGGATCGCACCGGCGACACGTCCAGCTACTGGAAGGTCGGAGAGGAAATCCTCGCCGGTTACGCAATGGGCAAGCTCGACTTCGACTGGGGCAATCTGGTGTTCGGCGCCCGCGTCGAGAACTTCAAGAACAAGGGCCAAGCCTATATCCGGATCGGCCAGCCCGACCAGCGGCTGGTTGAGACCGAGGGCGAGGAGACACTGGTCTATCCGAGCGCCCACCTCAACTGGGATATCAACGAGGAGATGAAGCTCCGCGTCGGCCTCACGACGTCAGCGTCGCGTCCCGACTTCGACGACCTCCGTCCGAACTTCACCTTCAACGACACGGCGCAGACCGTATCGGGCGGCAACCCCAATGCCGAACCGGAAAAACAGCAGGGCATCGACGTCTACTACGAATGGTACATGGAGCCCGAGGGCTTCATCTCGGCTGGCGTGTTCTACAAGAACATCGAGGGCTTCCTCTACACGCGCACGCTTCCCGAGTTCGGGCTCGACGTCCTCAACTTTGGCGGGATCGACCGCAGCGGCTATGACTTCACGGCTATCGACAATGGCGGCGACGGCTATCTGCAGGGCATCGAGATCTTCGCCTCGCAGACGGCGCAGTCGCTCGTCGACACGACCGGGCTGCCCGACTGGCTCGGCGGCTTCGGCGTCCGCGCGTCGGGAACCTGGATCGACAGCGAAGTCGAACGCAACGGCCGCAAGGTCAACCTGCCGGGTACGTCGGATGCGGTCTACAACGCCCAGCTGATCTACGAGAAGTACGACCTCTCCGTCCGCCTTGCCTGGCAGTTCCGCACCGCCTGGATCCAGGGCCTGGGCGATACCGCTCAGTCTGCCTCGAACGGCGACACCTACTGGGACGACGACCAGGAGATCGATCTCTCGATCCGCTATCGCTTCAACGACAACCTCGAATGGTTCTTCGACGCGGCGAACCTCGGCGACTACGCCGCCATCCGGTATCGCGGCGCCAAACAGTATCCGATCGAGTACGAGACCTTCGGAACGCGCTACATGATGGGCCTGCGCTTCAACTACTAGCTGCCGTCCCCTCGCCCGATCCCGGTGGAAGCAAGCATCCCCGGGTCAGGCGAGGGGTCAACCCTGCCGCCCCGCCTGATGGACCCTCAGGCGGGGCGGTTTGTTGTCTGCGGCGGCCTCGAGCCCGGCGACGGTGTGTGTCAGTTCAGACACAATCCGTGCCGGATTCGGTCTGTCACAATTCTGAATCCCAAACGTCGCCTGTCCGTCACTGAGCCGGACTATGCCCCACGCCGAACCACGGTGACGGCAAGGGGACTACATGAAATCCAATCTTCGCGCTTCCTGGCTGATGGGCGTGGCCAGCGCCGCGCTCTGCTTCGGCTTCGCTCCTTCCGCCATGGCGCAGGACGCCCAGGCGGTTGCCGCCGCCGGCCCGCAGCAGGTCGATGACGGCGACGACGAAGACGTCCGCGCTGCGGAGACCATCGTCGTTCTCGGCGGCATCACCTACCGCAATCGCACCGACGAGACCGCGCCTGTCCTCGAATACGGCACGGACTACTTCCAGCGCTTCGAGCCGCTCACGGTTGGCGACGCCCTCAAGCGCGTTCCCTCGGTGGCTTTCCTCTCCGACGTTCTGGAGTCTGACGGCGTGCGCCTGCGCGGCCTCGATCCCGCCTACACCCAGATCCTCATCAACGGCGAGAAAGTGCCGGGCGCCGGCGACGGTTCCGGCGGGTTTGGCAGCGGCGCCGACGGCTCCTTCTTCGTCGACCGTATTCCCGCCGAGCTGATCGAGCGCGTCGAAGTCGTGCGTTCGGCCTCCGCCAACCGCTCGGGCGACGCGATGGCCGGCGCCATCAACATCGTCCTGCGCGACGGCTACAGCCTCGACGGCGGCTATGTCCGCGCCGGAGCGCTTGGCTTCAACGACGGCCGCGTCCGTGAAACCTACGGCGCCGTCTGGGGCGGCGAAGTCGGCGGCGGCCGCCTGCTGACCGGCTTCAACGTCCAGGGCCGCCGCAATCCGAAGGAGAAATTCTCCGCGCGCTATGACGCGCCGGGCGGCGCACTCGTGAACATCGAGGACCAGACCGATACCCGCGACGGCACGGACTACTCGGCCAATTTCGCCTACGAGATCGAGGCGGGCCCGGGCGAGTTCAAGATCGACGGCATCTACGTCCGCACCGATCGCACAGCTGACGAGGATTCGATCGAGTACATCGCCGGAATCCGCAACAACACAAACCTGACCACTCTGAACGACAACGACGTCGATACACAGCAGGATTCCTGGTCGCTGAATGGCGAATATGAGCTCGACGCCTTTGGCGGGGAGACGACGTTCAAGGTTGGCTTTGCCGAGTTCAAGCAGCGCGAGAACGAGTTCGAGAACGAGATGGAATACCGCCGCGATGCGGTCATCTATCCCGAAGGCGACCGCTTCACGCGGGACTTGGTCCGCGCCGACGTCGACGACGTCGAGATGAAGGCCAAGATCGACCACGAGCGCGACATCGGCTTCGGGGAACTCGAGGTCGGCTTCCAGTTCGACTCCAAGAAGCGGGACAATTTCAGCGGCGAGGGCCGCTCGCGCACGGGGTCCGGTGGTCTTCCGGCCATCCCCGCCGGCTCGGCCCTTCCCGACGCCAGCGGGACCGGCATTCCCGGCTTCAACTTCAACCCGGCGATCTCCGCCAATGACGGCGGCGACAACACGATCGAGCGGACGCAGCTGGCGCCCTATGCCATGCTCTCCGGAGAGACCGGCGCCTTCGCCTGGGAAGCCGGCATCCGCTATGAAGCCACGGACATCGACATTGTCGATCGCACGGTCCCGGCCTCGCAGGGCAACGACTACGGCATCTTCCTGCCGTCCGCCCACCTGCGCTGGAACCTGACCGGCGCTGACCGGGTCAACGCCTCGGTCGCCCGCACCATCCGCAACCCGTCCTTCAACTTCCTGTCGCCCGCCCTGCTGACCACAGAACTTGGAGACAACGACTTCCAGGGCAATCCGGACCTCGAGCCGGAAACCGCCTGGGGCCTCGATGTCGGCTATGAGCGTCAGGTCGGACGCGAAGGCGTCATCGGCTTCAACATCTTCTACCGCGCCGTGGAAGACCTGATCGAGCTGGCCACGGTCCGTAACTCGGCCGGAGTTCCGCTGGAAGGCGATGAAGGTGCGGGCACGTTCATCTACTCGCCCGTCAACTCCGGTGACGGCACGGTCTACGGCGTCGAATTCGACGCCTCGACCCCGCTGTCCTTCATCGGCCTGCCGGATACCGGCGTGTTTATGAACTACTCGTGGCTCGACAGCGAGATCGACGACGAGTTTGGCTCGCGCAAGTTCAACGACCAGTCGGACTACGTCTTCAACGCCGGCTTCATCCATGATTTCACGGCGCTCAACGCTGCTTTCGGTGTGACCTACCGCACCCAGGGCGATGCGAAGAGCCGCGTTGTCGGCGAGGAAGTCGTCACCTCCTACGGCGGCGTTCTGGAAGCCTTTGTCGAGAAATCGTTCGGCAAGAACTTCACGCTCCGCCTCACGGGCTCCAACCTGCTCGACGGCTCGAAGGACGAGGTGTTCGACAAGTTCACCACCGTCGGCGACCAGATCTCCCGGTCCTATGACGAGTACGAACTCGAAACCGAGAAGGCCGGCCCGACCTGGCAGCTGATCGGCCGCTACTCCTTCTAGTTTGCCGCCAGACCGGCGCCGGGTGGAAGCAAGCATCCCCCGGACCGGTCAAGCGGAGTTGAGCCGCCCCGCCTGATGGACCCTCAGGCGGGGCGGTCCTTTTTTGGGCAGACGCCCGCCTTTTCCGCCGCGCGTTCAGGCGCCTGCAGGACATTCACAGGCGTTCGGGCTCAAACCCGGGTTGTGTCAGAAACCGTTAACGATCCGCCGCGTAGCCCTGTCGGCAGTTCAGTACTCCAAAGCCTCGGCGCGGGTTCCGGAAGGATGCAAGGACCCGCCGGCCCGCGCCGAAGTTGATCGGACAGGTGTGGATTTGAGATATTCCTCGAAGCGGCAACCTGATTCAGGTGCTCGTTTGAGGGTGAATCGTCGTTATCACGTCCCCTGATCTGGTTCTGCTGATCTGGAAGCGTCGCCCGGCTGGTCCAATTTGCTACGGACCGCGTTCATTCCGTCACGCGGCTCCGACATGTAGCCCATCCTCCACCTTCAAGTCGGCTCGTGCGCCTTGGCGCAACTATCCGAGATCGTAGGCAAAGCTCAACTTGACGTAGGAATCGCGCCTGTCCGAGACAGCCTGGCGCTCGCCGGTCTCGCCCGCGTCGACCTTGAGCCAGAGATTCTTGTTAATTCTCAGCGCTGCACCAACAGAAAAAACACTGTAGCTATCGTCGGTTAGGCCTGCCGCATTTCCCGCATAATCGACGTACTTGTAGCCGACTTGAGCTGAAACTCGCATCGTGTCCGTTTCATACCCTCCAATCAGGCCAAAGACGGCTGCATCCGACTTCACTTCTTCGGCGCCGGCCTTCTCTACCTGGTCGAAAGCATAGTTCACGGAAAACGTAACGTACGACGGCTTGGTCTCGATTGGGTTGTTCGTCGCTGGATCGATCCCTGCCGCCTGACCTCCAATAATTCCCAGCGGATACCGGTAGGCCATCCACAGGTTGCCCCCGGTTGCCTCCCAGTCGGTCGCGTCGCCATTGTCGAGCACCACCGAGACGCCCGCCGCAACGACGAAGGATGGTTTGACGGCATTTCGTTTTGAGGCCTCTTCCTGACAGCCGGTACGCTTCTTGTCATAGAGTGCGGACGCTGCCCCAGTTTCCACGCCCCTGCGCCAGGCTGTCTCGATCTCAAAAGCAAGATCATCGACCGCCTCATCCGTGGGCTGGCTGTTCCCGCCCGCCACTAGTCGCTTGAGAGCTTCCGCAGCGAATGCTTCCTGTTGTTCTGCTGTTGGACGGAATTGGAGGCCTACGGGCGCATATGCTGTGGCGACGCAATCATAAAGCGCGGCGTCGAGGCGGTAGTCGTTGTCGTCGAGCAGGTCGGTCTTGATACCAAAACCCAGCTTGTCGGTTTTGGCTTCTCCACCATCTGCAAAAGCAGCGCTGATACTGGCGCGCGCAGCTATCCGCTCCAAGGGTGACGTATTGTGACGATAATCCCAGAGGCGTTTGCGGTCGTTGCCCCACCAATATGGCGAACCACCTAACGCAAATCCTGACTTAAGATTCCTATCCTCATCTAGGAACTGCGTGAGGCTGGCGAAAGTGATCGGATCGACACCGGGATCCAGGACCGAAGCCGGATCCACACCAATCGCAGCAAATCCTGGCGAGTCCGGTATAGTTGTATCGATATCAAAACTACCGATCAGGTCAGTGTTTTTTTCTTTTAGAACAATATCTTCATTTCCCTCCGCAGACTGCGCTACCGCAGTATCGCCAAACGCAATCGCCGCAAGCAAAACGAGGGCACACGCAGAATTTCTCATTTAACAACCACGCGTGCGACTTCGCTACCCGCCCCAGGGTCCGATGCGCCCAATTTGCATGGAAAAATGCGCGGGTTCACACCCTTCAGGAGTATCCCAGACTTCTTTTCACTCACTGCAAGGGTCGCGTTATACGCAAATTTAGGTTGCATCGGATCAATCGCGTCCCAGTAGACCTTGAAAGACGTATAGTCGGGGTCTCGTACGGGAATGGTCCATTTGGCTGATGACTCGGTCGAGGCCCCGGACAGTCGTCGCTTCTCGTATGTCGGCCCTCCCTCGTCCTGACCGACGTATAGCCAAAGCTCCGGACTGAGTAGCGCGACCCCACTATCCAGATCCAACACAACATCGAGTGAATCGTCCACCCCGGCGTACAACCTCATCGAGTGAATCGGCATTTTACCCCCCCACCCAAACTGACGTAAAAGCCAGTTTGCTTCCGATGGTATTCTCAACTCACAGAATAAAGTAGGCAAGAGGTATTTAGAGGAGAATTTGTGTCTTTTTGGGCCCGTCGCGGGGCAACTGACGCCAACATGCCGGGGCGTTCTGGCTACCAGTTCTTCTTGGGGAAACCGTCCTACGCCCTGAACAGCCGCCGCGCCGTGTAGGACAGGCTGATCGCGACCAGCATCATGCCCACCGCGACATAGCCGATCCAGTCATTGAGATCGCGCGCGATCATCGCGCCGCCCAGCGTCGCGCCGGAGGCCTGCCCCACATAGAGAACCGACGTGTTGAGCGCGACCGACGCCGGAGCCAGCGCCGGAGCCACCGTGATCAGCCGCGCCTGCTGCATCGACACGCCGCCGCCGAACCCCAGGCCCCAGACGCACACGGCAAACAGCGCCATCGGAAGCGAATGCGAGAACAGCGCCCACAGCGCCAGCCCGCTGGCGATGCAGAGCTGGCAGGCGATCTGCGTCGCCGAGGCGCTCATCCGCTTCACCACCTGGGCCGAGACGATCGAACCCGCCAGCGCCGCCCCGCCATAGACGGTCAGCCCCAGCGCCACTTCGCCGGCATTGGCGCCCGCCGCCCGTTTCAGCTCCGCCGCCAGATACGCAAACAGCGAGAACTGCGCCGCCACCAGCACCATCGTGGCCGCCAGCAGCGTCAGGATCGCGGGCCGCGTCAGAACCTCTCCCCACGACTTCAGCGACATCACTGGCGGCTTCAGGGCGCGCGGCGTGAACGCCACAACGCCGATCATCGCCAGCGCAGCTGCGCCCGAGATGATCCAGTATCCGGTGCGCCAGCCGAGCGTCTCGCCAACGATCGACAGCACGGGGGATGCCACAGCCGTCGCCAGCGGCCAGCCCATGAACACGAAGGCCACGGAGGACGACCGCCGGGCCTCCGGCACGATCATCGCCACCGCGCTCGCCGCCTGCGGGGTGTAGACCGCCGCCGCCGCGATCATGATCAGCCGCGCCGCCATCAGGGAATTGTAGTCCGGCGCCAGGGCCGACGCCGCATGGCCCACCAGATAGACCATCAGGCTCGCCGCCAGCAGCAGTCGCCTCGGCGTGCGCGCCGTCGCCAGCGCCAGCGTCGGAGCGCCCACGCCCAGCACCAGCGCGCCCCAGCCGATCATCGCGCCAATGGCTACGGCTGACACGCCCAGCCCCGCCGTCAGCCCGTTGATCATCGCAGCCGGCGCCAGCACGCCCGCCCCGATCACCACATTGCCCAGCATCAGGAACCACAGGGTTGCGCGCTCGCCTGCCGCCCGGACAGGAGGCGGGACGGATGGTGCAACCGTCATGGGGAAATCCTTGGATATGTGGCGGAGTCCGGAACTCTGCATCTACAGGTATGACGCCCGTCATCTCACGTCGAGGGAGCCACAGGCGACGATGGCTTCAGCCTGCCTTAACCCGCCCGCGCCAGTTTCACAGCCATGCAACTCGCCACGATCACCGCAAGCGACGCCCTCGCAGACTTCACCCGCTGGCTGGAGGCCGAGCGCCGCTCCAGCCCCAAGACGGTGGAGGCCTACACCCGCGACGTCGCCAACTTCCTCGGCTTCCTGCGCGAGCACCATGGCGAGGAGCCGACGGTCGCGCGGCTGGAAAAGCTCTCCCGCCACGACGTCGTCGCCTGGCTCGCCCGCCGCCGCAACATCGACGATCTGGCAGCCTCCTCGCGCGCCCGCGCCGCCTCCAGCCTGCGCGCCTTCTTCCGCTTCCTCGACCGCCAGATGGATGCGCCCAACGCCCGCGCGATGATGTTCGAGACGCCGCGAAGGCCGCAGCGCCTGCCCCGCCCGCTCACCGCCGAACTCGCTGCAGAGACGCTGGATGCCGCCGGAGAGGGCGACTACGGCGCCGAGACGCCCGAGTGGATCCTTGCGCGCGATGTCGCCGTGCTGTCGCTGCTCTACGGGGCGGGCCTGCGTATCTCCGAGGCGCTGGCCCTGACCGCCCGCGACGTGCCCGCGCCGCCCACGCTGCGCGTGCTGGGCAAGGGAAAGAAGATCCGCATCGTGCCCCTCATCAAGCCCGTGCGCGAAGCCGTCGACGCCGCCGCCAAACTCTCGCCCTGGCCCATCAACGCCCGCACGTCCCCCGACGAGCCGATCTTCCGGGGCGCACGCGGCGGACCGCTGTCGCCGCGCATCGTCCAGCGCCTGATGGAGCGGATGCGCCGCCAGCTGGGCCTGCCGGAAACCGCCACGCCGCACGCCCTGCGTCACTCGTTCGCCACGCACCTGCTCGCCAATGGAGGCGACCTGCGCTCCATCCAGGCGCTGCTGGGCCACGCCAGCCTCTCCACCACCCAGATCTACACCGGCGTCGACGCCGCCCGCCTGATGGACGTCCACCGCCAGGCCCACCCGAGGGCTTGAGGCCCCCAAGGCTTACACCCGCGTGTCGCGAAATGGCTCGGCGACGATCTGGAAGTCGTCCTCATACACCACATAGCCGGGCCGGTTGGTCGTGATCATCTCGACGCCGATACCGTTGCGCTGCAGAACTTCGATCAACTCGCGAATTCTTGCCAGGGCCTCACGTGCAGACGGCTTGAACCAGGCAATGCCTTTCGTCGCGCGTTCGTTGAACCCCTTCGATGTCGATCGGTTGAACCGATCCGGTATCGGAAGGTTCGCCCGGAACCAGGCCAGGCCTGCCTCAACTTCCTCGATATCGTAGGCGGCGACAGTCTTGTCAGCAGCGAGCTGGTACGCAGCAGTGAAGACGCCAGCGCGCACGCCGGTGTCCTTGTGCACACATGCTGTTACGAACCGGATGTACATTGGTGTCTTGGAGCCCAGGTCGAGACGGGCGACAATACCATAGTCGCTGTCGCCGGTCTGACCCCACACCAACGCGCAAGCCCGACCCCGGTCTTCTTCCAGCTTTCCCTATTCACACCGGCGCCGTCCGCGCGCATGATTTGCCGGTGACAGCGGACGCAGAGCCGCCCAAGGGAAAGAGAAACGCCCATGCCGGTTCCCCAGGACTTCTGGCGCTCCAGCGCCGTCGACCTCGCAGCACAGCTGAAGGCGAAGGCGTTCAGCGCCGCCGAGCTCACCGAGGCCTTCATCGACCGCATCGAGCGGCTCGACGGCCCCGTCAACGCCGTCATCGTCCGCGACTTCGCCCATGCGCGCATCGACGCCGCTCACGCCGATGTGGCGCTGGCCAGGGGCGACGCCCGCCCCCTGCTCGGCGTGCCGGTCACCGTCAAGGAGAGCTTCGACCTCAAGGGCTGGCCCACCACCTGGGGCATGGAGGAGCACCACGACCATCGCGCCGCCGCTGACGCGCTCGTCGTCCAGCGCCTGAAGGCTGCAGGCGCCGTGGTGCTCGGCAAGACCAACGTGCCGCCCGTCCTCGCCGACTGGCAGTCCGGCAACCCGATCTACGGCCGCACCAACAACCCCTACGATCTCTCGCGCTCGCCCGGCGGCTCGTCAGGCGGCGCAGCAGCCGCCATCGCCATGGGCTTCTCCGCCGGGGAGTTCGGCTCGGACATCGGTGGATCGATCCGCGTACCGGCGGCCTTCTGCGGCGTGTTCGGCCACAAGACGTCGTGGAACCTCGTGACAACCCGGGGCCACGCGATGGGCGGCCACCCCGGCGCCCCATCGCCGCTGTCCGTCGTCGGCCCGCTCGCCCGCACCGCCGCCGACCTCGACCTGCTGCTGCAGGTCACGGCGGGCCCGGACGATCTCTCCCCCGCCAACCGCGTCGACCTGCCGGCCCCGCGCCACGCCAGCCTCGCCAGCCATCGCGTGCTGATCCTCGATCATCACCCCGCCGCCCGCATCGATGTCCAGATCCTCGACGTCATGGAGACGCTCGCCGCACGGCTGACGCGCGAAGGCGCGCTGGTCGCCCGCTCGTCCAACCTGATGCCCGACATCCATCTGCAGTGGCGCACCTACCAGCGCATGCTCCACACCATCACCACGCGCCGGGCGCCGGCGGGCGGCCGCGAGCCGCTGACCGCGCACGACCTGCTCGACCTGTTCGACGACCAGCACCGCATCCGCCTGCAGTGGACGGATTTCTTCCGGCACTTCGACGTGGTGGTCGCCCCGGCCTTCTCCACGCCCGCCTTCCCGCACACGGACGAGCCCGACTGGCGCAAGCGGCGCCTGACCATAGACGGCGAGGCGACGCCCTACGGCGCCCAGCTGGCCTGGGCCTCGATGGCGACGGTCGGCAACCTGCCCTCGACCGCCGCCCCGATGGGTCTGTCCAAGGACGGCCTGCCCCTGTCGGTCCAGATCATCGGCCCGCACCTCGAAGACCGCACCACCATCGCCTTTGCCGGGATGATCGCGGAGCCGGTCGCGCCTCCCGCGATTGCGCTGGGCTGACGTCCGTGTCCGTCCGCCCTATATGACCCACACCGCCGTGCCCCGCGCGGCCCCCGCCCTTCAACCCGCGAAAGCCTTGCCTCCATGACCGAACCGACCGCCTGGACGCCCCCGACAGTCTGGACCTGGAACAAGGAGAGCGGCGGACGCTTCGCGACCATCAACCGGCCCATCGCCGGTCCGACGCACGACAAGGACCTGTCCGTCGGCAAGCATCCGCTCCAGCTCTATTCGCTCGGTACGCCGAACGGCGTGAAGGTCACGGTGATGCTGGAGGAGCTTCTGGCGCTCGGCCATTCTGGCGCCGAGTACGACGCCTGGCTGATCGACATCAGCAAGGGCCAGCAATTCTCCTCCGGCTTTGTCGCCGCCAACCCCAACTCGAAGATCCCGGCGCTGGTCGATCACAGCACGTCGCCGCCGACGCGCGTGTTCGAATCCGGCGCGATCCTTCTCTACCTTGCGGAGAAGTTCGACAGCGCCTTCCTGCCGCGCGACCCCGCCGCCCGCACCGAGGCTCTGAACTGGCTGTTCTGGATCCAGGGCGCGGCGGCGTTCCTCGGCGGCGGCTTCGGCCACTTCTACGCCTACGCCCCCACGAAGATGGAATACCCGATCGACCGCTATGCGATGGAGGTGAAGCGCCAGCTCGACGTGCTCGACCGCCGGCTCGCGGACAACGCCTTCCTCGCCGGCGACGCCTACACCATAGCCGACATCTGCACCTGGCCCTGGTACGGCGCTCTGGTGAAGGGCGTCCTCTACAGCGCGGGCGAGTTCCTGTCCGTCCACGACTACACAAACGTCATCCGCTGGAGCAACGAGATCGCCGCCCGCCCGGCCGTGAAGCGCGGCCGCATGGTCAACCGCACCTTCGGCGACCCCGCCAGCCAGCTCCACGAACGCCACGACGCCTCAGACTTCGATACCAAGACGCAGGACAAGGTGGCTTCCGGGGCGTAGGCCAAGGCCCCCAGGCCGGGTCCTCACCTGCTGTCATTCCGGGCAAGGACCGCCCTTCGAGACGCCGCCTTGCGGCGGCTCCTCAGGGTGAGGGTCCGCCGACCCGGAATCCAGAAACCCTCTGCGTCACCAACGAGTCTGGATTCAGGATAGCCGCTGCGCGGCTTCCGGAATGACAGCGTGAGGCACGGCAGCGGAACCACGCCCCCATTTCTGCTGGCCTCACCCCCGCCAATCCGACCGGGTACCGACCTGCGCCAGTGTCCGGCGCATGACACACGAACGTCCTGCGGCCCGGCCAGCATACGGGCCGATACACTGGTCCAGACCCAACGCCCCGGCTGACGCCGGCCCGCGTGCTGCAAAGCTGTGGCCGGGGATCGGCTACTGGCTGCGCCAGCTGGCGGCGCTTGCAGGCGAGCCCGCCAGGCTGGCCGCCCGCATCCTCACGCGCCACCGCCGCACCCAGATCCGCGCCATGCTGCAGCAGGTCGAACGGCTGGTCCGCTGCCTCGTCCTCGAAGCCGCCATCCGGCTTGCGCAGACGCTCCGGCCCTCATCCGCCAGCGCGGACAGCCGGAGCTCCTCGCAGGCGCGAGGGCCGCAGCCCTCCACCCAGCCTTCAGAGACCCGGCCTCCCTCCCCCACGGACCCGTCAGCCTGGCGCATCGGCTTCTGCTGGAGCGCGCCGGACGGCATGGCCCCGCGCCGGCGTCCGCGCCCGAGGCTGCACGCCGCTGTCCGCCCGTTCGTGGTCCTGCTGGACGATCCGCTACCGGCGATGGTCCGGCGCAAGCCCGCGCCGCCTCCCCCACCGCCGCCAAAAGCCTTCTCCGGCCGCTTCGGCGGCGCCACGCCGATGAACTGGCCGGTCATGCCCGATGCAGCGCCCGCCTTCGAGGCGCACTGGGCGCTGCCTGGCGCTTCGGGGGCCCACGCAGCCGGCGCTGAACCCGACCTCTCCCTCGCGGCCCACCTGGAGATCCTCCACCGCATCGCGGCGGCGCCCCAGCCCTTCATCGACAGGCTGGCCCGCCGCTATGCGAGCGCCGATCAGGCAGGCCGCTACGCGCTCGTCTGCCAGCCCGTCATGCCGGGCACGGAGCGCGAAGGCGCCCGGCTCGACGCCCGGATCGCCCGCGACGTCCTGATCGACACGGCGTACGAGCTGCCCGGCGGCATGCCGCCCCCGCCGCCCCTTCGCCTCAACCCGGGATGACCAGCCGGTCGGCGCCGTCAGCCATCCTTCAACGCACGCCCGCACGGCGCTGCGATCACACCTGCATGGAAATCTGAAACATGAACCCGGCGACAATTGCGCTGAACGCGGAACGGGACTATCGCGCCCCTTATGACCACGCTGACCCTCAAGCGAATTGCCGCCTGGCTTGCCCTTATCGGGCAGGAGCCGGCGCGCTGCGCGTGAGCAGCAAGCGCCGGCCGCGGAAGCGCCGGCGCCCCGTCAGCCCCGTTTTCCGCATCACAAGATCCTGACGGGGCGGAGACACGACCATGTCCACGGCGACAGCCACGCATGACGCAGACGCCCGCAATCGCGCAATCGGCGTGGGTCTGGCGCTCTCCGGCGCCGCCCTTTTCTCGAGCAAGGGCGTGGTCATCAAGCTGGCCTTCGCCGAGGGCATCGGCGTCTCGCAACTGCTGACGCTGCGCATGGCGTTCTCGCTGCCGATCTACCTGATCGTCGGCTTCATCGTCTTCTTCCGCAACGATATCCGGCCGACCGCGAAGCAGTATGCGATGGCGGCGGGCCTCGGCCTGCTCAGCTACTACGTCTCGTCATACCTGAACTTCCTCGGGCTACAGTATGTCTCGGCGCAGCTCGAACGGCTGATCCTTTACATCTACCCGACCATGGTGGCCGTCCTCGCCTTCATCTTCCTGAAGGAGAAGGTGACCCGCAACCACATGATTGCGCTCGGCCTCGCTTATGCGGGTGTGCTGATCCTGTTCGGCGCCGAACTCAGCCATTTCGGGCCGCAGGCCGCGTGGGGCGCGCTGTTGATCTTTGTCGGCGCCGTCATCTACGCGGTCTACGTCACCGCCTCACGGCCTCTCATCTCCAGCATGGGGCCCGGCCTGTTCACGTCGTTTGGCATGAGCGCCGCCGCCATCGTCTTCCTCGTCCAGAGCGGCATCGAAATGGCCGCTAGCCCCATGCCGGCGGTGACCACGACAGGCCTCTGGCTGTGCGTCTTCATGGCGATATTCTGCACGGTGATCCCGAGCTTCATGATCGCCGAAGCGATACGGCGCATCGGCCCCGGGCCGATGAGCGCCATCGGCGGCGTCGGGCCCGTGGTGGCGGCCTGGGCGGCTGTGGCGATCCTCAACGAACCCTTCGGCTGGCCCCACCTTGCCTCGCTGCTGCTGACGCTCGCCGGCGTCTGGCTGCTGGCGCGGTCCGGCAAGTCGAAAACGGTGAAGGTAGCCGCCGCAACGCCGGCGGCAGGGCATTCGGAGACGCGGGAGTGACCTACGGTTTGAAGTGCGCGCGGGCCCAGCCGCCCAGCCGCTCGATGGCCTGGCGGCCATTGCTCAACATCTTGAAGCGCGCCTGGAAGACATGGAACATGTCCGGCCAGATCTCCATCGTGACCGGTACGCCCGAAGCGCCAAGGCGTTCGGCCAGAACGGTGGAGTCCGACAGCAGCACCTCCGCCTCGCCGGTCTGGATGTACGTCGGCGGCAGGCCGCGCAGGTCGGCGTCGAGAATTCGGGCGTCAGCCGAGATGGAAGCCATCTCGCCCAGATACGCGGCGGCCCGCTGGTCGAGCCCCGCCTTTGTGATGAACGGATCGCGCTTGGCCTTGGCGTCCCAGCTCCAGCCGGTGTTGGCGAAGTTGACCCAGGGGGACAGCAGCATCATGCCCGAAGGAAGTCCCACGCCCTCGGCCTTCAGCCGCAGCGCCGTCATCACCGCCAGACCGCCGCCAGCCGAATCGCCGACCAGAATGATGTTCTCCGGCTTCACGCCTTCGGCCAGCATCCCCTTGTAGGCCGCCACACAGTCTTCCAGCGCCGCCGGGTGCTTGTGCTCGGGGGCAAGCCTGTAGTCCGGCAGGACGGTCGAGGATTTCGCAAGAACCGCCGCCTGGGTCGCCATCGCCTTGTGGCTCTTTGGGCTGCCCAGATTGAAACCGCCGCCATGGATCCAGAACAGCACATGATCGCCGCTGCAGTCCTTGGGCAGCAAACCGAGGCAGTTCACACCGCCCAGGTCGAAATCGGAATTGGCCGCCAGCTCGGGCAGCGGGTCGTTCTCGCTGAAGGCGTCATACGCCTTGCGCAGCGCCGGGGTGTCCGAAGGATCGATCCCCCGCAACCGGGCCGCAACGGCCTCGCGCGCCTGCGCCACTTCGCCAGTCAGATCGGCAACGCTCACTTACCCACTCCAGACATGATCGGCAGTCCCCATACCTTCAGGGACCATGCCGGTTCACATCTGCATGGTCCAGCCTTCGACTGCCATCGAGGCCTGACGAACGGCTTCCGTAAGCGTCGGGTGGGCGTGGCTGGTGCGGGCGATATCTTCCGATGACGCCCCGAACTCCATGGCGACGCAGATCTCGGCAATCATCTCGCCAACGTTGACTCCAACCATATGGGCGCCGAGGATCCGGTCGGTCTCGGCATCGGCCAGGATTTTCACGAAACCGTCCGTCTCGTGGTTGGTCTTGGCGCGGGAATTCGCGGAGAACGGGAATTTGCCGGCCTTGTACTTGATCCCGGCTTCCTTGAGCTCTTCCTCGGTCTTTCCGACCCAGGCGATCTCCGGCTTGGTGTAAACCACGCCGGGAATGATGCCGTAGTCGACATGCCCAGCCTTGCCGGCGATCAGCTCGGCGCAGGCCGTGCCCTCGTCTTCCGCCTTGTGGGCCAGCATCGGCCCCGAGGTGACGTCGCCGACCACCCAGACGCCCGGAGCCGAGGTCTTGAAGTGCTCGTTGGCGATCACGCCGCGCTTGTCCGGGGTGACGCCGACGGTCTCGAGGCCGAGGCCCTTGGTGTAGGGACGGCGGCCGATGGCCACCAGCACCACATCGGTCTCGATGGTTTCAGCCGCGCCGCCCTTGGCGGGCTCCATGGTGAGCTTGAGCTTGGTCTTGGTCTTCTCGACGCCGGTGACTTTCATCCCCAGCTTGAAGTCCATGCCCTGCTTGGCGAAGATCCGCTGCGACTGCTTGGCGACCTCGCCGTCTGCGCCGGGCAGGATGCGGTCGAGATATTCGACGACGGTGACTTCCGCGCCGAGGCGGCGCCAGACCGAACCGAGCTCCAGGCCGATGACGCCCGCGCCGATCAGGATCAGCTTCTTCGGGATCGACTTCAGGGTCAGCGCGCCGGTGGACGAAACGATGCGCTCCTCGTCGAACTCGACGCCCGGCAGCGGGGTCGGTTCGGAGCCGGTGGCGATCACGATGTTCTTGGCCGAGAGGACCGTCTCGCCCTTCTCGCCCTTGACCACAACCTTGCCGGGACCGTCGATGCGGCCCATGCCGGCGAAGACGGTGACCTTGTTCTTCTTCATGAGGTAGGCGACGCCGGTCGTGAGGCCGGTCACGGCCTCATCCTTCTGCTTCAGCATCTGCGGCAGGTTCACCTTGAGGCCCGAGGCCTCGATGCCCAGGCCGGCGAAGTCCTTGACGGCCGTCTCATACAGATCCGAGGCGTGCAGCAGCGCCTTGGACGGAATGCAGCCGACATTGAGGCAGGTGCCGCCGAGGGTGGCGCGGGACTCGATGATGGCGGTCTTCAGGCCCAGCTGGCCGCAGCGGATGGCGCAGTTGTAGCCGCCGGGCCCGGCGCCGATGATGACAACGTCAAACGCTTCGCTGGCTTCGCTCATTTGGGGTGCAACTTTCGACCGGATCAGTTTGCGCGCGAACCTATACAGCAGCGCTTTCAGGTCAACCGACATGCGACTTCGAACCAGACCGTTCAAGCGGTCAGGGCCGCTTCAAATGGTCATCTCAGCTTCGCGGCAGGACCGCCACCATTCCGGCGAGGAACAACATCACAAGACCGACAGCTGTTCCGCTTTCCCACACACGAAGGCTCACCTCGCCAAAGGAATGCTCAATGAACAGGGTGAAGCCCGCGACCAGTGCGCCGCCGAGCAGGGCCAGCAGCGCGCCGCCCGGCCCTGCGAAGAAGCAGGTCAGCCCGCCCAGCAGGCCGAGTATCCCGCCCGCAAGCTGGGTCACGAAACGCGGATCCTCGGCATGGACCATCATCCGGTCGAGCAGTGCCGACATTGGCACGCCAGCAAAGCGGTCCGTGGCCTGATAGAGGAGCCAGCCGGAAGCAACGATAAGCAGGATTGCGAACAGGCGCCGCATGCATTTCCCGGGGACGGCCTGGTCCCCCTCCCACACCTTGCGGCAGACTATCCGCGGACGATTAACGGACCGCTGAAACAGACGCCGCAAGTTGCAGGATTGATTCAGGACACCGGGCTAGCCCAGCAGTCCCCGCAGGCCAGCCATCCAGACCGCGCTGGCGGCGATCAGGGTAAACCAGGCGGCATTCACGGTGGAGCGCTCGGGCGCCGCGTTTTCGGCCGCCTCTGGCGTTGGAGCCTGACGGCGCATCCATTCCCGCCAGATGAAATAGAGCCCCTGCCCGCCCAGCAACAGCGCGACCAGCCACATCGACCAGACATGGAGGGCGGCCATGGCCGCGCCTGTCAGCGCGAGGAGGCCGGACTGGCTGTACATCCAGATCCGACGGCGGCGGTCGTCGCGATCGATCCACTCTTCTCCCGGGTCAGGAACCCGCGGCGAAGGGCGGTCGGGGTCGTCCTCCGGCAGCTCCTCACGCAGCTGGGCGCCGGCGGCGCGGATCTGGTCCATCATCCGGTCCATCGCCGACTGCATGCGAAGCTGCCGGACCAGCAGCACGGAGCCGATCACCCAGAGGGCGCCTACCAGACGCACGAAAGCGGCCAGGACGAGGTCGCCAGCCGCTTCCGAAACCAGGTTCATGCAAACGCCGGACTAGATGTCGAGCAGGAGACGCTCGGGATCTTCCAGGGCTTCCTTGACGCGGACCAGGAAGGTCACGGCTTCCTTGCCGTCGACGATGCGGTGATCGTAGCTCAGCGCCAGATACATCATCGGGCGGATCACGATCTGACCGTTGACGACCACCGGACGCTCCTCGATCCGGTGCATGCCGAGCACGCCGGACTGGGGCGGGTTGAGGATCGGGGTCGACATCAGCGAGCCGTAGACGCCGCCGTTCGTGATCGTGAACGTCCCGCCCTGCAGGTTGTCGAGACCAAGCTTGCCGTCGCGAGCCAGACCGCCGAGACGGCCAATATCGGCTTCGATTTCCGCGATCGACATCATGTCGGCGTCACGCACAACCGGAACCACAAGGCCTTTGTCGGTGCCGACGGCCACGCCCATGTTGTAGAAGTTCTTGTAGATGATGTCCGTGCCGTCGATCTCGGCGTTGACCGAGGGGATCTCCTTCAGGGCCGCGACGCAGGCCTTCACAAAGAAGCCCATGAAGCCGAGACGTACGCCGTGCTTCTTTTCGAAGACGTCCTTGTACTTCTTGCGGAGCTCCATCACCGCCGACATGTCGACGTCGTTGAACGTCGTCAGCATCGCCGCAGTTTCCTGCGCTTCTTTCAGGCGGCGGGCGATGGTCTGGCGCAGGCGGGTCATCTTCACGCGCTCTTCGCGCGGTCCAAGTTCACGCGGCGCGCGGGCTTCCGCTTCCGGGCGGGCCTTGGGTGCAGCAGCCGGGGTGGAGGCCACATACTGCAGCGCGTCCGCCTTGGTGGCGCGACCGCCGCGGCCCGTGCCGGGGATCTCAGCCGCATTCACGCCGCCTTCGGTGGCGATGCGCTGGACCGACGGCGCGACCTTGTCGGTGGCGCTGACCTTGGCCGGAGCCGGAGCTGCGGCGGCCTGGGCGGGCGTGGCGGGCGGAGCAGCGGGGGCGGCAGCAGCGGGCTTGGCGCCGCCCTGCGTCATACGGCCGATGACCGTGCCGATCGAGACGGTCTCGCCGGCCTTGACCAGGAATTCCGAGATCTGGCCGGCGGCGGGAGCCGGAACCTCGATCGCGACCTTGTCGGTCTCGATCTCTGCGATCGGATCGTCCTGCGCAACCATCTGACCTGGCTTCACCAGCCAGTTGGCCAGCGTGCCTTCGGTGACGCTCTCGCCCATCGCGGGCACCTTGATGTCCATATCAGCTCCAGATGTGGTCATGTCCGCCGCCGGCTCGGCCGGTGGGGAGGGTTTCGCATTTTTTGGCCGCGTTGTCTCGCGTCCGCTCGTCGTTGTGCTCGTGGTTACGCTAACGCCGATGCGGCCCAGAACGGCGCCTACCTCGACTGTATCGCCCTGCCGGGCGACGATCTCGGACAGCACGCCATCCTCGGCCGCGGCGACTTCGATGGCGACCTTGTCGGTTTCGAGCTCGACAAGCACATCATCGCGGCGAACCGTGTCGCCGGGCTTTCTCGCCCAGGCGCCCACGGTCGCTTCCCTGACGCTCTCGCCGAGGACAGGAACGGTGATGTCGGCCATCGCCCGCCGTCCTCAGGCCTTGAAGGCTTCTTCGAGGAAGGCGGCCAGTTCCTTGTTGTGAAGCGTCATCGTGCCGGCAGCCGTGGACGCCGAAGCGGGACGGCCAACATACCGGGCGCGTTTCGAGGCAACGTCGAGTTTCTCGAGCGTTTTCTCGATGTTCCACTCCACGAAGCTCCACGAACCCATGTTCCGGGGCTCTTCCTGACACCAGACAATGTCTGCAGTCGGGAAGCGAGCCAGTTCCTTCATCAGGGAGGAGACGGGGAACGGATAGAGCTGCTCAACCCGGAGGAGGTACACGTCGTCCAAGCCGCGCTTTTCGCGCTCCTCGAACAGGTCATAGTAGACCTTGCCCGAGCACAGCACGACCCGGCGGATGGCTTTGTCAGCCTTCAGCTTCACCTCGGCCTGACGGCCTTTGACCTCTGCGTCGTCCGGCAGGATGCGGTGGAAGCTGGTTCCGGAGCCCATGTCCGCGAGCGACGAGACCGCACGCTTGTGCCGAAGCAGCGACTTCGGCGTCATGATGATCAGCGGCTTGCGGAAGTTACGGTGAACCTGCCTGCGCAGGATGTGGAAGTAGTTTGCCGGAGTGGTGCAGTTTGCGACCTGCATGTTGTCCTGGGCGCACATCTGCAGGAACCGCTCGAGGCGGGCCGAGGAGTGCTCGGGACCCTGCCCTTCATAACCGTGCGGCAGAAGGCACACGAGGCCAGACATGCGCAGCCATTTGCGTTCACCCGAGGAGATGAACTGGTCGAACATGATCTGTGCGCCGTTGGCGAAGTCGCCAAACTGCGCTTCCCAGAGGGTGAGCGTGTTCGGCGCCGCCAGCGAGTAGCCGTACTCGTAGCCAAGCACCGCATACTCGGACAGCAGCGAGTCGATTACCTCGTAGAGCGCCTGGTCCTCGCTGATGTTGTTCAGCGGCGTGTAACGGTCTTCAGTCACCTGATCGACGAGATGGCTGTGGCGCTGGGTGAAGGTGCCGCGGCACGAATCCTGGCCCGACAGACGGACCGGGAAGCCTTCTTCCACAAGGGTGCCGAACGCCATGTGCTCGGCGGCGCCCCAGTCAAAGCCCTGACCGGTCTCGACCATCTGGCGACGGCTCGAGATCGTGCGGGCGACTGTCTTGTGGACGTTGAAGCCATCCGGGACGGTCGTGATCTTGAGACCGATATCCTTCAGCTTCTTCAGTGCAACGCCCGTCTGGCCGCGCTGTTCGTCATCCTTGGGCAAGCCGAGGCCAGACCACGCGCCATCGAGCCAGTCGGCTTTTTCGGGCTCATAGGCCTTGGCCTTCTCGAATTCCGAGTCGAGGAAGGCCTCCATGTCGGCGACCATCTTCGCGACGCCGGCCTCATCGAGAACGCCCTCGTCGACCAGACGGCGGGAGTAGAGCTCGCGGGTGGATTCCTGATCCTTGATCTTCGCGTACATGACGGGCTGCGTCATGGTCGGATCGTCGCCCTCGTTATGTCCGTAGCGGCGGTAGCAGAACATGTCGACGACGACGTCCTTGCAGAACCGCTGGCGATACTCCGTCGCAACCTTCGCGGCGTGCACAACGGCTTCCGGATCGTCCCCATTGACGTGGAAGATCGGAGCCTGGACCTGCAGGGCGACATCCGAAGGGTAGGGAGAGGAGCGCGAGTACTTCGGGCTGGTCGTGAAGCCGATCTGGTTGTTCACGATGAAGTGGATGCAGCCACCAGTGCGATAGCCGGTAAGGCCGGACAGTGCGAGACACTCGGAAACCACGCCCTGGCCCGCGAACGCTGCATCGCCATGCAGAAGCAACGGCAGCACCTTGGCGCGGGTCGCGCGCTTGTCTTCCTTGAGATCGAAGGACTGCTTGGCGCGGGCCTTGCCGAGAACGACCGGGTTCACGGCTTCGAGGTGCGACGGGTTTGCCGTCAGCGAGAGGTGGACCTCGTGATTGTCGAACGTCCGGTCCGACGACGCGCCGAGGTGGTACTTCACGTCGCCCGAACCGAACTCGCCAGCCGCCTGGGTCGAGCCGCCCTGAAACTCGAAGAAGATCTTGTGGTAGGCCTTGCCCATCACGGCGGCGAGTACGTTCAGGCGGCCACGGTGCGGCATGCCGACGATGATCTCGTCGACGCCCAGTCCTCCGCCGCGCTTGATGACCTGCTCGAGTGCCGGAACCAGCGACTCGCCGCCGTCGAGACCGAAGCGCTTGGTGCCGGGATACCGTTTGTGCAGGAAGCGTTCGAACGCCTCAGCCTCGACCAGCTTGGCGAGGATGGCGCGTTTGCCTTCCGGCGTGAAGGTGATTTCCTTGTGCTCGCCCTCGATGCGCTCCTGGATCCAGGCTTTCTCCTCGGGATCGGAGATGTGCATGAACTCAACGGCGAACGTACCGCAATAGGTACGCTGGAGGATGTCGACCATCTGGCGCGGGGTGGCGTATTCCATCCCCATCACGTGATCGATGTAGATGCGGCGATCCATGTCGGCAGGGCCGAAGCCATACGTCGCCGGATCAAGTTCGGGCTGCGCGGGGCCGTTCTCGAGGCGCAGCGGATCGAGCTGGGCGGCGAGGTGCCCGCGAATGCGATAGGCGCGAATCATCATCAGGGCGCGGATCGAATCCTGGACCTGCTGATTGACGTCGGCTGCGGAGGGCTTCTCGGCGGCAGGGGCTGCCTTGGCTTTCGCTTCGAGCTTGCCCTTCAGGGTGGATTCGACGGCGCCCCAGTTGCCATCAAGCGCAGAGACCAACTCGCCATTGGCGGCTTTGGGCCAGTTCGGCTTGCTCCAGGCAGGCCCCCTGGCGGCATGACGCGCTGCTTCAGCCGGATCGCCGACCTGCTCGAAGAAGTGACGCCAGCTTTCGGGTACGGACTGCGGATTGTCGACGTACTGGGCGTGAAGCTGGTCGATGTAGGCTGCGTTCGCACCGTAGAGGAACGCTGTGTCCAGCATTGCCTCATTGGAAGGGCTGCGCCCGCCGGGGACGCTTGCTTCGGCCGTCATGTCTAGTCCTTTCAGGTTCTTGTCGGTCGCGCACTGCAGTCCGACGGCAAGTCCTGGTAGTCGCTAAGTCGTCAGTAAGAGCTCGCCCGTTTCTGGGCCAACCCGTAGATGTCGTCCGTTCTGCCCCAACTCAAGGAGCGGGGCGCGGACCCGAGGCTCATATCACAGTTGGAACTATGCGCACGCCCCTCGGGGACCAATTTTTCGCCAATTGCGCGAGCCTGCGACCCTCGGGCGCAGGCCAGACCTCAGGCGAGGCCTTTGAGAACGTCGGCCAGCGTCGTCCCCAGACGTGCAGGGCTGTCCGACACAACGATGCCAGCCGACTGCATGGCTTCAATCTTGGAGCCCGCATCGCCCTTGCCGCCAGAAACAATGGCGCCAGCGTGACCCATGGTGCGGCCCTCAGGCGCCGTGCGGCCGGCGATGAACCCGACCATCGGCTTCTTGCGGCCGCGCCTGGCTTCGTCCTTCAGGAACTGCGCTGCATCTTCCTCACCCGAGCCGCCGATCTCGCCGATCATGATGATCGACTTGGTTTCGTCGTCGGCCAGGAACATCTCGAGCATGTCGATGAAGTCGGTGCCCTTGACCGGATCGCCGCCGATGCCAACCGCCGTCGTCTGCCCAAGTCCGACCTGCGAGGTCTGGAACACGGCTTCGTAGGTCAGCGTGCCGGAGCGCGAAACGACGCCGACCGAACCCTTGCGGAAGATGTTGCCCGGCATGATGCCGATCTTGCACTCGCCGGGCGTCAGGACGCCGGGGCAGTTCGGGCCGATCAGGCGCGACTTGGATTTTGCCAGCTTGTCCTTGACGCGGACCATGTCGAGGACCGGAACGCCTTCCGTGATCGTGACGATCAGCGGGATCTCGGCGTCGATGGCTTCCTCGATAGCGGCTGCGCAGAACTTCGGCGGCACGTAGATGACGGAAGCGGTGGCGCCGGTGCCGGCCTTTGCTTCGGCGACAGAGTTGAACAGAGGACGCTGGACTTTCGAACCGTCCGGCAGCGTGCCTTCCCAGTTCGTGCCGCCCTTGCCCGGGGTGATGCCGCCAACGAACTGCGTGCCGTAGGCGATGCCCTGTTCGGTGTGGAATGTGCCGGTCTTGCCCGTCATGCCCTGCGTGAGCACTTTGGTGTTCTTGTCGACCAGAATGGACATCAGCCCCGCCTTACCCTGAAACGCCGAAACGTTGAGACGTCCCGTTCGGACGTCGATGCGCCTGGGCAGGCGGTGGCAGGCGTCTCACCGTCTGACAAAACCGGCCCGGCATGACTACACAAATACACCCTGCCCCCCGCCGGGAGGCTGACGCGCCTTACAACACGCATAGGGGGGGCAAGATCAAGCCCGGCAGGCAGAAAAGTTTCCCTTGCGGGGTCGGTGAGACAATCCGCGGCCAATCCGCCGCGACGACGGGCGCCCGAAAGCCGGGTTGGTACCTATCGTCCGAAGGCGCGCGGCTCGTCCAGAAAAGGGTTCCGGGCGCGGACAACACCGTAAGCGGCGCCGTGCTCCAGATCACCCGAATAGATCAGCGTTGCGCCAAGCACGCCTGCTGCAGCCACAACGCCAGCCTGATAAGGGGAAAGCCTGTATCGTTCCCCGATCAGAAGGGCCTGGATGACGAGATCCGCATCAAGCGGCACAACCGGCCGGAGCGACAGCCGCTCGATCCAGTCATGCACCAGATTGGCCGGCAGCGGCAGCTTGGCCTTGCGCATGACGATGGTCGCGAACTCCTGCAGCACCTGGCCAGAGAGTCCGAACCTTGTGCTTTCGATCAGATCAAGCGCGATCCGGCGTTTTCGTTCGCCTGCCTCGTCCGCATGGCGCAGGGCGGCGCAGGCGAGAACGTCGGCATCCAGCAGACATTCAACGATCATGCAGCTCCACGCGGGTCCACTTTTCGGATCCGAGCAAACCAGGAGACCGGGCGCTCAGCATCCGCAACTCTTTCATGGCGTCTTCGACCCGGCCATGCGACAGGGCCAGACGGTGAAGCTCCTCGCGAACGATGGCGTTCACAGACGTACGGTGAGCGACCGCATAGCGACGCACCGCTTCCAGCACGTCATCTTCGACAGAGAGGGTGATGTTTTTCATGACTGTGCCTCCACAGCCACAAACGCTAACGGCACGCAGTTTCCCGCACAAGGGGAAAATGCGCGTTTTGTCGCACCAGATCGGGCGGTCGGAATTGTCTAATCGGTTTGTGCAGGCGCAACCAATCCGGCCGCTGCCAGATGGATCGCGTTGCCTTGCCCGGCGGCGGATCCCGAAGGAACCCCAAGCCCCACCCAGAACAGACCGGAAGCGCCGCTGCCCGCATTCCAGTTCAGCCACCGCGTCTGCTCTCCAGCCGTCCCCGTTTCGGCGACGACCACGAAGTCTTCCTTCCTGTCGAGGACATCCGTGAGGCTCCGCTTCATCGTCGCCTCCACAGTATCGCCAGCAGACACGCCGCAAAACACTAGCCGGCCCAGCTTGATGTCAGCCTCGATGATGTAAACGCCTGCGCCGACACCCTCTCCCAGGTCACGGCTGGCTTCCGGCGAGAAGATCAGGCCTGCGAAAACCTCCAGATTTCTCACTTCGAGTTCGCTGAACAGCTGATCTAGCGCCAGCAAGTTCTTGAGATGACCCAGATAGACTGCGTCGCTGATCGTCTCGCGTTGTACCGCCGTCATCCGCCTCTTCATGTCCGCCACGTCCGGCATGGCCTTCAGGCATACATCATAGAACGGTCCCGTCGCGACGATGCGACGTATTTCGGCCGGCGTGACCTCGGTTGTCTGCGCTGACGCGGCAGCAAACAGGCACAGGGAGGCGCCGGAGGCGACCGCCGCCATCGCACGAACCATCAGCGACATGAAGTCCCCCCAGGCTCCGGCGCGTCTACTTCCTGACCGCCGCGACGATTTTCTGGGCCGCGTCGTCGAGATCGTTCGCCGAGATCACGTTCAGGCCGCTGTCGGCGATGATCTTCTTGCCCAGATCGACGTTCGTGCCTTCAAGGCGGACGACCAGCGGAACCGACAGGTTGGTTTCGCGCACGGCCGCCAGAACGCCCTCAGCGATGACGTCGCACTTCATGATGCCGCCGAAGATGTTCACGAGGATGCCCTCGACCTTCGGGTCCTTCATGATGATCTTGAAGGCCGCCGCGACCTTCTCCTTGCCGGCGCCGCCGCCGACATCGCAGAAGTTTGCGGGCTCGGCGCCGTACAGCTTGATGATGTCCATCGTCGCCATGGCGAGACCGGCGCCGTTGACCATGCAGCCGATATTGCCGTCGAGCGCGACATAGGCGAGGTCCCACTCGGAGGCCTCGATTTCCTTGGCGTCCTCTTCGGTCGTGTCACGCAGCGCCTGGATGTCGGGGTGGCGGAACAGCGAGTTGCCGTCGAAGGACACCTTGGCGTCCAGAACCCGCACGTGGCCGTCCTTCATGACGATCAGCGGGTTGATCTCCAGCATCGCCATGTCCTTCTCGACGAAGGCTTTGTAGAGGATTTTCGCCAGCCCCATCATATCGGCGCGGGCATGGCCTTCCAGCTTCAGAGCGTCGCAAATCGCTGAGGCGTCAGCGTCCGTGACGCCGGCAGACGGCTCGATCGGCAGCGTCATGATGCGGTCGGGCGTGTCGTGGGCGACCTGCTCGATATCCATGCCGCCTTCGGTGGACACGACGAACGCCACCTTGCCCGAACCCCGGTCGACCAGCAGGGAGCAGTAGAGCTCCTTCTCGATGTCGGCGCCGTCCTCGATGTAGATGCGGTTGACCTGGCGGCCTTCGGCGCTGGTCTGGGCCGTGACGAGATGATGTCCGAGCATCGCCTTCACGTGATCGAACGCAGCTTCCTTGCTAAAGCCGAGGCGGACGCCGCCTTTTTCACCGGCTTCCTTCTCGATGAACTTGCCCTTGCCGCGGCCGCCAGCGTGGATCTGCGACTTCACGACCCAGAGCGGACCCGGCAGGCTGTCGATGGCGGCCTGCGCCTCGGCGACGGAGAAGATGGCGACGCCTTTCGCGACGGGAGCGCCGAACTCCTTGAGAACTGCCTTGGCCTGATGCTCGTGGATGTTCATGTAAACTCGCCCCCTGGGACAGGCATGGAACCATTCGGGCCGCAGTCAGGACCCTTTGGCGGTCGCGATAGCCCAACGGTTCCACCAAGGCAACGCTGCACCTTGCGGTGAGGCGCGCTTCAGTCCTCGCCGCCCGGCTTCTGACCCTCCGCAGCTCCCTGCGGCGGCGCGACGCCGCTGGCGACCTCACCGGCCACCACGCTTGTGGCCCCGATGGGCGCAAAGGGAGCCCCGCCTCGCTTCCAGGGCGACCGCCGCGCTGCAATCCGCCAGATGTTGGAGATGCTGAGCAGCAGGAACGCCCCCGCTGCCACGGCAAAGACCCCCGGCTGGCCGAGCGTCGTATCGGCCACAGCGCCCAGTACAACCGGTCCGACAACCGATGCCGTCGCCCAGACGAAGAGCATGCCGGACATGACCTGTGCGATCTCGCCAGCCTCGACGCGGTCGGTCGCATGGCTGGCCGAGATCGAATAGAAAGAGAGAGCGCCTCCCCCCCAGATGGCGGCCAGAAGCATGGTGACGCCCCACGAAACGTCCCCGGCTGTCACATAGAGCATGATCGCGGCGGCCGCCGCGAGGCACCCAAGGATCGCGACGATCAGGCGGCGGTCGACCTTGTCGGAGAGCAGGCCTGCAGGCCACTGGGTAACGACCCCTCCCATCCACGCGGCGATGGACAGGCTCGCGGCGGCGGCTCCGGCATCGCCGGGACGCAACTCCGCCGCGTAGAGCGGCATCTGGCTCATCACACCGGTATTGGCGAACCCGGCCACGATCGCGCCCGCAAGAGCGGCTGGCGGCATCCGGGTCATGGACTTCAGACTGCGCTTTGCCGGGTCAGGAAGGACGGGCTGCGCCCGCTGTGTTGCGCACAGCGGCACCAGGGCCAGGGTCATCAGCATGCCCGCCCAGACGAAGGGGCGGATATCCTCTGGAGAGTGGTCCGCCACCAGCAGGGGGCCGCCCGACATCGCGACCTTGATGAGCAGCTGATAGAAACCCATCACCGAACCGCGCTGCCGCTTCGGCGTCGAATCGGCGATCCAGCTCTCGGCGGCGGCAAACATGACGGCAGAGGCGGCGCCCTGTGCGAGCCGGAAGAGCGCCCAGCTCCAGGGGTCGAAAGCCAGCGCCATCGACAGGATGCCGGCAGCATAGATGGCGGCCGCGGCCGAATAGGCTCGGATATGTCCGATCCGGCGGACAACGTCCGGTGCGTACCAGGCGCCCAGCATGAAGCCGGCGGAAAACGTAGCCGCGACCACACCGACGCCGAGGCCGTTGGCGCCCATGTACTTGAGCGCAAGCGGCGTCGAGACCGACAGGACGCCGGCGGCGGCCTGAAGCAGCATGACCGCCAGGGTCAGCGACGCGACGTTGCGATAGACGGTCATGGCGGCAGGAGACGTCGGGGACAGGATGGCCAGCCCCGACTGACTACGCCGCTTCGCGCCGCCGCGCTTCTGAAATCTTGTTACGAATGCACATGCATTCGAAGTCGTGATTCCAGACCACGCCGATGAGCCCGGCCCCTACCCTGCCCATGTCCCGTGGAAGCCCAGCGGCCAGGAATAGGCCGCCCGCCAGACCGCGAGAGGACCGTCAGACAGCCGCGCCGCATCGTAGACGCTGAACTCGGTCGCCTGCTCGTGGATGTTGAGCGCCGTGCCGACCAGCCAGCAGTCCCGCTCCGTTGCGCCGCCGGGTTTGGGAACAAAGAGGTGCTCCTCCACCATATGCCGGGCGCCGAGGTCGAACTGGTCCGTACGTCCACTCTTCCAGTCGTGCAGGACCAACCCGGTCTGGCCGGGTCTGCCTTTTGCGCCGCCGCTGACAGCCAGAGTCAAACTGCCTGCCCTGCCGACGCGACGGGGATCATTCTGCGGAAACTCGCTTTCGACGCCAGTCTCAATCAGACGCGCATCACCCGTTGGCGGGATGACGACCTGGGTAAGGTCTGCAGCAGGAGACTCAATCCCGTTGCTGTTTCCGGCGATCAGCTCGGCGCCGCCGCCCATGCCGAGGACAGGCTCCTTGTAAAGGGAGGCGTCGAAGCGGATCGTCCCGTCCGCCTCTTCCCATGCGGTCCCGGTGTGGAAAAAGGCCCGGGCCGGCGCCTGAGCCCAGCGACGCTTTGACAGGTCGTCCTTGTCTATGACCAGCATGCGCAGGCCAGACTCAGGCTTCCAGTCGAAGCTGTTGACGAAGGGAGGCCTTGAAGTGGTCATGAGCCAGGGCTGCACTACGATAACGAGGCTGCGCTCGGTCATGGTCCAGTCATGAATGTAGGGCGCGACGCCGATGTCGACGACCTGAAAGTCCTCCAGATCGCCTGCGGGCGAGATGCGATAGATCCCGACCATGGAGCCTGAGACGCCGAGGTTCCAGATCCGGCCATCCGGCTCGCGCTTGGGGTGGGCGAGGAACGGCATGCCCGCCAGATCCGGGCGCCATGTCTTTACCCCACGCGTTTCAAGCGTCGCCGGGTCGAGCCTGTAGGCTGAGCCCGCCTCCCATAGACCCAGGAGGTCGCCACCAGCCATGATCACTGAGGTATTGGCGGCGTTAGTGTCGTCCGGGCTTTCGATGGCGTAGGACGGATCGCCCGCTGTACCGAACCCCGCAGCCAGGAACCGCTGCGCCGCCTGTTCCGCCTTGCGCTTCGGCGTCTGGACGAACTTGCCGGAATGGACGGCGTTCCCCTCTCCAATGGCGATCCGGTGGACCATGCCGTCACCATCAAACCAGTGGCTGGCGTAGGTCGACCCATAGCCGAACTGTGCGGGTCCGTTGCGGTAGAGAGATCCAGCGAGACCCTTCGGGGCCTTGCCTGTCACCAGACGCATGGGCGCTGGCGCGAAACCTGCCGCAGGGGCTGTGGCGTATCCGGCGTGCCAGGGCGGCGGTCCGGATTTGGCGAAGGCGTTCGGGGCGATCGCTGCAGCGGCGCCGCCAATGGCGCTCGCCTGCAGGAAGGAACGGCGGGACAGGGTCATGTGACGGCTCCCTATTCCAGCGTGATCGTCTGGAGCGTCTCGCCTTCGCCGACCGTGAAGGCGGCGGCGCCGAAGCCGGGGGGGCCGAACGATCCCTTGGCATTGTTGGAGAAGGCGTAGGGCTCAACCGGCAGGCCAAACGGGTTGGTGTTCATCTTGCCGTTGCTGTCCACGTCCTGGAACAGCTTCACGCCATAGGCGCCCGGGGCGACGCCTTCCACCTTCCAGACCACAGTGTCGCCGGTCACCGGCAGCGACGCGTCGTGCACCGCCTTGCCGGGTCCGAAGCCGGCTTCGTCATAAAGAGCGATCTGGATCGTCCCGGATTTGGCCTTGATGCCCGTAACGGTCACCGCCAGCGAGGCGGTTTCGGCAAAGGCGGCCGGGGCTGTGAGGCCAGAAGCGAAGGCAATGCAAGCGAGCATACGGCGCATGGTGGTGTCTCCAGTGGGTGGGAACTAGGTGGAATGGGATCGGCGAGAGGTCACACAGAGAAAAAGACTTCGAACATCCGGCGGCCTGGCATGAAGGTGAACAGACCTGCGATGAACAGGCCGCCGATGAAGAGCATGGTCATCCAGCGCGCATGGCGGCGGACATTCCTGAACCGGATGGCGGCCAGCCCGATGGGGGTTGCCAGCAGCACCCAGGCCGACAGGCCATGGATCCATGAGAACCGGGCTTCCTCGCTGGCGGGTATGAAAATCGATGAGATCGCTGTCAGCGCCATCGCGATGACCCAGATCCAGCCCAGCGTGCGGTGGCGGGTTCCGCCCTTGCGCTGGGCGAGGATCACGAGACCAACCAGCAGAGCCGTCACCGCGCCGGCGACATGCGCCTGGATGACCCAGGGGGCCGTCAGGATCGGAGCCGGGTCAAACCTCGGCGTCATCCGCGTGATGCCGGCAGCTGCGACAACCCGGGGGAAAAACCAGGCGAAGGCTCCAAGGCCGGCGCACACGACCAGCGCCAGGGGCCAGACTCCATAGCCGAGGAAAGGAACCTTTCCCTGTGGCGGGCGAGCTCGGTTGGTTTCCGAACGGATGGACGAACGGTTCGCTTCGGAAAGGGTGGTGGCCATGGTCATCGCGGCATCCTGCTTTGGAGTGGCGGGCCGGGCGGCCGGATACCTTGGGGATCCGTGTCGCGCCCGACCCTCGTCGGGGAGGTCGGCTGCTTCACCGGCGGCAGGCGGGCTGTTCTCCCTGTCCTCGCCGTCTGGTGAAGCCAATCTGGCGGCGAAGACCGGGCGCTTCGACCCAAAATGCGTGAGGGGCCTGTTTTGGTTCGCAAAATGCGGTCATAAACCGTTCGCGAAGCGCGAAATGCATGGCGAAGCGTGGACGGTAGATGGCTGATAACTCGCGCATCGCGATCGACTGGAGGATCCGCATCCGGGATCTGGCGATCTATGTCGGGATCGGGTTGTTTCTCGCCATCATCAATCCGTTCGGGTCGGTCAGCGGCTCGCCGTTCTGGGTGGCCGTCGCCTACTGGGTATCACTCGTTACGGTAGGGGCGCTGGCTGGCGAGATTGCGACCCGGGTCGTCGAATACTCGGCCCCCCGCATGCCTGACTGGGGCATCGTCCCGATCGTGGCGACGCTGACCGCCGTCGTCATCCTGCCCGTGCTCCTGGCCGCTGAATGGCTGCTACGGGGGGAGACAGTGGCCCCGAAAGACTGGCCCAGGACCTTCCTTTTCATTCTTGTGATCTCGCTTGCAATAACGAGTGTCGGCATCCTCATCCGCCGGGTCACCAACGTGACAGAGGCCGCCCGCCCGTCTGATCCCATCCCTGCGGCCAAGTCTGCGTTCATGGACAGGCTGCCGATCCGGCTGCGGGCCGCCGAACTTTACGCGGTTCAGGCCGAGGATCACTATCTCCGGGTGCACACCAGCGCAGGACAGGAGATGATCCTGATGCGCCTTGCCGACGCCCTGAGGGAGCTCACCACTGTCGAAGGGATGCAGACGCACCGGTCGTGGTGGGTGGCCCGTCAGGGGCTGGCGGAGGTGGCCCGTGATTCCGGCAAGGTAGTGTTGAAGCTAAAATCGGGGGTCGAGGCCCCCGTCAGCCGGACCTACCAGACCGCTGTGCGCGAAGCCGGCTGGATCTAGAAGTCGCAGCTAACCTCGAAATCCGGGCCGAGCGCCTCCCGCAGGCGGAGAGCCAGATCCTGGATGCGCTCCCTGAACGGCGCATCGGGTTCGAATCCGAACACGGCCGGCCCGAAGCCATCCGGATCGCTCGCGCCCGGGTCGTCCCAGTTGATGGTGGCGTCATAGTCCACGATCAGCTGATCGAGTGCATCCAACAGCCCGGCCGTCAGGGCGAGCGTTTGGTGATCGACCGGATAGCCGAAGCGCGCCTTGGTCGCCTCGTCCTGGGACCACAGGCAAACACCGGCGCCTGCGTCGAGAAACAGGCGGAGGCGCCAGAGAGGCGCCGGGTCAGACACGGGCGTGCTTGTCCTGCGCCGACAGCTTGTCGATCAGCTCTGAAACAAAGCGGATGTGAGCGCGGAGGCGGTAGAGGTCGTCATTGTACGGCAGCGGCACCTGCACCCTGCCCGTCTCGGCCTGAAGGTCGGCCAGCTGGCTGCGCACGGCTGTTCTCTCTTCGGGGGTGGTGGCGTCACGCCCTGAAATCTCGAGATCGCGAAGCTTCTGGTACCAGACATAGATCTTGCGGCGGACACGCCAGCGGTAGACCGGCGGCGCAGCTTTCGCGAGCGGGAACATCAGCGTCACGAGCGGGATGACCAACACCCAGGCGCGTTCGAGGAAGTTGGCGATATCAAACGGGAACCACCGGCGCAGTACGGTCGGCCCGTTGCGGTAGTAGCGGTCGGCCTCATCTGACAGCGGGATATCCGTCAGCGTCTGCGTGGGGAATGCGCCAGGATCGGACAGGATCGTGCCCTTGGCATGATGGCGGTAGGCCGCCTCGATCAGGACGGACTGGATGGCGGGATGCAGGTCAGACCGGACCACGATCTCTGCGACAGGCGCCAGCAGAGTCACATCAGTCGCGGGAAGATTACGGGCGGGATCGAGGACGCCGGCATAAAGCGTCACCTCATCGAGAAAGGAGTGCCTGCGCTTCAGCGCCCGAGCGCGGTCGAGGGACAGAAGCTCCACACCCGGTGAAGCGATCAGTTCGGCGATCCATGCAGGGTCCGCCCCCGAGACGATCAGCGCAATGTCGGCCTCGCCTGCCAGCAGGGCGTTCGCGGCGGCCTGACCGCCAAGTTCCACGGGCGTGTAGTCGCCGGGATTCATGCCGGCTTCAGGCAACAGCAGATCCGTCAACGCCCGCAGCCCCGAGCCGGGGGCGCCCACGGCTACGCGCCGGCCCTTGACGTCGCGCAGGTCGCTCATCGGAATAGACGTTTTGTGGAAAACCCAGAGCGGCTCGTAGAAGATGGCGCCCAGCGACCTGAGTGAACCGGTATCGACTTCCCCGGCGGTCCCGGCCTGAACGACGGCCATGCTGGCCTCGCCCGAATTCAGCCGGCGAAGGTTGTCGACCGACCCGGCCGTGTTGAGAACCGTCGTCTTGACGCCCTTTTCTTCCAGCGAGACGGCATACTGTCCGGCCACTGCGGCATAGGCGCCGCCTTCGGCCCCGCCCGCGATGATCAGACTGCGCGGCGGCGCCGGCGCAACGAACAGCAACGCGACGATCACGCCGAGAACAGCTATCGCGAGCAACGGCCAGTACACCCGAAAAAAGTCACGCACGCTGATCGATCCTCACCCCACGGTCGAAAACGCATACCACGACGGACGCCGCCGGAAAGGCGCCCGAAATTCGCCTTCTGCCCGTGTGGAGGCTTATACCCAGAGCCGGACAGACCGGCCGCACCCCAGGAACACACCAATGGCTTCCACAACAGACAACGGAGACATGGCTCCGAACCCTACAGGCCGGAACGACACTGGCCGGACCGACCCGGGCCGGGCGCCAGAGTTCGGGCGGTACCTACCGCGCAATTCGTTCGGGTTGAAGCTGCTGCTGGTTTGCGCCCTCGCGTTGCTCATGGCGATCCCCGCAGCCTTTGTCTGGGGGCTCGTCGAGATGCGGTCGCGCGACGCTCAATCTGCAGTTATGGAGGTTGGATCGCTGGTCGGCGGCGCACAATCGATCATGGGTCCTGTGGTCGTTGTCCCCTACGAACGCGATGTCCTGCAGGACAACAAGGTCCAGACCGTCACCGGACAACTGGTGCTTTCGGCAGAGACCGGATCCGGCGCGTTCACGCTCGACAGCGACATCCGCCGCCGGGGACTGCAGAACGTGCCGGTCTATGCGGTGGATGCAAAATTCGACGCGGCGTTCGACGCAACCCGGCTCGCCGCCGCCGCTCCAGCGAACGCTCGCATCCGCTGGGCGGAAGGCTGGATCTACATCGGTCTCAGCGACCTTCGCGGCATCGACCAGGCCAGCCTGACGGTTGACGGCTCCGCGCTGGAGTTGTCACCCGTGGAGACCACATCCCTGTCTGCAGGCGGCTATTCGCCCTATTCGGGCCTGCCCACGCCACCGTTGCGCATGGTCGGCGCGCCGCTCCCATTCCTTGCCGATGAGAACGCGCGGACATTCACTGCGGTATCGAACCTGAAGGTCACTGGCGCATCGCGTATAGGCCTTGCCGCATTTGCGCGCGAAACGACACTCACCATGACGGCGGACTGGTCGGCCCCCAAATTCGATGGCGGCGTCCTGCCCGACACGCGCGAGGTCACGGCCGACGGATTCAGGGCGACCTGGAACATTCCCTACCTTGCCCGTGGCGCCGCTGGCGCGGCTGCCGACATGTCGCTTGACCAGATTCTCAGCATGGGTCCGGGCGTCACCCTGCTCGATGACGCCAACCCGTATCAGAGCGTGGTCCGCGCCCTGAAATACGCGCCGATGTTCCTGGGACTCGTCTTCCTGACGTATTTCCTGTTCGAGACCACGAGCGGCCGGCGCGCTCACCCCGCGCAGTATGTCCTCGTCGGGCTGGCGCAGCTGGTCTTCTACATGCTCCTGCTGTCAGTATCGGAGATCCTGGGCTTCACGCTGGGCTTCCTCGCCGCCGCTGTCTGTACCGTACTGGCGATATCGCTCTATGCCGGCTCCGTCTTCGGAACCCGCAAGTCGGCCATGCAGGCGTTCGGCGTCTTCTCGGCCCTCTACACGCTGATCTACGTCCTGATGCGGATGGAAGACTACGCCCTTCTGGTAGGCTCTATCGCGAGCTTTGCCGCCATCGCAGCAACGATGTGGATGACGCGCAACCTCGACTGGTACGGCGTTGGTCGGCGGGAGCCCGAGAAGGGCTAGTCAGACGGACGCCGGCACGAATGGCCGTTCGGGGTCGTCGGGAAGACTGGTCTCGACATAGGTCCTGAGCTGGTCCGTGACGGCGTCCGGATCGCCGGACATGTGCTGCCAGGGGATTTGTGGCCCAAAGGTCAGCTCGAACGTGGTCCCCTGCTTGTTCATCAGCTCCTTGAACAGGGTGATGTCGCGCAGCTCCTTGTTGATATCGCAGAGGGCGTAATAGAGCCACGAGTTGCGCGACTTCACATGGAGGGGCGTGACGGGCGCCTTGTTCTTCCTTGCGAGGGAGACGGCAGTGGAATGCCAGGGCCGGTCCACCAGCCGTCCATCGACCTTCTGGGCCAGCGCGCCGGAAGGGAAGATCAGCATCAGCTTTTCCGCCGACAGCGTCGCTGCGGTTCGCCGCAACGTTTCGCGCGTCTTGGCCGGGGTTCGCTTATCCTTCACCCATTCCACCGGGAGGATAATGTCAGCGAATGCCTGATTGATCCGGCACGCATCCGCATTGGCCATCACCTCGACATCGTGGCGGACCGCTCGAAGCGCCGACAGAACGGCGGGGCCATCTGCTAACCCGGTTGGGTGATTGGCGATCACCACCGCACGGCCCGATACTGGGATCTGGCTTGCCCCCCTGACCGAGACATGCAGCTCCAACGCACGATCCAGATAGTCGAAACAGGCCTGCCCGGATGGCAGGGCTGCGATATCGTCGGCCCATTTCAGCGCTTTCCGGTATCCCAGCGCCTGGCGGATTACAGGACGTACAAGCGGCCACGACCAGTGCTTCACGAAGCTGGGGCAGCGCTCGTTGATCAGGGTATCGACAATGTGCGTGTCACTGGTTTCAGCGCTGATGAAGGCGCTCAGGCGATCATCAATGCCGCCGGACCGGGCGCCGGGTCGGGAAGATTCAGCGGTGCTCAGTTCAACCATTGCGACAGCCAGAAAAGCAAGTATTCATCCCGGTTGGGGGTAGCGTGTTAATCGGCGATTAACGTCGCCAGTACGTATTGGGATCACTCAATATCATTGTTTCTGGTTCGGTTGCCATTCAGGCAACCCCATCGCAGGAACTGGACAAGCGACCATGAAAGTCCTCTGGGTCGAAGATCATGTTCACGCTGGCGAGCTGCTGACAGCAGCCGGCGCTGCTGCATCCCGCGCGCGCTTCGGCATCGATCTTGTGGTCGCACGCAGCCTGATGGATGCGGAGCGGAAACTGAGGCTTGAGCGTTTCGACCTCGTCATTGCCGATCTGTTCCTGCCCGACAGCGCCGATGAAGATGTGACAGTTACGCGTATCGCCAACATGGGCAAGTTCCGCCTGGCCGTTGTATCGGCCAGCGACCGCCGCCAGGACGTTGTCGACGGGCTGCTCCGCGGCGGCGTGGATTGCCATCCGGTCGCCATTGGCAAGGAGAACCTCAACCTCGGCGACTTCGTGAAGAAGCCCGAGCTGCTGCGGGATTTCCTGAACGACCTGATGATGCGCGCGGCGGCCTGACCCTTCAGGGTAGCCCGACAGACAGTGCGTCCGAAGTCCCCGACATGGCAGAGGCGGAAACGCGCTCGCGCTCCCGCCTCCTCGATCGACTTTACGGTAGCGTGTTCTAGAGCCCCGGCACCGGATACCTGCGGCACATGTCCTTCGACGCAGCCAGCAGCTTGCCCGTGAGGGCGGCGTCTTCCGGCGCGCGGAGGACCTGGTCCATCCAGTCGGCGATGGACTTCATGTCCCCTGTGTTCATACCGCGCGTGGTGCAGGCGGGCGTTCCGAGACGCACGCCCGAGGGACGCAGCGGTGGGTTCGGATCGTCAGGGATGACCTGCTTGTTGGTGGTGATGCCGATCCGGTCGAGCGCCTCCTCGGCGGCGCGGCCATCGATGCCGTAGCTCTGCACCGTGTCGATAACCAGCAGGTGGTTGTCGGTCCCGCCGGTGACCAGTTTCGCGCCCTTTGCCATCAGCTCGCGAGCGAGAACCTGGGCGTTTTCCAGGACCTGCTGCGAGTAGGCCTTGAACTCGGGCTCCAGCGCTTTCTTGAACGTGACAGCGGCGCCCGCGACATTGTTCATGTGCGGTCCGCCCTGCAGGCCGGGGAACACGGCGGAATCGATCTTCTTCGCGTGTTCCTTCTTGCTCAGGATCAGCCCGCCGCGAGGTCCGCGCAGCGACTTGTGCGTGGTGGTCGTCACCACATCGAAGCCGAAGTCCATCGGGTTGCGCAGGAGATCGGCGGCAACCAGACCGCCGACATGGCTGATATCAGCCATGGTCAGCGCGCCAACTTCATCAGCAATCTTCTTGAACTCGGCGTAGTCGAGATCGCGCGGATAGGACGAGTATCCGCACAGCACCATCTTCGGACGGATTTCCAAGGCCTGCCTGCGGACCTCGTCGAAGTCGATCGCGCCGCCTTGCTCGGGATGGGTCTTGTAGCGGAAGAAGTTGAACACCTTGCCCATGTGCGACACTGGCGCACCGTGCGTGAGGTGGCCGCCATGGCTGAGGTCCATGGCCAGCACCCGGTCGCCCGGCTCAAGGAGGCCGAAATAGACCGCCTGGTTCATCGGCGATCCGGACAGGGGCTGCACGTTGGCGTGCTCGGCGCGGAACAGCTTCTTGGCGCGGTCACGCGCCAGACGCTCCATCGCGTCGGTGAATTCCTGGCCGCCATAGTAGCGCCGGCCCGGATAGCCCTCGGAATACTTGTTCGTGAACACCGACCCGAGGCAGGCCAGAACTTCCGGATAGGTGTAGTTTTCTGACGGGATCATCTCCACGCCGTCGGTCTGGCGCAGTTCCTCACCGGACAGCGTGGCAGCGATTTCAGGGTCGAAAGCTCCAAGGGCCTTGCGATGGGCGTCCATTTGCTTCGCACGGGGTGCCCCGCGCGCTCCAGATCTCGATGAAGGGCCGGGATTACCCCGACCGCCCAGGCGAACGGCAAATCCCGGGTGACGCCCGGGGCCGCGCTCCCCGATGGTTTCCCATCCAACTCGCCAGTCGCGCAGCGGGGCCGTCTTAGCGTCGGGATTGAAGGCGGGCAACCGGCAACACCGTCGCGGGGCGCCCGATCAGGCAGACCGGATCATGGCGATTCGCTCGGCGTGGGCGACAGGATCGTTGAGAACGGCGTTTGCCTCGGTCTCCATCTCGTCCATCGCCTTCTGGAGGTCCTTAAGCGTCTTGTCGGCGTCCTTGTAGTCTTCCGACTTCTCGAGCGGCTCCTTGAGTGTGAAGGTCGACTTCACTTTGGTTTCCTGCAGCAGCTCCCGGATCAACTTGACCAGGCCTTTGGCGAGGCGGGCAAATTCCTGATCCTGGGCGGCGTTCGCCTGGCGCTCCTCGCGCGCCGCCTTGCCGTCCTCGCGCGCCCGCGCGCCAGCTTGCGCTGTGTAGGCGGCGTTGGCCGCTACCGCATCGGCACGGGACGGGACCGGTCCAGGTTCCGCGCCAGCTTTTGGCGCCGTCGTTTCGGCGGCGGTATCTTCAGCGGGGTCCCCCCCGGCGGCCCCAGCCTTGGCGACCGCATCCTCTTCGCCGTCCTCAACCGTGTTGTCCGCCTCCGGGGCGCCGGCCTCAACAGGACCAGCGGCGGGCGCTGCCGGAACCGCGGGGGCGGCGGGCGGCGCAACAGCTTCCCCCGCCTCTTTCGCGGCCTTGCTGTATTCCTTGGCTGCAGCCGCCAGCTCTTTTGAAACGCGCGCGAGCTGCTTGACCATTTCCTTGGGATTGCTGGCCCAGATCTTCTTGATCAGCTTCAGCTCTTCGCGGATGCGCTCCAGCTTCTGACGCGCCTGACCCTTCGCCCGCGAGATCGCTTCCTTCTTCGCCTCTGAGACACCTTTCGACAGGGACTGGGCGTCTGCGCTGGCCGCCGCATCCTTGCGGGCGGCAGGCTCGGACCGGGCTGGCGCCTCGAGAATCGCCTTCGCAGCCGCCCTCGCCTCGGCGGGCCGCAGGCTAAGGCGCACGGAGGCGCCTGCTATCGTCGATATCGCGGTCATTCTGATCGCTCTGTTGAAGGCCCCGAAGCCTATCGCAGGCGGGTTAACATGGGCTGGACGGCGGTTCCGAGGATGAACGCCACCCCAACAGCGCTGTTCAGATCGAGGTCAGGCGCGAACCGGCAGTGTGATCCCTGTCGAGCGCAACCGAGGGAAAGCGCAGCGACCCAACCCTTGGGAGACTGAACAGATGAAACGTATCTTCACCATCACCGCCGCCGCCATCGCGATGGTCGCGAGCATGAGCGCCGCCGAGGCCCAGAGCCGCAACCGCGTCCAGGTCGACCAGTACGGCTACGACAACGGCGCCGCCGCCGTCCAGAACGGCCACCGCAACGGCACAGTCATCCAGCAATCCGGCGCCGGTCAGTACGCCCGGGGCGTCCAGAACGGCTACAACAACTTCCTGCGCATGGACCAGTACGGCACCCGCAACTCCGTCGAATCCTCGCAGCGCGGCGAAAACAACTACGCCGTCAGCACGCAGGAAGGCCGCCGCCTGAGCTCCACCATCCGGCAGACGGGCGACGGCAACATCGCCGGCATCGCCCAGACCGGGAGCGGCCACTCGGCCACGGCTGACCAGTACGGCGTCAACAACACGACGGCCGTCATCCAGGCCGGCTCGGGCCAGAACGCCCATGTCCGCCAGACGGGCGCCGGCAACATCTCGGTCGTCATCCAGGGCGACTAACCAGACAGGCGGCGCGGAACGCCAGGCGTTTCGCGCCGCCGCCACCTTCCGGGAGACCTGCCATGTCGAAACACCTGTTCCTGCTGACGGCTCTGGCCAGCGTGCTGGCCGCGTGTTCCGCCAGCGCACGCACGAGCGGCAACGAAGCCGTGATCATCCAGAACGGCCAGATCACTCATTCGGCCACATCGAGCCAGCTGGCGCCGCCGCCGCTGAACATACCGGCCCCCGTGATTGCTGCGGCGGCTCCTGTTCAGGCCAAGGCTCCGGCCCCGCGCGTCGACTGCGATATCGACGTCCGCCGCACCAGCAATGGCGTCGCACTTGAGGGATTTGCCAGCTTCAGGCGCGCAACGGATGGCGATTTCTCGTTCGTCATCACCAAGATCGGCGGGGGCGGTACATCCGATATCGACCAGGGCGGCGAGTACGACGCCCGGGCAGGCGAGGAGCTGAGCCTCGGGTCTGCCGAGTTCTCGACCGGCCGCGGTTCGTCCTGGCGCGCCACCCTGAAAGTCTTCGACGGCGGCCGCGAAATCTGCCGCACGCAAGCCCGATCCTGACAGGAGGCGATTGAGCCCCATGAAAACGTTCATCCGGACTGCAGTGGCCTCGATGGCCGTGGCAAGCGTACTAGCGGGCGCCACAGCGCCCGCATTCGCCCAGAGGGTGTTCGACGCGCCCCGCACATCGTCGGTTCGGGGCGGAGGTCCAGCCCTGACCTCTGCATACGCGGTCTCGCCTGCACCCGCGACGCCTGCGACCGCTCCGCAGAGCAATACTGCGCGTGTTGAACAGCAGGGCGCGGGCCACGCCGCTGGCGTTCTGCAGGAGGGAGCTGGCAACACCGGCACAATCATCCAGTACGGCCAGAGCCACACGGCGACGCTTCAGCAATATGGAACGAACAACACGGGTTGTGTCGTCCAGCTGGGCAGGGGCCAGTCTGTCGACATGACCCAGAGCGGAGCAAACCTTTCGGCCGGAGTCGCCCAGGCCCATGGCCAGGTCGAAGCCCTGCCGGCGGGGATGTGCGGCGATCCGTCCAAAAAGCACGCCGACTATCAGCACGCCTTCCGGAGCATGCGCAAAGCACGCCTGCTTGCAGCCGGAGAATGATGCAGCTTTGCACACTTCTGAGCGTCATTTTGCGCCCACAATCTCTTGAATGGACCGTTGGCCGAAGCTGCATAACGTGACGCCTCAATTCAGGAGGCTCATATGGCGCGTCATGCATACCGGTCAGGCTGGCTGAAAGGTGCAGCCTTGAGCTGCAGCGTGCTGGCGCTGGCGGCTTGCGCGGGGCCCTCGCCCGCCCCTCTGACGGCTGCGCCGGCCCAGAGCGGCCTGGTCGATGTGTTCACGCTCGATCTGGCGCCGGCCGGAACAGCGATGCCACGTTTCAAGGTGGACGCGGCTTGGCCGGACCTTCCCGATGACACCATGCTTGGGCAGGTTTCAGGCGTCGCTGTCGGACCGGACGACAGCGTCTGGCTCACCCAAAGGCCCCATTCGCTCGGCGCCACTGACAATGGTCTCGCCCAGAACCCGCCTATCGCGGCCTGCTGCAAGCCGTTCCCAGCCATTGTCCGCTTCTCGAAGGAGGGCAAGTTCCTCTCCGCGTTCGGCGGCAAGGACGATGCGCCCACGATTGACGGGGTCAATCAGTGGCCCAACAGCACGCACGGACTTTTTGTCGACAAGGCAGGGAGCGTCTGGGTCGGCGGCAACGGCGACGGTGATCATGCGATCCTGAACTACACCGCTGACGGCAAGTTCATCCGCCAGTTCGGCAAGCGCGGCGTCACGGGCGGCAACTCAGACACAGCCCTCCTCGGCAACCCGGCAGACATTCATCACGATGTGGATGCGGGCCAGATTCTGGTCGCTGATGGCTACATCAACAAGCGGGTGATCGAGTACGCCTCGGGCGACGGAGCGTACCGCAAGCTGTGGGGCGCCTACGCCGAAGCGCCCGACGCGTCAGTTCGCGAAGGCAACTTCGACCAGTCTCAGGCGACCAGCACGACCGACGGCGGCGCGAACCCGGAGAGCCGCCGCTTCGGCGACATCGTCCACTGCATCGTCAAATCCGACGACGGTCTTCTTTTCGTCTGCGACCGGCGCAACAACCGGGTCCAGATCTTCCGCGAGACAGCTGACAAGTCGGGCGTCGAGTTCGTGCGCAACCTGCCTATTGCACCGGAAACGGGCGGCACCCGGACTGCGACGGACATCGCCCTCTCGCCGGACGGGAAGTTCATCTACGTCGCCGACATGATGAACGGCCGCATCTGGATTCTCGATCGCAAGACCTACGCATTCCTCGGCGCCATCGGACGGAATGGCCGTTATCCGGGCGAGTTCATCTGGCTTCACTCGATCGACGTCGATTCAGAGGGTAATCTCTATACCAGCGAGGTGAATACGGGGCGGCGCATCCAGAAGCTGGTGTTCACCGGCGTTGAATGACGCGGCCATGATCCGGCCAGGAGGCGGCGGACAGGGAAAGCGGCGATAAACCGCTTTCCCCCTGCCCGCGTTAGCGGCTAGACGCCGTGGTCATGTCTCGCATCAAGACCGTCTATTCCGAACGCCTCGACGCGGGGCAAATCGCGCCTGACCCGGCGCAGGCCGAGGCCATCGAGAAGCTCGATGCCCTGTCGAAGACCATGGCGCATTCGGGCGGCTTTCTGGGCCTCGGGAAGCGGCCGGCCGCCCGTGGCCTCTACATCTGGGGCGAAGTTGGTCGCGGCAAATCCATGCTGATGGACCTGTTCTGCGGCGCCGCGACCGTGAAGAGGAAGCGCCGCGTCCACTTCCACGATTTCATGCTGGAGACACACGCGTTCATTCACGAGTGGCGGCAGATGTCGCAGGCGGACCGCAAGCGACATCCGGCGTTTGTACGCGAAGCCGGAGACGACCCCATCGCGCCTGCCGCTAGGCGGATCTGGGATTCGCTCGACCTGCTGTGCTTCGACGAATTCCATGTCACGTCGATCGCGGACGCGATGATCCTGGGCCGTCTGTTCGACCAGCTGTTCGATCATGGCCTGACTATCGTGGCGACGTCGAACCGGCACCCGTCCCGCCTCTACACCGACGGCATCAATCGCCAGCTCTTCCTGCCCTTCATCGCGAGGCTGCAGCGCGAGATGGACATCCTCGAACTCAAGTCCGCGCGGGATTACCGGCTCGACCGTCTGACGTCGGCGCCGGTCTACTACACGCCGCTCGGAGCCGCATCACGGGCGCTTATGGACGAGGCATTTACCCGGCTGACGGCGGGCGCGCAGGCAGAGCGTGAAGTGCTCGACGTACAGGGACGAAAGCTGCCGGTGCCCGTACAAGCATCCGGGGTGGCGCGTTTCGATTTCCCGCAACTATGCGCAAAGCCGCTGGGCGCCGCCGACTTTCTCACCCTGGCCCGGCACTACCACACGATCCTCCTGGATGACGTTCCACTGCTCACCCCGGATCGCCGCAACGAGGCGGCCCGGTTCGTGACTCTGGTCGACGCCCTTTACGAATCGAAAACCAAGCTGGTGATGTCGGCGGCGGCGGACCCGGACAGCCTCTATCCGGCCGGCGACGGCGCGTTCGAGTTCGAGCGCACCGCAAGCCGCCTGCACGAGATGCGCTCGACAGACTATCTGGCGGCCGAACGGATCGAAGCGGCGGAGTAGGCTTTGAGGGCCATTCTGGCGCGTGATCGGCCCCGGATATCAGGCGGCGGGCCCAATCTCCCCGGTCATTTTGCAGACCGGATTGCCCCCGGGCCCTGCGTGCGCTAGGGCTCGCCGCGATTTCAGGCCAGCCGTTCGCGCTGGCGAGTCCGGGGCGAAGCATGTTTGGCTGGCTGTTCGGTCGCTCGAAGACGCCCAAGGGCGGAGATACCGGTGCGGTGGCGCGCGAAGCCAGCGCGCCCGAGCTTGCGCCCGCGCCTGACATGGCACAAACCGCCCCCACACCCGCTCACCCGACCCTGCCGCCGCAAGACGGAACCCCGCCCGGCGCGCCAGAACCTGCAGCATCAACTGAGGAGACGTCCCACATGGCCCGCAAGAAAATCGCGCTGATCGGCGCCGGCATGATCGGCGGCACGCTTGCCCACATCTGCTCGCGCGAAGAGCTGGGCGACGTCGTCCTGGTCGACATGAAAGGCGGCATCGCCAAGGGCAAAGGCCTCGACATCGCCGAAGCCGCCGCCGTCTATGGCAAGGACGCCGCCATGTCGGGCGCCTCGCTTGACGAATACGAAGCCATCGCCGGCTCCGACGTGATCATCGTAACGGCCGGCGTGCCCCGCAAGCCGGGCATGAGCCGCGACGACCTGATCGGCATCAACCTCGGCGTGATGAAGTCCGTCGGCGCCGCCATCAAGCAGCACGCCCCGAACGCGTTTGTCATCTGCATCACCAACCCGCTCGACGCGATGGTCTGGGCGCTGCAGAAATTCTCTGGCCTGCCCGCCTCCCACGTTGTCGGCATGGCCGGCGTGCTCGACTCGGCCCGCTTCGCCTTCTTCCTCTCCGAGAAGACCGGCGTCTCCATCGAGGACGTGAAGGCCTGGACGCTCGGCGGCCATGGCGACGACATGGTGCCGATGGTTCGCTACTCCACCGTCGGCGGCCTGCCGCTGCCGGAATGCGTCGCCACCGGCATGTTCACGCAAGCCGAACTGGACGCGATGGTCGAGCGCACCCGCAAGGGCGGCGGCGAGATCGTGGCGCTGCTGGAAACCGGCTCGGCCTTCTACGCCCCGGCTGAATCGGCTGTGGCGATGGCCAAGTCCTACCTCAAGGACAAGAAGCGCGTCCTGCCCGTCGCCGCCAACCTCACCGGCCAGTACGGCATCTCCGACCTCTATGTCGGCGTGCCCTGCGTGATCGGCGCTGGCGGCGTCGAGAAGGTGGTCGAGTTCCCGATGGACGAAGGCGAGAAGGCGATGTTCGCCAAGTCCGTCGCGGCCGTGAACGGCCTGCTCGACGCCTGCCGGAAGCTTGAGCCCTCGCTGGCTTAAGGCTCCGCAAGTCATTTCGGGACACAACTGGAGCGCCTCCCCCCAACCGGGGAGGCGTTCTGCGTTTCCGGACCTTACCCATGAACGAGATCGCCTTCATCCTCCTGCAGGTCGCAACCGGCGTCAGCGTGGTGATCGCCGCCGGCTATGCGCTGCAGGCGGCGGCCAATCCCAAGCTGATCACGAAGGGCCGCCCGACGCCGGGCGTCCGGCTTCTGGCGTTTCTGGCCTGCGCCCGCACCGTCGTGATCGCTGCGGCGACGTTCGCCACAATGCTGCTCGGCGCGCGCGAGGCGTTCGTCTGGCTGGCCGGGATCACGGTCGTCCTGCAGCTGCTCGACAGCCTGCAGGGGCAGGTCCAGAACGATCCGACGCGCACACTGGTCCCGCTGGGAGTGGGGCTGGTTCAGCTGGTCCTGCTGCTGATTGTGGTACAGGGGCTGGCGGCGGCGGGGTGATCGCGCCGCCTATTCCCCACACGCCCGACACGCCCTAACCTGGCGGGATGTCCGACATCTCTCCCATCCGCGCGCTGGTCTTTGACGTCTTCGGCACAGTCGTCGACTGGCACTCCGGCGTGGCCCGCGATCTCGAGGCCGTCCTGGCGCCGAAGGGTTACACGCTGGACTGGACCGCCTTCGCCAACGCCTGGCGCATGCAATACCGGCCAGCCATGGAGGCTGTCCGTTCCGGCCAGCGCAGCTATGTGAAGATGGACCAGCTCCATCTCGAAATGCTCGAGACCGCGCTGGCCGAGTTCAATGTGACAGGGCTGACCGACGTCGAGAAACTCGACCTGTCGCACGCCTGGCGCCGGCTCGATCCGTGGCCGGACGTTGTATCCGGGCTGACCCGGCTGAAGCGGGGCTACATCATCGCAGCGCTTTCGAACGCCAACATCTCGCTCGCTGTCGCCCTGGCCAAGAGGTCAGGGCTGCCTTGGGACGCCGTCCTCGGCGCGGAGCTGGTTCAGACCTACAAGCCCATGCCTGCCGTCTACGACAGCGCGCCGGCCTATTTCGAGCTGCAGCCCTCGCAGGTCATGATGGTGGCATGCCACGTCTGGGACCTGCGCGCCGCGGCGGAGCGCGGCCTCTCCACCGCCTTCGTCCCACGCCCGGACGAATATGGCCCCGGCGCGTCGAGCCCGCTGCCCGAGCCTGGCGAATTCACCCTGCAGGCCGCCGATTTCGGCGACCTCGCATCCGGGCTCGGCGTCTAGAGCGGGATCGTCCCCGGCGGGTTCGCAGCTGCAACCCACCCTAACCGGCAATCCGTCTCTCATCATGCGCTACCGCGCGCAGGCTCCGCCATCGCAGGTGACGATCGTCCCCGTCGTGTTGGACGAGAGGTCCGAGGCGAGGAACGCCACCAGATCTGCGATGTGCTCCGGCTTGCCGGGCGGATAACGGGGGTCCAGCAGTTCGCGCCAGCGGCTGGCGTCGCCCAGCTGTTTGTCCGCGCGGCGGCGCAGCTGGGTTTCCATCCGGTCGGTCTCAATGAGGCCGGGATTGATCCCGACCACACGCACGCCCTTCAGCGTGCTGGTGGAGCCAAGCGCACGGGTGAGCGCCATCAGCGCGGCGTTGCCGCCCGCGCCGGCGGCGTAGTCGGGCCGTGGCTTCTCGCCGCCCGCGCCGATCACGTTGACGATGACGCCCGAGCCGCGCGCTGTCATCCGGGCCAGCGCCTCGCGGCACATGTTGATGTAGCCGAACACCTTGAGGTCCCACGCCTCGCGCCAGCGCGCCTCATCGACATCCGCGATCGAGCCGGACGGGATCGCCCCGGCATTGTTGACGAGGATGTCGGGCGCATCGCCATGCGCCCAGAGGCGCGCGACCTCATCGCTGCCGGACAGGTCAGCGGCGAACACGGAGATGTCGGCGCCGGTGCGCTGGCGAATGCCCTGAGCGGCGGCGTCGAGATCGGCGAGGGTCCGCGAGATCAGCACGACGCGGCAGCCTTCGCGCGCGAGCGTCTCGGCGGTCGCCCGGCCAATGCCCTTCGATGCGCCCGTGACCCAGGCTGTGCGTCCTTGAAGGTTCAGGTCCACCGGCGCTCTCCCCTGTCCAATCCAGATTGCGGCATAGCAGCGCTCTGTCGCGGGTGCGACCCGTGCGCCGAAAGCCTCACGGCGTTTCCGCCTGAGGGATGCTGTGGTCCGGCCTGCAGAAATTGCAGGCGGTGCGCGGAGGCGGGAGCCGCCTCG
>CAYOWK010000010.1:0-102474 GCA_964407665.1 uncultured Rhizobium sp. | reverse complement strand
ACCCCGGTACACGGACGCGAGGCACCGCGTCGTGAGCGCTGCCGCTTCGCCTTCGGGCCGCCCTTGCTGGTTGGCTGTTCGTGGGTCAACATCCAACATCAAGCCTTGGGGGGAACCATGCGTCGTCTTGTTGGCGTCCTAATGTCGTTAGGTACTCTGGCAGCGTGTGGGGCTGATCCCGTCCCGGCACCAACAGCAGCGTCCGTCAGCGCCGGTCCTGAGCTGGCGCAGCAGATGTGGGTCGCATCGGAACGGCTGGACCGACGAACCTGCCCATCCGAAGCCTGCGGTTTGGTGGGGCAGCTGTTTTTCCGCGAAAGCGCAAAGGTGCTTGAACAGCGGGAAGGGTGGGCTCGATTGACCGAACCTTACGATGGCGCATGTAACGGTGGCGAAAGTGCCTACGTCGATGAAGGTGCCAAAGCTTGCTCTGTCGAAAACGGCTTTGTCGATGGTCAATTCGCCGAGTGGGTGCGAGCGGATGACCTTACCTCAGTACGGCCTGCCGACCCCGCTGAAACCGCAACCGCAGCAGAAGCGCTGATTTCAGCATCCGACGATTTCGCGCAACACCGGCAGGCGTTTGTGGCAGCGGCCACAAAGCTGATTGGTGATGGAACCTGCACGCCGGAGGACTTTGTGGAGCAAGGTGGCTTCATGAAGTCGGTCAACAGCTACAAGGCTGAGCCTGTCTATTTTACCTACTGCGGCGGTATGACGAGAGCAAACCGCATCTACGTCAATGCGGAGACCGGCGAAATATTCCGCTGACTAGGCATTGCGGTGGCGATAAAAAGTCATCTGGCATCGGCGGCCTCGAAAGGGCTGCGGGCGGGCAACGCTAAGGACATGCGATGTGACTGCGGCATCTGAGCGAATACCGGCCACACCGTTTGAGCTAAGGCTCGCGAGTGACCTTGAGGTTGAGTTTCTACGCTTCCACAACAAGTGGCTATTCCCTTGGCATCAGATAAACATGCCAAACCGGTCGATGGACGTCGAGGACTTCAAGGGTGGCCGCATTACATTCGGCGGCATTACTTTTGGCGACCAACAGCAGCAAATTTTTTGGAACGCCGTTGGCCGCTACCTCACCAGCCAAACGCATGAAGTGATGCAGCGGTGGGATGTTGAAACAAGGGCTTATCCAACGCTTCAAAGGTACTCATCGCTGGATCGTTCGGCGGGATTGTTGCAAAGTTTTGTTGGCCGGGTTTCCGGTGATGCATTGGACACAGACAGGAAGCTGCGGGGGCGCGGCGTCCCTAAGACTGATACGCCCAAGTGGGCAGGTCGCACTGACGTTGCCGCCAAGGCTGAGGTGATGCGGGTTGCGCAGGCCCACCGCGATTTGCTCGTAGCACAGCCGCCCTCAACCGAGAAAGGCCCCACCGTGTCCACTGCGAGCCCCGAGGACTTCCGAGCACAAGCCGAGCATGAGGCAAGCCGCGCGTTGGCGCGCATTGAAAGTGGGTTAGAGGAGATCGAAGCGCGACGGGCGCATGAGGGTAGTCTAATTTCAGGCCCCAGCCTCAAAATGTACACGAAAAGCATCGTGGAGGGGCTAGAGGCTTACCTACAATACCTGTCCGATGACGTTGCCGCATTCAGCGCGGCTGGCGCAGACCGTGCCTCAGCAATAGAGGGGGCCAAGGCTGCCCTTGCCACGCTCGTTGAGCAAGTGAAGGCAAATCGCACGCTCACGAAACTTGTCGGTGCGATGGGCGGTGAAGGTCCCCACAAACACATTGCAAGTGAACTGGAGAAGTTCGATGCCCATGCGAAGACCAAGATGGCGCGTTGGACCCTCTTGCAGCAGACTGGAAGCGCGCAACCGTTGACCGCAAATACGACAGTGGGGAAAGCACCCAACAACAAAGTTTTCCTTGTCCACGGACATGACCATGGCGCTCGCGATACGGTGACGCTAGCGTTGAAGAACCTTGGCCTTGAGCCAATCATTCTCGATGAGCAGGCCAGCAAGGGCCGGACCATCATTGAGAAACTGGAGGGCCATAGCGATGTTGGCTTTGCAGTGGTTCTGATGACGCCAGATGATGAGGGGCGCAGTCTGAAGGAAAAGGCCACAACGCCGCGAGGAAAGCCCCACGGGCGGGCTAGGCAAAACGTCATCTTGGAAATGGGTTACTTCATGGCCCGTCTCGAAAGAAAGCACGTGTGCGGGCTGACCAAGGGCAGGGTTGAGATACCGTCCGACCTGTCAGGTGTAGTTGTTATCTCACTTGATGAAGCCGACTGGAAAAACCGACTGGCCAAGGAACTTGAAGGTGCCGAGTTTCAGATTGATTGGGCAGGCGTTGGCTTAGTTCGCGCCTAACGTCTGGCGCGCGCTGACACGCCGCCAATGTGTTGCCCACCGCCTTAAAAGATTGCCTAGGCTAAAACGCCTGACCTCTGCTTTCAGACGGCTTCTGCCTGAAGTTGTTAGTGTCCCGCTTCGGCAACCTCCTGCGGGGTCAGTCTCACCCTGCAGCGCTCCTGTTTGGGTATACCCGTTTGGCGATTGTGGGCGAGGTTTGCACCAATAGAGTGTACCAGAAGCAAGAAGCGCGGCGCCAGATCCGAGGCCGGCGCTGACTGCAGAGCAGGACAAGATCGGGAGGCGTCAGTGGCGGCTATTGGCCCGGAGCAGACAGTCCGGAAGTTTTGGGGTAAATTGCTTGAATGGCAACTGAGTATGTAATCGATGGATCGAGGATAACGTCACTCGAAACGTTTTATGATGAGATCAGCCGCGCGGTAATTCCGGGCTCTCCGTGGGGCAGAAATCTTGATGCGTTCAACGACATACTGAGGGGCGGGTTCGGCACACCGGACGACGGCTTCAAGCTGATATGGTCTGCCGCAGCTTTTTCAAAGCAAGCCTTGGGGTACAACGAGACGGTAAGGCAATTGGAGAAACGCTTGGAACGGTGCCATCCGACCGCTCGGAAAGACGTTCGGCAGAGGCTGTCCGAAGCTCGCGCCGGTACTGGCCCGACCGTATTCGATTGGCTCATTGAAATTATCAGGGATCATGGCCCGGGCGGAAGTCAGGCCATCGACAACGTTCATCTTGTCCTCGACTGAATGCCGCCTTTCGGCGAACTCCTGCCGGTCGCTTTGATCCGCCAGCGCTCCTGGCTGGCTATACCCGTTTGGCGATGGCGGGCGAGGTCTGCACCATTAGGGTGGACCAGAAGCGAGAGCGCGGTGCCAACGCCCGGGCGAGTGGCGACTGCAAGAGAGGACCCAATCGGGTGGCGGCAGTGGCGGATATTGGCCCATTCCTGCCAGTCGACTACACAAGCCCACTAACCTACCGTCCGTGGGAGTATGCGAGGGGTTGGTGTGTCACCATTGGACTTCGATCCAGAATTGCAAGTGCTGCGCGAGAGGTCGGTAGATCGACTTTTGGCGGTTGAGGTATTCGACGCAGCCGCCTTCGACGCTCTGTTGCGATACCTCAACATCAAGGCCGGGCTGCTGCGTTCGGAACATGCGATTTCCAAGCAGGTCCTTTCGTGTCTGCGGGGTGCCTACGAAGCCATCTTGTCCCGCGCGGAATACGTTCCCGCAGCTCACGCGAACATCGATAAGGCACAGGCGTTCGCCGCGCTGCTGGATTTGATGATCCTTGGCGAGACCTTAGAAGATCGACAGCCGGACACGCCTCGCATTTTGTGAGGGGCCGTTTTCGGCGACCTCTTGGATGGTCGCTCCGATCCACCAACGCTCCTGTTTGGGTATGCCCAACCGGCGCACACGGGCATGGGGACGCCATGTTACAGCGGCGGGAATTAGCCAAACGACCACTGACAATCCGCCTACGTTGACAGCCGGTCTTTTGCCAGGCGAACCGTCACACACAGACCTTCGGCATTCCAGTCGCGCTCGACAGACCCGTTCAGCTGAAACGCGACCGTGCGGGTCAGTAGCTTGCTTCCAAAGCCGCCCACTCGCGCCTCTGGCTCGACAACCGGCGGGCCGCCGCGTTCGGTCCAGACGATGACGATTTCGTCCTTCTCCGGGGTCGCTGAAACATCCAGCGTTCCAGACGCGGCTGAGAGTGCGCCGTACTTCATCGAGTTCGTCGCGAGTTCATGCAGGACGAGCGCAAGCGCGGTAGCGGCGCTTTCACCCACCGGCATCCGTGGGACTGCTACGCGGATGCGCCCGCTGAATGCAGCCTCCAGCTCGTCATAGGGAGCCAAAATGATCGTCAGCAGATCGCCAAGTAAGGAATCATTCGGCTTCTGTCCGGGTAGCGGTCGCACCAAATCCGTGGCGCGGCCAAGCGCACCGAGCCGGCTGACGAGCTCGTGCGCCATTTCCGAGACGGTCGTACTGGAGCGCGATGTGAGTAAGGTGAGGGCCGTTGCCATGCTCAGCAGGTTCTTGACCCGATGGCTCATTTCACCAGCCAGAAGCTCATGACCCTCTTCGGCCTGTTTGCGACCGGTGACATCAAGGAATACCCCGTACATCGTCCGAGCCTCTATGTCGGCGTCGTCTCCCTGTCCGCGCGCCGATATCCATCGCACGTCTTTGCCAACGATGATCCGGAAATCGACCTCGTAAGAACCGACGATGGCGCGCGTCGCGGCAAACGCGTTGCGAACTCTGTTCCGGTCGGCAGGGTGAATTTTTGCGGACAGGTCCTCAAAACTTACAAATGGCTGAGGCGGGAGATCCCACAGACCGAACCCGCGTTTGTCCATCGTGAACTGATCTGTATCCACATTCCACGACCACAGCGCGATGCGACCGGCATCTATGGCCAGTCGCACGAGCCGCTGGCTCCACTCCGCCTCCAAATCCGGCACCTCAGGCATGGAACGGTCCAATCACATTGGCAGATGGCTAGATGCAGCGAGAGGGGGCAGCGACGCTCTGTCAATACTCGCTCGGGGAATTTTGGCGTCTGGACAGGCCAAAAACGGGAACCAGCTACCTGTCATACCCTGCCCCGTCCGGCGGAGCGACAGGGGGTTCCTGCCCCTAGATTTGCCATTTCTGGACCACGTTATTGGCGCAGGATACGACACCTGCCACCAGTGAGGTATACCCTATGGGGATTGTACCTCGGTACACTTTTCCCGTCCCACATGCATGTACTTGCGAGTTTTGGGACGCCGTTCAATGTGGGTCTAGGACCTATTGGGACGGGAGACGGCAATGGCGGTGATCGGATACGCAAGGGTCAGCAGCTCGGACCAAGATACCGCCTTACAGGTTGAAGCCCTCAAGGCAGCCGGATGCACGATCATCCGCCAAGAGAAGGCAAGCGGCACGACGACAACTGGTCGAGCTGAACTCGCGGCTGTGTTGGACTTTGCACGCACAGGGGACGTGCTGGTTGTAACCCGTATTGATCGGCTGGCCCGATCCATCGGGGATCTGCAGGTCATAGTTTCGCGGCTCAAGGCGGCGGGGGTTCAACTGCGCGCCACTGAACAGCCCATCGACACTTCCACTGCGGCGGGAAAGGCCTTTCTCGACATGCTTGGTGTGTTCGCGGAGTTTGAAACCAACCTCCGGCGCGAACGGCAGATGGAGGGAATTGCGAAGGCGAAAGTCAACGGCGTGTATAGGGGGCGAAAGCCGACCGTGGACAATGCTTCGGTGAGGCAACTCCATCGAGAGGGTATGCGACCTTCGAAGATCGCCGAAACTCTTCGCATTGGCCGTTCAAGTGTCTATCGGGCCATCGCTGAACAGTCCTAGGGACTGCCAGTGGTCTCCAAATGCACTGATCGGATGAAATAATTCGGCTCAGGCCGAATGGCGACCAACAAAAACCACCCACAATCGTCATAGGCATAGGTTCGCGCCATCGTGCGGCCCCGGCTGTTATCACTTCCTCATGCCCACAACGGGCGATGCTTCGGAGCGAGCCGTGTCTGACGTGATGCGATGCCCGACGTTCGGGATGGAAACAGAGGCCCGCCCAATGGGTCCACCGGCGGGATGCCATAGTCGGGGCTGGCGTTTTCGGCTGCTCTATGTCTACTTGTTAGCAGCCGGGGCGGGGACGTGCGGGGATGGACGGGACGGTTTCGGGTACGTTTGGGAGTATCTTCTCCCGGCTGGATCAATGGTCAACATGGGGCAAGTTAGCCCTCGGTGGCCTAGCGTTCGCTTTCCTCCGCCTCAACTGGTGGCTGCTTGGCATCGCGTTCAGCAAGCACCATCCTGACAATGAACGGCAGCGGTCAGTCATCGCGCTATTCGTAATTTGGGCCATCGTCATTGGCGTAGCCGTCGTTGCTGACAGCTAGGAAGTGAAATCCATCAGGTCGCCAGCTTGGCCGCGGGACAGATGCAGGGAGTGGTTCTAGCCTCATGGCCATGTTGCAGAGGGCGGCTTGCGCAAAGGAAGAGGTGCCGCCTGAAACCAGACCGAAGTCAAGTTCAGCAATGGGAAGATCACCCACAGCGACAATCGCGGTGAATACGTTGGACGGTACGGGATTAGAAACTTCCGGTTGTCTGGTGACTACACGGCAGCAGCAGACTTGGGATCAACTGGTGCGCAACGTGAGACGCGTCATTGCTCTCTATTTGATGCCGACCAGTCGAAAATTCGAGGTAAAAGGGGCAGGCCGTGGACGAAGAATTTCTGCGCCTGCTTGCGGTATTTGTACCGACCCACATTGCGGCATTCAAGCGCCTGCGGGATGAGGGTGGAAAACTCGCGCACTACACCAGTGCGGAAAATGCCTTGAAGATAATCAGCGGCGAGACGGTCTGGCTGCGCAATGCGCGGATCATGAATGACCCATACGAAATCATCTTCGGGGCCAAAGGCACATTAGCGGCATTCGGTTCCGAGGAAGGCCTGCGGTTTCGGCGGGCCTTTGACGCGGTTGTCCCGGGCGTCCTGCTAGACGCCGGTGAATTGATGGACAGTTGGGATGCAACAATACGCAGCCAATCCTACATCACGTCGCTGTGCATCCACACGGGCCGTGAGAATGAGCGCGGTCGGTTTATGATGCTGCGAAACTATGGCGGGTCGACGGGCGTTGCTCTCATCCTCAACAACCGGCCCTTCACGTCGATCACGGATGCCCTTGGAGTTTACTCCACAGCGGTTGAGTATGTGGAGCCTGATGGCTTCAATGAGCGCATCGGCAGGGCTGCTGACCGGATTGAGGCCGAGACAGAATTTCTGAAATCCTGCGATCCTGCGCTAGTGAAAGAGACGGCGTTTCGGATGTTCTTTAGCTCAATGCTGTGCGTCAAACACGCGGGCTGGAACGAGGAACGGGAATGGCGCGTGTTTCACGTCAACGGGCTTTCCGATGCGGGTGTGACGCAGATGGCCATGGAGACCATAAAGGGCAACACCGAGACCGTATGCAAAGTGCCCCTTAGGGAACCGCCGGGTGAGGTGCTAGGTGTCGCCATACCGAGCTTGCTGCATCGGGTCGTCATCGGCCCCATGCATGACCGTGACGCTATGCGCCAACAGTTTGTGGACCTGCTGATGCAAAAGGGTATTGCAGACGCAGAGGCTCTGGTCGTTCTTTCCGATACGCCAGCCGCGCTTTAGTCCTCTATCCCGTTGCGCATTGTTGGTGAGATTGTCGTCGCCAACGCCAGCGCTCAGAATGGCCAGCTAGAGCGGCCCCTTTTTTTCTGACTGGCAGTCATATGCGCTGCACATGTACATCTCGCGGCTCCGAGCGGAGGCATGGCTTGTGGCAGGTTCCGGCCCGCCAAATCGGCGATTTCGGTCTGAACATCGTTGTTCGCCATCGGCCTGACTAGGTATCCGACCCCTTTAGACTATGGAGGGCGGCGCGGCTCGCTCGTTGTCAAAAAATGGCTGATACGTTGCTTACTAGTTTCTGGAGTGCGCAGATAAAAGACTGAACACCGGCACGTCGTTTTGGCGACAATACTGGCTCGTTACGCCGGCTGCGCCGAACAACACTGCCATGCGCTCGTCGTCGGGATTGTGGCGCTTCCAGAGCGAAAAAGCTGCGCTCCAGCTGGCGAAGTGGGCCGACGCAATTTCGTCCAGCTCAAACTCATCGGTCGCGTAACCATCCACCCACGCCCGGTGCAGTTTTTCCAAGCACTTTTCCGAGGTGCGGTCGAAAGCCTTGGAGGTCGGTCTGACATTCGGTCGGTCGTCGCTACACAGGGTGATTTGGTACCCAAGAAACTCCAACTTGTCCCCGCTGCTCAGGTCGACTACCCGGGACCGTCCGACCCGTAGCTCCCCGCCGCCAAGCGCGATCAGTTCCTCCTGAATGCGCGCACTCAGGTGTTCGGCTTCCGCGCGGGAGTGGGCGCTGGCGATTATGTCATCGACATAAAAGCTGACCTCCCGCGTGCCCGTCGCAAGATTGCGAAGAGCCCTTCCGACGACCAAGCCCAAAGCGGAAGACGAACATGCGGAACCTTGCGGAAGGCCGCAGGGAGCTGTCGGGGCCGTGTAGTAGTCATTAGTACGGTAATCATCTCCACACCCCATCGGGAACAAAATGTTCCGTAGCACCCAACGCGGTAGCTCGATGCATTCTGAGATGTGTTCAGGTCGTACGGAAGGATAGGCGTCTCGAATGTCCAGCGTCACAAAATGGCGCTGTCCACGTTCGATCAGATTGAGCACATGGCGCATATGGCCATCGCGGCCCCCCATGCCCGGGGAGGAGAAATTCTTGACTTTCGATCCTCTACGGCGTGCAGTCCGTTGGGCGGCCACTAGTGTCAAAAGGTCGTTGACCACGGTTTGGACGGCGTAGTCGGCCACGCTCCAACTTGTGATGACCCGCCGCTTCCGCGACGTGTCGTCGATTGTGATAGAGTGGGGCACCATTGGTCGGTCCCACCGCATGCTGTTGGCTATCGCATCTAGCTCGGCGGGATCGAGCACCCTTTCGAGCTTCCGACTTGCCGCGTGAGCGGACGCCATTATCTGCGTGCTATGCATTTCGAGCAGTCCGGCTAGGTCTTCGCCCGTGCTGGAACCCACCCTCGCAATGGATTTAAGACAACGGAGGTAGTGTGCGCGTCGGTCTTGGAGAAAGCGGTAGCGCCTTACGTCCAGAACGCCGCCTTCGCCCGTCCGAGCCTGCTTGTTGGCGGCCTTCTTGTAGCGCCGGTCAATTGCTTGCGCTTGGCTCTTAAAGTTCGACATGAGAATGTACCCGGGTGCTCAAAGGCTGCGTTCTACGGACCAGATAGGGGACGGTATGCCTAAGCGGCGCGGAACGCCGGGAGAGCGGAGAAGTACCTGTCTCCGCTGTGCACATCGACTAACGTGCTTCGGCCAGATTTTACCGCTCGAATGCATGCGGCGTTGAGCAGCTGGTAGAGCTTGGTCTTGCCAATCGACCAGCGTGCGCAGGCTTCTCGAACAGAAATCAGTTGGCGTTCCATTTTCACCTCGTCGCGCCTGAACGGCAGTGAGCGTCTGCGGACGTAAGTGCAGGGACGGTGGGCGAATTGTTAGGTATGAAACCCTAGGTAATTTGGAGGGGGTTTCGTCGCCGGTGTTTTCCGATTGCCCAACGTATCGCCGAGCGCTTGTTGGGAATGCGATACCTAGAAGCTCCGATGTCGTCGCGAGGGTCCATCCCCATTATCCGTTCGGCAGTGACGCCGGCCACTACGATGTCCTCTACGACCTGCACAAAGCGTCCAAATGGATTGGTCGATACATCGTCCGGCGTCAGGCTATCCTCCATACTGTCGAAGTCGCTCAACGGTGCCCGGCAAGTTAGAGAGGCATATACGGTGGCCAATCGCAGGACAAACGAGTGACCGGGGGCGTCTATCGGGTGGCCGGACGCAGAATGTCTCGTGAGAACTTGGCGAGCAGCATCCAGCGACAAAAGCATGTCCCCCATCAGGCGCTCGTGCCGAGTTCGCGCACCGGAGGCCACATCTAATTGAGACCAATGTAGTTCGCCCATTCGTTCGGTGGGGCTCACTACACGTTCTAGCTTATGGGCATAGGAGCGGATATCCCGAAGCGCGCGCGATGCGCCCACGTGCGCGGCTCTCTGCCTGCAGTAGAGGTGGGCTGCCATGCTGACATTGCGGATCAGGTGCCATTGTTTGTTTCGATCCAGCTTCGGGGCGGCGAATTGGGATAACGTCGTAAGATCGAAGCGAAGATTTTCTCGCTCTCGAAAGCCAAGTGCCACAAAGTCAGCGCTCATTGGTTTGCCCGGCGCAATAGTTGCCCCATGCCTGCATCACCGCGACCCGCTTGGCGAACAGGTCACCGCGTCGGTAAGCGGCTTCGGTCTTGTTCGTGATCGTGTGTGCGAGCGCCGCCTCGGCAACCTCATGAGTGAAGTCGGTCGTTTCACTTATCCAATCGCGGAAGGTCGAGCGGAAGCCATGGACTGTCTCGGCCCTTCCAGCTCGGCGTAGCGCTGCGGTCAGGGATGTACCGGAGAGCTTTGTCGCATCTCCAAGTGGGCTCGGAAAGATGAGGCCACTGTGCGGCACGCTTACCGATTTCGCGCGGCGGGCTTGCAGAAGGTTCAGCGCCTCGGACGAGAGCGGTACCCTATGTCCCTTGCCTCCCTTGCCCCGGATTGATGGGACTGACCAGCAGCCCAAATCTTCGTCGATTTCCTCCCAACGAGCGCCGGCAGCGGCGGCGTATCTCACTCCAGTGAGGATTAGGAAGCGGAGGCAGTCTGAAGCTATGCTGGTGCTGTCGGCGGCGATGGAGCGGTAGATGCTCGGAAGCTCTCTGAATGGGACTGCGGCGTGGTGTTTAGGCTTTTGCACCGATGTAGGCGCTGGCAAGACGCGCTGAAGATGACCGCGCCATGCAGCGGGATTGTCCCCATCTCTGGCTCCCTTGACCTTGGCGTAGTCAAGGATGGCTTCGATACGCCCTCGGACCCGACTGGCTGTCTCGGTCTTGGTATACCAAATCGGCTGTAGAACCCGCAGTACGTGGTCCTGATCTACTTCGCTGACAGTGATCTGGCCCAAGACGGGGAAGGCATAACTCTCTAGCGTGGCAGTCCATTGTTCTGCGTGTTTCTCGTTGCTCCATGACGGACGGCGGCTGGCAATGTATTCGAGGGCGACCGTTTTGAACGTTACCTGCCGAGCCTCTTCGGAGCGGAGGGCTTCCATCTCAGCGCGGCGGTGACTGATCGGATCGATCCCTTGGCGAACCAGCTCCCGCAAGCGCTCGGCCTCAGCCCGCACTTCAGCAAGGGAGACCTTGGAAGCCGAGCCAAGTCCAAGATCGAACTTCCGACCGGTAGGGCCCGTGGCACGGAGTAGCCAAGACTTTCTCAGTGCCGCTCCGTTCTGACCCCCGGACACGCGCAGCCGGAGACCTTGGCCATCGACGTAGATGCCTGTCTCTTTGATTTGGCGGATTTGCCGGTCCGTCAGGGTTGAGCGTTTCATTCTGTCCCTCTTTCTGTCCCCTTTTATGCGGCGACAGGACGCGAACAACGGCGAACAACCACGGAGGGACATAAGCAAAAACTTACAATTATTCTGACGCTTACGGAGAAAGCGCGTTCGAGGGCGGACGCCCGCGAACTTCGCCTTCGCGGACACCCTCTCCGCCATTGTGGCGCGCCGCAGCCGCCCCATGTCGCCTCAGTTTCATTGATGCTTTTTGATTTCCGGTCGGGCCAGAGCCGCGGGCTGCCGTGAAAACGTGTGCCGTCTGGCTACGAATTGCGGTCTGAGGCCGGGCGGGCTAGCATCCCGCCGTTGGGAATATGGCTGCGCCAGTCCTGAGCGCGCCAGGCCTCGAGCATGGTGAATAGGTGAAAGCGAGCCAGGCTCGATCACGCCGGAGCGTTGCAGCGGGCTCGGGCGGTGCTGGCCGCCCCGGTCTGGTGCTGCTGCTGGCCGCGCTGATTCCGGTTCTCATATTCGTCGTGATCCAGACCGCCGTGATCCTGGGCGAGGGCCGGGATGAGCAGGAGCGGCTCGCCATGGCGCGCGCCACGGCGATTTCGACCCAGATCGACGCCGAAATCACGGCGGACTTGCGGGCGCTGACGGCGGTTGCGCAGTCCATCAATGGCGTGCAGCTCGCCCGGAACAGGCCGGCGCCGGGCCGGATCGAGTACAATGCCGAACTCTTCCCGCAGTGGCTGGGCGCCCTGATCTGGTCGCGGGACGCTCAGCCGGATGCGCCGGCGCTGTTCAGCTCCCTGCCGGCGGAGGCCATTCCGAACGTGCAAGCGTCCTGGGTCCGGTCGCTGGCTGGCCGTCCGTCCAGTGTCGGCGGGATTGAACGGATCGGCGACGTTGTTGCACCCGTTATCCATCTGGCTGTGCCACGCGATCCGAGGAATCTCGGCGTATCCCTGGTCCTGCAGCCAGGGGCCTTCCAATCCATCCTGACCGCCGGCGCTCCGGCAGGTTCGGTGGCGGCGCTTGTCGATCGCGAAGGCGTCTTCATTGCCCGGACAGTGGGAATCGAGGAGCGGCTCGGGACGCCCGCGACCACCTATGTGAGGGACGCCATTTCCTCGGGACGTTCCGGACTTTACCGGGGCCGGACCTATGAGGGGCTGGAGAACTATACCGCGTTCGTGACATCCGATCTCACGGGATGGTCGGTCCATATCGCCGTGCCGCATGGGCTGATCGAGGGGCCGAGGGCGCGGTCCCTCGCGGCCGCCGTTCTGGGGGGGCTTCTGTGTCTTGCAGTCATGGCCTGTCTGGCCCTGCTGGTCGCCAGCGACATGAAGCGTCGGCGGCACGAGGCTGACATGCGCAGCCAGGCGCAGAAAATGGAGACCCTCGGACGCCTGACCGGCGGTATCGCTCACGACTTCAACAATCTCCTGACGGTGATCGTCGGCAATCTCGAAAAGCTCCGGCGGACGATGCCGGAGCACGTAGGCAGCGCCGACGGCGCCGCCGCAATCGCCGCAGCGCTGGAGGCGTCCGACCGCGCCGCCAAGCTTACACGAAGCATGCTGGCCTATTCGCGCCGGCAGCCCCTCGAACTCCGCGTCCTGCCGGTGAACGATGTGGTTGGCCATTTTGCGCAGATCGCCGGGCGGACGCTTGGCGAGGGCGTGCTGATCGAGGTCGATCTGGATCCTGAAGCCGGCGTGATCGAGGTCGATGACACCCAGCTCGGATCGGCCATCCTCAACCTGGCGGTGAACGCCCGCGACGCGATGGCATCCGCAGGGACGATCACGATCCAGACCCGCCGCGTCAGTCTCTCCCAAGACGATGACGCCCTCGGCCTGAAATCGGGAAGCTATGCGCGCCTGACGGTCCGCGACACGGGCCCGGGAATGGACGCCGCAACTGCGGCGAGGGCGTTCGAGCCGTTCTTCACTACCAAGCCGGTTGGCAAGGGGACCGGACTCGGTCTGTCGCAGGTGGAGGGGTTTGCCCGGCAACTGGGGGGCGCGGCCGATATCGAGACGGCTCCGGGGCAGGGAACGGCTGTGCATCTTTATCTCCCCCTCACCGCGAAGCAGCCGGATGCTGCGCGGTCGGGTTCGGCGCCGACCAAGAGTGTATCTGCCCGGCCGCTCTCTGTGCTGGTGGTCGAGGACGAAGATGGCGTTCGCGCCAACGCGATCGACCTGCTCCGCCACATGGGGCACGCTGTGGAAGCCCACTCCACGGCGGCGGCCGGCCTCGCCGCACTGGGCGCGGCCCGGTATGATCTTCTTTTCACCGACATCGTCCTGCCCGGAGACATGAACGGTAATGAACTGGCCGAGCTGGCCCGCGCGAGGCAGCCGGACATCGCCATCATCCTCACGACCGGATATGCGGGAGACGCGTTGGGCGGAACCGCCGACCGGTTCACCGTGCTGCCCAAGCCCTACAGCGGGGCAGACCTCGAGACCCGGATCCGTGAGGTCATGGGGGCTTCTGCCGGGAGCCGTCGCCGGCGCATCCTGCTGGTCGAGGACGAGACCCTGATCGCAATGGTCGCGGCGGATGTCCTTGTGGACGCAGGATTTGACGTGGTCGACGTCGCGACGGGGGGCAGGGCGCTTGGCGAGCTCTCGCACGCCGCGCCCCCGTTCGACATCGCGATCATCGACCTCGGCCTCCCGGACATGGACGGGCTCGACCTGATCACAGAGATCCGGAAGCGGCATCCGCATCTGCCAGTCATTTTGGCCAGCGGCCGGGGGGCCGCACTGGATTCCGAGGGCGGCGTGCCGGATGTGGCCTGCATCGTCGATAAGCCCTATGCGCCGGCCGAGCTTGTGGCCGCCGCGAAGCGCATGCTCGGTATGACCTGAGCGAGGCTGTCGTCCAGCTAAAAACTGTGGCTCGTGATCGCTATCAGGGCGTGAGCGGCGTGATCGAGGCGGTGTTCGCCTTGACCTGTTCGGGCAGCAGCCACAGTTCGCGGAACTCGTGCTTCGACAGCATCTCCAGCTGGTCGCTGTTGTGCTTCGTGCCGGGCTGGCGCGAGTTGCCATAGCTCATCAGGCCGTAGGCCTTGATGGGCGTCGAGAACTCCACCATCCCGATCCACGTTTCGCCGTGCTGGGGGAAGCGCTTGCCGTCCTTGTCCAGCGGCCCCCAGGTGATGACGCGGAAGGGGCCGAGGCCGCCGACATGGGCGTCTCCGGGCACATCGACGTCGCTGATGCGGAAGCGGGAAACATCACCGAACGGGCGATCGAGTGCGCCGTACTTCGTGCGGGTGGCGGTGATGGCCTTGCGCAGCATTTCCACGGCGGCGGCCGGGTCCTTCACGCCAGAGGGTGTCGAGGTCGCGTTTTCGGTGGAGAACGGCACCGCGTAGTTCTTGACGTCCACGAAGCGGGGGCCGGCGAACAGGCGGGCCCATTCCTCGAAAAGCAGGGCGGCGCGGCTGTCGGCGGAGAAGTTGCGGTCCCACTCCGACAGCAGCTTCACGGCGGCCTGCATGTCCGGATCCGCATCCGCCTTTGCGGCGGCAAGCAGGTCCGGCAGGGTGCGGTCAGCCAGCAGGGAGCGGGTCGACTGTTTCAGATCGCGGAACGTGTCGAAGGAGATCTTCTCGTTCTCCGCGATCATCTTCAGCGCCATCTGGGCGCGCATGGATTCGGGCTCCTGAGTCGCCAGATAGGGCGGGTAGTCGGAGGCCTTGATCGGCGTCGGCCACGAGGGAAACCAGGGCGGATCGTTCGTGTTCTGGACGAAGCCCGCCGCGGGGTTGGTCACGCGCGGCAGGTCCTCGTAGGGGTGGACGTCCGTCCAGAGGAATTCGGATGTGTCGCCGGGAACCAGGCCCTGCCAGAAGTCGATGTCACCGGAGGGGCGCTTCGGCGCGATGCCGTTGAAGACGTACTCGATGTTCCCGTCGCGGTCAGCGTAGCTGATGTTGAAGGTGGGAACCTGCAGGCGCTTCATGGCCGCCGTGAAGTCGGCGTAGCTGTCCGCCGTCACCATATCGAAATACTGCTTGAGCATGCCCGGACGGTCGAGACCGGCGACGCGGAGGGCCGTCAGCGAGCCATCCTTGCGCTCGAACACGGGGCCATGCACGGACGATTTCATCTCGGTGGTCTTTTCGACGAGCGAACCGTCGGCCTGCTTCACCTTGTAGCTGGCGGTCTTCACGTCGAAGCGTTTCACCGCGCCGTCGAACAGGTAGCCGCCGTCTTTCGGCGTCAGCTTATAGGTGGTGGAGCCGACCATTCCGTTGACGGTGTTGGAGATGCCCATCTGCTGGTTGAAGGCGAAGCGGATGATGGGCAGGCCGATCTGGGTGGCGCCGTAGATTTCCATGTCCGGGCCGACGAGGTGGGCCTCGTAGTAGGTGAAGAACGGTGTGGTCCAGGACAGGTGCGGGTTCTGCAGCAGCATGGTGTGGCCGCTGGCGGTCTTCGAACCTGCAAGCGCCCAGGTGTTGGACCCGTCGTCACCGGCGAGGGCTGCCTGTTGCTCGATCCGGAGCATTTCCTCTTCGGTCATGTCGCCTTCGCCGCCGATCCGCTGGGGGCCTGCGACGTAGACGAAGTTCATGAGGCGGTGGGCGTGGGCGACGACATCGAGCCCCGAGACCGGCAGCACGACCTTCACGTCGTTCGCGATCGCCCCAGGGTTGGCGGCGGCGTAGTCGTTGATGCCCTTGGCGAAGGCGTCGAGGCTGGCGCGGAAGCCGGGCTCCTGCGCGTCGTACCAGACCTTCGAGCGGGCCGGGACCTCGTTGCGGACCAGCCAGAGCGTTGTTTCCTCGAACGCCGGGCCGAAATATTCGGCGCCCTTGCCGCGCGCCTCGCCATAGAGGCGGAGGATCTCGTCGCCGTGGCTCTGGGCCTGGGCGTAGCCGTAGCCATAGAAAACGGCCTGCTGGCTCGTGCCGTAGATATGGGGCACGCCGTAGGTATCCCACCGGATCTCGTTCCTTGCCGGAGCGGGCTGTCTATAGGCGGCTTCGGTGGAGACCGGAGGCGGCGTCGAGCAGCCCGTCAACACAGCGGCGCCGGCGAGGGCGAGGGCGAGGAAGGTGCGCCTCAGGAACGGCATGGGGACTCCGGCGTGAGCGGGGTGGTGTCTGTAGTGATCAACAAGCTGCTGTCGGCCCGGCGATCCAGTCCGGAGCGGTCATTTTCGGGTGATGGGGCCGGTCTGGGGCTCCCGGCGCCGCATCGATTGGCGGTCGTGCCCGAATGCGGTCCGGCGGGGGGTGTTCCCGCTGGCGGGAGTTGGCTATTCAGGCGGACCGAGTCTGCCCGTAGAATGAAGGTTCCCTCGCCATGAAAACCCGCGCCGCCGTCGCCTTCGAGGCCAAAAAACCTCTCGAGATCGTCGAGGTGGATCTGGATGGCCCCAAGGCGGGCGAGGTGATGGTCGAGATCAAGGCCACGGGCATCTGCCATACGGACGCCTACACGCTCGACGGCCTCGATTCGGAAGGCATCTTCCCGTCCATCCTCGGGCATGAAGGCGCGGGCGTGGTGGTCGAGGTCGGCCCGGGCGTCACCAGCGTGAAGCCGGGCGACCATGTGATTCCGCTCTACACGCCCGAGTGCCGGCAGTGCAAAAGCTGCCTGTCGGGGAAGACCAACCTCTGCACCGCGATCCGCGCCACGCAGGGCAAGGGCCTGATGCCAGATGGGACGTCGCGCTTCAGCTACAAGGGCCAGCCCATCTTCCATTACATGGGCTGCTCCACGTTCTCGAACTACACGGTGCTGCCGGAGATCGCGGTCGCCAAGGTTCGCGAGGACGCTCCATTCGACAAGGCCTGCTATATCGGCTGCGGCGTGACCACGGGTGTTGGCGCCGTGACGAAGACGGCCAAGGTGACGGCTGGCGCCAACTGCATCGTGTTCGGTCTGGGCGGTATCGGTCTCAACGTGCTGCAGGCCCTGCGCATGGTGGGCGCGGACAAGATCGTCGGCGTGGACATCAACAACTCCAAGGAGGAGTGGGGCCGCCGTTTCGGCATGACTCACTTTGTGAACCCGAAGGAAGTTCAGGGCGATCTGGTGCAGCATCTGGTGGCGCTGACGGATGGCGGCGCGGACTACACGTTCGACTGCACCGGCAACACGACGGTGATGCGTCAGGCGCTGGAGGCGTGCCATCGCGGCTGGGGCGAGAGCATCATCATCGGCGTGGCCGAGGCGGGCAAGGAAATCTCGACGCGTCCTTTCCAGCTGGTCACGGGCCGCGTCTGGAAGGGATCGGCCTTTGGCGGCGCCAAGGGCCGCACCGACGTGCCCAAGATTGTCGACTGGTACATGACCGGCAAGATCGAGATCGACCCGATGATCACGCACGTGCTGGACCTCGAGGACATCAACAAGGCCTTTGATTTGATGCATGCGGGCGAGAGCATCCGGAGCGTGGTCGTGTTTTGATGATCGATCGCACCGCACGCGATAGGCTCGCCGTCGCCATGCGCGCCTTCGCGACTGGCCGGATCGACAGTGACACTCTTGATGAAGCGCTGATGTTCCGCAGTCCTGATCCGGCTGTTCGGGCGGCGTCCAATTTCGCCTGGACCCTCTATGATGATACCTGGAATTATTTGGCGCGCGGAGAGGATGCCTTATCCCGATCAAGCAAAGCTGATATCGCGCGTTGCATCCTGTTCCTGAAAAGCGATGCCGCCTATCAGTGGCCGGATCGCAGCGCGCTGACTCATAGTCTGCTGGCTTGGTTCGCGCCGATCCTGAATATTGCGACTTGGGGCGCTTACGGTCGCTGGATTGGCAGGCGCGCGAAGCATTTCTTCGATTGCGGAGACGTCTCGGTTTGGCCGTTCCGGAGCCGCCGCCAGCTGAGTTGTATAGCAGAAGGTCCTGCGGCGGGTTTGACGCTCCGCAGGCCGGGTTAGCTGACCACGGGCCTCCGCAGCAAGGGTATCTTGTTTGTGATGATAGCTTCATGCTATCAATCCCTATGGCCCAAGTCCTCATCCGCAATCTTGACGACGACGTCGTCGCCACGCTGAAACAGCTCGCCGAAGCCGAGAAGGTCTCGCTGGAGCAGAAGCTGCGCACCATCCTGTCCGATGCGGCGCGCAAGTCGGTGGGCGGGTTCTGGACTGTCGCCGACGAGATGCGTCTCGCTACGGCCGGGGCGAAGCTCGACTCTACCGATCTCATTCGTCAGGCCCGGGACGAGCGGTGACGCCCGCCGTTCTTGACGCCAGCGTGGTCGTGAAGTGGTTCGTTGCCGATCCGCTGTCCCCCAAGGCGTTGGCATGCCGGGCGGGTCACGCGCCGCATGCGCCCGCCTTTCTCGCGATCGAACTGGCGAACGTTTTCTGGAAGTACGAGCGGACCGGCGCCCTGAAGCCTGCGCTTTCGGCTGCTGCGCTGACCGGGTTGTCCGCACAGATCAATCTGGTGGACGACAGCGAGTTGCTCGCCGAAGCTCATGCCCTGACAGCTGCACTCGACCATTCGGTCTATGACTGCCTCTATGTGGCGCTCGCCTTCAGGCTGTCGGCCCCGCTCATCACGGTGGACCGGCGGTTGATCGCGAAGTTGTCTCAGGCGCGACTTGTTCAGGCAGTCGACCTTGCCGCCATCGTCCCCTAACGTCGCATCAGAGCAACCTGCGGCTGTCATCCCGGCCAGAGCGTAGCATAGCGCCGGGATCCATGGTTCGGAGTCGTGGTGTGGGCGGATGGATCCCGGCTCTCGAGCGCTTCGCGCTTGCGGCCGGGATGACAATCCGGTGGGGAAGGAATTTGTCGGGAGTGTTTTATGGCGACGCTTGGAAGCTCCCCTGGAATGCCGCCTGCCTGTGCGGGCAGGTGAGGATGGTCATCTCGGCGGCGCCGGTGATCACGATGGCCTGTCATTGCCGGGGGTGCCAGAAGCTGACGGGCGGGGCGTATTCGCTCAGCCTGCTTATTCCCTCTGCGGGCTTTGCCGTCACGGAGGGCGAGCCGGTGATTGGCGGGTTGCATGGGCCGGACCGGTACTGGTTCTGCCCACACTGCAAGTGCTGGCTCTACACGCAGCCTCAGGCGCTGCCCGATATCGTCAATGTGCGGCCCGCGCTGCTGGAGGACGCCAGCTGGTTCACGCCGTTTGCGGAGACCATGGCGGCCAGCCGGCTGCCCGGCGCCGTCACCGGAGCGCGCCACTCGTTCGACGCATATCCGCCGATGGACCAGTTCGGACCTTTGATGGCAGAGTTCGCGCGCGATGGCGCGCGGCCTGTCTGAACGTCTGCCCATACCATTGAGGAAACGCCCATGCGTCTGTTTGCTGCCGGTCTGCTGGCTGCGGTTGTGCTGACCCAGCCCGCGCGCGCCGATGCGAAGTCCGAGATCGAGGCGTTCATGTCCGAGTATCTGGTTGTGTGGAATGCGCACGACGCGGCCGCTATCACCTCGCGATACTACCGGCTTGAGGGCGCCCACCCGTGGGGCACGGAGGCGGGCATGACCGCCGAGTTCGAGCGCCTGAAGGCGCAGGGGTATGACCGGTCCGATACGTCCAGCATCCGGGGGTGCGTTCTGTCGGCGGACACGGGGCAGGTCGAGATTCGCTATGTGCGCCTGAAGGCCGATGGCTCGTTCATGCCGCCGAAGGACCGCGCTTCGATCTACATGCTGCGCAGGTTCGCCGATGGCTGGCGCGTGACGGGGTTCAAGGGGATTCCGGCTGAGACGCAGATGGAATGTCCATCCCATTCGTAGTCGCCGCGTAGCGAAGCGTTAGGATCGCCCTGCTATTTGTTAGGGACTGGGGCCGCGCATCATGCAGGCCTTCACAGCTTCCAGAATGGCGGCACATGAGCTTTGACCTGATTGCTTTCGATCTGTCGGCGGCTCCGGTGGAGCGCTACAGGTTCCTTGGCTGGATCCGAGACCAGTGTTCGGGCGCGCTGTCGCTCGACAACCGCAGCACCGGGCCAAGCCTGCTCGCCTGGCAGCAGGCCATGGCGGTCGAGTTTGCGGCGAGCCCGACGCCGGACTCGCGGATTTCGGCGCCGGCAGGCGACGCAGCTGAATACCGGTATGGCCGACAGATCCTTCAGGCGTCCTTCGACTGGGAGGTGGCGGGCCGCGCACTTTACCTTGCGAAGCGTTCGGCTCCGGTGGCCGGGGTTGGCCTCTTCGACTCCAGCGGCCGGGAGCGCGCGGTGTGGGGCTTTGGCCGGCGCGGCCGGTTCGAGATCCTGCACAGCGATCTGGCTGATCTGGCCGTCTGATCCGGAGATCAGTCGTCCTGCAGCATCGCCAGCGCGCTGCGGCGTTCGGTGGGTTTCAGGCGCAGGAACAGTGTGCGCGCCTTCTTGATGTCGGACGCAGAGCCGCTTTCGCAGGCGGTGCGCAGGGCGACGGCGGTGGGGTCGTCCGCGCCCTTCATGAAAGCCAGCGTCTTCGCGATCCGGCCCATGGCCTCGCGGTCGATTGCGCCTTCATCCATGGAATCACCTGCATCCCCGCGCCGTGCGGTTCCTCTACCGTTACACGGATTGCGTCCTCGGCCCATGCCAAGCACGATGGTCCAGGGCATTCGCCGAAGCCGAGGCAGTGGGTCATGACAAGTTCGACGGATCGCTCCTTCGCGGACACCTCGCCGATAGTTCTCGCCGCTCTCCACAAGCTGGGCGAGTTGGCGCCTGCAGACATCGAGGCGATCTGCCTTCACTGGCTGGAGAGCGGCGCCGAGGGTGATTGCATAGCCAGTCTGGCTCTAGGCCCGGTGACGTCGATCGACGACGCAGATGGCGAGTTCCAGTGTGCATTGCGCGAGGCAGGCGCGACCCTGGAGCTGACGACCCGGCAAACGCTGTGGCTCGTGTTCCGGCACTATCTCGAGAAGCTGAAATGCGGAGAAGCAGACTATCTCGACACGCTGCGCAAGCTCGCCCACCTCGAGATGGATTGGGATAACCGGCTTTCGTTGTTCCCTCGCCCCGATTGTGATGCTCATTTTGAAGAGAGGCGAAAGCGTGATCCTAATGCGGGCTACAGGTTTGCGGGCCAGGGATTCGGGATCGAACCGCTCCTGGGCCTGTTGTACGCGAGTGATGGCGACCTTCATTGGGACAGCCCAAAGGAGGCTGAACGACGCCAGGCCGTGATGGAATCATGTCAGACGATTCTCGAGCGGTTCTACTCGGCGGACTCAGACCTTGTTGACGATCTGGCTGTGCTAAACGCGCTGCTCCAGCGTCCTGTTACCACTTAGGCATTCCGAATGACCCACGAAACCCTCTCCACGACCTACAGCCATGGCGGACGTCAGGGCGTGATCCGTCACGCCTCGCAGGCGACGGGCACGCCGATGACGTTCTCGATCTTCATTCCCGATCACGAGCCGGGCACGAAGCTGCCGGTGCTGTGGTATCTGTCGGGGCTGACGTGCACGCACGCGAATGTCACCGACAAGGGCGAATATCGGAAGGCCTGCGCGGAGGCGGGGGTCATCTTCATCGCCCCCGATACGTCTCCGAGGGGGGAGGGCGTGCCGGACGATGCCGAGAAGGCCTGGGATTTCGGGCTCGGCGCCGGGTTCTACGTCAACGCCACACAGGCGCCGTGGGCGCAGCACTACCGGATGCGGGATTACATCGAGAGCGAGCTTCCGGCGTTTGTCGCCGAGCACTTCCCGGTCGACATGAGCCGGCAGGGAATCACCGGGCATTCGATGGGCGGGCATGGCGCACTGACGATTGCGCTACGCAATCCTGAACGGTTCCGCAGCGTGTCGGCGTTTGCGCCGATCGTTTCGCCGCTGAACTGTCCATGGGGCGAAAAGGCGCTGGGCGGCTATCTCGGACCGGATCGCTCAGCGTGGCGCGAGTATGACGCCTGCGCGCTGATCGAGGATGGCGCGCGGCTGCCGGAGCTGCTGGTGGACCAGGGCGACGCGGATGCGTTTCTGGAGAGCCAGCTGAAGCCGGAGCTGCTCACGGCCGCATGCGACAAGGCGGGGCAGCCGCTCACCTTGCGGATGCAGCACGGGTACGACCACAGCTATTACTTCATCTCGACCTTCCTCGCCGAACATGTGCACTGGCATGCCGAGCGGCTGAGCCGCTGAATGGAAAAGGCCCGCCGGGTGAGGGCGGGCCTTTGGTTCACACTGGTTCGGAGATCAGCCCGCGCGCTTGACCGGCGGGCTGTCCGGCTCGCCGCCCTGCGCCAGGTCCTGCAGGACGCTGCGGCGGAGGATGCGGCAGTGATAGAGCGACGTCATGCGGATCCATCCGCGGCGCTGGAACTCGGTCATCTTGCGCGACACGGTCTCGAGACGCAGGCCGAGGAACTCAGCCATGTCGCCGCGGCGCATGGGGAGGTCGAAGTCGCCTTCCGGTGTGACGCCGCAGAGGTCGGCGATGGAGAGAAGGAAGGTGGCGAGCTTCTGCTCGGCCGACTGGGCGCCGACGGTGGCGAGCTGCGACTGGGCGGCGCCGAGCTGGCGGCCAATCTGGCGCAGCAGCTGCTCGGCGACCGTGGCGTCGGCCCGGCAGAGCTCCGAGACGGTGGCGGCAGGGATGGAGCGAACGGTGACCGGCGTGACCGCCTCGCAGCCGTTGATGAATTCGCCTTCCGATTCGAGGCCGAGGACCGAGCCGCCATTGGCAAAGCCGACAACCTGACGCTGGCCGTCGATCAGCGTGCGGTAAAGCTTAACCCAGCCCGTTTCAATGACGTAGATGCTGTCGCGCAGGTCTCCCTCGAAGAAGAGGTGTTCATGAGCAGCGACCTGGCGCACCGACGGCGCCGTCCGCACCGCCCGGAAGCCTTCCGGGCGCTTGGTGGTCTCAAGGTGTTCGATCCGTCCGCCTGCGATGCACATGGTTTCCGTCTCCTGTCTGGTGACGAAGCCTTGGCGGTCGCGTGTTGCCAGTGTTTGCCGGAGTGTGACGGCGAACGTGACAAAACGTGACACGGAACAGAGGGAGCCTACCGGGTGGCGGCGCCCATATCGCGAATGCGGGCAAACAGCTTTTCCGCTTTCGCGTGTGTAAGGCCCTCAACGCCGCCGATCAGCGTCTCCCGGACAGGCTTGATGCCGGACATCCCGAGAATCGAGCTTTCGAAGCCCTTCACGCCATGCGCGCCGAAGACGAGCTTGTAGGCGGCTGCCGGCATGCCCATCGTCACGATCACGCGGGCCGACTTGCCCTTCAGCATCTGGCGGGGCCAGCCGCCCGCCGGGTTGGCGGCGATGGCGAACCTGTTGCGCGACAGCTGTTCGAAGAACGCCTTCACGATGGCCGGCATGGTGCCCAGCCAGAGCGGATAGATCACCACGAGGTGGTCCGAGGCGGTTACGGCCTTCTGGGCGTCCAGCATGGCGGGCGGGGGAGGCGTGCCAAAATCCGCAGGGTCGCGGAGCATCTCAAGGTCCATCGCGCCGATGTCGATGCGCCGCACCTTTGCGCCAGCTGTCCTGGCGCCCTCAGCGTAGGCTTCCGCCAGGGCGTGGCAGAGGTGACGGCCTGCGCCGTGCGGGTGGCCCTGGATGATGCAGACGCTGCGGGTCATATGGGAGGCTCAGACCGCTACGGAATGGCGAGCGACGGCGCGGTTGAAGTCTGGGTCGAAGGCGGCCGCGACATTGCGGACATAGGGGCGGCCCCGCGAGGTCACAGTGAGGTGGCGGCCGTTGAGCTGGACGATGCCTGTTGCAATCATTGGAGAAAGTTCCGGGCACGCGGCGATCAGGAGATCGGCGGGAATTTCGGCCTCGAAATCGCACAGGATGCGCTCGATCAGGCCGCCGATCCGTCTGTCTTCCGGGGTGATGCTGGCGCCTCTCACGACGGGCAGGGCGTCTTCCGCGACCATCCTGCGGTAGGCGGCGCTGTCCGCAGTGTTCTGGTAGGTGAGGCCGGGCAGGGACGAAATCGCCGATGCGCCGAAGGCGATGAGCGCGGTGGCGTCGTCGTCCGTGTAGCCCTGGAAGTTACGGTGCAGGCGGCCCTGGCGCTCGGCGGCGATCATCGTGTCTCCGGGCGCCGCGAAATGGTCGAAGCCGACAGGCATGTAGCCCGCCTGCTCGAGGGTTTCGGCCGCCGCTTCGGCCTGGCGGAAGCGCGATTCGCCGACGGGAAGATCGTCGGTCTGGATGCCCTTCTGGTGCTTCTTCATCCATGGCACGTGGGCGTAGCCGAAGACGGCCACGCGGTCGGCGTCCATGGAGGCGGCGAAGAGGGCTGTCTCGATCACGGCCTCGCGGGTCTGACCGGGAAGCCCGTACATGACGTCGATGTTGAGGCCTTCCACGCCGGCTCCCCGCAGGAGACGGATGGCCTCCTCGATCTGCGCGCGCGACTGCAGGCGATTGATGCGCTCCTGCACGGAGCGATCGAGTACCTGGACGCCAAGGCTGGCGCGGTTGAGGCCCGCATCCGCAAAGGCCTGGACCGTTTCAGGGGTCACGCCGCGCGGGTCCAGCTCCGCCGCGATTTCCGCGAAGGGGCTGATGGCGAAGGAGCCGCGCAGGGCAGCGAAGATGTCGGCGATCTGGCGCGGCGACAGGATGTCCGGGGAGCCGCCGCCGAAATGGATGCGCGTCACGCGGGCGCCGGCGGGGACGTGAGCCGCAACGAGGCCGATCTCGCGGACGAGGGCGGCGACGTAGGTGTCCACCGGATCGGCGGCGGTCGGAACACTGGTGTGGCAGCCGCAGTACCAGCAGAGCTTCTGGCAGAAGGGGATGTGGAGATAGAGCGAAAGCGTCGCATCCTGCGGCAGCGCCCGGAGCGCTTCAGTTGCAGCCGCGGCGTCGACGCCCGGCATGAAGCGGTTGGCGGGCGGGAAGCTCGTGTAGCGGGGCGTCTGGGCCAGCGCGAAGTCGGGCAGGTAGTCCCATTTGCGTGAGCGGCTGTGGAGCGCGGCCATCTCAGTTCGCTCCCTTCGCGGCCGGGGCGACGGCGCGCCGGCGGTCCAGTCCGAAGAACGGGGCGGACGTCATGACGACCAGGCCTGCGACAAGAAGCGCACATCCGGCGCAATGGCCCTCGCCGGACGCCATCGCCGGACCACACCAGGCTGCGGCGAAGCCCGCAGGCGCGTCGTCCATCATGCAGGACCGGATGAAGGCGCCTGTGGTTGCTGCCGCGATACCCGACAGGAAAATGATCGTGGCCCTCACAGGCGCCTCCATCCGTTTGCGGGCCGCACGAGCGGGACTGCGCGGCCTCGGATCGTGACTAGCGGCGACCGGTCGCGGGGCCTTTGAGTTGGATCAAGGGCGCCAGCGTCAACTTCGATCAGAAGGCTGCAAGGCGTCGCCACACTGGCGGCGCTCTTCTGCACGCATGAGAGGACCGAACATGGCTGGCGCCGTACTTAGGGAGCAGCGAACAGATCCGAGCACGATAGCGGTCGGCGCGGTCATGCTGGTGTTGCTGACTGTTTCGCTTGCCGGAGCGGCGAATGCGGTGGACTGGGCGTTTGGCGTCCAGGCCTGGACATTCGCGATCGCCGCAGCGGTGTTCGTCGGCGGTCTGCTGATGTGGCACGAGACCACGGGCGAGGGCGGCAACCGCTTCGACCCGACCTGGTACGAAGAAAGTATCGTGAAGTGGGGCGTCGCCGCTACGATGTTCTGGGGCGTCGCCGGCTTTCTGGTCGGCCTGATCATCGCCCTCCAGCTGACCTGGCCAAATATCTTCTACTTCTCGGATTTCGGCTGGACCAATTTCGGCCGCCTGCGTCCGCTGCACACGTCAGCCGTGATCTTCGCGTTCGGCGGAAATGCGCTGATCGCGACCTCGTTCTATGTGGTCCAGCGCACCTGCCGGACACGCCTCGCCGGGGGCATGTGGCCGTGGTTCGTGTTCTGGGGCTACAACCTCTTCATCCTCGTGGCGGGCACGGGCTATCTGCTCGGCGTGTCGCAGGGCAAGGAATACGCGGAACCGGAATGGTACGCCGACCTCTGGCTGACCGTGGTGTGGGTGGCTTACCTGGCCGTGTTTGTCGGCACGCTGCTGAAGCGCAAAGAGCCGCACATCTACGTCGCCAACTGGTTCTATCTCGCCGTCATCGTGACGATTGCGATGCTGCACATCGTCAACAACCTGTCGCTGCCTGCAAGTCTCGCCGGAGCGAAGTCCTATGCATGGGCCAGCGGCGTTCAGAGCGCGCTGATCCAGTGGTGGTATGGCCACAACGCGGTGGGCTTCTTCCTGACCGCCGGCTTCCTCGCGATGATGTACTACTTCATCCCGAAGCGCGTTGAACGCCCGGTCTGGTCCTACCGTCTGTCGATCGTCCACTTCTGGTCGCTGATCTTCATCTACATCTGGGCGGGTCCGCACCACCTCCACTACACGGCCCTGCCGCAGTGGGCGCAGACGCTGGGCATGACCTTCTCGATCATGCTGTGGATGCCCAGCTGGGGCGGGATGATCAACGGCCTGATGACGCTGTCGGGCGCCTGGGACAAGCTGCGCACGGACCCGGTCGTCCGGATGCTGGTCGTGTCGGTCGCCTTCTACGGCATGTCGACCTTCGAAGGTCCTGTGATGTCGGTTCGCGAGGTCAACGCCCTGTCGCACTACACAGACTGGGGCATCGGCCACGTCCATTCGGGCGCGCTGGGATGGGTCGGATTCGTCACGTTCGGCGCCATGTACTGCCTGACGCAATGGCTGTGGAAGCGCGAGAAGCTCTACTCGAACACGCTGGTCGAGTGGCACTTCTGGATCGCCTCCATCGGCATCGTCCTCTACATCACGTCGATGTGGGTGTCGGGCATCATGGAAGGCCTGATGTGGCGCGCCTACAACGAGTTCGGCTTCCTCGAGTACAGCTTCATCGAGACCGTCTCGGCCAAGCACATCTCCTACATCATCCGGGCTGCCGGCGGTGGAATGTTCCTCATCGGCGCACTGATCATGTGCTACAATCTGGTGCGCACCGCGCGCGGCGACGTCCCTGCTGACGAACGCCGCCGGTCGGCTCAACCCACCCTTCAACCTGCGGAGTAGGAGCGAGCCATGGCCGCCCATCGCGAAAGCTGGCTGCTGCGCCAGCAGAAACTCTTCGAACGGCACTCGTTCGCCCTGATCGCCGGCATCCTTGTGGTGGTGTCGATAGGGGGACTGATCGAGATCGCGCCGCTCTTCTATCTCAAGAACACCATCGAGAAGGTGGACGGGATGCGTCCCTACACACCGCTCGAGCTTGCGGGCCAGAACATCTATTTCCGGGAGGGCTGCTATGTCTGCCACTCGCAGATGGTGCGGCCGCTGCGGGACGAGGTGGAACGCTACGGCCACTACTCGCTGGCCGCAGAGAGCATGTACGATCACCCGTTCCAGTGGGGCTCCAAACGCACGGGTCCGGATCTGGCGCGCGTCGGCGGAAAGTATTCCGACGACTGGCAGCGCCAGCACCTCACCGACCCGCGCTCGCTCGTGCCTGAGTCCATCATGCCTCCCTACGCCTTCCTGGCGAACCGGCCGCTGGATCTCGATACGCTGCAGGGCGACCTGCAGGCGCTCAAGGCCGTGGGTGTTCCGTACACGCCCGAGATGATCGAAGCGGCGAAGGAGCACGCCATCGCCCAGGCCGATCCGGAATCGGATTTCGAGGGCATGCGCGACGCCTACACGGCCCTGTCGGGGCGTGAAGGCACTGTGCAGATCCGCGATTTCGACGGCGTGCCCGGCGCGCCAACCGAAATGGACGCGCTGGTGGCCTATCTCCAGATGCTCGGCACGCTGGTCGATTTCTCGACCTACGAGGCCGGTGATCTCGAAAACAAGCGGTGAGGCCCACAATGTACGAAGGCCTGTCTCAATTCGCGCAGACGTGGGGGTTGCTCTACTTCGTCGCCATCTTCGCGGCTGCGCTTCTCTACGCACTCTGGCCCCGGAACGGACGCGAGTTCAAACGCGCCGCCCGTCTGCCCATGAACGAGAAGGATATCGGCGATGACCGACCCATCCAATGAAGTCGACGCCCACAGCGGCGTCGAGACGACCGGCCACGAATGGGATGGCATCAAGGAGTTGAACAACCCCTTGCCGCGCTGGTGGCTGTATGTGTTCTACGCCAGCATCCTGATTTCGATCGTCTGCTGGGTCTTCATGCCGGCGTGGCCGGCGCTGCCCGGAATGCAGGGTCACACGCCCGGCATCAGCGGCCAGTCCGACCGCGCAGATGTTGCGGCCGACATTTCTGTCGCGCGGCAGGAGCGGTCTGCGCTGAACGTCCGACTTGCGTCCGTGGACGCGCAGACAATCCTTCGGGATCCGGAACTGCGCCAGCAGGCCCTGGCCCTCGGCGAGAGCGTGTTCGGCGACAACTGTGCGACCTGCCATGGCCCCGGTGGGCGCGGCTCCAAGGGCTATCCCCAGCTCGTCGACGACGTCTGGCTATGGGGCGGCTCCCTGGCCGACATCGAGCAATCGCTTCTGTACGGCATTCGCTCCGGCCACGCCAAGGAGCGGCGCAAGGACATGCCTGCCTTCGGCCGCGACGAGTTCCTCACCGCCGCCGAAATCGGCGACCTGGTGGAGTTCGTCTCGTTCCTGTCGAAGCAGGACGCAGACCGCGCTGCTGTCGAGCGTGCCAGGCCGGTGTTCGAGGCGCAGTGCGTCACCTGCCACGGCCCCATGGGTACGGGCGACCGCACCCAGGGCGTTCCGAACCTCACGGACGCCGACTGGCTCTATGGCGGCGACAAGCGCACGATCCGGCAGACCATCTATGGTCCGCGTGGCGGCGTGATGCCGGCATGGGGCGACCGTCTCGATGCCGCGACCATCCGGTCGCTCGCGATCTACGTTCACTCGCTGGGCGGGGGCGAGTAGGGCTATGCCCAGTACGACGCTGATCGACACCCGCAACCGGAAGCCGGGCCCTGCGCCCGGCGCCGGGGGCGGGCCCGAGGACGATCCGGTCCTGTACGCGAAGCGGAAGCAGATATATCCGCAGCTCGTACATGGGCGGTTCCGGGCCATCAAATGGGTCGTCCTGTTTGCCACGCTCGGCGTCTACTACCTGCTGCCGTGGATCCGGTGGAGCCGGGGGCCGGGAGCTCCGGACCAGGCCGTCCTGGCCGACTTCGCCGGCGCCCGGTTCTACTTCTTCGGCCTCGAGATCTGGCCGCAGGAAGTCTACTACATCACCGGCCTGCTGATCATCGCGGCGCTCGGCCTGTTCATGGTCACGGCGCTGTTTGGCCGGGTCTGGTGCGGCTACACCTGTCCGCAGACGGTCTGGACCGACCTGTTTCTTGTCGTGGAGCGGATGTTCGAGGGCGACCGCAATGCCCGCATGAAACTGGACAAGTCGCCAATGTCCTTCAACAAGGCGTGGCGCAAGACAGGCAAGCACATCGTATGGCTGCTGGTTTCGTTCATGACGGGCGGCGCCTTCATCCTCTACTGGCACGACGCGCCCACGCTTGCCCGCGACTTCTTCGCCGGCCGCGCCGAGATGACGGCGTACGTGTTCGCAGCTTTGCTGACTGGGACGACATATGCACTGGCGGGCACGATGCGCGAGCAGGTCTGCACGTATCTGTGCCCCTGGCCGCGCATCCAGTCGGCGATGATCGACAAGGAGACGCTCACGGTCACCTACCGGTCCGACCGGGGCGATCCGCGCGGCGCGCACAAGAAGGGCGACACCTGGGAAGGACGCGGCGACTGCATCGACTGCAAGCAGTGCGTCGTGGCGTGCCCGATGGGGATCGACATCCGGAACGGCCCGCAGCTGGAGTGCATTGCGTGCGCGCTCTGCATCGACGCCTGCGATGTCGTGATGAAGAAGATTGGCCGACCCACGGGTCTCATTGCCTACGACACGGATGAGAATGTGGTTCGCCGCTGGGCCAAGCAGAAGACCATGCGGTTCAACCCTGTGCGGGCTCGGGTGATGCTCTATGGCGGAGTTTTGGCCATAACGGGCGGACTGATGGTGTTCGGCCTGCTGACGCGATCCGACTTCGGCCTGAATGTGCTCAAGGACCGCACGCTGCCGTACGTTCAGCTGTCCACTGGCGAGATCCGCAATGTCTACACCATCAAGCTGATCAACAAGCAGCATGCGGACCGGATGTTCCAACTGAGTGTTGACGGCATCGAGGGCGCGACGCTGGAGGTAATCGGCGAGGATATCACGGGCAAGACCGTGACCCTTGCAGGGCAGGCTGACGGGGCGGACCGCTTCCGCCTGCTTCTGACCGCCCCTGCCGGAGCGGTGGATGAAGAAGGTCGCTCGATCATCCGGTTTGTTGCCCGGGATCAAAGCGGCGGCCGGCAGATCGTGGCTACGTCGCAGTTCTCGGGCCCGGAGCGCTAGCCATGACAGTGAAACAGATTAGGCAACGCAGCGGCGAGATTCGCGGCGTCCATGTCTTCTGGATGATCTTCGGCTTCTTCGCGGTGACCATTGCGGTGAACACGTTCTTCATCGTGCGTGCGGTCGGCACTTTCCCGGGCGAGGAGGTCGAGAAGTCCTACCTGACCGGGTTGGAGTACAACAGCGAGCTGGCGCGCAAGGAAGAACAGCGCGCGCTGGGCTGGACGGCCCAGGCGGGCTTTGTGGGCCAGCCGGCGCGGACGCTGATGGTTCGGATGCAGTCCAGGGAAGCTCTGCCGGTCAGCGGGCTCAAGGTTGTGGCGGATGTCCACATGTCGGGCGCCGGCGGCCAGGTCAGCCGCCTTGACCTGGTTGAGACGTCTGCTGGCGAGTACGCCGTTGACGTCTCGGGGGTCGAGCCTGGTCGCGCTGTCATCGAGATACGCGCGACCCGTCCGGGCGAGGCCGATCCGGTCTTCGAGGCCACCAAGAAGGTGGCGACGCAATGACAACTCTCGCGCAGGGTTGCCCGTCGGGGCTGGCGCCCGCCAGTCCGCCGGATATCGCGCAGGACCCCGCGGCTTTCGTGACCGAAGCGAAAGGGCGCAAGGCGCTGGATGTCATGGTTCGCGGCGCCAGCTGCGGCGGCTGCCTGTCCAAGATCGAGACGGCTCTGGGCAAGCTGCCCGGCGTCGACATCGCCCGGATGAACCTGTCGACGGGCAAGCTGCGTGTCGAATGGACGGGGTCGCTTGCCCCGCGGCGTATCATCGAGACGCTGACGGGGGTCGGGTATGGCGCGGCGGCGTTCGATCCCGGCAAGCCAAACGACGCCAATGTGAAGGCTGAGCGCCGTCTCCTGACGGCTCTGGCGGTTGCAGGTTTCGCGACCGGGAACGTGATGCTGCTGTCGGTCTCGGTGTGGGCCGGGACAGACATGGCGGAAGAGACCCGCACGATGCTGCACTGGCTGTCGGCGGTCATAGCGCTGCCGACGGTTGCGTTCTCCGGCCGGCCGTTCTTCGAATCGGCCATCGACTCGATCCGGGCGCGCCGCCTCAACATGGACGTGCCGATTTCGCTGGCGGTTATCCTTGCGGTTGGGTTGAGCATCTATTCGACGGCGACTGGGGGCGAGTTCGCTTATTTCGACGCCGCCGTCATGCTGCTGTTCTTCCTGCTGATCGGCCGGTTCCTCGATGCGAGGTTGCGGCGGCAGGCCTATGCGGCCGCCAACGCGCTGGCGGCCATGCAGACCGCCAGCGCGACCCGCATAGGATTGCGCGGCGTCGCCGAGGCGGTGCGGGCTTCTGATATCCGCCCGGGAGACATCCTGCTGATTGCTGTGGGCGAGCGCCTGCCGGTCGACGCTGAAGTGTTGTCCGGCGCCAGCGAAGCCGATCTGCGGATGGTGACGGGCGAGGTTGAACCTGTGCCAACGCACATGGGCCAGACGCTGCACGCAGGCGCCATCAACCTGACCGCCGCCCTGCAGGTTCGGGCCCTCGCGCCAGCCAGCCAGTCGCTGATGGCGGACATTGGCCGGATGCTGGAGGCGGGCGAGCAGAAGAAGTCGTCCTATCGCAAGATCGCCGACAAGGCCGCCGAGGCGTATGTGCCGCGCGTCCACGCCATGGCGGCGCTCGGGCTGGTCGGCTGGCTGCTGTTTGGCGCCACCCTTGAGCACTCGATCTATATCGCGGTGGCCGTTCTGATCATCACGTGCCCGTGCGCGATGGCGCTGGCCGCTCCGCTTGTCCAGGTCGTGGCTGCCGGCCGTCTGTTCCGGGAGGGAGCGTATCTGGCCTCGGGCGATGCGCTCGAGCGGATCGCCACGGTCGACTATGTTGTGTTCGACAAGACCGGGACGCTGACGCTTGGCGATCCGGTCCTGATCCCGGATGCGGCAGGTCCGGCGCTGCAGCTGGCGGCGAGGCTTGCCCGCACCAGCCGCCATCCTTTCTCGCGCGCGATTGCACGTGCTGCGGGCCCCGGATTGGTTGCGGACGATATCGTCGAATACCCGGGCCAGGGTGTGGCGGGTCTCATCAATGGCCGCAAGGCGCGCCTGGGCTCAGCGGCTTTCGCGGGCGGCGCTGTCGGGAATGGATCCGAACTCTGGTTCGCCATCGAGGGCGACGCCCCAGTCGCCTTCCGGTTCGAGGACAGGCTGAGAGACGATGCGGCCGTGACGATCCAGCGCCTCAAGGCCATGGGGCTCGGCGTGGAGCTGCTGTCGGGCGACGGCGAGGTGCGGGTCAGCCGCGCTGCCGCCGCCGCCGGGATCGGGCGGTGGACGTCTGCCGCGACGCCGCAGTCCAAGGGGGCCCGCCTTGAGGCGCTCGAAGCCGAAGGACACAAGGTCCTGATGGTTGGCGACGGGCTGAACGATGCCGGGGCGCTGGCAAAGGCGCATGCTTCCCTCGCGCCGGGGGGGGCAATCGACGTGTCGCGTCTGGCGAGCGACTGCGTCTTCTCCGGCGACAGCCTCGGAGCCGTGGTCCGAATCGTCGAGATCGCCCGCGCTGCTAGATCAAGGATGCGGGAGAATTTCGGGTTTGCGACCGTTTACAACGTGCTGGCTGTCCCGGTGGCGCTGTTTGGCCTCGTGACCCCTTTCGTCGCGGCCATCGCGATGTCGGGTTCGTCAGCGGTGGTGACGCTGAATGCGCTGCGCCTGTCCAGCGGCGCTTCGAAGGCCGGAGGAAAGCCCTCATGAACGTGCTGGTTTTCATGATTCCGTGCGCGCTGGCGCTGGGCGGCATCGGTCTGGCGGCCTTTATCTGGTCGCTTCGGACCGGTCAGTTCGACGATCCTGCCGGGGCTTCCGTCCGCATGCTGCAGGATGACGACCGGCCGAGATGACGCTTCACGATATGTGCCGGTTGTAAACCCTTGTTCTTTGCCGCATGGCCGCTGTATTCACATCCCCGCAAGTACGAATGACGAGGCGCGCCGCTGTTGGCCGGGCCTCCAGCTGGGGCGACCGTAGTGACTGGAGCGGCAGCTCAATCGAGACTGCTCATCGTCGATGACGATGCCGCCCTGCGTGACACGCTGGCTGATTTCTTCGAGATGGAAGGGTACCTGATCGCTCAGGCCGCCAACGTCGCCGAGGCGCGGACCCGGATGGCCGAGTTCGAGCCGGATCTGCTTCTCCTCGACATCAACATGCCGGGCGGAGATGGCCTCACCTACGCCGCCGAGATGCGGGCGAAGTGCTCCATCCCGATCATCATCCTGTCGGGCAAGGGCTCGATGGTGGACCGGGTGGTCGGGCTCGAGGTCGGCGCGGACGACTATGTCGCCAAACCCTTTGAACTGCGTGAGCTTCTTGCCCGGGTGCGCGCCGTGCTGCGGCGGTCGAAGCCCGTGCAGGCAGCGATGGAGGAAGCCGGGCAGGCTGGCCGCATGGCGCGCTTTGCCGGTCTGGTGCTTACGCCGTCCCGCCGGCATGTCGCAACCGCCGGGGGCGACGCAATTGAGCTGACCGGCGCTGAATACAATCTCCTTGCGGCCTTTGTAGACAAGGCGAACCGGGTGATGACGCGGGACGCCATCGCCGACATCACGCGCAAGGATCACTGGGACGCCTTCGACCGCAGCATCGATACGCTGGTGAGCCGGCTGCGCCGCAAGCTGGCCCCTCACGCTGATGCGTCCCAGCTCATCCAGACCGTGCGCGGGGAGGGGTATGTGCTGGCCGCCGAGATACGCTGGAGTGGAACCGAGTAGGCTGCCTCTGCTCAGACGGCGTCTTTCAGCACTTTCTGGATGATCTGGGCCAGCTGGGCGCGCGTCGAGGGCTTGGGGAGGAATGGCCGCTTCTGCCGCGAACCGCTGGCGGCCATTCTGGGCGAGTAGCCGGATGTGAGCACCAGCCGGATCGCCGGCGCCATCTTCTCGATCTCGTCCGCAACTGCATGGCCGTCCATGCCGCCGGGCATCACGACATCGATCAGCGCCAGATCGAATCCAGGGTCAGTCCGGATGATCTCCCGCGCGCCAGGTCCATCGACAGCGATCTTCACCGCGTAACCCAGCGATTCGAGGCGCGACACCGTGATCAGCCGGACGTCCGGGTCGTCCTCGACGACGAGGATTCTCTCGCCCGCGCCACGCGGTTCGGAGCCGTCCAGGACGTTGGCGAGGGCTGCGCGCGGGGCCGGCTCGCAGGGGAAGAGCAGGCTGACGCGCGTCCCGCGTCCTTCCTCGCTGTAGATGCGGGCATGGCCGCCGATCTGCTTCATGAATCCATAGACCATGCTCAGCCCAAGACCGGTCCCGGAGCCGACTTCCTTGGTCGTGAAGAACGGCTCGATGGCGCGTGCGCAGACCTCCGGGCTCATCCCGGTTCCGGTGTCCGAGACGGAGACGCGGATATAGTCGCCGGGCGGGATGTCCATGGAGTTGCGCGGCGTCTCGTCGAACGAGACGCGTTCGGTTTCGATGGTCAGCAGACCGCCATTGGGCATGGCGTCTCGCGCGTTGACAGCCAGGTTGAGGATCGCTGTCTCGAACTGGTCGATGTCCGTTTCGACAGCGCCGGTATCCTCCGCAAGAAACATCTCGACGCGGATCGGCTCGCCGATGGAGCGCTGGAGAAGCTCCGCCATGTCGTCGAGCGCAGCATTGATGTCGACGACCTGCCTCTGAAGCGGCTGCTTGCGGGCGAAGGCCAGCAGCCGCTGTGTGATGCGCGCAGCGCGCATGGCCGCATCCTGGGCGCGCGCCACGGCCCGGCGGGCGGCGGGCGGCAGGTCGCTGGCGGCGATCATCTCGAGATTGCCGCCAATGACGCTGAGGATGTTGTTGAAGTCGTGGGCGATGCCGCCGGAGAGCTGGCCTATGGCGTCGAGCTTCTGGTGGTGGAGGATCATCTCCTCCGCGCGCTTCTTGTCGGAGAGGTCATAGATGATGCCGACGAAGATGGCCCCGTTGGCGGTCTCCGCCTCGCCGACCGAAAGATACATCGGGAAGACTTCGCCTGTGGATTTGAGGCCTGTCAGTTCGCGGCCGATACCGATGATCCGCCTGACGCGCGTCTTGCGGTGCCGCGCGAGATAGCCGTCGTGCTCGGACGAATATGGATCCGGCATCAACGTCGAAACGTTGCGGCCGATAAGCTCGCCCCTTGAATACTTGAACAGCTTCTCGCAGCCGGGGTTCACATACCGGATCGTGCCTGAGCCATCGATTACGATGAGACCATCGACCATCGTCTCCGGCACGATCCGGAATCGCGGGTCGGTAAAGAGCTCGTCCAATCTGATCTCCGGAAGCCGCCATACGGCGTCTGACGGTAGGCCATCGTTGGCGGAGGCGCCAGCCGGGGTCGGCGTGATCAGGTGGTCAGACCCCTCAGAAATCATCGGGCATGAGACTTTCTGGACGACCTTCTGAATCTGTCGCGACCGGATATCCTGGAGCCGTCTGACGCTCCTTGATCCAGATCAGATACTGGCCGCAGCCGCTGCCTAGTCTCCCGTCAAAGGGAGATGCAGATGGCGATTACCAAGGTGGTTCTCCGGCTGGCGCGAAACCCGGGATATCCGGATGGCGATCACGAACAGGGATACGTGTTCGTGGCGCCGCTGGACGCGGGCGGGCGTCTTGATCCGGTGCAGTGGAAGGCTCATCGTGAGGCCTGCACGGTCATGCGCTTCAAGCCCGGCGCGGCGAAGGACGCCGATGGCTGGCTGACCCATCGCGGCGCCAACTGGTACATCCGCTACGACGAGGAGGACGAGGGCGAGAACGAGCCCGTCTTCCGGCTGGGCGACCACTCCCTGAACGTCGGCGACTACATCACCATCCACGAAAGCGATGGGCAGGATATGGCCTACCGGGTCACCGAGCATGCTCCGTACCGTGAGACGGCCAAGTCCTAGAGGGAAAGAAGGGGACCATCATGAAACGACTGTTTGGAGCTGTCACTGTTGCGGCCCTGCTGGCTGGCTGCGCACCGGCGATGTCCGATGCCGACATCGAGGCCAAGCTCAAGGTTGCTACCGTTAGTGCGCTGGGCGGAAGCGTCGATCCCGCAACCATCACCGTGACGGATCGGGTCCGGACCCAGGTGAAGCACACGTGGACGGCGGGCGTGGATGGCAAATCCTACGCGTGCGACGTGGATGACCAGTTTGCCTGGCCATCGTGCACACCGGCCGCCTGATCTAGAGCCGTGAGACCGGGACGATGAACGGCGCGCCCTCGCGGTCGCCGTGTTCAGCCCGGATCCGGTACGCGGCTGCAAGGTTGTCGGGTGAGAGCACCTCCGCTGGCGGACCGTCCGCCAGCACCTCGCCGGACTGCAGCAGGATTAGCCGGTCCATGTAGCGCGCAGCCAGCGTCAGGTCGTGCACGACAGCGAGAACGCCAGCGCCGGCGCGTGCGCGGTCTCTCAGGATCTCCATCACATGCAGCTGGTGGTAGGGATCGAGCGCCGCCGCCGGTTCGTCGACAAACATCAGCGGCGCCTCGACGGCCAGCGCTCGCGCCAGCAGGATGCGGCTGCGTTCGCCGCCTGACATCACGGAGACTGGCCTGTCAGCGATATCGGTCGCGTCGACCGCCTCGAGCGCCCGCTGGACAGCTGCATGATCAGCCGCGCTCGGACCGCCGAAGCCGTCGTGGTGTGGAAACCGGCCGAGCATGACGACATCATAGGCGGTCAGGCGCCACTCGACCCTGCGGTCCTGCGGAAGGAAAGCGATGCGGCGCGCACGGTCGCGCGGCTTCAGGCTGGCGGCGTCCAGGCCGTCGATCCGGACGACCCCGGCGGAGCGCGGCGCCAGCCCGAGCGCTGCCCGCACCAGCGTGGACTTGCCCGCACCATTGGGGCCGATGAGGCCCACGAATTCGCTGCGGGACACGGAGAACGAAACGTCCCGCACGATGTGGCAGCCGGCAAGTGCGACCGATATGCCTGCCGCCTCGAACCTCATGATTCGAGCTCCGTGCGGGCGCGCAGGATAAGCCAGAGGAAGAAGGGCGCGCCGACCAGCGCCGTGACGACGCCCAGCTTGAGTTCCGGCCCGGTGGCGGCAACCCGCACGACGATGTCTGCGGCCAGCAGGAGGGCGGCCCCTGCGAGCGCGCTGGCGGGCAGCAGGCGGCTGGGAGAGTGACCCGCGAGCCCTCGGACAAGGTGAGGAACGACCAGACCGACGAAGCCGATAGCGCCTGCGACGGCGGTCGCGGCCCCCACCGATACGGCGATGCCGGTGACGATGAGCATGCGTGTGCGGGCGAGGTCGACGCCAAGGCTGGCGGCGGCCTCCTCGCCAAGACTTAGGGCGTCAAGCGAGCGCCCGGTCGCCGCCAGCAACACCCAGCCGAGGATCATGAAGGGCGCAGCAAGCCAGACATGGTCCATGCTGCGGTCGGTGACCGAGCCCATCAGCCAGAACAGGATTTCAGCGGCCGCGTAGGGGTTGGGCGACAGGTTGAGGATCAGCGCCATGATCGCGCCGCACAGACTGGTGATCGCGGCCCCCGCAAGGATCAGCGTGAGCATCCCGCCACGGCCGGCAAGCCCCTGCAGGAGAACCACGCAGAGCAGGGCGCCTCCGATCGCCATCAGGGGCAGCATCAGCGGGAACAGTGCAGACAGGCCGGTGTAGAGCGCGAGCACCGCAAAAAGGGAAGCTGAGGACGAAACGCCGATGACCCCAGGATCGGCCAGCGGATTGCGCAGGAAGCCCTGCAGCGTCGCACCGGCCAGACCAAGGGTGGCGCCCTCCATGAGCGCGAGAAGCGTGCGGGGCAAACGGATTTCGCTGAGGATCAGCCCGACGGTTTCGGTGTCGCCCTGCGCCAGGAGATCGAACACGGCGAACATGCCGGCGGCCCTCGGGCCGATGGCCATCGAGGCCGCTGTCAGGAGCAGGACCAGAAGCCCGAGCAGGGCGAGGAGCATGGCATAGGGTATGCGACCGGTCATGAACCGGATCCCGCCGCCAGAGCCTCGCGCGCCTCGACCAGCATCCGGACAGCGATGAGCGAGTCCGGCGTTGCACACTCGGTGTAACGGGTCGGCAGGTCGAGCGAGGGCGTCGTCTTCGCCATACGGCGCAGCAGGGGATGCATCAGGGCCTGCGTCGCCATCGCCGGCGGATCCGAGTAGGGCGTCGCGGTAGACATCAGGTCGGGCTTGGTCTGGATCAGCGCCTCGAGCGGTATGCTGCGGAAGCCCAGGTAACCCAGCGCCTGACCCAGCGTACGGAAGCCGCCGGCGTTGACGATGGCGGCGTCCAGGGTGCCGCTTCCCGCGATCCAGTTGTTGGTGCTGATCTGGGCGTAGATGGGGGCCTCTCCCGCCGGGATGTGGGCCTGAAGGGCGGCGAGGTCGGCATCGAAACGTGCAATCACCGCCTCTGCACGGGCAGGTTCGCCTACAGCTTCCCCCAGCTTGCGCAGGTTGGTGCGCATGTCATCGAAGCTCGTCTCTGCATCGACCAGCATGACCCGGGCCCCGACGCGGCGCAGCAGCGGTGTGGTGGTGAGGGTCGAGAACGAGCCCGCCAGAACCAGATCCGGTTTCAGGGCGACGATTTCCTCCGCGCCGCCGCGGTTTGGCTTCACGCCTCTCCCGAGCGGAGCGATGGACGGGGCAATCGCGTCCTCGCCGAAGGACAGATAGCTCAGCGAAACAATCCGCTCAGGCTCGACCAGCCGCAGCAGCAGCTGATCGATACACAGATTGGTGGAGACAATGCGCTGCGGCTTCGCTGGCGGTGTGGCCATCGCATGGCTGGCCACGCCCGCGAGGGCGAGCAGCATCACGAATGCATGGGCGAGGCGGCGCAGGGCTGGGTCTCCCGGCGGTCCAGTCAGCTTAGGGTATCCGCCGCCCGCGTCTTGGTTCGCCCTGCACGGAATGTCCAGATGCGATCAGCGGGGAAACCAGACCCGGCGACACAGGGCGTAGCCGGATCGCCAGGAAGGTGGCTAGCGCGCAGCCACTTCGACCATCACCTCGTTCCGGCGCATGAACGGCAGAGTCCAGGGCGGGTCGTAGAAGGCGAAGACCGGTTCGCCGACGGTCGCGAGGCCGAGGGATTTGACCTTGTCGAGCAGCTCCTGGCGGTGCTTGTTCATGGCGGACGCAGGCGCTGTGCCGGAAAACCGGATGACGGCCATCTGGCGGGCCGCCTGCGGCACGAGCCGAACGTCCGGGTTGGCGGGAGCCGGGAGCGTCGCCATCGTGTAGCCGGCCGGCATGGTGAAGGAGATGGTCCAGCTGTCGCCGGTCGCGCGTTGCGAGACGGGCGCGGTCATCGCGATCTGTTCGCGCGGGGCCTGCGTGACCGGCGCCGTCATTGCGATCTTGGCGCCCTTGCGATCCTTGGCGAAAATGTAGTCGGCCAGGGGCATGAAGCCAGCGTTGCGAGCGCGTTCGGCCGATCCGGAGATCGTTGTTTCGGCGAGGATCACCGGAGCGTAGTCCCGGAGTTCGAACGCGCCGTCCTTCTGGACCAGTGTGAATTCAGGCTCTTCGGTCGCCATGGCAGGCAGGGCTCCTGACAGGGTGACGGCGAGAGCGGCAAGCAAGGTTCGCAATACGTGAAGCATGACGTTGATACGCGCTGCGCTGGCATCCGGTTCAGATCGCTGCCCGCTATCGACCGCCTTCGATGACAGCATCCGCTGGTGATGGCAAAGCGCGGGTCAACTCGTCGCCAGCAGAAAAAGTCCGCAAAAGAGAATGACCGAACCTGCGGTGAGGACGAGTGCGGTTCGCAGGCGGAAGCGTAGGCTCAGGAAGATGAGATAACCAAGGAGCGACAAGGCGATCAGCACCCCGCCTACGATGTCGATGGCGAGGCGCCAGAGGCTTCCCGCATGCTCGCCCCGGTGGAGCTCGTTCAAAACAGCGATGGGGCCTGCTTTCTCAGTGAATATGGACGCCTCGCCCGTCGCGAGGTTGGCGCGAACATCGCTCTGTCCGGAGACGCCCTGAAGCCGCGCAAAGACGTCTGGGCCAACCGCCTCGCCGTCGCGGAAGGCGCCCGCGAGGTCGGCGCGGGCGGCGGCGATGTCTGTCAGTCTGCGCGCCGGTTCGGAAGCGGCGGTGATACTGGCGACGTCCTCCGCCGACAGGACGAAAACGGTCTCGACGGGCTCAGGCGACGACCCGGTCAGCCATTCGGGATGGTTCAGCAGAATGCCTGTACCGGCGAAAAACAGCAGCGCGACGAAGGCGAAGGCCGAGAGATAGCCGTGCCAGTCGCGGCAGAGACGGTAGAATTCAGACCTAGTCATGCAGGTTCAACCGTTGGCCAACAGGCCGTGGACGCGGTCGCGGCCGGGAACGCCAAAATGTCGCATGCCAAAGCCGGTCTACCTCTTCACGCCCCGCAGGAAGATGGCCGCTGCCTTGCGGGCGCGGGCTTCGAAGACGTGGCAGGGGATGTTGGGTGCATGAGGGAGGATCAGCCGGAAGGCCGCGTCCTGCATCACCATGCTGAACAGCATGGAGGCCGCCTCGTGGGGGTCGCCGACGTCATAGGATTTGCGGACTGCGGGGGAGGAGAGCCACTGCGCCAGGATCTCAAGGTGGTATCGTTTCCCGGAATTCTGCTTCACGAGTTCGGGATATCGGCGGATCTCGGTGATCAGGAGGCGGGCCAGTGCCGTAGAACGGGGCGAAGTGACGTGATTGATCACTCGCACCAGCACGCCGTAGAGTTCCAGCTCGATGTCGGCGTCTGCTTCGGGGGGAGGATAAGCGCCAAAATCCGCGACGGTTTCCGCCAGCAGGACCGCCAGAAGCTCCAGCTGGCTCTTGAACTCGCGGTAGATGGTCTTCTTCGACATGCCCGCCTGTTGGGCGACTGCATCCATCGTGGCCTGTTCCGGCGGGCCGTCGAGGAAGATCCTCCGGGCGGCGTCGAGAATCCGGTCCCGGGGCGAGGCGTTCTGAATGGCAGTGGAGTCACTTGGCTGCATAGGGACCTGTCATACGCGAAACTGTGATCCATTTAATTGGATTGCCACCATTTCGGGATACACTATTTCAGGATAAGGAAACGCCTGAGTTTCCCTCCTGTCGCATCAGATAGCAAAAATACAGCGGCCTCCCCGATGATAAAGATCAAAGGCGCACCTTCCGAGCCCCTTACAGCCTTCGACCGGCTGTTCGGAAGCGTTGACCCAGTCTCAGCCACCACAGGATATCGCTCCATGCACCCCGGCAAGTTTCTTCTCCTCGGTGCAGGCGCCGTGATCGCCTTGGGATCCTGCGGCCAGAAACCCGCTCCCGCCGCGGAAATGTCGAACGTTGCGGTCCCTGCCGGCCAGTCGCAGGCCATGCGTGTGACGACAATCGCCCAGCGGGACCTGTCGGAAGACGTTCGTGCGACGGGTCGCCTCGTTGTCCGGGAAGAGGTTGCCGTTGGCACCGAGCTGACCGGATACCGCGTCGCAGACGTGATGGTTGATGAGGGCGATCAGGTGAAGAAGGGGCAGGCGCTCGCACGCCTCGACGACACCCTGCTTCGCGCCCAGATCGCCCAGGCCGAGGCCACGTTGGCCCAGCAGAAAGCCAGCGCTGGTCTCCGGAAGAATCAGTTCGAGCGCGCCGAAAGCCTCGGCAAGGCGGGCGCTCTCTCCGTCGATGCGGTCGATCAGGCCCGCGCCGCTTTCGAAACGGCGAACGCCGCTCTCATGGCGGCGGAAGCCGCTGTCAACGAGATGCGGGTCCGCCAGGCGCGCATGGTGCTCCGCGCGCCCGAAGGCGGCGTGATTCTCCAGCGGGCCATCCGCCCGGGCGACATCTCTACAGTCGCCTCCGCGACCCCCTATTTCCGGATCGCCCGCGACGGCCTCGTCGAACTCGACGCTGAAATGCCTGACCGTCGTCTCGCCGACATCAAGGTTGGCGACACGGCCACGGTTCATCTTCCGACAGGGCAGTCGCTCCAGGGCAAGGTGCGGTTCGTTTCCCCGCGCGTCGACCAGAACACCAACCTCGGACGCGTCCGGATCGAGATGGGCTACAACGTGGCCCTGCGTCCCGGCAGTTTCGCCGAGGCGACCTTTGACGGCGTCGCCAGCGAAACGGTGACCGTGCGCGGCAGTGCGGTTCGCTACGAGGCGGGCGGTCCGGTCCTGATGGTGGTCGACCAGAACAACCAGGTCCGCCGCACGCCCGTCACGCTCGGCGAACGTTATGGTGATTTTGTTCAGGTCGTTGAGGGGCCGCCGGCCGGCACGCGCGTGCTGGCGACGGGCGCCGCCTTCACGCTGGATGGCGACGTCATCCAGCCGATATCCGAAGACGCGGCGGCCGCGACGGCCGATGCCGGAAAGGTCCAGTAATGAACCTGCGCATCTCGAGCTGGGCGATCCGGAATCCAATTCCGGTCGTCGTCGTTTTCGCGTTGATGATCTTTGCCGGCGTGTATTCGTACTCGCGCCTGCCGGTGAAGCAGTTCCCGAACATCTCCTTCCCGATGGTCGTCGCGACCATCATCCAGGAAGGCGCAGCGCCCACCGAACTTGAAAACCAGGTCACGCGTCTGGTCGAAAACTCGATCGCAGGGCTTCCGCGCATCGAGATCCTGCAGTCCTCGGTTGTCCTGGGCGTCTCCACGACGATCGTGCAATTCGAGATCGGCACCGACCTTCAGAAAGCCAAGGACGACGTGGAGGCGCGGGTCAGCCAGATCCGGTCCGAACTCCCGCAGTCCATCCAGCCGCCGAGGGTCGACGCGCTCGACTTCACCGGCGGCACGCTCATGACGTTCGCTGTCAGCGATCCGGCGAAGTCGCCGACAGATCTGTCCTGGTTCATCGACGACCGTATCGCACGCGAGCTGCAGTCGGTGCGCGGCGTTGGCCAGGTGTCGCGCGTCGGCGGCGTCAACCGCGAGATCAACGTCACGCTCGACCCTGTCCGCATGAACGCCATCGGCGTCGCTGCGGCGGATGTGAACAACGCGCTCCTGCGCTCGTTCCGCAACTATGGCGGCGGCCGCGCCGAAGTGGGCGGGGCGGAAACGACCACGCGCGTTCTCGGCGAGGCAGACACGATCGAAGAGCTGCGCAACCTGACAATTCCGGTCCGGTCGGGCTCCTATGTGCGCCTGAAGGACGTCGCTGATGTCGGCGATGGTTCAGGCGAGGAGAGGGCGTTCGCGCGTCTCAATGGCAGGCCCGTGGCCGGCTTCAACGTCGTCAAGGTTGACGACGCCAGCGAGGTCGAGGTCGAACGAGGCGTACTCGCGGCGATCGCCCGCCTGGAGGCTGCAAACCCCGGTCTCGAGATCACAAAGATCTTCTCGATCACGGACGACACCAAGGCCAACTTCCACGCCACCGAGGCGGTTCTGATTGAGGGCATGTTCCTCGCGGCGCTGGTGGTGTTCCTGTTCCTGCGCGACTGGCGCGCAACGCTGATCGCAGCCGCGGCCATGCCGCTTTCGCTGATCCCGACCTTCTTCGTCATCGACATGTTCGGCTTCAGCCTGAACGTCGTGACGCTGCTGGCCTTCACGCTGGTCATCGGCATCCTCGTTGATGACGCCATTGTGGAGATCGAGAACATCCAGAAACGGACGCTGGCAGGCTACACGCCCTTCCGTGCGGCCATCGAGGGCGCAGACGCCATCGGTCTGGCGGTTGTCGCCACCACAGCGGCGATCGCCGTGGTGTTCCTGCCCGTGTCGTTCATGGAAGGCATGGCCGGCCAGTTCTTCATCGAGTTCGGCATCACCGTCGCCGTTGCAGTCGGCTTCTCGCTGGCCGTTGCGCGCTTCGTCACGCCGCTGATGGCGGCCTACTTCCTCAAATCGCCGAAGCACGTCCACGACGCCCGCGAACTGCCGGGCTACTACGAGAAGACGCTGGTGTGGTCCCTGCGCCATCCGATCATCGCCTGCGCCTTCGGCGGCCTGACCTTCTTCGGGGGCATCTTCTGCGCGGCCAATCTTCCTCTGGGTTTCATTCCCACCGAGGATCCCGGCTACATCGTGTTCAACATCGACGCGCCTCCGGGCACGACGCGTGAACAGATGGAGCGGGCGTCGGCGGAACTGAACGACCTGCTGATGAGCCAGCCGGATACCGAGGACGTCTTCATCTCGATCGGCACCGGTGGGGCTGGCGGTTCGGCGGCCCAGGCCAACGGCGGCGGCGGCGGCTCCGGCATGACCTCCGGCTCCATCACGCTGGTGATGGTCGACAAGCACAAGATGTCGACCGAAGAGCTTAAACAGCACATCCGCCCGCAGCTGAAGCAGATCGCCGATGTTCGCGTCACGGCGCTGATGAGTGGCGGTGGGCCCGGCGGGTCGGACGTCAACATCATCCTGACGTCGGAAAACGCTGCGGCGCTTGACGAAGCTCAGCGCAATCTCCTGAACGAGATGAAAGATCTCCCCGAGATTCAGAATCCCCGCCTGTCGCCAGAGCCTCCGGGACCGGAACTCATCATCCGGCCGCGCACAGCGGAAGCGGCGCGCCTGAACGTATCCACGGACGCCATCGCCCAGGTGGCGCGTATCGCCACGACCGGCGATATCGAAGCCAACACGCCCAAATTCTCCGAGGGCCAGCGCCGCCTGCCGATCCGGGTTCGTCTCCCGAGCAAAACCCGGACAAACCTCTCGGAGCTCGCCAACCTGCGGGTCCCGACGAATACGGGCGGCACGACCACGCTCGGCGCGGTCGCTGACCTGTCCTTCGAGGCCGGGCCGGGCACCATCTCGCGGCTCTACAGGAAGCGGATGGCCTCGGTGCAGGCTGACTTTGCTCCGGGCATCGCCTCGGGCCAGGCCACGGCCGCTGTCGACAACACCGAAACCATGAAGGCCATCCTCAAGGCCGAGCGGGAAGGCGGCGCTGTCGTTGAGCGCGCCCGGGTCGGGAACGAACAGGCTCAAGCGCAGATGTTCGGGGGGATCGTCATCGCGCTCCTCTCCGGCGTGGCGCTGATCTACTCGGTCATGGTGCTGCTGTTCCGGTCGGTGTTCAAACCCATCGTCATCCTCGCGTCCCTGCCGCTGTCGTTCTCTGGCGCGTTCCTCGCCCTGCTGGTAACGGGTCGCGAAATCTCCATGCCGGTCATGATCGGCTGCGTGCTGCTGCTTGGCATCGCCGCCAAGAACGCCATCCTGCTGGTGGAGTTCGTCATCGAGGCCCAGCACCGCGGCAAGTCCACCTACGACGCGATCTTCGAAGCCTGCCGCGAGCGCGCGCGTCCGATCGTGATGACGACGCTCGCAATGTCCGCAGGCATGCTGCCTACGGCTCTGGGCATCGGCGAGGGCGCCGGTTTCCGTCAGCCGATGGCCATCGCGGTGATCGGCGGACTGATCTCGTCCACCATCCTCTCGCTCGTCCTGGTGCCGGTCGTCTATTCGATCGTCGACGCCGTCGAGCGCTGGGTAAACCCGAAAGCCGCCAGGCTGGCGACGCCGCTGACCGAAGACGACAAGGAACTGATGCGCAGCGGCGGGTAGGATGCCGTTGCCATCAGGGCAAGCGCAAGCGGCGCACCCTGATCGCCTAGGCTGTCACGCCATACCTCGCGTTTATGTGTTGATGCGCAAGGGCGGCCCGGGCCGCCTCTGTCGCCCCACTCGGCGGACGGTGCAAACTGGGGTCCAGCTGTCCCCCGTAGCGTCAGGGGTTCCCAGCGCTGGCGTCGCCGGCCTGGTTCGCCCAGATGACGCCCATGAACAGGCCCTTGGCGCGCGGCAGGATCGCGAGCGTCAGCCCGATAACCAGCGCCGAAACAACCGTAAGGGCGGTCCAGGCCGGCCCTTTGGTCGAGGCGAACACGAAGAAGACCGGTGAGACCAGATGGCCGACAAGCAGGATGGTCGCCCAGGCCGGGCCGTCATCGGCGCGAACGCTGCTGAAGTCTTCGCCGCAGATCTCGCACGTGTCAGCGGGCTTCAGGTAGCCGCTCAGAATATGCCCCTTACCGCAGGCCGGGCACTTCAGTGCGAGCCCCCGGCGAACGGCAAGTCCCGTATCGCGGCGGCTGGTCGGGCTTTCGGGCAGGGCGGTCGACTGGGTCATGGCATAAGCTCGCATACCGGCGCCGGGAGGGTCCAGATCGCGCAATGCCGCATCGTTGCGCACACCCTTCAGTCCACGAAGTGCAGGCCCGCCGATCCATCGACCTGCCAGACCACGCTCGACTTGCGGCGAAGTCTCAGGGAGGGCTCGGCCAGCACCACATAGGGCGGCAGCAGGGCCCGGGTGAAGAAATCGACACGCGCGCCCGTATCGCTGATGTTCTTGACGACCACGGACATCCGATCGCCGCCGGGCAGCAGCAGCGTGCCCTGCTTGAATGTGGGTTTGCGGATTGCACGCGCCCGCCTGCCAACCGCCTTGTAGACGACAGGCTCCTGAACGTCGGTCGCCTCAAACTCTCCGCGGCCCGAAATCGCCTTCAGGCGCTGGGCCAGCAGATCCCCCCCCTTCTTTGCGTCGGGTTTCTTGAACATGGTCCTAGTCGGTCATCTGCTCGTCATCGGGAGTGGGAACGCCAATCGGAACCGGGCAGCAAGGCGCGAGCCTGCTGGAACTGCGTTCGGAGCTAATCTCATAAAAGTTACCATAGTGTCAGCCAATTCGCGCCGACATGCCCCCATCGACCGGCAACGCCACGCCGGTGATGAACCGGGCCTCGTCCGAACACAGAAAGAGGGCCGCATGGGCGGTGTCCCAGCCTGTCCCCATATGCCCCATGGGAACCCGGGCATTGCGTTCGTCCCGGAGCGCGTCCTGCGACTTCCCGGATGCAGCGGCGATGCCGGTCATCGCCATCGGCGTCTCCATCAGGCCCGGCATGATGACGTTGCAGCGGACGCCATACTTGGCGCCGTTCAGCGCCGTGACGGTCGTGAGCCGGTTCACGGCCATCTTCGAGACCTCATAGGTCACCATGTGGTGGCCGGCGACCGCCGCGAGCGAGGAGATGTTGAGGATCGCTCCCGAGCGCTGCCCGCGCATTACCGGCAGCACATGCCGGATGGCGGCGACCATGGACTTGAGGTTCACATTCATGATGCGGTCCCAGTCCGCCTCCTCGATGGCGTGGGGCGGCTTGTCGCCACGCCCTGTGCCGACATTGTTCACGAGGATGTCGATCCGCCCCATCTGCTGCATGGCCGCCGCTGACAGGGCGGCGCTCGCAGTCCAGTCGGTCACGTCGGCGGCATGCGCGAAGGCAGATCCGCCCTCCGCCGCCACGAGCGCCACCGTCTCCTCGGCGCTGTCGAGACGATTGTCGACGCACATCACGCGCGCGCCTTCTCGGGCGAACAGCAACGCCATGGCCCGGCCGTTGCCGATGGTGGGACCCGGCGTCTGACCCGCGCCGACGATGATCGCTGCCTTGCCGGCAAGCCGGCCGTTGGTAACGAAGCCCATGGGCTCAACCCGCCTTCAGATCGGGGTCGAGGGTCTGGCCTTCGTCCAGTTGAATGCCAAACGAGTTCAGGATCATCGACACCTGCGTGTACTGACCGACCGTGAAGACCGCGTCCATGCGCTGGCGCTCGGTAAAATGCGCCTCGAGCTGCGCCCAGACCGGACGTGAAACGAAGTGGTCCCGAACCAGATCGTCGGCAGTGGCGAGCAGCGCCCGTTCGGCCGCGGTCCAGCCATCGGCGCCTGCCCCGGACTTGATGCGTTCGATCTCGGCGGCGTCGAGGCCGGATTGCAGGCCGATACGGTGGTGCTGGGTCCATTCGTAGCCGGATTTGCAGAGCCAGCCGGTGCGCAGGATCAGGAGTTCGCGGTCGCGCGGGGACAAGCTGTTGCGGTTGAGAATGTAGCCGCCCCACCACTGGAACGCCCGGTAGGCGTCGGGCACGCGGATCAGGGTGCGGAAGATGTTGAGGACCCCGCCGGTCCGCTCCGCCGCCTTGCCGAGACGCTCGACCTGTTCCGGGGTGAAGTCCTCGTCCTTCAGCGGCGCGATGCGTGGCTGGTTCAGTCTCATGGCGGTGCTCCCGTACCCACATGTTCAGGCCCGCTCGTCCCGGCGGGTCCGCAATGGGTGCAGCTGCACCCGGGAGACGTCAAGCAAACGCCGGAGCCATGGGGCTCCGGCGTCGCCTGACGCAATGCCGCGCGCGGAAGTCGGGACGCCTAGTAGTTGCCGGGCGGGTCAGAGGCGGGGAACGACTCGTCTGCCTGCTGATCAACCTTGTCCCATTTGCCCGGGGGATTGGTCATGTTCTCGACGCCTGCGTCCCGGACCGGAGCCATGGCGCGCTTTTTCGACCCCTTGCGGGCGGGCAGGTCGCCCATGCGGGCAGCGAGATACCCCGCGCCGATCAGTCCGGCGCCAATGCCAACCATCCTGAGCATACCCATACGCAATTCTCCTGCGCCCTGTTGCGCTTCCAGCGGTATCAACGCGCCGGCTGGTGACGGGTTTCAGCAACCGACCCGTCTATGGAGCGGGCGGGGCAGGCAGCCGAAGCGGCAGGAGTTCGAGGACGTAGCCGTCCGGGTCCTTGGCGAAGCCTACCATCGCGCCGCCGACCTGCTCGCTGGGCTGCGGCTCGCGGGTCACCTCGAAGCCAGCCGCCCTGATCTTTGCGGCAAGGGCGACCGGATCCTTGACCCGGGTCACCAGCTTGACCGGGTTGTCTTTGTAGTTGCGAACGCTGCCATCGATCCAGTGCATCAGCACCAGGTAGCTCTCGCCGTCCGGATAGCGCAGCAGGATCTCGTTCATGTAGTCCAGCTCGTAGGTCCGGACCTGCTCCATGCCCATGACGTTGACGTAGAAGTCCGCCGATGCCTGCAGGTCGGAAACGCCAATACCCACCGCCGAAAGCAGCGGGTCCTTCTGCGCGGGGACAGGCGCCACGGCAGATTCAACTACGGGTGTGGTGGTGGCTGGCGTGGCAGGCGCCGGGCTGCAGGCAGCCAGAAGGGCTGCGGCCGCCGCGGCGGCCGTGATTGAACGTTTCATGCGTGTCCTCCCGAGACATGTTTTCTGGAACGGTACCCCTCCACCGGCTGATTCACCAGCCGCGCCGGAGCGCTGTGGATGTTGACGCCGGGCGGCGAAGGGGGCACGGAAACCGCTGTTCTTTGCGGGGCCTGAGGATGGTCCCGCCTGCGATCAGGGACCTGAGCCATGACCAAATCCGTGTTCGAACCTGCGGCGTCCGAAGCCGAGCTTTCCACCTACATTTCCGCCTCCACGAAGAAGGCGTGGAACGTGGTCGGCCTGCCGGCCGGCACCGCGATCAAGCCGATCAAAAAGGTCGGCGTCATCGGCGCCGGCACGATGGGCGGCGGCATTTCGATGAACTTCGCCAATGTCGGCATCCCGGTGACGATCGTGGAAGTCCAGCAGGCGGCGCTGGATCGCGGTCTTGGCGTAATCCGCAAGAACTACCAGAATTCTGCCGACAAGGGCCGCTTCCCCCAGGAGGAAGTGGGCATCCGCATGGGACTGCTCACGGGCTCGCTGAACCGGGAAGACCTCGCGGACTGCGACCTCGTCATCGAAGCCGTCTTCGAGGACATGGCCGTCAAGAAGGACATCTTTTCGGACCTCGACCGGATCTGCAAACCCGGCGCGATCCTCGCCACCAACACCTCGGCGCTCGACATCAACGAAGTCGCCTCGGTGGTGAAGCGCCCGCAGGACGTGATCGGTCTGCACTTCTTCTCGCCCGCCAACGTCATGAAGCTGCTTGAGATCGTCCGCGCCAAGCACACCTCTGACGAGGTGGTCGCCACCGCGATGGATCTGGCGAAGAAGATCGGCAAGGTTGCGGCTCTCGCCGGCGTCTGCCCGGGCTTCATCGGCAATCGCATCCTCTACAAGCGCGGCCAGCCGGCTGGCGCGCTGCTCAAGGCCGGCGCCATGCCGTGGGACATCGACGCCGCCTTCAACAAGTTCGGCTTCAAGATGGGCCCGTACCAGATGTCCGACCTTGCGGGTCTCGATATCGGCTGGAAGCCGGGCGCCAAGACCGCCAACCCGCTGCGCGACATGATCTGCGAGCGCACGCCGCGCCGTGGCCAGAAGTCCGGGGCCGGGTACTACGACTACGACGAAAACCGCATTGGCCGTCCCTCCGATGAAGTCGCCGCCATCGTGCGCGAGTTCGCCGCGGAAAGCGGCGTGGCCCAGCGCTCGGTTTCGCAGGAAGAGATCGTCGAGGAGTGCGTCTTCCCGATGATCAATGAAGGCTGCGCCATCCTGGAGGAGGGCATGGCCCAGACCGCCAGCGACATTGATGTGGTCTGGCTGAACGGCTACGGCTGGCCGCAGGACAAGGGCGGCCCGATGTTCCTGGGCGACGTCGTCGGCCTCGACCGCGTTGTGAAGGTCGTCGAGCGCGTGTCGGCCAATGTGCCGGACATCAAGGTCTCGGACCTGCTGCGCAGGTACGCCGCCGAAGGCCGCAAGCTGTCCGACTTCCCCGCCCAGGCCATCAAGGTCTAGGCTGCTCTGTCAGACGTTCTGAGATCAGCGGCCCTCGATCCCAACGGATCGGGGGCCGTTCTGTATGCGGGCCATCAGGCCTCGGCTGTCCGGTGCAGGGCGCCGAAGATCGCCAGCGCCAGGATCGCCGGAATGATCGCCAGCCACGGCAGGCCATAGGCTCCAAGGCCTGCGGCGCCGGAGATCAGCAGCGCCACGAAGCTCTGTCCGAACTGCGCCACCATCGAGCCTTGCGCCCGCTTGCGCATGAAATCGCGGCGGGAGCCCGGCGTCTGCCTCCAGATCTGGATGGTCGCCGCAGACAGCATGCCGGCCAGAACGCCAGCGATGGCCCAGAGGGCGGGGATGACCGAATGGACGGCCAGCGCGCCCAGCGGAATGGCCATAAGCCCCATGACGGGCGCCACGGCGGCAGCGATCTTGCCGCGCTCGATGGCCGGTCTTGGAACGGGCGCGGCCGCAATCAGGTCGGGCACGTCCTCCGCCGAGATCGTGATCCAGGCGAGGCTGCCCGCGAGGGACGACGCCAGCAGCGTCAGCACAGGCGCAAACGCCGCCGCCTGGAACAGTCCGCCGGGTTCCTCGGGCCGCACCAGGATGAAGGCCAGCGGGATCAGGTAGACGATCTGCAGGCCGATCCGCGAGATCAGCACGGGATCACGGAAGATCAGCCGCAGCTCCTTGCGGATGATGGAGCGGTTCAGCCCGCCCTGGACGTTGCGGACGCGCGTATCGGCCTTCCGGCGGCTCGAGCCCATGGTCGAGGCCGCGGCAGCGTCCGCCACATAGCGCTGGCTGAACACCCATACGCCGAGTGGAAACAGCAACGCCGCGAGGACGATCAGCGCCAGCGCCGCCAGCAGGTCGCCCGTCAGCGCCCGCGCGGGCAGGAACCACGGCGCTGTGGCGTCAATCTGAATGTTGGTGAAGAAGGCGATCCAGCGGTCTTCCTCCTCGTCACCGCCGCCAGAATACCGGCGCGAGAGGTTGGGCAACTGGAACACCAGAAACACTCCGGCGCCGATCAGCAGGCTCATCACCTGCGCCACGACGCGCGTGTTCTTCGGACCGATCAGCCGGAAGAGACCCGACACGAGCAGCAGCGCGAAGCCGGATGCGATAAAGGCGGTTGCAACCAGCGACGGGATCGCCGCCAGCCAGAGCGGCGAGTTGAAGATCGTCAGCCAGAAGATTGGCGGCAGCAGGAGCCCCGCATAGAGCGGCAGCAGGCTCACCGCGATGCCGGTTGATCGCACGATGAGGACGGTCCAGCCGGACAGGGGCGAGGACAGCAACAGGTCGAGATCGTTTCGAACATAGATCGCTTCGATGGCTCGCTGGATGGCCTGGCTGATCATCAGGGTCGCCACAAAACCCATGGCGATGGAGATGACGAGAAGTGCGACGCCATCGGCCTGGCTCACCCCCAGCGGCGGCGGCATGATACTCTGACCGATAGGCTTGAAGATGATGTAGGAGAAGACCAGCCACGCGGCCGCCAGCGCGCCAACGAACAGCAGGGACGTCAGGCCGCCCTTGCTCTTCGTCTTGCCGCGCCGCCAGGCCAGACGCAATTCGTGCGTCAGCAACCACACCGCGCCGCCGGGGCGTCCCATCAGCGGAATCATGCGGACGCCGCCGCTCCGGTTTCGCCAGCCGCCGGCCCTGCCGCAGGCGTCTCCGCGATCAGCGACAGGAATACGTCTTCCAGGGATTTTCCTTCGGCGCCCGCGCGCGCCTGCAGCTGGCCCAGAGCGCCCTCGATCAGAAGTCGCCCGTTCTGGATGATGCCGATCCGGTCCGCCATGCGCTCGGCCACTTCGAGAATGTGTGTGGTCAGGATCACCGATGCGCCGTCCGCGACTTTCTGCCGGATCAGGTCCTTCACGAACCGCGAGGCGGCGGCGTCGAGCCCCGTCAGCGGCTCGTCCAGCATCAAAAGCTTCGGCTCGTGGATCAGGGCGCCCGCCAGCACGGCCTTCTGCTTCATGCCCCGCGAGAAGGTCTCGCAGCGGTCGTTTCGATTGTCCCACAGGCCCAGCATCGTGAGCAGTTCTTCGGCGCGACCGCGCGCCGTCTTCGCGTCGATCCGCCAGAGCCCGGCCACGAATTCGAGATACTCCCACACGGTCAGCTTGTCGTAGAGCAGCGGTTCATCCGGCAGCCAGGCGATCAGCTTCTTGGCTCCGATAGGGTCCTTGCGGGCGTCCACGCCCAGCACCTCGATCAGGCCGCTATCTGCCGAGAGAAGTCCGGCTACCATCCGCAACGTGGTGGTCTTGCCGGCCCCGTTCGGGCCGAGCAGGGCGTAGAGTTCGCCCCGGTTCACGGTGAAGCTGACGCCGTCGACCGCCTTCTTGCCGCCGAAGCTCTTGGAAAGGTCTCGGACCAGAAGCGCAGTCATGCGGGGTTCCCATGATCGTCTCGAATACATGTTGTGAATGTCCGGCAAGGGCAAGCCCCGTTCTGGACTGTCGCCGGCGTGCGCCTTTGGTGTTTGGAGGGCTTCGGCTATGAGTCGGTCGATCAGGAAGGCGGCGCCCGCAGGTTGTCCGGCGCGGTTCCCGGGGAGCTGAAGGCAGATGAAACTCTACGTCGCGGCGATGGCGCCCAATCCGGACCGGGTGCGCTTCTTCCTGCAGGAGAAGGGCGTGTGGGATGAGGTCCCCCGCGTCGAGGTGAACATCATCAACCAGGACCACCGTCAGCCGTCCTATGTGGCGCTCAGCCCGTTCGGGCATGTCCCCGCCCTGGACCTTGAGGAGGGCGAGGCGCTGACCGAAAGCCGCGCTATCTGCACCTATTTCGAGGGGCTCTATCCGGAGCCGAACCTCATGGGCGTGGATTTCAAGGAGCGCGCCTTCATCGAGATGTGGGACCGGCGCGTGGAGATGACCTATCTCTCGCAGATCGGCCACTGGTTCCGGAACTCGCATCCGGCGATGGCCGAACTCGAGAAACCGCAGTGTCCGGAGTGGGCGGCGATCTCCGAGGGCCGCGCGCGCCGCGCGATCGCCCGGTTCGACGAACGGCTGGGCGCTGCGCCCTATGTCGCCGGCGATCGGTTCACGATTGCCGACATCACGCTGCACGTCGCGATGGGGTTCGGGCGCATCGTGAAGTTCCGCCCATGGGAGACGCACACGAACCTTGCCGCGTGGCGCGAGCGCATGCTGGAGCGGCCTGGCCTCAAGTAGGGCGGCGACTGGGCGGGCAGGGCGACCCTCGAGCGCCCGGTCTCGGCGCCAGATTGCTCGTCGCGGTATTCTGAACACTTACCTCCCAGGTAATTGCTGGCCTGCATCCGCCTGCCTAGGTCTGTGAAAAGCAGATCCGGGAGGAGAGCAGGCATGTCGGCATTCTGGCGTGGTTGGCTGAACGTCTGGTGCATCGGCGTCGTCATTTTTGGGCTGGTGCTCGCCGGAGGCGCGTTCGACGCCACAAGCGGACCTGTGCGGTGGGTGTTCAGTACGCTGCGGGCGCCCGACGACCTCGACCTCGTTCCCTCGATGCGCTTCAGCCTGGCCGTGATGGGCTGCGTCTCCATCGGGTGGGCCGTAACCATGCTCATGGTGATGCAGGCCGCATTCCAGCTCGGCGACCGTGCGCGGCCGGTTTGGGTTGGCCTCACCGCCGGCGTCGTCGCCTGGTACGTCACCGACAGCGCCCTGTCGGTCGCCACTGGCTTTGCGCTGAATGTCATTCCCAACACGGCCCTGCTGGTCGGCTATCTGGTTCCCGTCCTCGCAGGCGGGAGTCTCAGGCCGGCAAAGGCCGGGGCAAATGAATAGGGGAATGGCCGCCCCACGGGTCGTTCCCATCGACCGCCGCCGGATGATTGTCGGCGCCAGCGTGCTGGCGGCTGGCATGGCGTCGTCCTGCACAACAGAACCAACGTTCACCCAGGAGACCTCAATGACCAAAACGCCCATCGAGATCGTGAAGGCCTTCAACGCGGCCATGGCGGTCAAGGACTACGACACCGCACTCACATACGTGTCGGCAGACTGCGAGTATACGAACATACCGATGTCCACCGTTCGCGGCCCTGCAGGCATCCGCAGCGTGCTGGAGCCCTTCTTTGCGCCGACCATCGAGAACAGGCTCGACATCCTGCGCGAGGCGACCGCCGGGCCGGTCGTCTTCCTCGAACGCCTCGACCGGCATCTCCTGTCCACGGGCTGGGTCGAGCTGCCGGTGACGGGCGTCTATGAGGTTCATGACGGCCTGATCACCGTCTATCGCGACTATTTCGACGCTGCGACCATCCTCAGCAAGTGGCCGAGCCCGTCCTGAATGAAAGCGGGCGGACCGTTTCCGGTCCGCCCGGCGTTCTGACCTCGCCAGAGCTTACTCCGACTTCGCGATGCCTTCGCCTTCGGCAGCTGCAATGCGGCTGCTCATCATGCGCGAGACGCCGTCCAGCTCCTTCGGATCGAGGAAGCCGTCCTTGCTGGTGTCGAGGCGGTCGAAGTTCGCAGTCACCATCTGGCCCATCCGTCCCCGCACCTCGTTGCGCGCGACCTTCCCGTCGATATTGCTGTCCAGCATCCCGAAGGTGCGGGTGGCGGTCAGCAGGTCCATGTACTCCGGTTTCGGGTTCTTCACTGTCTCGTCCGCCCAGCCGAAGCCGAAGGCGGTGTACTGCATCTCTTCCCACGACTGTTCGCCCCAGGTGACCTTGATCGACGGGTCGGGGTTGGCCGGATTGTGCTTCGAGTTGTCGTACTGGTAGCGCGTGATCAGCTTCGTGCCCGGCGGCAGCTTAACCGGCTTGGCGAACTCGTAGCCGCGCTGCCAGTTGAAATCATACTTGGGCAGGGAGAGAATCATCTCCTCTGCCTCGCCGGGGCGCTGGATCGAGACGTGCATGTTCTCGCCGCGATAGTGGGCGTGGGGATAAACCGAGTAGAGGATCGCATCCTTCGGGAAGGTTATGTACGCGGTCTCCTCGTGGCGCGGCGTGTTCGCGGGGATCTCGATGCCCGCATTCAGCACCACCGCCGAGCGCCGGATCAGCTCCGGCTGCTGGTCCTTCGGATAGAAGTAGAGGCCCACGCGGGTGACGTCCGTCGTCTCCTTGCCATAGGGCGTGTAGTGGAGCTGGAACCGCAGGTTCGCGCCTGGTTCGGCCCAGACGCCGGTGCCCTTCGGGAACACGGTGGATTCCGCGCCGACCGCATAGCCGCCGACCGGCGAGAGCAGGTGGTGGACCGCCTGGCGATCACCGACGTTCACGGTCGAGGCGCGCAGCCAGCGGCCCTCGGTCAGCGGCGATTTCAGGACGGGGTTCTGGTAGTCGACCACGCCTGAGGCGGGCACCCTGAACTCCGGCAGCGTGATGATCGTGTCCGGCTCGCCCAGCTCCCACTCCGGCGCAACCTTCGCGGCGACCTTGAGCGGATCGGCGCCGGACTTGCCGCGCGGCGCGCCGGCCTCGATCCAGTGCACCAGCATCTTGGTGTCCTTGGCGGACAGGTTCATCGAATCCTTGAGGTTCCCGATGTGCTCGTCGGCGTTGTAGGGCGGCATGCGGTCGGTGCGCAGGGCCTCACGGATCATCGGGGCGAAGCCCTTCACAACCTCGTAGCTGTTCATCGGGAAGGGGGCGATGCCGCCTTCCGTATGGCAGGCCACGCAGTTCTTCTGCAGAACTGGAGCAATGTCGGACTCATAGGAAATGTTCGCGAAGTCCTCGCGGGCGGCGCGTTCCGGGAAGGAGAGCTGCGGCGTCTGGATCTTCACGCTCGCCTGCGTCACCGGCTTGCCGGCCAGCTGCTGCTCAAGCGCCGCCGCAAGATACGCGTCCTTCGCCTTGGCGGCCTTCTGCGGCGTCTTGCCAGCGAAGCGGTTGTCGATGGGGCCGTGGTAGACGACCTTCCAGCCCTTGGGGTCGATCACAACGACCTCTGCGGTGCGGCTGACGCCGAGGCTTTCGCCGACCAGCTGCATGTCATCCATCAGGACCGGAATATCGAGCCCGAGCGCCTTCATCTGCGCGCCTGCCGCCTCGCGCGTATCCGTGAGGCTGGAGTTGAGGAAGAAGAATTTTGCGCCGTCAGCGCCGCCGAACCGCGTCTGCAGTTCCTTGATGGCTGGAGCCGCCGCCTTGATGTGCGCGGAGTCGCTGGTCTGCGAGATCAGCACGATGGCCGGCGCATTCCGGTAATAGAACAGCTCGTGGGAATAGGAGTTATGGTCGGTGAGGCGGAAGTTCTCGGCCTTCTCCGCAACCGTCACCTGCGTCACCGAAGCTGCGATGCGGGCCGTCTGCGCGGTGGCTGCCACACCGGCTGCGGCGGCTAAGGCCAGCACTGCGAGCGAGATACCGATTGCCTTGCGATTCATGGGGGCCTCCTCCGCGCAGCAGGCGCTCTACGACGCCGGATCATTCACTGCATGATCAGACTACAGGCGCGCGCCCAGGCTCACAAGCGTACCTTGAAAATCCGGTATGTCCCTGTGGTCAACACTTCGCGAAGAGGGCAGGCGCCCCAACGGCAGCGGCCTACGGCTTCCGCGCGTTGCCGAGCGCGATGATGATGGGATGCAGGACCGTCAGATCGGTCTGCCCCGGCGGCATGAACAGTCCGACCAGCTTCGCGCCGCCTCCGCTGTTCTGGCAGATCGTGAGCTCCGTCTCGCCTTCAACGATCAGGGTGGGGCCGGTCATCCAGCCTGCGGGCGCGTTGCGGGGTTTCAGACCGGGTTGCTGGTCCTCGATCTTGGGCAGGAAGCCGGCGCAGGTCTCGCCCGGCACCACGACTACCTCGATGCTCAGTTCCGGCAGGCTCGGCGCCATCCGGGTGATGAAGTCGACATCCTGATCGGCCTCCGGCAACCAGACGTACCCGTCATCCGGGAAGGAGACGACCAGTCCGGTCGTCCCCAGCGTCGTCGTGCGGTTGGCTGGCGTCGAACCGCGATTGCGAGTCTCGGGTCTGCGCAGGGGAAGGATGTCGGCTGTCCGTCCCGCATTGTACGACTTCGACGCTGATTCCAGCACGCCGGCCTGGGTCACGTTGCGCAGGATATCGGCCTGCCCGAGCGTCTCGGGTTGATCGACAAGGAAGCGGTACAATACGAGGCTCTGCCCGGCTGCATTCGACCGGCAGAGGACGGCGGCTGGCTTGCGTCCAAGCTCACTGGAGAATGTGTAGACCCCGCCGCGGACCAGCCACGTCTCTCCCCACACTGTCGTTTCCGTGGTCCACGACTTGTCGAGCGTCTCACCTTTCAGCACGCCGTCGCAGCCGCCCGCCGTGAAGTATCCGACCAGCACCCAGTTCCCGGCGTATAGCGCGCCCGTTGAGACATTGTACTCGTCCACGATATCGCGCGTATCGAAGTTTGGCGGCGCGTCTGCCAGCGCCCAGCTGCCGGCCACCTTGTACGTAAGCGCGGGATTGGCAGGCAGATCTATGATGAGGCCTGAGGTGGGAAGCTGCGCGGCGCCCGACTTGACCACGACGGGCTCGGACACAGCCGGGGCCGCCCCGGCCACAGCGATCGCCGCAAGCGCCCCGGCAATCAAACCACGCATTCCGGCCATCGGTCTCTCCCGCGACTCCAACCCGGACACCCAATCACGGCGTAGCCGGGCAGGGGAAGGGGGCGACTGCTGGCGGCAAGTTTCGACCGCTGCGACCACGGCGCGCCTTCACGTGAGCCGTCAGCCAGCGAACAGCGTCAGCCGTTGTCCATCTTCAGGGCGGCGACGAACGCGTCCCGCGCGCCACGACCTTGCCGCCGACGGCGGGGACCTAGACGAGATCGTACTGCGGCTGGACAACCGCGAACGATGCGTCGGCCTGGTTGTCGATGAGAACGTTGGGGGTGAAGGCGTCGCCGGTTGACTGCCAGACCGTGAACATGCCGTCCGCGTTGCGGAACATCAGGTCGGCGCGACCGTCGCCGTCGAAGTCGTGGCTGCCATGCAGGTCCCACGCCGGGTCGACCCTGTTCGAGTAGACGTTGGGCGTGAAGCCGTCGCCGGTCGACTGCCACTCGGCCATGACGCCATCCGTGCTGCGGAACATGATGTCGTCCCGGCCGTCGCCGTTGTAGTCGGCGATGGCGGCCAGGCTCCAGTCCGGGCCGGTCATGGCGACAAAGACGTTGGGGGTGAACCCGCCGTCCGTGGACCGCCACCCGGCAATGAGCCCGTCGGCGTTGCGGAAGAGCAGGTCGTCCCGGCCATCGCCATTGAAGTCGCCGATGCCGGCAATGTCCCAGCCCGTGTCCACCGATCCGTTGACGTAGGCGTTGTAGTCGAAGCCCGAACCCGTCGAGAGCCACTGGGCGAACAGGCCGTCCGTCCGGCTCCGGACGATGAGGTCGCCGCGCCCGTCGCCGTCGAAGTCGCCGGATCCGGCGACGACGAAATCCGTGTCCAGCCCGTCCACATGCGTGTTGCGGTCGAAGCCCGTGTCGCTGGCGGTCCAGACGGACAGCCAGCCCTGCGCGGAATTGTGGAAGACGAGGTCGGCGCGGCCATCGCCGTTGAAATCGGTCTGCGCCGCGATCGTCCAGTCCGGCCCGACGCTCGCATCGGTGTAGGTGTTGGGCGTCACGGCGAGGCCGCCGGGTCCGGTCGAGAACTGCCAGGTCGCGAACGCGCCGTCCGCAGCGCGGAAGAGGAGGTCGCTGTGACCGTCGGCGTTGAAATCGTTCGGCGCGCGCGCATCGATGATGAACTGGCGGGCCGTCAGCTGGTGGGCCGCGACGCCCTGCACAAGGATCGTCTGCGTGACGGAGTTGGTGCTGAGCGAGATCAGCGCGCCCTGGGCCGTATCCGTGATGCTTGCGGCGAGGCTGCCGAAACTGCGGACCCCCAGCCGGGAGAGATCGATCCTGTCCAGACCGGTTTCGAAGTCCGTGATGCTGTCGCCGCCCGTAACCGTATCGGCGCTGAAGATGAAGTGGTCCGCCCCGCCGCCGCCGGTCAAGACATCGTTTCCGGATCCGCCGGAAATCCGGTCGTCGCCGCCGCCGCCGACCAGCGTGTCGTTGCCGATGTAACCCATAAGGGTGTCCCGGCCATCTGCGCCGATCATGGTGTCGTTGCCGTCCGTGCCCTCGAATGCCTCCACAGACAGAAACTCGTCGCGTACATTGCCGCCGACGGCAATCATAACGCCAGTCGCGACGTCGAGGTGGATGCTGTCGAGATTGGATGCCTGCGCATAGCTGAGGGTATCGACGCCGTCTCCACCATCAAACCGGTCGAGGCCGTAGAACCCGCCACGGAACAGGTCATTTCCGGCGCCGCCGCTGATGATGTCGTTACCCGCCTGGCCGTTCAGAATGTCGTCGCCATCTCCTCCGTCGAGCGCGTCGTTGCCGGGCCCGCCCTGCAGCTGGTCATTGCCGCCGCCGCCAATCAGAATGTCATTTCCCCAACCACTGATGAGGCGATCGGCATGCTCGCCGCCCGTGAACTTGATGTCCCCGGTAACCTGCACGAACGACAGATCCAGCGCCTCGACCCCCGTGACGCTTGTACCGTCGCTGAAAACATGCGTCCCGGACGAGACGTCGGAGACCGAGAGGGTGAAGCCTTCCTTGGTGCTCCGGACAATGACCGCAAGGTCGATCCCGCTGCCGCCGTCAATGATATCGACGCCGCCATTGCTTGTGATCGTGTCATTCCCGACTCCGCCGGAAAGCGTGTCATTGTCGGAGAGAGACTTGTATACCCAGCCGTCCGCAAGGACGTCGTCTCCGTCGCCACCCTCAAGACGGTCGCTCCCGTCATCGCCCCGCAGGATATCGTTGCCCGCTCCGCCCTCCAGCAGGTCGTTGCCATCGCCTCCTTCCAGTATGTCAGCCCCGCCCAGACCTAGAAGATGGTCAGCGCCGCCTCTCCCCTGAAGGTAATCGTACAGGTCCGCCCCAGATATGTTGTCGTTGCCATGGCCGCCGATGAAAAGCATGCTTTCGATGCTGATCAACTCGGTCCCGTCCTCCAGGATGTTGTCGGTTCCGAGCGCGAGAGTGTACCCTCGCCCTTCGAACGTCCGCAGGATTTCCGCGCGGTCCTGGCCTTCGCCGCCGTCCAGAAGATCCCCCCCAGCGTCTGAGCGGAGCTTGTCGTCGCCGCCGCCGCCGTACAGATAATCCTTTGACGGGGTGTAATAACCGTCCCCGTCCACCAGCGAGTCGTTACCGGCTTCGCCATGAAGGACGTCTGAGCCTACACCTCCGTTCAGGGAATCGTTGTCGAGGCCTCCGAAGAGGAGATCATCTCCGCCGTCTCCGCTCAGCGAATCATCTCCGGACTCCCCGTAGAGGATGTCTGCCGACGCATCGCTCGCATCGACAACGTCTCCACCGTTCAGCCAGTCATTTCCCGCCCCGCCGTGCAAGGTGTCTGCGCCCCAGCCGCCGCGCAGCCGGTCGTCTCCGCCGAGCCCCGTCAGGGTATCGTTGCCCTGTCCTCCGTACATCTCGGTCGAGACCACTGCGGTTGTCAGGACATCCGCTCCGTTTGTCGCGAACACGACAAGCCAGTCTTGTCCGGACTGCCAGTTGCTGAAGGCCCACTGAGATAAGTCGGGTGCGGCGTGTCCATCCGTCAGGTAGACCACTAACCTGTCCGACTGGGTCTCCGAATGTCCCCGGACACGCAGCGCTGCGGGCAGCAGCGAGAGAACGTCGCGATCAACGTGAAGCTCGCTGTATTTGCTGGACGTAAGGCTGGCCGATGCAGTTAAAAACGCGAATCCTTCGATTGAGGTTATCGTGCCGCTCCGGCCGGCCCGCAGGTCGACGTATCCGGACAAAGTCAGCAGGTCGGTTCCTGCTCCGCCGTCCCATATCGCCCCGGCATAGGTGGATCCGCTGCTGGAATTGGGCGAGTTGATGTAGATCTGGTCGTCGCCGTCTCCGCCGTAGAGCTGGTCGATGCCACCCAGTCCGCCATCACCCCCGACGAAGTCATTGCCCGCCCCGCCGCGAACAATGTCCGACCCCGACCCTGCCCGAAGGGTGTCGTCTCCATTGCCTCCGTCCAGAACGTCGTTCCCGGCGCCGCCGGTGAGCAGGTCGTTTCCCTCGCTCCCGTCCAGGGCGTCGTCCCCAGATCCGCCGTCGAGCCGGTCATTTCCCGCCCCGCCGTTCAGCGTGTCGTTGCCGTTGCCTCCAGATGCGGTTTCATCGGTATCGTCGCCGACGAACGTGTCGTCGCCATCCGTCGGGCCCGGGCCCGGCGTCCAGATTCCCATTGTCGCAAATCCCCCAACGCAAGCTACGCCGGGATACTAGCACATATCGTGCCGGGGCCTTGGAGGTTCACCTGTCGGGCTAGTCGTTGTCCATCTTCAGGGCGGCGACGAACGCTTCCTGGGGAATTTCAACCTTGCCGAACTGGCGCATGCGCTTCTTGCCCTCTTTCTGCTTGTCGAGGAGCTTGCGCTTGCGGGTGGCGTCTCCGCCATAGCACTTGGCCGTCACGTCTTTCCGCATGGCGGAGATGGTCTCGCGCGCCACCACCTTGCCGCCGATGGCGGCCTGGATCGGGATCTTGAACATCTGGCGCGGGATCAGGTCCTTGAGCTTCTCGCACATGGCGCGGCCGCGCGTTTCGGCGCGCCCGCGGTGGACCAGCATCGACAGCGCATCGACCGGCTCGTCGTTGACGAGGATGGACAGCTTGACGAGATCGCCCTCGCGGTGGCCGATCATCTCGTAGTCGAACGAGGCATAGCCCTTCGAGATCGACTTCAGGCGATCGTAGAAGTCGAACACCACCTCGTTGAGCGGCAGCTCGTACTTCAGCATTGCCCGGTTGCCGACGTAGGACAGCTCTTTCTGGATACCGCGCCGGTCCTGGCACAGCTTCAGGATGCCGCCGAGGTATTCGTCGGGCGTCAGGATGGTCGCCTCGATCCACGGCTCGTGGATTTCGAGGATATGCATCACGTCCGGCATGTCGGCCGGGTTGTGCATGTCGATGGTGGTCCCGTCCCGCATCTTCATCTCGTAGATCACCGACGGCGCCGTCGCGATCAGGTCGAGGTCGAACTCGCGGGACAGGCGCTCCTGGATGATCTCGAGGTGGAGCAGGCCGAGGAAGCCGCACCGGAAGCCGAAGCCCAACGCTGCAGACGTTTCCATCTCCCACGTGAAGCTGGCGTCATTCAGCCTGAGCTTGCCCATGGCGGCGCGCAGGTCGTCGAAGTCGGCGGCGTCGACCGGGAACAGGCCGCAGAACACGACCGGCTGGACTTCCTTGAACCCGGGCAGGGCGGTTTCGGTCGGCTTGCGCTCGTCCGTGATGGTGTCGCCGACGTTGCAGTCCGCGACGGCCTTGATCGAGGCGGTCAGGAAGCCGACTTCGCCCGGTCCGAGTTCATCGACATCGACCAGCTTGCCCGGCTTGAACACGCCGACGCGGTCCAGCTCATAGACGGCGCCGGCCCCCATCATCTTGACGCGCTGCTTCTTGCGCAGCGTGCCGTCGACGATCCGCACGATGACGACGACGCCCAGATAGAGGTCGTAGTAGGCGTCGACCAGCATGGCCTTCAGCGGGGCGGCCGGATCGCCCGTGCGGGGCGCGGGCAGGCGGGTGACGATGGCTTCCAGCACCTCGTCGACGCCCATGCCGGTCTTGGCCGAGATCATCAGGGCGTCGGAGGCGTCGAGCCCGATCACGTCCTCGATCTGCTGGCGGATGCGTTCCGGCTCGGCGGCAGGCAGGTCCACCTTGTTGAGCACCGGCACGATGTCATGGTTGGCGTCGATGGCCTTGTAGACGTTGGCCAGCGTCTGGGCTTCCACGCCCTGCGAGGCGTCGACCACCAGCAGCGAGCCTTCGCAGGCGGCTAGGCAGCGGGAGACCTCATAGGCGAAGTCGACGTGGCCGGGCGTGTCCATCAGGTTGAGGATGTAGGTCTGGCCGTCCTTCGCCGGATACTCCAGGCGGACGGTCTGGGCCTTGATCGTGATGCCCCGTTCCTTCTCGATATCCATGGTGTCGAGGACCTGTTCGGTCATCTCGCGCGCGGTCAGGCCGCCCGTCATCTGGATGATGCGGTCCGCCAGCGTCGACTTGCCGTGGTCGATGTGGGCGATGATGGAGAAATTTCGGATCTTGTCGCGGGGGGTCATGACGGGGCGTTTAGCAGAGGCCATGGCCATGCGCGAGGGGGTAGGCGCTGCGACCAGTGTTTCCTTGAAAATCAGGGCTTTCGGCCCAGATACGCGCCGCACGAGACCCGACGGACCACCGTCCCGCCAAAATCATCCGCAACAATCTGGCGCGCGCCAGTCAGCAAACGCTCTCTGCGGACCGGCGGAGCTTTCGCCACACGGGAAAACGAGCTCAGCAGGGAGGCGATCCCGTCGGCCGAGAATGTCACGGTCTGCTCGAACACGGCATGCCGGACATCGACAAAGCCAGCCGACCGCATCTCCCCCAGCCGCGCGCTGGCGTCGAGCCCGAAAGGCGGCCTCTCCACGGATTGCGGGCGCGCCTGCTCAACGCCTTCGAACAGGTGAGCGGTCGCCCGGTCGAAGTCATCGGGGTTGCGCGGGTCGTGGTAGACATTCCACCAGATCGCCAGCCAGCCGCCCGGTTTCAGCGCCTGTTTCGCCCTGGCCAGCGCCTTGCCGCGGGGCAGCCAGTGGAAGGATGTGGCGGCAAAACCGAAATCGAAAGCGCCGCCGGGCAGCTCGCACGCTTCGAAAGTCGCCACGTCGATCGCAAGCCTGGGGTCCGGAATGGCTGTCCGCAGATACGCCGCCAGCGCAGCATCCGGCTCGACGCCCAGCACGCTGGAGGCGCCCCGGGCAAGGACGGGTGCTGTCGCCTGACCGGTCCCGGGTCCGATCTCGAAGCATGCGGCGCCGGGCCTCAGGGCCCCTGCCGTCTCCAGCCAGTCGTACAGCGCATCCGGGTAGCCGGGCCGCGCAGCTTCGTAGGCCGCAGGGTCTGCGCCGAAGACCGTTCGTCCGAGGGATTCGTCGATCGAGGACATGCCTCGTCGGGTCTACGCTCCCTGACGCGGCAAGGCCATCTGGTCGGTCTCGTCGGTCGCCAGCACATCGGCGACGACCGGCGGGTCCTTCGAGGGGTCGCTCAGCAGGCCTTCCCACTTGGCGACGACGGCGCAGGCGATCGAGTTGCCGATCACGTTGGTGCCGGTGCGGCCCATGTCCATGAAGGCGTCGACGGCGAGCACCATGCCGATGGCTTCAGCCGGTACCCCGATGGAGGGCAGGGCCGCCATGATGACCACCAGCGAGGCGCGCGGCACGCCGGCGATGCCCTTGGACGTCACCATCAGCAGGAGCAGCAGCAGGATCTGCTGGCTGACCGAGATGTCGAGCCCCAGCGCCTGCGCGATGAAGATCGCCGCAAACGAGCAGTACATCATCGAGCCGTCGAGGTTGAACGAATAGCCCAGCGGCAGCACGAACGAGACGACGCGGTTGGCGACGCCATGGCGCTCCAGCTGTTCGAGAAGCCGGGGATAGGCGGCTTCCGACGACGCAGTGGAAAACGCCAGCAGGAAGGGCGTGCGCACATCCAGCAGCAGACGGAAGACGCGGGGGCCCAGAACAACGAAGCCTGCGAAAATCAGCAGGCTCCACAGCACCAGCAGAGCGAGGAAGAACGAGCCCACGAGCCGGCCATAGTCGGCCAGCACTTCGAGGCCCTGAACGGCCACCACGTTGGCCAGCGCCGCAAAGACAGCGACCGGCGCGAACGCCATGACGAAGTTGGTCACCTTCAGCATCACGAAGGCGCCCTGTTCCAGGATCTCCGTGACCTTCTCGGCCTTGTGACCCAGCTGCTGCAGGGCGACGCCGAGGAAGAGCGAGATCACGACGATTTGCAGGACTTCGTTGCGGGCCATCGCGTCGATGATCGACACCGGGAACACGTGGGTGATGAACTCGCTGAGGGAGAAGGTGGCGGCGTTGGGGGTCACGGCCAGCGTTCCCGGCGGAGGCTCGAACCCGACGCCCGGCTCCAGCAGGTTCACCATCACGAGGCCAAGCCCCAGCGACACGAGCGAGGCGACAATGAACCAGGCCATCGTCCGCGCGCCGATCCGTCCGAGAGCGGAGCCGCCGCCGAGGTGGGCGATGCCGACGGTCAGGGTGGTCAGGACCAGCGGCGCAACGATCATCTTGATCAGGCGCAGGAAGATGTCGGACAGCAGCTTGATGTAGCTGGAGATTTCCTTGGCGAACTCGGGCGACACCATCTGGTTGATGACCGCCCCGGCAATGATGCCGAGCACCATGGCGCCCAGGATGACGAAGATTGTCCGGTTCATGCGACGCTCCCTGGAGACGGATCGCCGGAGATGTGATCGCCCGGGCGATCCCGTTTCCGCCGTTGATTCCGTCTCTTGTCTGACACTTTGAAAGCAGTTCACGCCCGTCTGGAAGGGCGGCGCGCGCCGCCACCCTGAACGATCATGCCCCCATCGGCTCATTCCGCACAAATTGGCGCGGAGGGATAGGGGGCCACAGGTTGAAACGGCCCGCCAGCCCCAATTGCCCGGAAACCAGTCACGCGCTCCCTTCAGCGCAGCGGCGCCTCATTGTCGGCGCCATGATCCCGCACCATGTTAGAACTGTTCTTGACTACCCGGCCCGTGGGGTGTGGACTGAGAAGTCGACACCCCGCCGCCTATCCAGGAGACCGCACAGGTGCAGAAAAACCGCCTCGTTCGCTACCTTGCTCCGCATGTTGCGGGCGGCTTTGCCATCGGCGGCCTGATCGTCGCGGGGCTTCTGGCGAATAACGCAGTCGGACTGTGGACTCTGGTGTCGCAGTCGGACGCCGGCCCCATGGCCGCTGGACTTCTGATCTTCTTCACCGGCCTGACCTTCGCGAGCGTCCAGACAGGCATCGCCATCATGATGCTTGGCCGTCAGGACGAGGAAGACAGCCGCCGTGGCCGCCGCCTGCCGCCGGGCTCGCTCCAGCCGATCCCGGTCCGGATCAGGGCGCGAAACTCGAACGGGCGGTAAGCGCCCAGCGCTTGTTCTTCAATTCGACGATGTAAAGCGAATCGAAGCGGGACAGCTCCGTGCCGTCGTCCCGGTAGCGCACAAACGTGGTCAGCATGTGCGCCTTGTCCGGCCCGCACTGGACGACCCGCCTGTCCGCCCAGGCCGAATGGTCCCACCCCGTCGCCGCCAGGCGCTCGAAACCGGGCGCCAGGTCTGCCGCCCCCTCGATGATCCTCACCTCGCCGCTGGCGATCCGCACGCTCGGCAGATGGAACGTCTGCACCCAGGCGTCGGCGTCCTTCGAGTTGAACGTCTCCATGAAGCGGTCTGTGACGTCATAGGCGGGCTTGTACGCCGGGCAGGTCGCGAACTGGCTGTCCCCGGCTCGAGCCGACGGACCTGTCCCGCAAGCGGCGGCGGCTAGACAGACCGCAAGAGCTATTGTGGTTCGGGCGTTTGACATTGACGTTCCTCCCGGCGTCCTGCGGACGTCTGCGCAACCGGACAAGCGGGGTCAGATCAGGTTCGGCGACCGACCCGCTTCAGAAAGCTGTACGCACTGTCGCCCATCATGCGGCGGAGACGAAGCTTGAGCCTGCCGGCGTGTCCCGCCCACAAACCGCCACGGCGATTGCGAACATAGGTCGGCAGAGTGCGCAGCGACTGCGCGACGGCGGCAAGGCCGGCAGGGGGCGCGATCATGTTCTGCGTCTCGATGCTGAGGACAGGCTTGGCCGAGAGACGCGCGATCTCTTCGGCCTGATCCTGTTCGCTCTCGATGAACAGCACGGCAGGGACCTGCGCGTAAAATGCGGCCTTGTGAGCGGCGTGGCCCGCGTTCACGCCGTCGTTATCGAACATGACGAGGTTGCGGTAGCGCACCCCATGACGGGCCAGCCACGCCTCGGTCTCGGCGCGGTACTTCTTCTTGCGTCCTGTGACGAGCCAGCCGATTTCCTGCGAGGGAGAGTAGAGCGGACCGACGGAAGCAAGAAAGTTGGCGTAGCGCGGCCCGTCGTCGTCTTCACCCTCACCCGTGTTGCCGCAGAGCACCCCGTCGATATCGACACAGCAGTCCGCAAGAACAGGATCGTGCATCAGATACCATTCGAACAGACAGGGTTCTCCGGTCTGCTCGAGCACGATGTCGACGTCGGGATGGTCGAGGATCTCGCCATAAACGCTGCACCAGACGAGCCGGCCCTTCACGCCCGCCTCGGCAACCTGGGCCCGGGCGCGCTGGAAGGAGCGACCGGAGCCTACACTGTCGTCGATGATCAGGACTGTGCGGTCCGGTCCGAGCGCGCGTTCGATGTTGGGGCGCTTCTTGGTTTGCCCGACCTGGAAGAGACGTCCCTCGATCAGTCCGGTTATATCCGTCATCGGAACATTGAGCGCCGCCGCAAGATATCCCGCCGGAACGAGCCCGGTGCGCGGAATGCCGACCACAAGATCGATATGGGCCGGCAGGCGCGTGCGGCTGCGCATCAGCCGATAATTCATGTCCGCGAACGAACGGTACTCCACGTGATCCCCTTCTGAGAGGTCTCCCCGTGCGACCTCGCTTTCAGCTTATCGCAAACCTGCGACGTGCGGCCAGAGCGATCTGTCCGTCGGACCGGTGTTTGGCGCGTTTACCGGCCAACCGATCAAAATCGCGGGGAGCGATTCGCGCGAAGGGAGAGTCTTGCAGCGGGTTTTCGCGGAGCAGATGGAAAGGCTGCGCTCACGCGTTGGCTTGCTTCGAGTTGAACGTCACCATGAACCGGGCGCTGACGTCGTAAGCCGGCTTGCAGGCCGGGCAGGATGCGAACCGGGTGTCGCTCGAGGGCGCGTGGGCGCAGGCGGAAAGCGCCAACGCGATCAGCCCGATGCCTGTCGACTTTATGCGTTTGCGAGCCTCACATCGCCCATGGTCGGGTCCTCCTCAAACAGCTGTTTCAGGCTGGCGCCTCGGCGCTCGATCTCTCCCGATCCGATCATTCGAAACACGCGCGAGAGGACAAAGCCGTAGGTCAAATCGAGCAAGCCGCGAGACATCCGCCGGGCGAGGATGTCATCCATCACCAGGCTGTAGGGGCGCCAATCGGCGCAAAGGCCGGCGCGGATATCCCCGTCGTGGCTGTCCATCGTGGCTTCCATGATGGCGCCGGTCCCGTCGAACCTGCGCAGGTCCAGCGAAGCCTGGCTCAATCGCTCGTACAGTCTCCCGAATGCCCCGATTTCGCTCTGGCCCAGCGTCCCGGCGTGGCGGCTGGCCGCATCGAGGATATCGTCGGCGGAGCATTCCCCGACCGAACTCTTGCCGATCGCCGCAACATCCACCAACAGCGTGTCGTCGTCGAATTGTGCCTCCCGGATCACTGCGCTCACCAGCGACATGACCCCTGCATCCCAGCTGGAGTACCAGACGGTTGCCGGGCCAGGCCCCGCGCGCAGTTCGTCCCACCATGCTGCGGCTTCGAGGTCGGCTACGTCTCCTGCTTCGGGAGCAAGGCCCCACCATGCCTCTATCCCGGAGGCATTGGCGTCAAACCATGCCCGCCTTTCAGCAGGTCTGGCCAGAAGGTCGACCGGTCCAATGAATGCCGGCGGAACCGGCGCGTAGGCCAGCCGTCCGGGAAGGGGACCACACTGCAATTTGGACACCGCACTCTTGAGCGCCCCGGCGCCGGCGTCCGAGCCAACGATGTGGAAACGTCCGGACGACAGAGCGTGCATCTGGCAGGCGCCTACAGCGGCTTGCACGCCTCTTCCAGCCACGCCCTGTCATCGGCGTCTGTCAGCAGCGGGCCGATCTCGGCCAGCACGCGGGCGTGGTAGCGGTCGACCCACAGCCATTCCTGCTCGCTGAGAAGGCCCGGCTGGATCAGCCGCTTGTCCAGCGGAGCCAACGTCAGCGCCTCGAAGCCCAGCATCGGCTTGTCGCCGCCTGCGATGGGCTTGGCTTCGGTGACGAACTGCAGGTTCTCGATCCGGATGCCCCACTCGCCGGCCTTGTAGTAGCCCGGCTCGTTGGAGACGATCATACCCGGCTCCAGCGCCACCGTGTTCGGCGCCTTCGAGATGCGGTGCGGGCCCTCGTGGACGCCCAGATAGCTGCCGACGCCGTGCCCGGTGCCATGCTCATAGTCCAGCCCGACCTCCCACAGCGCCATCCGCGCCAGCACGTCGAGCGCCGAGCCGGTGGTGCCTTTCGGGAAGCGCACGCGGGCCAGCGCGATGTGGCCCTTGAGAACGCGGGTGAAGCGGTCCTGCATCTCGGCCGTCGGCTCGCCGATCGCCATGGTGCGCGTCACGTCCGTGGTGCCGTCGAGATACTGGCCGCCTGAATCGAGCAGGAACAGCGTGCCGCGCTCCAGCTTGCGGTTCGTGGATGTGTCCGGGCGGTAGTGGTTGATGGCGCCGTTCGGTCCCGCGCTCGAGATCGAGTTGAACGACAGGTCGCGCAACTCTCCGGTCAGCTCGCGGAACTCCTCGACCTTCTTGGCGCAGTCGATCTCGGTGATCTCGCCGGTCTGGCCGTTCTCGTCATACCAGCGCAGGAAGCGCACCAGTGCAGCCCCGTCGCGACGGTGCGCCGCGCGCGATCCCTCGATCTCGACAGCGTTCTTGGCGGCGCGCGGCAGCGCCACAGGATCGGCGCCGCGGCGGATGTCGGCCCCGGCCTTCGTCAGCGTCCGGAAGAACCAGGCCGACGCCAGCGACGGGTCGAGGCTGACCGCCTTGCCGGAGAGCTTGGCGAGTCGGTGCTCGAGTTCACTGATCGGCCGCAGCGAGACTTCATTGCCCAGATGCGCGCCGAGTTCCGATCCGACCTTGTCGGGCCTCAGGAACAGCTCGGCCTGACCGTTCGCATGCAGGATCGCCCGGCCCAGCGGCAGGGGGGAGCAGGCGACATCGCCGCCGCGAATGTTGAACAGCCACGCGATGGAGGCAGGCGAGGTCAGAACCGTCGCATCGATCTTCTGCTCGGCCAGCTTTGCGCCAATGCGCGCGCGTTTCGATGAGCTATCCTCGCCGGCATACGCCACGCCGTGCGGCACAACAGGCCGCGAGGGCTCTGCCGGACGATCGCGCCAGGCGGTGTCGATGGGGCTGATCTCGGTGACGACCATCTCGGCGCCAGCCTTCGCCGCCGCTTCGGCGAGCTTCTCCAGCGCATCGGGGCTGACCACGCGCGGATCATAGCCGATCTTCGCGCCGGTCATCGTCTGTTTCGCCAGCCAGCCATGCGCGCCCAGATCATGCAGGTCCGCGCTCTGAAACAGCTTGGCGTCGAGCTGCTGCCTGGCCTGCAGCGTATAGCGCCCGTCGATGAACACGACGGCGGATGACTTGAACACGAACGCGGCGCCGGCGGACCCCGTGAAGCCGGTCGCCCAGGCGAGGCGCTCGTTGGCGTCGGGCAGGTACTCGTTCTGGTATTCGTCGTCGTGCGGAATGTAGATCCCGTCCAGCCCCAGCCGCTCCATTTCCTGGCGCAGCAGGGGCAGGTTGGTGCGCCCGGCTGCGGGGCCGCCAATCACATCATAGGTCTGTCGCATGGTCGCTCCGGCAAGCCTGCCCTGAAATCCGCTACCGGAAGGAACACCTGTGCGGGCCCAAGGGCAAGGGGCGCACGCGCAGGCCCGGTCTCCGCCTCGAACCGATCAGGCGTCGATCTCGGCCGCCGCCTCTTCGGCCTGCTCGGCGTCCTCCGTCAGCGGACGGATATAGGTGAGGGTCGACCAGCCATTCAGCCGTCCGCGCCGTTCCAGCGTCAGCCCCTGACCGGCGTACGCCGCCCGCACCTGTGCTTCCTGGTGAGTCAGCAGGCCCGACAGGATGATCCGCCCGCCAGGGCTGAGCAGCTTCGAGACGCCGGGAGCGAGGCCCACCAGCGGCCGCGCCAGAATGTTGGCGAATACGAGGTCATAAGGCGCAAACTCGCGGATGGCCCGGTCATTCACGCCGACGGCGTGAAGGATGTTCATCCTCGGCTGAACCTTGTTGTTGTAGGCGTTTTCGCGCGCGATGCGGACAGAATCCGCGTCCAGATCCGATGCAACGGCAACCCGCGCGCCGGCCTTCAGGGCCGCAATGGCGAGCACGCCCGAACCGCAGCCCACATCCAGCACCCGTTTCGGGCGATGACGCGGCAACAGCTCCGCCAGCGCCAGCAGGCAGCCCTTTGTGGTGCCGTGATGGCCGGTGCCGAAGGCTGGCCCCGCCTCGATCCAGATCGGAATCCGGCCGCCTCGTACGCCGGAGAGATTGTGTGCGCCCGTCACGACGAACGGGCCGGCATGCACGGGCGGAAGACCGGACAGGCTCTCGGCGACCCAGTCGCGATCGTCCAGCTTGATGACGGAGGCGCGCACGCCGGGCGCCTCGTTCTCGATGATGGCGGCGGCGCCCTCGGCTTCGCTCTCATCGAGGCAGAAGGCGTCGAGCGCCCAGGCTATGCGGGAGACTTCCTCGGTCGATACGGCCTGACAGGGAGACGGCTCGAGGTTGGCCAGAATCTCGGACAGGCGCTCGGCGTCCTGTCGCGTCAATTCGGCATGAACCTGATACATTATTGCGGCGCTCCGTGACCCTTACGCAGCGCGACTTATACCAGTGAATGAAGAAGGGCCAGCGGCGCGCGCCCCGACATCATCCGGGACGCGCGCCTGTCGAAGCTAGCGGTTCTGCTTGTCCGACGGGTCGGATTTGCGGGCCTGATCGGTCTGGCCCTGATCGCGCTGGCCGCCTTGCTGGCCCTGACGCTGATGGTCGGCCTGCTGCTGGCCGCGCTCCGCGTCCTTGCCGCCCTGCTGGGGAGCCTGACGGTTCCTGTCGCTCATGTTGTCGTTGGGGTTTTTGGGGGTGTTGGGGGTATTGGCCATCACGCCATGTCCTTCTCTTGTTGCGCAGAGGGAGGGGGCCCCTCGCGTGAGAGAAGAACGGGCGGAGGGAATCGGACGTTCCAATTCCATCTGAATGTTGGGGCGTTTGAAGGTTACCGGCAGCCGGCAGCCGACCCCGTCCAGTCGTCACCTGATCCGGCCAGTCGTCACCTGATCCGGAACGTGTAGCGGAGCTTGCCGCCTTTTTCGTCACGGGCCTGATAGGTGCCATCGTTCATCAGGAACACCGCCACGCAGGACTCGCCGACGGTCGACTGCTCCTTCGAGCGGCAGATCACATTCTTGTCGATCATGAAGTAGCCGGGCTGGGCGTAGCCGTTCGCGCTCATCGTGAAGCGGCCGTTCTCGTGATAGTGGATCTGATAGCTCGCGCCGTCTTCCGCGAAGCCGTCGGCGCCGCCATTGATGATCGTCCCGCTCTCGGTCTGCAAGTAGAGCACGCCGGGCAGGTCGGTGACGCGTGTGCCTCCGTTCGTGCTCGGCGTCGCCTTGCCCGGGGACAGCGTCGTGAAGATCGCGGCGACAATGGCGATGGCGATGCAGACGGTGGCGATGATCCCGACAACGATCCAGCGCATGCGGACGTCCGCGGCGCCGGACGGGGCGATGCTGGAGGCGACAACTGCGGCTGTCTGCGCCTTGTAGATGCGTTCCGCCGTCGTGACATCGCGCGTGCCGGGCTTGAACTCGTCCCGCTTGGCCCGGGCGAGGGCGTCGGCGATGGAGACGGTGCCAGGCGCCTGACGCAATGTCGCGGCTGGACGACCGTTCTGACCGGATGACATCGACGCATTCTCCCTTGCCCCGACGCCGGGGGCCTTGGGGTGAAAGCTATCAAATCGCGGTTTACAGGCCGTTATCCGGCGTGGGGAAAACGAACGCCGGCCCGGTTGACGTTAAGGGAAATCACGCAGGATTTTGCCGCCTGCTACATTTTGACCGGTGGATCACGGCCATCCGGCGTAGACCCCGGCGGCGGCGGGTCCTTCACATCCGGGCCACGCTCGGGGATCGGAGGGTCTCTGCCGGGCGGATTTCCGGGAGGGGCTCCGGGAACTCCGCCGGGCGGCAGCTCGCCAGGTCCGGGATCACCTGTCGGGTCGCCGGGAGCCTGAAGGCCCTTCGGCGGCGGCAGATCCTGCGGGGGGGTATCTCCGGGAATGCTCATGCGTTGGCCAACGCGGCCTGGCCCGGCTTGTTCCGGTCGCCAGCCTGTAACCGGGAGGCCAGATCCTGCGAACTCCCTCTTTAGGTCATGGAGGATTTTCGATCATGCTGGCACGTCTTCGCTCGGTTGCAGCCGGTCTCGCTCTCGTTCTGGCTCCGATGGGATTGGTGGCGGGCGTCCCTGCTGCAGTCGCCGACTCCCCAGCAGAGTTCGGCATCCGCGTCGGTCAGGCCGCCCCGCCCATCTCCGGTACAACGCAATCGGGCGCTCCAGCGACATTCGACACCCTGAAGGGCCGCAAGGGGCTCGTCCTTGTCTTTGTCCGCTCGGCCGACTGGTGCCCCTTCTGCAAGCAGCAGCTAGAGGATATCGAAACGATCTCAGCCAGCCTATCCGCCGCCGGCTACCCGCTTGTGGCGCTGTCCTACGACCCTGTCGAAACCCTTAAGACGTTCTCAGACAAGAAGAAGCTGACCTATACGCTGGTGTCAGACGCCGGATCGAAGGTCATCGATGCCTACGGCGTTCGCAACGAGGATGTCCGGGGCAACAAGCGGATGGACGGCATCCCGCACCCGGCAATCTTCGTGATCGGGGCAGACGGCGTGGTGAAAGCGAAGCTCTACGAGCAAAGCTACCGCAAGCGCCCACCCTCCAGCGTGGTGCTCGAGACCGTCAAGGCGTTGCCCTAGGACGCAAGGAGGCCGTCTTGCCCGGCCTGGCCGTGGCCGCCATGCGGCCACGGCGATCCGGCTGGATTATCACACGGCGCGCAAGACCGGCTGTCATCTCCCCGGCGGTGGTGTAGGTACGCCCATCTGCTCGGGAGATGACAATGGCGCGCACAGCGTGGGTGAACGGCGTGTTTGTGGCGGCGGAGGAGGCGCGCATCTCGCCCTTCGACCGCGGCTTCCTGTTCGCCGACAGCGTCTATGAAGTGACCGCCGTGGTTGGCGGCAAGCTCCTCGACATGGGCCGCCACATGGACCGGCTGGAACGGTCGCTCCGCGAACTGTCCTTCGAAGTCTTCCCGGACCGCGCCGAACTGGCTGCGATGCACGAACAGCTCGTCGCCATGAACGAGATTGTCGAAGGTCTCGTCTACCTGCAGGTGACGCGCGGAGCCTATGGCGCTCGCGACTTCATCCTGCCCGCCGGAGACAAGACCCGGCTGACCATGTTCGCCTTCGCCGACGCGAAGAACCTGATCGACACGCCGGCCGCGCGTGACGGCATCGGCGCGGCATTCGTCGATGACATCCGCTGGGGCCGTCGCGACATCAAGACGACGCAGCTGCTGGCTCCGGCCCTGGCCAAGACAGCGGCGAAGGGGCAGGGCGCCGGCGAAGCCTGGCTGGTCGGGCCGGACGGGCTTGTCACGGAGGGCGCGTCCTCCAACGCCTGGATCGTCACCCGCGACGGCGAAATCCTCACCCGCGTCCTCAGTCACGACATTCTGCCGGGCGTGACGCGCCATGCGATCATGGACCAGACCGGCCTCGCCCAGATCCGGGTCACCGAACGGTCCTTCACGCCGGACGAGGTGCGCAACGCCGCAGAGGCGTTCATCACCGGCGCGGGATCGCTGGTGACCCCGGTGGTCAGCATCGACGGCGCGCCGATCGGTGACGGCAAGCCCGGGCCGGTGACCCGCCGCCTCCAGCAGCTCTACTTCACCGCCGCCGGCGCCGCGCTGCCCGCCTGGATATAGCAAGTGAGGCTTCAGAAGAAATTTGTTTCCAGATGAATTGGCACGCGCTGCTTTGGTTGGTCGCCGCTCAAGGGTTGCTTTTCTGGTGGTGGGTGGGGAATTTGCGCATCCCATCCCCACGAACAATGAAATACGGATCATCAAAAGATAAGAATGTTGCGATTGTTTTGTTTTTTATTGGCGGCTTAACGTTGGCGCCGATAGTGTTTATTGAAAATCAAAAAATCCATATTTATTTTATGGTGGCCGCCTCCATCATACAGTCTGCGGCTTTTGTTTTCGCATTCTACAAAACTTTTATTAAATAGTGTATGCGCGCATTGTTTTTCGTCACGAGATGGAACTGCCGCTTAACCTGTCTTGGGCCGAGCCAGCACGCAGAGTGACTTAAGCTGGAAAGTCGGGCGCACGGGTTCGCGTTCGCCAGTTCCGGCCCTCCGGATGTCCAGGGGCGTCCGGCAGAGAGACGCCATCCTGCAACGGCGCAGCCGACCAATGGGTTGCGCAGTTTCCAGACTCCGCGCATCCGGACGACGGTCGCCAGCGTAGGAGGCTTGAATGTCCTTGGATGGTGCGCATGAAACGTCTGGCCTCGATCCTCGTTGCTGCCGCCGCCACGGCTTGCGCAACCACGACCGAGGCGCCGAGAGTAACGGCGGCCGACCTGTCAGGTATCGTGGGCGAAGGCTGGGCCGGAAGTCTGACCTATCGTGACTACAGTCCGCCTTATGGAGAGGTAGTGATTCCCGCCGGACTGCGTGTGTCCGAAACCGCGCAAGGTCTGGTCCTCGCCTATACCTATCCGAAAGAGCCTCACGCGAACTCCGAAAGCCCGTTTCTGATCTCAGCCGGCGGGACGGTGCTGGACGGCGGGCGGGTCACATCGATTGACCGGACGCCGGGCAGCGTCCGGATCACCACCGAAGAGGCCTGCGAAGATGCGGGCCAGCCTGCTGTCTGCCTTTACGACTACAGGTTTGCCGGGCGCGAAATCCGGATCGGCAAACGCGTCCAGCCGGGCTCGGGCGCCGAGGCATTCCAGCGCAACGTCTACACCTTCGTCAGGCCCTGATCGGAAGCCCCTCCATCGCCACCGCGTCGCCCCAGGCGCGTCCTACTTGACGGGCTGAAGCTGCATGGCCTCGATGTTGTACAGGCCCGGATTGAAGCTGGGATCGTTGGTCAGGATGTAGCTGTCCGAGTTGGTCACGCGCCACGCATGATCGTAGGTCGCGTCCAGCTGCACCGTGCCGCCATAGACGGGATCGACGTACGTTTCGACACCGCGAATGCCCTCGATCCGCTCGCGCTGCATGCGATCGCTTGTGGCGGAAGAGGAGGCGCCCGCCGCGACCGTCGCGTCGTAGGCGTCGGCGTAGTTGTTGCGGATCGCTGCGCGGGTGCGGTCTCCCGCGGCGTTGTTGGCGGCGATGTTCTGGGCCGTCATCGCGGCGCCATTGGCGACAATGATCGCGGCGGCGTCCGCTGTCGCCTGCGCGGCGATGCCGCCCATCCTGGTCTTGAACGCCATCATCTTGCCGGCCCATTCGGCGTCCGGCTTGATCGACTTGCGGATGGCTTCGGCGATCTTCAGGTCCAGTTTTCCTTTCGGGGCCCGGGCCGCGAAGGTGGACGTCGTGCTGGCGGCCAGGGTCATGAAGGGCGGTCCGCCCATCGGGTTCGGCACAGCATTCGTGTGGAACATCGCCGAGGCCGAGACATACCCGTCGATCTCGACGCCGTTCTCGCGATGGCTGTAGGTCAGCTCGCCTGCGTCCGCCCACGCCTTCATGCCAAGGCGCGGATCGTTGGCGATCGACAGGCGCACATCGAGCCAGGGCTGCTGCACGTCGAGGAAGTCGCGCCGGGGCCTGTAGTCCTTCACCTGCGCGCCCGGATACCGCCGCTGGATATACCCGGTCAGATAGGACCGCATGTCCTGGAATTCGCCCCACTGGCAGGTCACCTGCACGCTGTTGGAGGCGGTCCACATCTCGGTCGGGAACATCTCGACCCTCGACAACCCGTCCGCCGATACCGCAGCCCAGTTGAAGAGGGCAGGCTCCACGCACCCCACCGGACCCGAATTCCACTGCACGCCGCCCTGTGTCTTCCATCCCTGCGGAACCAGCGCCCGCGCGGCGACCATCGGCTTCTCGAAGCCGTTGCGGTCCATGATCTCCACGAGATCCACCCGCAGCGCGCCGGCAGGCAACGCCTTCGCCGATGAGCTTGGTGCCGTCATGGTCTTCTGCGCCTCTGCGGTCTCTACGACGGATGCCGCAGCCTGAGCCAGCAGGCCGCATGCGGCCGCGATGATGCTGGCGGCCAGACGGTTGCGGCGGATGAAGGTGCGGATCATGTCCCTTGCCTGTGCTGCGCCTCCCCGAAAACCGGAGGCTCTCACAGGCTAGAGCGTCAGGTTGGAGCAAACCGGATCACGAGGCCGGGCAGGCGTCGTCCACGCGCGGACCGGGGAAGATCCCGGTGGACCGCCCCATGATCCAGTAGCCGGCCAGACCAAGATACTCCCGCGCCGCCAGATCCAGGCGTTCCAGCCGGTCCGCCGCCGTAAACTGGATCGAGACAGACCGGTCATCCACGCGCCAGTCCGCAGGCGCTGCGATCACGTCCACCCCCGCCTTGCGGAACGTCCCCATCGATCGCGGCATGTGGAAGGCCGAGGTCACCAGCAGCCACTTGCCCGGCTCGCTCGCCAGCCCGGCCGCATTGGCGGCATTCTCCGCCGTGGTGCGCGATCCGGACTCCAGCCGCAGCCGGGTGGGGTAGACGCCCTGTTCAATGAGAATGTCTGCCATCCCGTCCGCCTCGGCCCGGGCGCCCTCGCGCGGATAGACCTGACCGCCCGCAATCACCACCGGCAGGCGCGGATAGCGGCGCGCCAGCTTGGCCGCATACCGCATCCGGTCGGCGCCCTCGTTCAGCTCCTCCTCGATGCGTCCGTCCACCGTGATCGACGCCTGCCCGCCGCCCAGCAGCAGGATCCCCGCCAGCTCCCGGCCCGGGCACTCAACATAGGGCTCGAAGCGCTGCTCCAGAGGCCGGATCAGCCAGTTCCCGACCGGCAGGATCACCACCGCCAGCAACACCGCCCCCGCCGCAGTCGCAATCCGCCGCCCCCAGCGCTCCGCCAGCTTTGTCCGCCACAGGACCACGCCGACGATCGTCCCGATCACCAGCAGGTTGGACGGCGCAAGAAGCAGCCACGCGATCTTGGAAATCCAGAACATCCGTGCCCTTCACCTGCCAGCGCCTGCGCGCGGCCGCGCAAACCATGCACAACCCACCGCCTGGCGCCCAGCCACCGCACGCTTGCACGGCGCCGGGCTTGCTGTCATTCCTCGTTCGCAATTGCAGCAGGGACCTTTAACCATGGCCGAAGGCGCTTCCGGCAAGCCGTTCCAGCACGAGGCGGACAAGCCCTGGATCTTCCGCACCTATGCGGGACACTCGACGGCTGAAGAGTCCAACAAGCTGTACCGGAACAACCTGTCCAAGGGACAGACCGGCCTCTCCATCGCCTTCGACCTCCCCACCCAGACGGCCTACGATTCGGACCACATCCTCGCCAAGGGCGAAGTCGGCAAGGTCGGCGTGCCGGTCGGCCATCTCGGCGACATGCGGACCCTCTTCGACCAGATCCGCGTCGAGGACATGAACACCTCGATGACGATCAACGCCCCGGCGGCGTGGCTGCTCTCGCTCTACGTCGCGCTGGCCGACGAGCAGGGCGCCGACCGCAAGAAGCTGCAAGGCACCACCCAGAACGACATCATCAAGGAATACCTCTCGCGCGGCACCTACGTCTTCCCGCCCAAGCCCTCCATGCGCCTGATCTCGGACATGGTGGCCTGGTGCTACACCGAGACGCCGAAGTGGAACCCGCTCAACGTCTGCTCCTACCACCTGCAGGAAGCCGGCGCGACGCCCGAGCAGGAACTCGCCTTCGCCCTCGCCACCGCCTGCGCCGTGCTCGACGCCGTCAAGGCCGGCGGACAGGTGCCCGAGGAAGACTTCACGCTGGTCTTTTCGCGCATTTCCTTCTTCGTGAACGCAGGCGTCCGCTTCGTCACCGAGATGTGCAAGATGCGCGCGTTCGTCGATCTCTGGGACGAAATCGGCCGCGAGCGCTACGGCGTCACCGACACGCGCGCCCTGATGTTCCGCTATGGCGTGCAGGTGAACTCGCTCGGCCTCACCGAGCCGCAGCCGGAAAACAACGTCTACCGCATCCTCATCGAGGCGCTGGCCGTCACCCTCTCCAAGCGCGCCCGCTGCCGCGCGCTCCAGCTGCCAGCCTGGAACGAGGCCCTCGGCCTGCCGCGCCCGTGGGACCAGCAATGGTCGCTCCGCCTCCAGCAGGTGCTCGCCTACGAGACCGACCTGCTCGAATACGAAGACCTGTTCGACGGCTCCCACGTCGTCGGCGCCAAGACCGAGGCCCTGAAGGACCAGGCCCGCGAGGTGCTTGCGAAGCTCGACGCCACCGGCGGCGCCATCGAGAACGTCGAATACATGAAGACCCAGCTCGTCGAGAGCCAGCGCGCGCGCCTCAAGGAGATCGAGGCCGGCCGCCAGATCGTCGTCGGCGTCAACCGCTACCAGACCACCGAAGCCTCGCCCCTCTCCGGCGGTGACGGCTCGATCATGGCCACCGACCACGGCGCCGAAAGCCGCCAGATCGCCCGCCTGAAGGCCTGGCGCGCCAAGCGTGACGACGCAGCCGTGGCGAAGGCGCTCGACGGCCTGAAGGCCGCCGCCACCTCCGGCGCCAACATCATGCCCGCCTCCATCGACGCCGCCAAAGCCGGCGTCACCGGCGGCGAGTGGGGCCAGGTCCTGCGCGAAGTGTTCGGCGAATACCGCGGCCCCACCGGCGTCTCGCTGGTCATCAGCACGGGCGGCGAGGAAGACCTTGAAGCCGTGAAAGGCGAGGTCGAGCGCGTCTCGAAAAAACTCGGCCGCACGCTCACCTACGTGGTCGGCAAGCCGGGCCTCGATGGCCACTCCAACGGCTCCGAACAGATCGCCGCCCGCGCCCGCGCCGCCGGCATGAACGTGATCTACGAGGGCATCCGCTTCACCCCGGAAGAGATCGTCCAGCAGGCCATCGACTCAGAAGCCCACGTACTCGGCCTCTCCATCCTCTCCGGCTCGCACCTCGACCTCGTGAAGGACACGGTCGGCATCCTGCGCGCAAAGGGGCTGAACATTCCCGTGGTCGTCGGCGGCATCATCCCCGACGCCGACGCTCTCGCGCTGAAACAGATGGGCGTCCGCCGCGTCTACACGCCCAAGGACTACAAGATCACCCAGATCACCGGCGACGTGGTGAAGGTGGTCGAGGAGACGCTGACGGCGGCGGAGTAGGGCGCCGCCCTGCCGGGAGGCTCGCCCATGCACCTCGCAAGACCCTCCGGCGCAACCCTCTTCCGGCCCGGCGACCAGTGCCCCGGCTTTGTCGTGGTGCGCACGGGCTGCATCCGCGTGTCGATCACCTCGGTCTCCGGGCGCGAGATCGTGCTTTACCGGGTCCGCCCGGGCGATGTCTGCCTGCAGACCTTCTCCTGCCTCGTCGAGGGCATGACCTATTCCGCCGAAGGCGTCGTCGAGGCGGAGCTGACCGGCGAGCTGATCCCGCCTGCGGATTTCAGCCGCCGCATGGGCGAGGATGCGGCCTTCCGCTCCAGCGTGCTCTCCGCCGTGGCGCGCCGCTTCGCCGACTTCGAGCAGGTCGTGGAAACGCTCGCGTTCGCCGGTCTCGACCGGCGCGTCGCCACGGCGCTGCTGCGGCTGGCGGGCGAGGGCGGGGAGGTTCACGCCACGCACGAACAGATTGCCGCCGAGATTGGCTCAGCGCGAGAGGCGGTCTCGCGCCAGCTCACCGCTCTCGCTCGCGACGGGCTGGTCGAGAGCCGCAGGGGCCACACCGCGATTGTGGACCGCGCCGGTCTGACGCAGCTGGCGACGACCGAAGTGTGACTTCGTCACGGACGCGCCCGCCGCCTTCGTGAAACCTGTCCTCAGGGGCCGCAAGCCAGCGGCCGGATGGAGACAGCCATGAAAGCCAATGAAGGCACGATCGACCGGGTCCTGCGCGTGCTGGTCGGTCTGGGGCTCATCAGCCTCGTATTCGTAGGCCCGCAGACGCCGCTGGGATGGATCGGCGTTGTGCCGCTGCTGACCGGCCTCGTCGGCTTCTGCCCGCTCTATGCTGTCCTGGGCATCCGCACCTGCCCGCTGAAGTCGTAGCGGCAGCGGCGGACCTTAAGCCGCCTCGATCGCCGCAAGCACATCATCCAGCTCGAACGCCCCAACCGGAGCAGCCGGCGGCGCACTCTCGCTCCGCGTGGCAGCCTGGACGGAAGGCCGGTCCGGGATGTTCGCCGCGATCTTGCTGACCAGGATGCGGCGGTCGACCGGCTTGGAGACATAGTCCGTCATTCCAAGCTCGATCAGCTTCTCGCGCTCGCCCGCCATCGCATCGGCGGTCAGCGCGATCACCGGAACGTCGCGCCAGGGCGCATCCGACGCGCGGATGCGCTGGATTGTCTCCCGCCCGTCCATGACCGGCATATGCACGTCCAGCAGCACGATGTCGAAGCCGTTTTCCTCAAGGCGCTGCAGCGCGTCCAGACCGTTGACCGCTTCGACAATCTCGGTGTCCGGTACGATCGAGGCGCAGAACAGCTTTGCCACCTGCCTGTTCACCGCATTGTCGTCCACCACCAGAATGCGCAGCGAGCGGCGCGCAGGGGGCAGGGAGTCATGAGGGGCGACGGGCTGGCTCAGGTCCTCGGTGGCCACGGACGCGGGCGAGGCCATGAACGTGAAGGTGAAGACCGAACCTTCTCCCAGACGGCTGTCGCCGATCACGTCGCCGCCCATCATCCGCGCCAGCCGGCGGCATATCGCCAGCCCGAGCCCGGTGCCGCCGAACCGGCGGGTGATGGAGGCGTCCGCCTGCGTGAAGGGCTGGAACAGGCGCCCGAGCGTCTGCTCGTCCATGCCGATCCCTGTGTCTCGGATATCGAACCGCACCGCGATCTCGCCGGCCTCGGTTGTCTCTGTCGAATAGATGATGTCCACGCCGCCCTCCTGCGTGAACTTCACGGCGTTGGACACGAGGTTGGCAAGGCACTGGTGAACCCGCACGGGATCGAAGGCGAGGAGATCGTGCTGTCCGCCGGCCCGGTGAGCCGTCAGGTGGATGTTCTTTTCGCCCGCTGTGCCGGAGTAGAGGCGGCGGATCCGTTCGACCAGACCATCGAGGCTCAGGTCGGTCTGCGAGATATCGAGCCGTCCGGATTCGATCTTGGACAGGTCCAGGATGTCGTTCAGCAGCGAGGTCAGCGTCTCGCCGGACCGGGTGATGATCTCGAGCATGCCGCGCTGCTCATCTGTCAGCGCCGAAGCCGCGAGCGCCTGAGACATTCCCAGCATGCCGTTCAGCGGCGTGCGGATTTCATGGCTCATGGTGGCGAGAAAGTCCGACTTGGCCTGTGAGGCGACATGCGCGCGCTCAGTCTCCTCCTTCAGCCGGACAGCCAGCGCACTGAGCTCTTCGTTCTTGCTCTCGCCGAGGCGCACGGCGACGCGATAGAGATCGAAGCCGCTCGCAACGCCGACATAGCGTCCGTCGGCCTCCACGAAGCCGACGCCCTCCTGCAGCGCTTCGGCGGAAACGCTTGCGATAAGCCGTCCGATATCCTCCAGCGAGGCGTCGGCCAGAAAGATCCGGGGCTCCGTCACAGTCAGCATCGATACCGGCCGGCGTGCCCACAGGTCGCGCCCGAACATGTGCGCAAACAGCCGGAGCATGCCCTCGCGCGTCAGCAGTTGCACGACGCGCCCTTGGTTGAGGACAGGGATGATGTCGAGCTCGGGATCCCGCTCGAACCGCGCGACCACTTCACCCGTCAGCGCATCGCTGTGCACCGGGACAACTGGCCGGGCGATATCTCTGGCTCGCATGCCATGCTCCATCCCGCTCCCCCAAGCGACTTGCCCTTCCGGCGCCTTACCTCAGCGTCATACCTCTGCGGCGGTGAATTCGCGGTGAAAAACCGGTGCTGCCGGAGCCGCAGATTTGTGAAACTTTCATGTAGCACGCCGCAGGACGCGCGCGGTCAATGAGGGATACATGACCCTCGTTTCCCACACCTGCATCGCCGCTTCAGCAAACGGACACGTCCGTGTCCGTGCTTCCCGCGCAGTCGGGAATCCAGACTCCGGTGTCGGACTGCGAGACCCGGCTCAAGCCCGGACGTGCGTCGCCCCGCGCCCAAAAAAACGGGTTGATCTTACAGTGTAAAAGCCAGATGCCTCGTCATCCCGCACAAGCCCGAAGGGCGCTGATGCGGGATCCGGAAACGACCACCGCAGCCCGCCGCCGGATCCCGGATCGTTCGCTGCGCTCCGTCCGGGATGACTCCGAAGATATGCGGGAAACTACGCCGCGAACTCCGGGGAGCGTGGACGCCCCTAAACTCCTCCTCGCGCCTGTCACGGGAGGGTTTCGGGAGGCCTCCGAAGTCCAGGAACGACAGGCGCCGGTCGGCGTGGCGGGATGTTGGTTTCCGTTTCGGCTCACCCTGAGGAGCGCCCGCAAGGGCGCGTCCCTCACCCTGAGCAGCCGCGCAGCGGCGTGTCGAAGGGGAAGGGCGGGCCGAAGCGGGCGACACCCCTGAAAATCTGGCTCCGGGTATGGAACCGGAGCGTCCAGAGGGATCGGAAGCCCTCTGCACGAGCTGTCCGGGATGTGGGAGTGGGTCTAAACACCGGGCGTGTCGCTCCGGCCTTCGCTCCGGCAAGGCGGGAGGACGGGACCACGGTCAAATCCTATCCTCACACCGGTCAGCAACCGATTGCGGGGCGCGTGGGAACACGCACCGGCCAGCGCAAGCTGGCAACTTATACAAGTCGGCGTGCACCCGCGCGCCCCGTCCTCCTGTTTCAAGGGAGGTGAGCTACCGCATCACGGACGGCTTGAGGCCGGTCCGAACATGGACCCGCGTGGGACGCGGAATCAACAGTCCATATATCCGGCAAATATCTTCCGCCTGTCCGCGCAATATGCGATGCAGGGCCATAAGGACCGCATGGCAACCGGCGGCTCACAGACACGATCGGGCGGAGATCACATGCAGCAGACCGGATTCTCACCCGTGCGCAGGCAAGGCCGCGTCGGCCTCGCTTCGCGCGGGGTGCTTGGCGCACTGCTCGCGCTCTCTCTCGCCGCTTGCGCCGCCGCGCCCGAAGCGGCTGCGGACAAGGTTCCGTCCGCTATCGCCGAGGGTCAGAAGATCGTGATGGCGACGCACTCCTTCAACGTCTTCATCGGCCGTCCGCTGCGTGGACCCGGCATCGGACTGCTGGAGCCGCTGGCGAAGGAAGCGGGCAAGGACGGTCACGCGATGCTCGCCGTGCAGTTCATCGGCGGCTCGACGCCGATGCAGCACTGGTCGCAGGGCGGCGCCAACCCTCAGGGCAATATCGCCAAGGCGGCCCTTCTCAAGGGCGGAGCGGACGTCGACGTCTTCACGATGTCGCCGACGCGGATCGTACCGGAGCAGGGCATCGACCTGTTCGGCGACTTCATCATCGCGAACAACCCGAACGCCCGGATCATGGTGCAGTCGTCGTGGCTCTCGTTTGACGGCAAGGCCGCATTGCCGACGGGCGGCGGCACAGGCGGCGGCGATTTCGACCCCGCGTCGCGTGACGGTGTCACTCCGGCCGAGATCGACGGCTGGCTCGCCGAGTCGCAGAAGCCAGGCGGCTATATGGAGCGGCTGCGCACCCAGCTGGCCGGCATCGACGCTCGCGCAGGCAGGCAGATCACCTACATCGTGCCGTCCGACGTCGCCGTCTACAATCTCCGGAAGGCCGTGATCGCCGGCAAGGTGCCGGACATCACGCAGCAGACTCAGCTGTTCTCGGACGCCATCGGTCATGCCCGCCCGGCGCTTGAGCGTGTCGTGACCTACACCTGGTTCGCTGCGATGTACCGCCAGAGCCCCATCGGCATGACCGCGTTCGTCGATCCGGCCGACCCTGCGTCTGCTGCGCGTGAAAGGCTGCTGCAGCAGATCGCCTGGAACGCTGTGGTGAGCGAGCCCAGGAGCGGCGTTACGGGTGCGCCGGTGGCGATCGAGTGACAGTCGCTAAGGCGCCAGCCAGGCGAACTTCGTTGAGGCGCGCAGGCCGGCGTGCTTGGGTGTGGCCTCAAGATGAGGACCGCCTTGGACACAACGGCTCCATCACCGCCCGGCTTCTGGGATATCGTGCGCGAGGACTACGCCCGCCACGAGAGCGACTGGTCGCAACCCGGCTTCCGGGCGATCTTCGTTCATCGTATGGGCGAGTATGCCGACCGCATGGGGGACGGGTTCGCGAAGAAGGCAATGCGCCGGCTCTACCTCTCGATGGCCCGCAAGGTGCGCAACCGGTACGGCATCGAGATCATGCCGGGCGCGCACATCGGCCGGCGCGTGAGGCTCGCCCATCACAGCGGCATCATCATCTCATCCTTCGCCAGTGTCGGCGACGATTGCCTGATCCAGCAGGGCGTCACGATCGGCCAGTCCAACGAGCGTAAGGTGGCTCCTCGCATCGGCAAGGGCGTGATGATCGGAACCTCCGCCGTCGTGCTGGGCGACATCACCGTAGGCGACGGCGCCCGCATCGGCGCGCTGGCGCTTGTGGTGTGCGACGTGCCGCCGGGCGCCGTCATGGTAGCGCCCATCGCGGTCGCGAAGGCTGCTGCTCGGGACCTTGCAGCGGACGGGCAGTAGCGGCAAAAGGCGCGCAATGAGCAACTCGCCTGTGTTCGCCCCCGTCGATCTCGCGAATGCCTTCGTGCGGCTGGAGCCGCTCGAGGAGCGTCACCGCGAACCGTTGCGTGTGGCGGGCGCCGACCCCGATCTCTGGCGTTTCCAGTCCATCAACCAGCACGCCGGAACGCATGGCGGAAATTTCGACACCTGGTTTGACTATCATGTTCGCGAGGCGTCGAACGGGCGCGAGGTCTGCTGGGCCGTCCTGGACAAGGCGAGCGGCCAGTACGCCGGCTCCACAAGCTATCTCGCCGTGAACGCGCCGCACCGGAAGGTGGAGATCGGCAACACCTGGTATGCCAAGCCGTTCTGGGCGGGCGCCGTGAATCCGTCAGCCAAGCGCATGCTGTTCGCCCACGGTTTCGAGACGCTGGGCCTCAACCGCATTGAACTGAAGCTGGACGCCACCAATATCCGCTCCTTCAGGGCCATCTCGCGTCTGGGCGCCCGGTTTGAGGGGATTCACCGCGCCCACATGATCCTCCCCGACGGACGCGTCCGGGATACCGCCTGGTTCAGTGTCCTGCGCGAGGAGTGGCCGATTGTGCGGGAGGGACTGGACGCCCGTCTTGCATCCGCACGCGGCTAGGGGAGGCCAGACGTTCGAGTTCGGAGGCAAGCGTGTCCCGTGACAGCGGCTTGGCCAGATACCCGTCCATACCCGCTTCAAGATAGCGATCCACGCTGTCGCCCAGCGCCCCGGCCGAGATCGCAATCACGGGTATGCTCGCCCAGGATTCGCCGCTCGAGCGAATGCGCCGAACGGTCTCCGGCCCATCGAGGACGGGCATCAGCATGTCCAGCAGGACGACGTCAAACGGGCTGGCCGCGAGCGCCGACAGCGCTTCTTCGCCGTTGGCCGCTTCGACAAGTTCGACATCCAGGGTCTGCAGCAAAAGCGACACCACCTTCCGGTTCACCGGATGGTCGTCGACCAGAAGAACGCGCAGTCCGTACATGACAAGCCCGGGGCAGGCGCCGTCAGAACGCCTGCCGTCTCGTGAGAAGCGAGCCCTCGCCTCGCCTGCGTCCCCTCGAGTGGGCTAGCTGGGGCTATCAGCACAGGTCAAGCGCTCTGCTTCCGGGTCGAGCATTCGGCTGCCGCTTTCCGCAGGTTGCGCATGGAACTGGCCAGCGACAGCCACCCAGATGGGCTGATCTGGTCAACAAGTTCGCGCTGGACCGCTTCCCAGGACTGTTGCGCTTGCTGCAGCCGCCCTGCGCCGTCGGAGGTGACCGCAAGCATCCGCCGGCGGCGGTCCTCGCCGGATTGTGCGCTCAGAAGCCCGGTCTCGATCAGCGGACGCACGGCCCGCGGAACGCCGGACGGGTCCATGCCGAGTGCGCATGCAAGGTCACCCACCGACATCGGCCCGCTCCGGTGCAGGGTCGTCATCAGATTGAACTGATGCCCCGTAAGACCATGCCGGGCCAGCGCCGGGTCATAGGCGGCGACAACCGCACGCGACAGCCGGGAAACATGGCGCAGCATGCACGATTCAAGCGCCAGAGCGTCCGTCTCCGGGGACCGTCCGCCGTCGACGGCCACCTGTGACGGCGCGAGGGCGCCCAGATGTTCTGCACTCATGACGCTCGCCTCAGACCGGTGGGCCAGTCCGGGAGCTATCCATCATGGAGCGGCAGCGTCAACGCCTGCCGGCGAGCCAGACGCCGACCAGGACCAGCCCGGCCCCGGAAAGCTGAAGCGGGCTCAGGGTCTCGTCGAAGACGCGCCAGGCGACCAGCGCCCCGGTCACGGGCTGGACAAGCAGCAGAAGCCCGGCCAGCGCCGCCGGGGTGTGCCCCACGCCATTCACGATCAGCCCCTGTCCCATCGCATGCGCAACCAGCGCCAGCGCAAGGGGGGCAAGGAACCAGGAGGGGTCCGGCGGCAGGAAGGCCTCGCCGCTCGCCGCGGTTGCGCCGGCCGCGACAACAATCTCCATGACGGTCGCCCAGAACAGGACGCTGAAGGCGGCTTCGGTCCTGCGCGCCAGCATGCCGAGGAACAGATAGAGCGACACCATCGCAGCGGCCGCCAGAGCGAGCAGGTCGCCCTGCAGGGCAGACGCGGACGCCGCGCTGGCGCCTCGCGACAGCATGAAGGCGCCCGCGAGGGCGATGCCGCATGCAATCATCCAGATCCGAGCCGGGCGCTGGCGCAGAACGATCCATGCGATGAGGCCTACGGATGCGTTGCCGAGGTTCACCAGAAACGTGGCGTTGGCGACGGATGTCAGGGTGAGCGACCAGTGCCAGAGCGCAATGTCGAGGCCAAAGAACAGGCCTGCGAAAAGGCTGAAGGCCGAGGGTTTGCCGATGCCGCCGTTGGCCATCGCGAGGACAGCGACCACAGGCAGGGCGAAGGTAAAGCGCCAGAAGGCTGTCGCCTGCGGTCCAAACTCCGACAGCCGGAGTCCGATGGGGGCAAAGCCGATACAGACCGCCCCCGCCAGCAGGCATGCAGGTCCGATCCAGGTCGGACGAGGCGGGACGACAGGTATCTGCGTCAAGGTGTTCAGGCGCTTTCGGGCAGGCCGGTGCGGGCGCGGACGTCTTGCGGGGAAAGTCCGCTGGCACGCAAGGCCCTGAGCGTGAGCGAAGCGTCGCGCTTGGCGTAGCGGCGGCCATCCCCGCCTGTCAGCAGGCGATGGTGGCGATAGCGGGGGGTGGGCAAGCCAAGCAGGCGCTGCAGGAGGACATGGACGTGTGTGCTCTCAAAAAGGTCCTCGCCGCGAATGATGTCTGTGACGCCCTGCAGCGCGTCGTCATGCACGACGGCGACGTGATAGCTGGCGGGCGTATCCTTGCGCCCGAGGATAACGTCGCCGAGACGATCCGGAAAAGCGCGGATGCGGCCATGTTCCCCGTTTGGCCCGGAGCCAAGCTCCTCAAATTCCAGACGCGCGAATTCCTCGCCTAACAGGTCCTGTGAATATGTCATGGAGAGGCGCCAGGCGAAGGCCTCGCCGCGCCCCAGCCGCTCCGCCTCCTCCTCCGGCCCGATACGCGGGGGAGGGGGCGCCGCCCCGGGGCCATGCGGCGCACTCAGACTAGCCTCCGCCAGTTCCTTCCGGCTGAGGAAGCAGCGGTAGGTCACTCCGAGCCGGAACAGGCGGTCAAGCACCGCCGCGTAAGCCTCGAAGTGCTCCGACTGTCGCCGGACAGGTCGCTCCCATTCGAGGCCAAGCCAACCCAGGTCTTCCAGCGCGGCGGTCTCGAACTCAGTCCGGCATCTTGTCTGGTCGATGTCTTCGATACGCAGAAGGAAGCGTCCAATGGCAGCCCGCGCAGCGTCGTGGACAAGCATCGCCGAATAGGCATTGCCAAGATGCAGCAATCCAGTCGGGCTGGGGGCGAAGCGGGTGACAAAGGTCACGCTCCCGCCTCCAGCCTTTCCAGTTCGCGGGACAGGTTCACGCGCGCCTGGGCGCCAAATGCGGCTTCGAACACGTCCGTGCGGAAGTATCGCTGACGCTGGAGCGCCCCGCGCAGAAAGGCGCCGCGTCCCTTTCGAAATAGGTCGTTCGGCGCCCACGCGTACTCTTCGCGAACGCCGGCCGCGTACAGGTCGTAGGTGGGCGACGGCGCTCCGAGTATGGCAATGTCGGCGTCGAGAAAGGCATCGCCAGCCTCCCCGGCTGGCCCGCTTTCCCAGTGGTTCTTGGTCTTGAGGATCAGGTCGGCTGTCGGCTCGATCAGGTCCGCTCCAGCGCCAAGAATCGAGAGGTCTGAGCGGGCGAGATTTGCGCTCTGCTGTTCATTATCGATCGCTTTGGGCTCGTACACGGCGTCATGCCACCAGACCGCCAACCGGGCAGGAGAACCGTGCGCAATAGCCGGGGCGTAGTCGCGTAGCAGCCCAAAAAGCGCTTCGAGGTGAGTGAGGCCATGATAGCGCCGATGCGGCTCGCGATGGCGGTCGAGCAGCGTCTTGAAGGCGGTTGTCGCCCTGGTCTGGTCTGCGCCGACGGCGGCCATGTCGGTGCGCCATTCGGCCTCCAGATTTCCCGTGATCTCGTTCATGCCTCCTCCATAGCAGGCCGGGGAGCGACCCGTCATCTAGGTCTGGCGAGCCTTCGGAGGGCCTGTGGAGGTTGACCGAATGCACGCACAAACGCGCGCCGCATTCGCTCGGGATCGCGGAAGCCTGTGCGGACTGCAATGGAGTCGATGGGGGCAGGGCTGCGCTCCACCTGCTCGCGCGCACTCTCCAGCCTCAGTCGCTCGACCGCTTTGGCTGGCGTGACGCCAGTTTCCGCCGTGAAGGCGCGTGAGAAATTTCGTGGGCTCATGCAGGCGGCCCGGGCCAGTTGGTCGACCGTAAGGGGCTCTTCCAGGTGCTCGCCTATCCAGCCCAGCAGGTCCGTGAAACGGCCCTCACCGCGATCCAGATCCAGTAGCGCCGAGAACTGCGACTGCCCGCCTGGCCTACGCTGATGAACCACCAACTCCTGAGCAGTTTCGCGTGCGATCTCGTCGCCAAGGTCTTCTCCGATAAGCGCCAGAGCGAGGTCGATGCCGGCCGTTATCCCGGCTGATGTCCAGATGTTGCCGTCGCGAGCGTAGATGCGGTCGGGTTCCAGCCGGACTGCCGGATAAGCGGTGGCGAAGTGCTGTGTGCGGCGCCAGTGGGTAGTCGCGCGCCGTCCATCCAGCAGGCCAGCCTCCGCAAGAATGTAGGCGCCCGAGCAGACGGAACAAACCCGTCGGGCGATCCGGGCCTGGCTCTTCACAAACTCTAGGATGGCGCTCTCTTCCAGCGCCTGCCGCGTGCCGTAGCCGCCGGCTACAATCAACGTGTCGAGCTGCAGGTCCGCTGTGATCGTATCGGCGTGCATGCTGGCGGGGCCTGAAGACCGGACCATCCCGCCCCCAGCTGCCAGGACGTGCAGAGAATAGGGCGGCGGTTCGGCGGCCTGCCCCGCAATCTCGAATGCAGCCATGGGCCCTGCAGCGTCCAGGAGCTGAAAGTCCGGGAAGATCAGGAAGCCGATAGAGCGGACGAGGCGCATTCGATCAGCTCTGGCTCGAAAAGTGGGAACATTGTCATTTCAGCCAACCGCTAGACGGGCGATGGTGAGACGTCAACTTCAAGCAAGGATCAGGCGCATGTCCGCTAACCCCTTTCGAATAGTCTTCGCCATCTACCCGGGAATGACCCATCTCGACTTCACTGGCCCGCACCAGGTTCTGAGCCGGACGCCCAACTCCGAGACGATCGTCGCAAGCCGCGATGGAGGTGTTGTCGAGGCGGATGGGCTTGCGTTTGCCAATGTGTCGAAGCTGTCCGCCATCGATCATTGTGATCTGATCTGCGTACCGGGTGGTCTAAACGCGACGACGGTGGCGTTGGACGAAGTCTTCATCGGCGAAATCCGCCGACTGGCGGCAGATGCAAGATACATCACCTCCGTGTGCACGGGTTCGCTCATACTTGGCGCGGCAGGCTTGCTGCAGGGCAAGCGGGCAGCCACGCACTGGGCGTACCGAGAGCTGCTCCCGGTGTTCGGCGCGATCATCGACGAGAGCAGGGTTGCCCGCGATGGAAACGTGTTCACAGGCGGAGGCGTAACGGCCGGGATCGACTTCGCGTTCACGGTTCTGGCGGAAATTGCGGGGCTTGAGACCGCGCAAGCCATTCAGCTGGGGCTGGAGTACGCACCGGCGCCGCCCTTCGAATCCGGTCGCCCGGAGCTGGCGCCGCCGCCGGTGCTTGAGCGCTTTCTAGCTAGCCGGGAACGAGTGATGGCGGGGCGCCGGGAGGAGGCCGAAGCGGCGGCCGCCAGGCTTTAGCCGCCGCCAGTGCGCCGCCTGCGTGTCCTCCCTCTGCCGCATTCTTGGGGCGAGATGACCGCCATGGACAGGCGGTCGGTACTTCTTGGATTGGGTGCAGCGGTAGTGGCGCCCGCTACATCGGCCCAAACGCCAGATGGCCCTGGTGCATTCGCGCAGATGGTCGCCATCGGCGCGGAGGCGCGCGCCGCTAAGGCCGAAATCTACGACCCGGCTTACGTGAAGTTGTCCTATCCAATGGGCGATGTGGCCGACGATAGGGGTGTCTGCACGGATACGGTGATCCGGGCCTTCCGGCATGCCGGTGTTGACCTGCAGGTAGCCGTACACGAGGACATGCGCGCCAGTTTTGGGCGCTACCCGGCAGTCTGGGGACTTACACGACCAGACCGGAACATCGATCACCGCCGCGTGCCGAACCTTGAAACGTTCTTTCGGAGAAAGGGTGGGGCGCTTGCTGTGTCTGGCGATCCCGCCGCTTACCGGCCGGGCGACGTCGTGAGCTGGAGGCTGACGGGCTCGGGGTTGCCGCATATCGGCGTTGTGACCCGCAAGTTCGTAGACGGGCAGCCGCTTGTTGCCCACAATATCGGTGCTGGAACCCGGATGGAGGCCTGCATGTTCGACTGGCCGATGGAGGGCTGGTTCCGTTTTGAGCGATGGGCGTGAAACTTCCTGCCACCCCGCTGTCAGCAGGGCGACATTCCAGGCCGTGAGGCTCTGGCGAACAGATGCTGAACCGACCATATTGGGCGGATGGCGAAATCCCCTTCTTCAGTCAGAGCGAAATCCGTAAAAGCGAAGCCCCCCGTCCGGAGGGGTGTCGGCGAGGGATCTGCAGCTGCGTTCATCACGCAGGATGACGCGGAGGAGCTGGACCCTGGCGCCGCCGACTTGGCCGACCTGATTCCGCTGAAGATTGCGGAGGGCGTTCCTTCGAGCTGGGAGCCTCACAGGCCTGAGCGGAACTGGACCAAGTTCGATGGGGGGCGGGTCTTCAAGGTTGCGTCCAGCTATGAACCGGCTGGCGATCAGCCCAGAGCAATTGCGGAGCTTGTGGAAGGCGCCAATGCGGGCGAGCTGGATCAGGTGCTCCTGGGCGTCACGGGCTCGGGCAAGACGTACACGATGGCGAAGGTCATCGAGGCGACGCAGAGGCCGGCGCTGATCCTGGCGCACAACAAGACGCTGGCGGCGCAGCTTTATGGAGAGTTCAAGTCGTTCTTTCCGGAGAATGCCGTCGAGTATTTCGTGAGTTACTACGATTACTACATGCCGGAAGCGTACGTTCCGCGGACGGATACATATATTGAGAAAGAATCTTCGATCAATGAGGCGATTGATCGGATGCGACATGCAGCAACGCGTTCCATTTTGGAACGGGATGATGTGATTATTGTCGCCTCGGTTTCCTGCATCTACGGCATCGGGTCGGTCGAGACGTATACCGCGATGACGTTTGAGCTGCGGGAAGGGGAAAAAGTCGATCCGCGGAAGGTGGCGGCGGACCTTGTCGCCTTGCAGTACAAGCGCAACGACATGGCGTTCGGGCGGGGGACGTTCCGGATGAAGGGGGACATCATCGATGTCTGGCCCACCCACCAGGAGGACCGGGCCTGGAAGATCTCGTTCTTCGGCGACGAGGTCGAGGCGATTACGGAATTTGATCCCCTGACCGGCAAGCAGGTGCGCCGGCTGGGCAAGATCAAGGTCTACGCCAACAGCCACTACGTCACCCCGCGCCCGACGCTCAACCAGGCCGTCGAGCACATCAAGCGCGAGCTCAAGGACCGGCTGGCCCAGCTCAACAATCAGGGCAAGCTGCTGGAGGCCCAGCGCCTCGAACAGCGCACCCAGTTCGACATCGAGATGATGCTCGCCACCGGCTCCTGCGCCGGCATCGAGAACTACAGCCGCTACCTCACGGGCCGCAAACCCGGCGAGCCGCCTCCGACGCTCTTTGAATACATCCCCGAGAACGCCCTGATCTTCGTGGACGAGAGCCACCAGACGCTGCCCCAGCTCGGCGCGATGTACCGGGGCGACTACAACCGAAAATACACGCTCTCCGAGTTCGGCTTCCGCCTCCCCAGCTGCCTCGACAACCGGCCGCTGAAGTTCGAGGAGTGGGAGAAGATGCGTCCGCAGACCATCCACGTTTCGGCGACGCCCGGCCCCTGGGAGCTGAACCAGACCGGCGGCGTCTTCACCGAACAGATCATCCGCCCCACCCACCTGATCGACCCGCCGGTGGAGATCCGCCCGGTCTATGAGGGCGGCGCCAACCAGGTCGACGACTGCATCGACGAGGTGAAGAAGACGGCGGCCCGCGGCTTCCGCTCGCTCGTCACCACGCTCACCAAGAAGATGGCCGAACAGCTCACCGAGCACATGCACGAGCAGGGCGTGCGCGTGCGCTACATGCACTCCGACATCGACACCATCGAGCGCATCGAGATCATCCGCGACCTGCGCCTGGGCAAGTTCGACTGCCTGATCGGCATCAACCTGCTGCGCGAAGGGCTCGACATCCCCGAATGCGCCTTCGTGGGCATCCTCGACGCCGACAAGGAGGGCTTCCTGCGCTCCGAGACATCTTTGGTGCAGACGATTGGCCGGGCGGCGCGCAACTCGGAGGCGAAGGTGGTGCTCTACGCCGACCGCATCACCGGCTCGATGGAGCGCGCGATGGCCGAGACCCGCCGCCGCCGCGAGCGCCAGATCGCCCACAACGAGGAATTCGGCTTCGAGCCGATCACGGTGCTCTCAGGGATCAAGGACGTGCTGGAGGGCGTGACCTCCAAGGCCGCGCAGGGCCTGCTGCCGAAGGGCCGCGACCCCAACAAGCGCGGCAAGTCCGGCGTGCTGCCCGGCATGGAGGAGGCGGGCGCCGAGTTCGTCGGAAAAGGCGGCGGCCACAACATCGCGCGCGTCATCGAGACGATGGAGCGCGAGATGCGCGAAGCCGCGGCCAACCTGGAGTTCGAACTGGCGGCGCGGCTGAGGGACGAGGTGAAGAAGCTGCGGGAGACGGAGTTGGGGTTGGCGGGGTAGGGGCTGCGGTTGCATTCCAGTAAAACTCCTCATGCTGAGCTCGTCGAAGCATGAGGCGCCCAGAGGGGAACGAGACGTTGGTGAGCGCCGCCCCTCGTCCTTCGACGGGCTCAGGATGAGGGGGCTCAGGATGAGGGGCTAGGGTAGGCCGCAGGGGGACAGCGCATGATCGTCTGGGTCTACATGCTCCAGTGCGCCGACGGCCTCTACTACGTCGGAAGTCATCGCGGACCCGACATTGCGGTCCGCGTCTGGGAGCACAACAACGGCGTCCACCCGGACGCATGGACGGCGAAGCGTTTACCCGTCCGGCTTGTCTGGTCAGAAGCGTTTGACCGCGCCGAGGACGCAATCCGGCTGGAGCGAATGTTCAAGGGCTGGTCGCGGGCCAAGAAGGAAGCGGTGATCAGGGGCGACTGGTCCGCGCTGCCACAGCTGGCGCGAGGACGCGGCCGCCCGCCGCCGGATGCTGAAGGCGGGCCTCAGGCGTGAGCCGCTGCCAAAACCGGTCCGCCCGGCAAGGATGCGGACGGCGGCGCCTACTCCTTCGGCTCGGGTGCGCCCTGCGTTTGCGACGACTGGGCAGCCGCCTCGGCAGCCAGGGCCGCGGCCAGTTCCGACTCGGCCAGCGCGATGCCGGCCTTCTTCGAGGCCACCTGCTGGATCTTCGTGATCCTGCAGTCCCGGCCGTTTGCGAAGAGGAGGTCATACCGCTCGCTGGCCCGCGCGCGGATCTCGATCGGCGGCCGGAACGAAAACCCCTGATCGAACTTCAGGCTCATGCACGGCTCGTCGAGGGTGATGAGGTAGTGGTCGCGCGTGACATCGCGCAGCAGGACATGACGGTCGGTGGGGCTCGAGCGGGTGTTGATCTTGTATCGCATCAGCAGGGTGCTGACCTCTTTCCCGGAGACGTCCACCATGGCGGTCTGCGCCCACGCGGGCCCGGCTGCGAGGAGTCCGGCCAGGGCCAGTGCAATGAGAGGTCCGGTACGCATGCGAGTCCCCCGTTTCAGGCCAGCAGAAAGCGGCAAGGAGAGAGGCTAGCAGAAAGCGCCCGGCGCGCCACCTTCCCCAGCGGCTGCGCCGCATGGGGAGGAAACCACCCCCGATTGCCAAAACCCGTCCGCCCGGCAAGGATGCGGACGGCGGCGCGGTTGCGCCGGGGAGGGGGCATGCGACACCATCTGATCCTGCTGGCCGCGCTTGCGGTCTCGGCCTGTGCGCCGGAGCCACCCGAACCTGCGGCAGCCGAAGCGCCGGCGCCGGAAAACGTCCACATCGTCGTGAACCCGGACGGCCGCATCTTCTGGCAGGGCGAGGAGATATCGGAAGAGGAGTTCTACCGGCGGATGGGCGAGGCGATGGCGCAGCGGCCGGGACCCTTCGCTCTGGCGATCCGCGCCGACGGTTCATACGCCCTCGATGGCGCGCCCGTCACGCTGGAGCAGCTGGACGCCATGCTGTCCGGCCTCTCAACGGTGGAGCCGGTTCCCGAGGTGCATCTGGAGCCGGATCGCCGCGCCAAGTATCGCGACGTGGCGAAGGCGATGGAGGCGCTCCAGCGGCATGGGATGGCGAAGGTTGGCGTGATTGGGGGAGGGGAGGAGTAGAGGCGTAGGTGGCGGCACGGCGGCGGCCAACCTGGAGTTCGAACTGGCGGCGCGGTTGAGGGACGAGGTGAGGCGGTAGAAGGGAGGCAGGGGTAGGTTAGTATCCAAACACTCTCTGCAATGTTTCATCGTCCCCTGCTCTGCGAAGTCTAGTCAACTCGTCAGCAATGCGGCGGGTCATCCTTAATTGTGTCATGCTTAGTTGCTGCCTAAAGTCTGGCCAGTCATCGCAAAGTCCGTAGGCGCTTTCATAGTTTCGCGTTAACTGCCCGGCCTTGGTCGCGGCAGAAATTAGCCAACCTTTTTGTCTTCTTGTTTCTGATGGATCGATTCGCGACTGAGCCATCGCTTGTGTAACTATTTCCTTCTTCGATGCTGAAGGAATCTTGAAAGAAATGCGCGGCATCGACCGGTCTATTTTTAGTCCAAGAAACTCAAAGCTTTCTCGAGGCCCTATCAATTGGGTCTTCGCGCTTCCGAGTGGGTGAATGTTAAGCCCGCGTGCCTCTGCCATGTCTTTGTATTTCTGAAAAGCATCAACGGCGTCAGATTTAGTTTCAGATATAAAAAGCATATCGTCTACATATCTATAGAAATTTCTTGGCGTCATTGCGGAGTCCGCATCGCGCAAGAAGAGATAGGCGGCGAGGGGCGATATCGGCATTCCTTGTCTAATGCCGAGCCCTTTTCTCAGCCCACCCTTCGCCACAAGAGAGCGGTGCTCCAGGTCTTTGATGTGGCTTTCTGCAGCGATAGACCTTTCGATTAGCCAAAGTAAGGATCTGTGTTTCACCAGTTTTCTAAAAACGTGTAACATTTTATCCCTAGAGATCGTGTCGAAATACTTCGACAAGTCAGCTTTGACAATATAGCTTTCTGGTTGGATGCGAGCTGCGATCCGCCTAACGGTTGCTTGGACTCCTTCGTCCGTCCCACCCATAGAGCTGAAACTATGGGGCAGCCGCCATCGATCGGCGTATTGGTTGATCAAGAACGCTACGAGCATCCGTTGTACAAGCCGATCTCGAATTGTGGGAACGTTGATTATACGCGGAGAGCTGGCGCCCGGCTTAGGTATCGGAATCGGGCGAAGAGGGGAAAACTCGTAAGTACCAGATACCATTCGTTCTTTAATGTATTTAGCTTCTGTATGCAGCGTTTCGTTGAATCGGTCCCTCGTGACGAAATCAATACCGGGTGACGTCCGTCGAGGAAATTTCGACCGGTTATCGGTCCAAAAATCTACGATTCGATCTACCGAATAAGTTTCAGTGAGGGCGTTCAAGGGCTTACTTGCAAGTGGAGTTAGCGTGCAGCACTTGAGTAAGATCGTAAGGTGACCGCATCCACTCGAAGCTTTGAGCCCAAGCGGCGATGTTCCCCGCCATGAGCACGCTCAGAAGATGCAGGGCCGAAGGAGCCGCGCGTCGCCAACCATCGGGTTCAGCTGTGGAACCAGAATAGTTAGTTTCGAACTCTATACCTCCGGCTATCTCTATTTTAGAGCATGTGGTCGCCAAATGCAATGCCCCGCGCAGGCGCAGAACAAAACGTGAACAAACCTTCGCCCGCTTCTGCGCCTGGCCCCGGCGCCGTCCGATAAGCTGGTACATGGCCCTCATCCCTTTTGCTGCACATCGGGCCACCTGACCCGCGTTCCAAAGTGACCGCATCCACTCGAAGCTTTGAGCCCAAGCGGCGATGTTCCCCGCCATGAGCACGCTCAGAAGATGCAGGGCCGAAGGAGCCGCGCGTCGCCAACCATCGGGTTCAGCTGTGGAACCAGAACAGTAGCAACCTTAATGTATGCTAGTTCGCCGCGCGGTACAATAGGTGAACATCACCGCGTTTAGCTCTGTGTGCGAGAAGTGCCCACTTCGGCGCCGCGCGCCGGGGGGGCAGAGCCCTGAGCAACAGACCGTTGGTGCTGGTGTCAGGGCAGCGCTGTTCCGACATCTTGCACGCAACGCTCCCTATGCGGTCGACGCCAATTTTATGCTGGGTTCACCCGCCCGAATTCGACCGGGGTGTGGGGCGTGGGAGGGTGATGGTCTGGCTGAACAGGAGGCAGATCATGGGCTGGACGAAGACGGCTACGGGGAAGTGGAAGTACCTGGGGGAGGAGGGCAGGCCGACGGCGGCGCCTCCGAAGGTGGGCTGGAGGCAGCGGCTTGCGGAGGGTGAGGCGGCGCTTAAGGCCTCTGCGGCTGAGGTTGAGGTGTGGAAGGCGTCCTGCGAGGCGCTTCGGGTGCGGGCTGAGGCAGCTGAGACGGCGCGGGATGAGGCGCGGAAGGCTCTGGAGCTGATGGAGGCGGGGGCTCTGATGGAGCGGGGCGCCCAGCTGGTCCGGCGGGCGCAGGGGTGTGGTTGCGGGGGTGGTCAGCCGTCCGCCGCGTAGGGTGCATTGAGCGAGGCGAAATGCACCGTGGCCGCCGGTGGTGGGGCGGTGCATTTCCGCCGTCGGCTCCAATGCACCCTACGGGGTGGGGCATTCGGCGCTCCGGGCGGGATACCGGCGGTGCGGGCGGTGGGTCTGGGCCCCCGCCTGCGCGGGGGACGCGGTCCCTTCGGGGCCGCTCTGACGGGCCGCTCTGTGGGGGCGGACAATATGCTGGGTCTGGGGGGCTGGATCCGACCGGGGTGGGCGGGGGTTAGGGTGGGGGTGCGGCGGTCCTGGTGGGCGGTGCGCTCCCGCGTGGTGCGGGTCTGGGAGGCGGGCATGAGACGGTCGGGCGCCGAGATCATGGGGTTGCAGTATGAGGCCGAGCGGCTGGTGCGGCAGGGGATGGCGCGGGCCGAGGTGTCGCGGCGGCTGGGGGTGCATACGCAGACGCTGGCGCAGTGGGCGCTGCAGGGCGGGTGGCGGAAGAAGGATCTCGACTATGCGCGGTCCACCGAGGCGACGCGCAAGACCATTCTCGTCATTCGCGGGGCCAATGAGGCGGCGGCGGAGCGGCGGGCGCTGGAGGCCGAGGTGAGCCGGGTGCTGAAGCTGGCGGTGGAGCTGCTGGGCGAGGGGAGCGCGGACTCGCTGGAGCGGGTGCGGGCGATGGTGGAGGGGATGCGGCAGCCGGTGCTGCTGGCGCCGCCGCGGGTGGAGCTGGAGCCGGAGGTGCAGCCGGGGGATGCGTGCAGCATCGGCAGCGCCAGCCTGGAGTTCGAGGGGGTGATGGAGGAGGAGGACTGGCTGGCGGGGGGCGGCGCCTGACGTCAGCGCAAGGCTGTAACGGGTATTTGTGCAGCTGCGGCAAACTCGTGCGCGGTTACGGACAGACAGGACTGCCAAAACCCGCATTGACTGATCCATGATAGAGACCGACCCTATAGCACATGCTAGGCAGGGTTATCGCTGGCAACGGGATTTCCGGGCGGCTGGCGGCTGAGAGACACCCCACATCGGGGATTCGTGTGCTCCCGCTCGGGCTATGCCCAGAAGGATGCAACGCTCATGGCGGGTACGACGCAGTTTGCGGGGGACATTTCACTGGCCACACCCATCCAGGGCGAAGCGCTTCGCGGCAAGCACGTGCTTGTTGTCGAGGATGAATACCTGATCGCCATGGATATCGAGGCCTGCCTGCAGGACGCCGGCGCCGTGGTGGTGGGGCCGTTCGTGTCGGCGGCCGAGGCGCTGGCCAACCTGGACGGTCAGCATGTGGATGCGGCGCTGCTGGATATCGGGCTCAACGCCGACGACAGCTATCCGGTCGCCGACGAGATGCGCAGGCGCGGGGCGCCGTTCATGTTCATGAGCGGGTACGGGCCGCACCAGCTGAAGCCGGCGTATGCGGGCTCGCCGTTCATCTCCAAGCCGTTCGAGAGCTCGCGGCTGGCGGCGCAGCTGGCCGAGACGATCCGGCGCGGGAAGTAGGGCTTACAGGAAGTAGCCCTACAAAAAGTAGACCGGCGCGAAGCCGCCTCCGGGCGTGCGGAAGTTGGTGGTCTGGCCCTGATAGAGCCGGGCCGCCGCCAGCATGAGCTGTCCGCGATAGGTGTAGAGCCGCACATCCATCTTGCAGGGCTGGGTGGTCCCGTCGATCTGGATCTGGCGCTCGCCGGGCGGGGCGAGCTCCTGGGCGATATAGGGCGCGGCCTGGATGCTCGCCCAGACCGTGCGGGTGAGTTTGTCGCCCCGGTAGACGGCCTTGCCGCCGTGGCCGGAGACCGGCTTGAAGAACAGGTGCTTGCGGTTGTCCCAGAGGCGGGCGGCGTTGTCCGGCGTCACGTGTTCGGCTTTGGGGAGCTGGGCGAGGGTCGCGATGTCTGGCTCGGCGAGGCCCCAGCCGGACAGGGTGGCGGGGTCCGACAGGAGGGTGAGGTTGCGCTTGTCGGCGAGCAGGGCGTGGTTGAACGGGCCCGGCGTGACGACGACGGCGCCGGCCTGCCAGGCAGCGCGCAACACCGCATGACGCGGCTCGTCCAGCGCGAAATCCACCAGCCGGTTGTAGACGAGGTCGATGTGGCGGCCGTGGCGCCGGAGTTCGCCGCCTTCGAACACCAGGTCGCCCGGATCGGCAATGACGGCCTCGAAGCCGCGCCGGTTGAGGAGCGCCTGCGCGAGCAGGAATTCGGGGTGCAGGTACTGGGCGTCCGGCTGGTTGTCGACGATGGCGATCCGCGATGGCCGGCCCGACCCGCGCTGCAGGCGCCATTCGCTCTCGAACATGGCGATGACGGCGTCGTCGAAGCCGGCGGCGAGCGAGCCCGTCATCAGCGGCTCGACGGGATCGCAGCAGGCGATCTGGGCACGGGCGGCAAAGGCGTTCAGGAAAGCGCCGCCGGCATTGGTGTTGATCTCGATGAGACGGGGCGGTCCTTCGGCGAGATGGAAGTCGTAGCCCATGAAGGCCCCGGCCGGCCCGAAGTCCTGGCGCGAGGCCTCCGGCGCCCAGCCCAGCACGCTGTCGCGATAGCCCGGCGTAGCCGAGGCGCGCTCGACGGCCTGAACGATCCCCATCATGCGGTCGCGGTCGGTTGCGGGCAGGAAGACCGGCACGTTGGAAAACAGGTGCGGCCGGTCGGCGATCTGGAGGGCGAGCTGGTCGCCAGCCTCGTGCTCCATCTCGCGGGCCAGCGTGGCGCGGTCGAGGGTGATGCAGAAGCAGGACTGGTTGAGCGCTCCAGCCAGGCGACCCGGATCGGAACTCTCGAGGGGCGGCGTGCAGACGGTCACTGGTCTTTGTCCTTCCGCCGGATCACGCCTTCGACCCGTGCGCCGGCGCTGATGGTGTTCGAGACCGTGCCATACTTGCGGATGTTCGTATGCAGCA